>CADALZ010000007.1 GCA_902788865.1 uncultured Bacteroidales bacterium | reverse complement strand
TCGATATACTGCAGGTTCTGCGCGATGTCGTTGGTACCCGCCAGAATGGCCACCACCTTAGGACGCAACGCCACCACATCAGCTTGGAAGCGTGCCAAGATTTGTGCCGTGACTTGGCCAGAGATGCCACGGCCCACATAGTTGTTCTCCGTGAAGAAGTCGGCATGCATGCGTGCCCAGTTCTCCGTGATGGAGTTGCCCATAAACACTGCTACGGGCCTTGTGGTGAGGGCTGCATTGGCAGCCGCATACTTCTCATAGTTGGCCCAAGTCTTCTTGTCATTGTTGTTCTGCTGCGCATGTAAGCCAAGGCTTAGCAGCATGGCGCTCACGAGGAGTGCCGCTCTGAAAAAACTTTTCATCTTCTAGAATTATGAATTATAAATTATTTCTTTAAGTTTTTTATTCATTAGTCCCTCTCCCTCTGGGAGAGGCTCCCAAACACATCCCTCTCCCTCTGGGAGAGGTAAGGTGAGGGCTTTCACGTAGCCTTGCACTCATACTATGCAGGAGGCGTTCCTCTCCTAACCTCCCCCAAGGGGGAGGGATTTCCAAACACATCCCTCTCCCTCTGGGAGAGGTAAGGTGAGGGCTATCACATTGCATCGCACTCATACTATGCAGGAGGCGTTCCCTCTCCTAACCTCCCCCAAGGGGGGAGGGATTTCCAAACACATCCCTCTCCCTCTGGGAGAGGTAAGGTGAGGGCTTTCACGTAGCCTTGCACTCATCCTATGCAGGAGGCGTCCCTCTCCTAACCTCCCCCAAGGGGGAGGGATTATATTTTTTTATCTCAAGTTTCGCAAGTAATGCCGTACGGCTACGCCGTAAAATGCAAAAATTAAAAGATGCAAATATGCAAAAAATAAAACATTGCGTTTTGTAAGCCCCAGAGGAGCATGTTGAGGCTTTGCATCAACAATATTAAAACATTATAACATTAAAACATTATAAAATTAAAACATTGCGGTTTGTAAGCCCCAGAGGAGCATGTTGAGGCTTTGCCACAACAATATTAAAACATTATAACATTATAACATTATAACATTAAAAATTAGACATTGCGGGGTATAAGCCCCAGAGGGGCTTAATAGGGTAGCCAGCCATGTCAATGGCTGGATAAATAACGGCCATTGAATGCGTGCCTTTAGGTACGCCACCCCCCATACGTTGCGTACCTATGGCACGCTGTCTCTATATAGCATCCTCATTTTCAGCCATTGACATGGCTGGCTACCAAATATGATGCCTACGGCACCAGCTTTTTTGCATCTTTGCATCTTTTAATTTTTGCATTTTACGGCGCAGCCGTACTGTTTTTTAATTTTTAACCATTACGGCGAGCCGTAATGGTTAACGTTTCGTCCGTCTCTGCCAACTTGCCATCCTTTACCAAAGCGTCTATAGCGCTGGCCAGAAGGGCGTCTATGCCAGAGCCAAGGCGGAAGCCCAACTGCTTAGCCATCATGCGCTTGAGATCGTCGCGGCTCAGCGACACCTGCTGCTCCACGATGTAGAGCGCCACGTTCTGCCACTCGGCCACAGGGATATCTTGCGCATCACGCTCCGAGTCGGTGCGATAGATGCTGTAGCTCTGCCACTGGCTCTTGTCGGCCCAGTAGGTGTAGCCCTTGCCCTGATCGCGTGGATCCTTGAAGCAGCTCAGCAAGCACTGGTCCACCAGCTCCTGCAGGCGTGGAGTGACACGAGGCAGCACCCAAGCATTGGCAATGCGCTTATAGATATAGGTGTTGGTGATGGGTTGCTCCGCCTTCACCAGCTGCATCACCTGCTCCTTCACACGGTCGGGGCGCTCCAGCACTTTCTCTATGCCTGGCACACCCCTATACTTGGCCAGCGTGAGCTTCTCATACGGCTTAGCGCGCTCATTCACAGCCACTACGGGCTGTTCGGCAGCCAAGTTGAACTTCACCACTTTCACCTCATTTCCAGCCTTCTCGGCCTTCACTTGCTTCTCCGCTTGCCCAGCATCAGCCTCCTCTTTTGGTTGTGGCTGAGTGATTTCTCCCAGCCGCTTCAGTATGCGGTCTATCACCTTCACACGGTTCTCGAACCAATCTACCGCCCACACGCGCATCACCTCCCAGCCCAGCATGCGCATCACGTTAGGCTGACAGATCTCGCGGTCGCGCGTGGTAGGTGTTTCGTAGTAGTTGCGTCCGTCGCAGAGTATGCCCATGATATATTCATCGGGCTTGTTGGGGTTCAGCACGGCAATGTCCACCTTGAAGTTGCTCTTACCCACCATGGTGTCCACCTTCAGTCCGCGCTGCTCAAGTGCCGCAGCTATCTCGCCTATGAGCACACTCTCCTGCGCATCTACCTGCTTGATGGCAGGTATGGCGCTCATGCCCCGCTCGGCAAACTCGAGGAACTGCTTCAGTCCTATCACGCCCTTGGCCTGTGTGCGGCGCAGGTCTATCTGCTCTGCCCGCAACGTAGAGAAGATGATCATCTCGTAGCGAGAGCGCGACACAGCCACGTTCAGGCGGCGCTCACCACCCTCATTGTTCAGCGGGCCGAAGTTCATCGATACCCGTCCGTACTTGTCGGGCCCATAGCCCACGGAGAAGAGTATCACGTCACGCTCATCGCCCTGCACATTCTCAAGGTTCTTGATGAAGATAGGCTCCTCGCCGCCATAAGCCTTGGCTTCCAAATCGGGATGCTTGGCCAGCTCCTCGGTGAGCACATCTTCTATAAGGTTCTGCTGCACCTTGCTGAATGACACGATGCCTATGCTGCGCTTGCAGAGCTCCTCATCGGCCAGTCGGCGCATCACCTCTGCCACGATGGCCTTGGCCTCGGCGGCATTGCTGCGCGTCCTGCCCTTGTCGTAAGTTCCATCTACCTGCACCAGACTCACCTTAGACACGCGGTCGTCCACCGATGGGAAGGTGTAGAGCCGTCCGTCGTAATAGTGGGTATTGCTGAAGGCTATCAAGCTCTCATGCTTGCTGCGGTAGTGCCAGGTGAGGTAGCGCGATGGGATGGAGAGCGTGATGCAGTCGTCGAGGATGCTGTCCATATCGTCCAGCGCGGCCTCTTCCTCATCCACCATCGAGGTCTCGAAGAAGCTGGTAGGCGGCATCTGCATAGGGTCGCCCACCACCACCAGCGACTTGCCTCGGGCTATGGCGCCCACGGCCTCGCTGGTAGGCATCTGCGAAGCCTCGTCGAATATCACGAGGTCAAACTTCGGAGCATTGAGGTCTATGAACTGTGCCACGCTGATGGGGCTCATCAGCATGCAGGGACAGAGGCGTGGCAGCAGCGTAGGTATCTGATCCATGATCTTGCGTATGCTCACGCCGCGCCCACCATTGGCTATGTTGCGCTTCAGGATGCCCATCTCCGATGAGGAGGCAGCCTCCATGATCTGCGAGGGCACATTGGCTGCCAACCTGCAGTAGAGCTCTTTCTTCGTGAGTTCTTGGAAGTTGGCCGTCTCTTGCCTGTATTTCTTGATAAGGTCTTCCATGATCAGGCCGTTGAACATGCGCAGGTCGTCGTCGCCATCTACCAGCTGCAGGGTGAGCTGGTGATAGAGGCCGCGCTGCAGGGCGTTGGCTGTGTCAGAGCCGCTCTTGTGCTGCTTCTCTATGTAGTAGATGGCACCAGCCAGTCCCATGTCTTGCAGCTCATGCTTCTTCATGGTCCATTGGCACCAGTCTCTCAGCCCGTCATAGTGGGCCAGCCAGCGCTGCGTGGCGGCTGTGATGTAGGCTCCCACCTCGGTCTGCGGCAGTGGCACCACGGCCAGCTCATCGACCTGTTGCTGCACCTGCATCAGCGCATTGTATGCACCGAGCAAGTCGCTGGTTTCCTTTCCGTTAGGATTCTTTATTAACGCGCTGCTTTCACCTATCTGCTGCCCCAGGGCTGTCTGTTGCTGCTGCACATTCTCCAGCCCACTGATAAGACCTCCCATGCCCTCCCACGTGGCGGTGGGGGCTGTGGCCTTGATGCGCTTCATGAAGCTGCGCTTGGCGAAGAAGCGTGGCAGGAACCACTTCTGTGCTATCTGCGCCATCTCGTCGCGCAGCAGCTGTGGCTTCTCACTGAGGATGCTGTCTTTGGCACGACTCAGCAGGGTGTTATAATCGGTTTTATAGGTAGCTACCGAGGCTGCCAGGGCGAGGGCTTGGTTCAGCTCTCTCCCCTCTCCTACGCGCTCAAAGGCAGCGAGGCGGTCGGCATAGGTGGGGAGCAACTGCCGCAGGGCATCGAGGTGCTCTTTGCGGGCATCCTTTGGCTCCAGCCCACTGAGCGGATGACCATGCGGATGGCCACATATCGCAAAGACGGTGTCGAGGCTCTGCAAAGCCTCGGCCCAAGCCTTCATCTTGGTGGGTGTCACCTCGCTCAGCGCAGGCAGGTCATAGACCAGCTCCTCGTTCTTCAAGGCCATGTAGCCAGAGATGCACTCATAGAGTGAGAAGCCGCTCTGGTGCTTGCGGTGCAGGGCTTCCATGGTAGCTATGAGCTTCTTGCGGTGCTCGAAGAGTGCCGCCGAGGTCTTTTCGAAGTCGTCACTCTTGGCTATGTGAATGGCATTCAGCGCCTTCTCCATCTGCGAGAGGAAGTGCTGCTTGGTCACCTTGTTGCTGTGCAGCTCCAGGCAGAAGGGCTCCAGTCCCACCTTGGTGAGGCGCTTCTGCACCACGCTCAGCGCCGCCATCTTCTCAGCCACGAAGAGCACGCGCTTGCCTTGGTAGAGGGCGTTGGCTATCATGTTGGTGATAGTCTGGCTCTTGCCCGTGCCGGGAGGGCCGTGCAAGATGAAGCTCTTGCCCTCACCACTCATCACCACGGCTTCCATCTGACTGGAATCCACATCCATCGGTATGGCATAGGCCTTAGGCTCCACCTCCTTGTCTTGGCGGCGTGCATCGGCAGGCTCCGTCTGGTCTTGCCACTTCAGCTGCTGCGCCATCAGGGTGGCTATCACGGGGTTGTCTTTCAGCTTGTCGGCCCCCGTGTGTATGTCGTTCCACATCACGAACTTACTGAACGAGAAGAGTCCCAAGAGGGCTTCCTCCAGCACGCTCCACCGCTTCTGCTTAGCGATGGCCAGTCGCACGCCCTGCATGATGCGCTTCACATCCACGCCATGGTCGTCGAGGGGCAGCGGGTTCAGCGCCCCCAGATTGATGCGAAACTCCTGGCGGAGCATCTCCACCAGCGTGGTGTTGAGTATGATGTCTTCATCGCGGCTGCGGATCACATAGCCCGTGGCCCCACCCTTACGCACCAGATCCACTGGCAGCAGCAAGATGGGCGCATAGCGTGGCTGGGTGCTCTTGTCGTTCTCAAACCAGCGCAGCATGCCCAGCGCCATGAAGAGGCTGTTGGCACCGTTCTCCTCCATGGTGGTGCGGGCTGTGCGGTAGATATACTTCAGGGCATTCTTCAGCTCCGCTTCGCTGAGGTAAGACACCAGCTTGTCGTGCAGCTGCTGATCCACCACCTTCACACGCAGGTTGGCCGCTTGGAGCTGACTGTTGTACATGCCGTCTTCGGGCTTCAAGCCCTCTGCGAGGCATGGCAGGGCCTGATAGCTGTCACCGTCTTGCAACAGGTCTTCCAGCTTTTCGATATCGAAGGAGATGAATGGTATCACGCGCTTGCCCAGCTTGGTATTCAGCAGGTTGTTGCGCAGCGAGAAGTCCAGCAGCTTGCGCTCCCAGATGGTCTGCTTGGTGACAGGCTCGGCGGGCTGGTCGAAGTCGAACGCAAAGTGATCGAAAGCCTGCAGCGTGATGGGGTGCTCCTCTTGCCACACCAGCGTGCCGCCTATGCGCACGCTCACGGTGAAGGTGGTCTGCTCCTCGGCGTTGAGGTGCATCAGGTGGTCCAGGCTGGGAGCCAACTTCACGTCGGCCTCGGCGCGTGTGCCCATGGGCAGTGAGTCTATGGTGCACTCAGAGGGCTCCATGTGCTCGCCCTCTATGCTCACCTCTACCTGCTGCCAGTCGCAGGTATCATCGTTCTCCAGCGTGAGGCTGTGTAGCAGCGGTGTGCCTTCCAGCACTGTGGCGCTGCTGGCGCTGGGCTGGTAGTCCAGCTGCACTTGGCCGTGCCAAGAGGTCTTATCAGGTATGTTCTCTTCCATAACGTCTAAATTTTTGTAAAAATAGTAAGAAAATCTCATACATCGGCAGAAATCCCTAAGAATTTTCCACCGATGTATGTGAAACAGATTTTCTTATTGTGACTTATTGTGACGCTTTCTTGGTGTAGGTGCCATTTCGATAGGTCACAAAGCCCTCCTTGCGCCAGCGCCACAGCATGGTGCGCACGGTGCCCTCGCTCTTGCTCAGTCCGCGTCGGCCCAGAATGTCTTCCAGCTTGAAGCGCAGGGGCAGCTCGTCGAAGAGGCGCTTGTTGGCGGTGTAGCGCGTGCACTGGCTCTCCATGTCGGCCGCCTCATTGAGCAGCACCTCGCCGAAGAGGCTGCTCTGGTACCACAGCGTGAAGTCGGCCACCAGCCGTGCAAAGTCCACGCATTGGCTGCTCACGTCGGTGGGGTCTGCCCCACTCTTCTCTGCCAGTTCCAGCAGGTGGAAGATCACGCCTGCCCGCATGCCTATCACGGCGCTGCGCTTGTAGAAGGTGTCTTTCACCTCATCGTCGTCGCGGCTGCTCTCCTGTCGGCGCTGCTCTGCCCAGCCCTCCATGGTCTTGCAGAGCTGTGGCAGGTCGTAGCAGCCCGTGGCCTCAGAGAGCACCCGCACGGCCTGCTGTATGCGCTCGTTCTCCTCGGCGCTGATGCGGCGGTAGTGCGGCATCTCGCGGTAGCGATTGTCGGGCATCTCGCAGAAGATGATACGCCCCACCAGTCCGTCTTCCACCTCATCGGCTCGAAAGCACTTGCGCAGAGAGCGGTAGGTGCCCAGTATGGTCCAGTTGTAGGCCACGCTCACCTTGCCGCTCTCGGCTTGGTCGCTGTTGTAGTCCTGCCCCCACCAAGCGTTGTCGAAAGCATAGCGGTAGCAGTCGTACTTGGAGCTCCATGAGCCGGCACGGTTGGTCTTGTAGAGGGTGTCCAGCTCCTCGCCGAAGCTGTAGAGGTGCTTGCCTCCGCTGCGCTTGAGGCGCTTCAGCAGCGTGGAGCATGAGATGGTGACGGGCACGCCCCTCACCACCGACTGCGGCTCTTCGGGCAGCTTCTCGTTGGCCTTGCGGTTCTTCTTGCGCTGCCGCCACGCCTCTTCCTCGCGCCTTGCCTCGGCATCGGCAGCGTCCATCTGCTGGCACCACGCCTGCACCACGCCTTTGGCCACGCTCTTGCCGCTGGCTTGGCGGCCTGCTATCACGCTCATCAGGTTCAGGCGGTGGTGCTCCCCGTCGCAATAGACGTAGGTCACGTCAGTGGCATAGGCACCTGCTATGGGCAGGGCGGCGCTGAGGGCTGGCAGCACGAAGCCCTGCGGCGCACCGCTCACGCTCTCCCTCAGCCCTATGGGCAGGGCTATCTGCAGCAGTCGGCGCTCGTAGGCGGCCACCTGCTTCTGCCGCTCTGCCGCGGCTTGCACCTCGCCCATGCTCTTTCTGCGGGCGGTGGGCTGCTCAGCCACTTCTGCCCTCTCTGCCTCGGTAGCCGTGGCTTCGGCCTTAGGCTGCCCAGTGGCTTCGCCCCCAGGCTGTTTCAGGGCTTCCAGCACGCGCTTCAGTCGGTAGGGCATGCCGCCGTGCCCCTCGGCCTCTGCGCGGCGTGCCTGCGCTATGGCGTTCACTATGGTCTGTCGCTTCTCTGGCTCGCCGAAGCCGTCGTAGCTGGGAATCACCTGCATCAGCCAGTCGGCATCCATGCCGCAGATGGGGCAAAGATTTGCTGCCAGCTCGAAGGTGAGCACGTTGCGGTCGCCTTGCTGCGGCTCATGCCCGTCGTTGAACATCTCCCAATACTTCTGTATGATGGCGGCGTAGGGAGTGCCGTGGTAGGTCTTGGGCAATTGAGGATTGAGAATTGAGGATTGAGGATTGTCCTCGGCCGCATGGCAATTTTCAATTCTCAATTCTCCATTTTCAATCTCAAACATCTCCTCGTTGAGGTGGAAGATGTAGCTGCGGGGCACGGCGAAGCTCATGCGAGAGAGGTCTTTGCAGGCTGGGTCTGGGGTCACTCCCAGCAGGGCTGCCATGCGCTGCTGCTCCTGGGCTATGCTGCCGCCCTGCCCTCTGAACACGGCGCGCAGGCCGTGGCGCGAGGGGGTCTCTCCCATGTAGCAGATGCCCATCTCGCTGAGTCGCTGGGGCGTGAAGGCTTGCTGCTCATACCACTGGCGCGGGTGCTCCATGTCATCTACGTCGAGCATCACCAGCCCTGTGGGCACGGCCTCGCTCTTCAGTCGGCGCCCTCTGGGGAAGGTGGCCATGAAGCAGAAGCTGGGCAGCTGCTTCTTCAGCAGGCCAGCCTGCTCGTGGCGGGTGCGTCGCTCCTGCTCGGTTTGCTGTTCATAACTACGGCCATCGTCGGTGGGGCCGTTCACCACTTGGTCTATCTGCTGGCAGATGTCGCTCACCTTACGTGAGTCGGTGATGTGCCAGAAGGTGGCTGCATCGCATGGCAATGCAGCCCCTTGAAGGTCTCTCTGATAGCTTATCACGCTCTGTGCTCCTCTCGGATGAACTGGGCAGCCTGCCACGTTTCATCTTCGAAGGCCACGTCTATGGCGATGTTCTCTCTGTGCAGGCAGCGCAGGTGCAGGGTGGCACCGTCGGGGTCTATGTTGGCATAGCCGTGCTGCGTACGGAGTTTCTTTACTTTGTAGCCTACCCGCTTGGCTTTGCGGGTGTAGGCGTGGAACACGCCCTCTTTTTCATTGATAATGTGGAGGGAGCCTTCGAGGCAGCGACCTACCTTGTTCGCTACCAGTGTTTCATCTATCTCTACTTGTATTCTCATAATGTTTTTTTTAAGTAACTGTTCTTTTTTCTTTTGCGCGAGCAAAAGAAAAAGAACCAAAAAAGAAAACTCGCCGACTGCATATCTTCCGCTAAAAATCGCTCACGTTTTTGGGAGGGCCGCAAGACATCTCCTTCGGAGATTTTGCGGTGCGGCCCTCTCCTCCAAAAACGCTCCCGATTTTCTTCACGCTCCAGATATGAGGTCGGACCTAAATGATTAGTTTAATGTTTAATGTTTAACGTTTAACGTTTAATGTTTAACGTTTAATGTTTAACGTTTAATGTTTAATGTTTAACGTTTAATGTTTAACGTTTAATGTTTTAGCAACGCTGGAGCGCAAAGCAGTACAGCTCGTTCCACCATGCACCAGTCTTGGCGCTTTGGTGCGTGTGGCACCCCAGCTGGGCGCTCACGTGCATGCCTTCTACCAGTGGCAGGTCTTTCCACTTCACCTCCAAGGCTCTATCGCCACGCAGGTCGAAGCTCACGCTAGCCAGCTCTCTGTCTGCTTCTGTCTGATTTATCACTACCGTGCGACGGGCCCACGGCTTCCCACTTTCACTGTTCACGCCCTCACGCAGAGGACCAATCTGGCTTATCACGCCTGTAATCTCAAAATTTACCATAGTCAATTAATTATTAATTATGAATTATTCTTTAACAACGGATTTTACGGATTAATAGGATTTTTTTAATTGAAAATTGACAATTGACAATTGAGAATTAATAATCTGCAAAATCTGTATAATCCGTTGTTTTAAATTAAAATCTCTCAAGTTTCGCAAGTGATGCCGTAGGCATCTCATAGGGTAGCCAGCCATGTCAATGGCTGGATAAATAGCGGCCATTGAATGCGTGCCTTTAGGTACGCCACCCCCCCCATGCGTTGCGTACCTACGGCACGCTGTCTCTATATAGCATCCTCATTACCAGCCACTGACATGGCTGGCTACCATATATGATGCCTACGGCATCAGCTTTTTTGCATCTTTGCATATTTGCATATTTTAATTTTTAAATTTTACGGCGAAGCCGTATATGTGCCTACGGCATCAGCTTTTTTTGCATATTTGCATATTTGCATTTTTGCATATTAAAACCTTACGGCGTAGCCGTAACGTTTTACAGTATTTTAATTTTCCAGCTAAAAGCTGGACTTGTGTTCTGCCACAGCAGGCTCTGTAGCATCTCGAAGCAGTGGCGGGAGTTCACCAGCGTGCCTGGATGGTGCACATCGCACATGCCTACCAAGATGCAGCCACGGGTGTCGGCCGCGGTGTTGCCTGGGTGCATCAAGATGCCCGTGAAGTGTGGCACGCACTGCAGGTAGGGTGTCAGCTCGCCGAACTTCTTCGAGGTGGTGAACCCCATGGTGTATCGTCCCTCTGGTATGGCAGTGCGCCCCATGGTCTTCTTCTCTTTCAGCCAGTCTATGGCATGTGGCTCCAGCGTGTCCATCAGGTAGGTCCAGCACTGTGCGTCGTCTGTCCTGCTGTAGAGCCTCCCTTCTGTATAGTCGGCTTCGAACACCTTACGTTTCAACAATAATTCAAACATAATCTTTTTTAATCTTTTAATTTTTTAATCTTTGCATTTTTGCATCTTTGCATTTTTTAATTTTTGTCACGGCTGCCGTATTGACGTGACAAAAGTAGTGCGACAAAGTGTGTCTGCCAAGAAAAAAAACACCCCACACACCGAGTGGTGCATGGGGTGCATAAAGTTTCACCTGCGGGGTGCACTGGGCAGGTGCACAGGCTACACCTTGCGTCGCATTTTGTAGTCCAGATATTGCCCTTGTTTCACTATGGCGGGTGCATAGGCTGTACCGCCACCCTCGCCTGTGAGGAGCAGTGAGCGCAGCTGGTTCTTTATCTCCACATAGTTGCGGCTGGTGTGCAGGTCTTTGGCGGTGTGCTCGTCCCACAGATCGGTCTTGGTGTGCTTGAAGCCCTGCTGCACATGCTTGAAGTCTTGCGTGGCCCATGTCCATCCATACACCTGCATCACCCAGTCTTTGAACATGGTCTGCTGGCTGTATTTGCCATCTTCCAGCAGGCCTATCTCCTGCAGCAGCTTGTGAAAGATAAACCAGTAGCTGTATTTGAAGTGGCCTATATTATTTATAATGTATGTGCGCACCTTGGCGAAGATGGCCTTCAGCGCAGGCACGTTCACGCCAGAGACGAAGATGCAGTCCAGCGGCACAGGCTCATAGACTTCGGTCGGTGGTTCTTGTCCCATCGTTGCCGTGCGCTTCACGGCATAGGTCTCGCCTGTGGCGGCATCTATCACCTCTGTGGCGGCACGCAGCGTCAGGGCTATGATGGCATTCCTCAGCCTGGAGGTGATGTCTTCGTCCAGCTTGTCGATGTGATAGCGCTCCATGATGCCAGTTTCCATGTCGCTCACTATTTGCAAAATCTCATTGTAGGGGGTTAACGTTACGTTACTCATAATCTTTTTTTGGCTTAGTTGTTATATAAAAAAATGTCGTGCAAAAATAGTAAAAAGCGTCACAATAAGTCACAATAAGAAAAAGTGAAGTGCACACATAGGCTGCATTAATTATGAATTATGAATTATGAATTATGAATTATAAACATTTAATTTTATAATCTGTAATATAATTTTTTTAATTTTTTAATTTTATAATCTTTTAATTTATATAATAATATATAATACATTATATATTATTATATACCATATTCGTGGGTATGCGATTCACATTTTCTTATTGTGACTTATTGTGACGCTGCACCTCACTACCCCACCCCCGCGCAAAGCACGTATCCGAGGGCAGAATTTTTATCCCACGCCCATGCTTATTTTGGTGCAGGCGCAGGCAGAAAAAAAAGCAGCGGCCAAGCCCCATGTATGGGGTGGTCGCTGCCCACTCTAAGCTCTAAGTTATTTACTCTTAACTCTAAACTCTCAACCCTAAACTAAATCAGAAAGCGAGGGCAGCGCGGACGTAGATGTGGCTCGACTTACTGGCCGTCTCGAACTTACCATTGTAGAAGTAGTAACTCCAAGCAATGCCTGAGCCGAACTCTGTAGCGGACCAATAGTAGACCGACTGCACATCTGCACTCTCGCCACCGGCAGCTATCAGCTTGGTGCGGAAGTCACCGTAGCTGAACTCCATACGGTCAGTCAAGTCTTCTTTATAGGTATCTCCTCCGCAGCCCTGGAACATGTATTTCCAATCATCGGCAGAAGGCAGGCGCCAAGTGCCGCCAGTCACAGCGTTATAGGTTGCCCTATCAGCTACCAGCTCAGCGGCAGTCTTACCACCATTATTACTGCCACTATTATCCCAAGTCACTTTGCTGCTTGCATCCTCCAGCGCAATGGCGAGGCCATGGGTTGCGCCCTCTGCCTCTGTGCCCAGATAAGCTATCATGGCTTCGGCTTTAACACCAGAAGGCACATCGGAGGCCGTGGCATAATACATGCCATCAGAACCTATCACCATGCCTACCTGAGGGGCTACCGTGAGTTGGCTCATGTCGCTGATGTTGTACATCCTGCCAGCTACAAAGCTTCTGTCAAGGCTATACACCTTCTCCTCAGTGCCAATGGTGATGGTCAAAGTGGGTAGTACTGGATCGTATGGTTCAAATGCAATATATACATCAGCCGCCAGTGTGCCATCGGAATTGACGTTACCGCTTACTACGATATCACCCATAATGCTCTCATTATCTGAATAATCCCATCCTCCTGATGCCCCCGAAATGGTAAAAGTGGCTGTTCCACCAGTAGAGGCTACCTTTGTGTCTTTTGCAAAGTGTAGGAAACTGGTATAGCGATAAGTAGATGAGGAATTAACACTTAGCTTCCCATCACTATATGTGGCTTCAAAATAAAAACCATCCACCTTAGACAAGCCTACAAGCGTACCATCCTGCGCAGTGTAATCAGGACAGATATAATGTGTTTCGCCATCAATTACTTCTGTTTTAAACTTTGGATAGTAGAATCCAACTTTGTCTCCATCAACTACATCCTCAGGCAGTTCACCAGTGAAAGTACCTGTGGTCTCGCCCGCTCCGCTTGTCAGTGTAAAGGTGGTAGATTTAGCAAAGTTTTTATCATAGACAGCAGTCAGCTTATCGCCATCAGCCCAAGTCACCTTCAGGCCTGCGCCATCAGCTGCATAGGCAGTGCGTGTGTCTGCCCCTCTGTCGGGCAGTGATACGGTGAGCGTCACCGTGCGTGTGGCACCCTCGGCAGGAACCGCCACTTCATCCATCTCATTGCTGCATGAGCCTAAGCCCAGGGCTGCGCACAGGGCGCCAGCCAATAATAAAAGCCTATTCTTCTTCATTGCTGTTCCTCCTTCATTTATAGTCTTCACCAGGGATGCCTGGCGCTTCAAAACCTCCGCTGGCGGCTATCACGCCTTGCAGCTCCATGTCAATCACTTGCACCTCGGGTGCCTCATACAGTTGTTTCATATGAACCTCCTTCTTTAGAATTATGAATTATGAATTTTAATTATGTTTTTGCAAAAAAAATGGCTTTCTGGAAGAATTCAAATTTTTAGGGTGGAAATGTGCGTTGTTTAATTATCTGACGCGATAGTTTTGATTTCTCCAAGAAATGGTTTACATTTGCAAGAGATATATAAACTTAAACAACATACGCTTATGAAACTAACGTACGAGGCACCTTTGGTGCTGGTAATAGAGATGGAGGTGCAGGCGGTGCTTGCACAGAGCACTGGGGCTACAATGGATGCAACATATAGTGAGGAGGAGATGTAGGATGAAGACAAGAATGCTATGGGGCTGGCTGGTCGTGGCCGCAGCTCTCACCTTGGGATGGACTGCATGCAGCAGCGAGGAAAACGTGATAGACGAGCCTACACTGGCGCCCGCTGTATCTACCATTCATGTCAGCGTGGGTGCTGGCATGGGCGACGAGGCGCAGACGCGCAGTGGTGTGACTGAGGACGTGGTGGATGGCAAGACGCTGAGAACACTGAAATTCACGTCGGGCGATAGGCTTTATGTCTGGGGCGTGTCAAAACAAGATGATGAATACAGGATTATGGGCTACCTCACTATGAAGGAAGGCTCACTTAGCACAGATGGGAAGAGCGCCAACTTCGAAGGCGAGCTTACACTATACAAGAAAGGCTCTCCCACTGAAGACAATCCTTTCACCACTTCCGACCCACTTAGCGAATGTATCTTAGAGGCCCACCTTATCTCCGAAACCTTTGTGGTAGGGTTCTTCAAAGATAATCCCGGGAGTACTTGCGAATATGCATACGGAAAGAGCCTCACTACTGGCAAAGACTGCGTGAACACGCTGATGACTACAGCACTGCGTGTAATGAGCACCACCTACGATGCTACGACGAAGACTTTCACCAACTTCAAAGGCAACCCTATCTTTAACTGCACCATCGGCGGGCTTAAAGAGGGGGAGTATCATGTCAAAATGGATTTTACTGATAATGAAGAGGACTACAATTCCGTTAGTCTTTCATACAATGATGAAGATTTTTTTAGTTCCGAAGGCACCGTCACCGTCTCTGACGATGGCATTGCCCGCTTCGCCTTCAGCAGTTATTACTTGGATTCATCATGTTACTATGCCCTCGGCTTAACTAAAGGCGGTGATAATCTAGATTATCTTATCAAACTCAGCGACAATGGTCCAAAGCAGCTGGAATACAAAAAAGTCTATAATGTATCCTTTGCCATTGGTAAACCTCTTAGTGAAGTGACGGAAGACGAAATAGGTTGGCGCGTGGGCAGTGACGGCAATGCCTACCCACCTACAGGCAAACTGCCCTCTGATGTGAAAGCAGAAGCCATGATCGCCTATTTCGATAGTCATGGATGGGGGCTCGCCATCGCTCTGGAGGATGCATGTGGTGAAAACGCCATTTCGTGGACCAATATCGGCGGTTATAACTACAATAAGAATGCTGAAGAGATTGTAGCTGCTTGGGCAGAGAACCATGAAGTAAGAGATCACTCTTGGTTCATTCCTTCTGCTTACGAATGGCAACTTATTTTCCAAGGCTGTGGAGGAGATTATAACGGGGAATTAGCATCCGACAAGACGTTTAGTTATGGCAACTTCCGCACCCTGATTACCACAGCGGGAGGAACGGATGTGAAAGGGGCAGGCTATTGGTCATGCACAAAAGTTGAAACGGAGAAGAATTGGATTTATATCTTCCCTAATAGTATGTTCGCACAACAACCTATAAACAGCGCTGCTTTCATACGTGCCTGTTTCGACTTCTAGACTATGTAGATAGATATTCCCTCTCCTACCTTAGGAAGAGAAATGTACGAAGCAAAAACAAGCAGCGGCTGCCCCGAAGGGTAGCCGCTGTATGTATAGAATTGTTGACATTTAACAAATAAACTGCCTTGAGATTTGGAGATTTCAAAAATACTTTGTATTTTTGTAGTCAGAAATCAGTGCGCACTTTTGGTTTCTATGATGCGCGTAAAGTGGGCGTTCTGCCAGACACTTTAACCAATCCTATTCTATACGATTATGTCTATCAGAGTAAAAGCCAAACAAACGCTTATGGGCGTGGGCGAAAACAAGGGAAAGTATCGCTTCCTGCTAACCGCGATCCGTTATAACACACTGAGTGCCGACAAGGTGATCCAAGAGGCTGCCCTGCGTTCTGGTCTGCCCAAGGCGAGCATCAGCGCCGGATGGAATGCCATAGGCGACGTGGTGATGGCGTGGGCTACCGAGGGGCACAGCGTGGCTGTGCCTGGCCTGGGACACCTGCAGTTCAAGATCCGCGCCAAGAGCGTGGAGAATGTAGAGGACGTGGCGAGCTCGCTCATCACCAGCCGCAGGGTGAACTTCGTGCCCAACACGGAAATCAAGCAGGCGCTGCAGAACACCAGCGTGAACATAGAGTGCTACGACAAGGACGGACTGCTGATAAAGAACGTGACCTCTAAGGACAAGAACGATGTGGAAGACACCACCGATGAGAACCTGACGGAGAACGAGGGCGAACAGGGCAGCAACGCTGGTGATTCTGATACCACTGGCGGCGGACTTGGGTAAATTGAGAAAAAATCTGAATCATGAACAAGAAAGAGATTATCAAATATGTGGTGCAGTTGGCCATAGCCATACTCACTGCCATAGGAACCACGCTGGGAGTGACCAGCTGCATGTAGAAGCTCACACCAAGCCCTCTGCCTGAGGAGGGCACTATGGGAATAAATGCAGATGCCGCAAGGAACGAGGAAGTCCTTACGGCATCTTTTGCTTTTTCGCTATGCTTATTGTGACAGAGAAGTGTCACAATAAGTCACAATAAGAAAATGTGACACACATACATGTGCCTTTACTTCGTCAGCTCGAAGCCGAGGCGCACGCCATCGAACTGCTTGCTGATCTCGCCAATGGCTTGGAGCGACTGGTCGCCGCTGAGCTGCGCGATGGTCTGCAGTATCTGCATGAGGCGCTGGCTCTCTACCATGAGGCCGATGGTGTTGCCATTGCGCTCCACATAGCAAGGCAGGGTGAGGAGCAGGCTCTGCAGGGTAATCTTGCCCTCGGCAGGGTCGAAGGTGTATTGGCCGCTGAAGCTCTTGCCATCAACCTTGGCGGTGAAGGTCTTGTCTTCCTTGAAGGTGAACTGCGTGTTGCTGCTCTTGATGCCCACCTTGTCATAGTACTCCTTGAGCTGGGTCTTCACGCGCTGGGCTGCCACTGCCCCACCCGCCTTGGCCAAGGCATTGTCGCTGGTGAAGGCGCAGCCTGGCTGGCTATACTTCCACGTGCCATAGAGGTCGGCCTCGGTGAGCTTATTAAGTCCAAGCACATTGCCTAAGATGCTGCCCAGCACGGAGATAGCATCGTTTGTTGTAGTGCTACCTGTCTGGCTGCTACTGCCTGCCTGGCCGCTGGTGCCACTCATCATGGTGCCGCAGCTGGTCAATGACAGGCAAATGGCTGCGACTGCAATCAATGTAATCTTTCTCATTTTGAATTATGAATTATAAATTATTCTTTAACAACGGATTTTACGGATTATTTAATCCTCAATTTTCAATCCTCAATTCTCAATTAATAGCTCAAGTATCGCAAAAAAGCTAATCTTTTGTAAGACAAAGCCCCAGAGGGGCTTAATAGGGTAGCCAGCCATGTCAATGGCTGGATAAATAGCGGCCATTGAATGCGTGCCTTTAGGTACGCCACCCTACAATTTGTTGTGTACCTACGGCACGCTGTCTGTCTATAGCATCCCATAACCAGCCATTGACATGGCTGGCTACCAAATATGATGCCTACGGCATCAGCTTTTTTGCATCTTTGCATTTTTGCATATTTGCATATTATAATTTTACGGCGCAGCCGTATATGTGCCTACGGCACCAGCTTTTATGCATCTTATAATCTTTTAATTTTACGGCGCAGCCGTAACGTTTTTGCATTTTTGCATATTTTAATTTTTTAATTTTTATAAATGCTCTGCATTTATAAAGATCAACTTCTGTTTTTCCGTGCTGATGAGCGTGGGCTGGCGCGAAAGCACATCGTAACCCACCAGGCCATCGATGCCATCATCGGCCTCTATGCCCATCTGGCGCAAGTTGTGCAGCAGAAAGTCTATCGAGGTGAAGACCTGCGTGCCTATCTCCATGCGGTGCACCTCTATTTGCGTGACACGCACGGGGATGCGCGAGATGCCCGTCAGCTCCATGACACCCACGGGCCGACTATGATTGGCCAACTGCCGCCGATAGGTCTGCGAGAGTACATTGCCCCCTGCCCCACAGTCTATGCCCAGCTGATAGACATCATCGCCTATCTGCACAGGCACACACGGCACATGCTCCACCATGGTGGTGGGCACTTGGTGCAACTGCTCTGGGCGGTAGTGCGCCGCGAGGTAAGCGTCTGTATCGGCTGTGCGAATGAAGGTGAGCGTGGAGTCGGCATAGTCGTAGAGCACATCGTAGCCCTGCAACGTCTCGGCCCCTATCATGCCCAGCGTTTCAAGTCCATCCTCACGCGCCATCTGCGTCATGTCTATGCTGAGGTACTCCTTGCCCTCCTCGGTGATGCCCCCGAAGTGGAGCACATGGGCAGGATAGGTGCCACGCTCCATGCGAGGCACGCCACTCACATCGGTAATGCGGCTGTAGCCATCGCGACGTGTCACGGCGTGGAAGTACTTGCGATTGACCATGGTGCGCGGCGCACCCGTGTCGAAGATAAACCACCCATGCAGCGAGTCGAGCTCAGCCTGCACGGCTATCATCTTATTGGGCAGCAAGCGGAAAGGCACACGAATGACCTCTGGCGCCTCGGCAGGGGCCACAGCTTCTACCCTGCCCTGCTCTGCCTGCCCGTGGCTGTAGGCACACTCCGCCAGCATGAACGCCAGCAAGCCGCCACACACTATGTTGCGTATCTGTCTCAGCATGCACATACTTCGTCTTTTCAACGGGCAAAAGTAAGGAAAAACTAAGAGAATATGACGCAAAGTATTGTTAAAATGATAAAAAGGCGTACTTTTGCAGAAAATAGCTCACTAAAACATAACAAGATATGAAAAAGACATTCCTCACGAGTCTGCTCATGACTCTCTGCTGCCTCGCCGCTATGGCGCAGGCCACCAAGCCCATCGTGGGCATCACCACTGGCTTCAGCAACAGCATGTACACGCTGCGCTACACCTACATAGAGTCTGTGAAACAGGCGGGTGGAATTCCGCTGATATTGCCCTTCGTGAACGAGGCCAGCGAAGCTGCCGAGTTTGTGGCACGCATAGATGCCCTCATCGTGAGCGGTGGGGCCGACGTGGATCCCGTGGAGTATGGCGAGGAGCCTGAGCGGGCGTTGGGTGGCGTGGATCCCGACCGTGACCGTGCGGAGCTGCTCTTCATAGAGGCGGCCAAGCAGGCGGGCAAGCCCATACTGGGCATCTGCCGTGGGCACCAAATAGTGAATGTGGCCTTTGGGGGCTCACTCATTCAAGACATAGGATCGGGCGTGCGCGGCTCCATCAAGCACGGACAGAGCCAGCCGGGCAAGTATGCCTCGCACAGCATCAAGATAGACCAGAGCTCACACCTCTACAGCCTGCTGAAGCATGACTCTGTGCGGGTGAACTCCTTCCACCACCAAGCCGTGAAGCAGGTGGCCCCTGGCTTCAAGGTGGTAGCTACTGCGCCCGATGGCGTGGTGGAGGCAATAGAAGGCTTCCCTACCTACGATGTGAATGGCGTGCAGTTCCACCCCGAATACTTCGTAGCCGACAATAAAGACCCTATGTGGCTGAACCTCTTCCGCGACTTAGTGGAGCGTGCCGCAAAGAAGATGAAGCGCTGAGAGGCGTCAGCGCGTGTGCAGGGCGCGCATGGCATTGAGCACCGCCAGCACGGTGACACCCACATCGGCAAAGACTGCCATCCACATGGTGGCTAAGCCGAAGGCTGCAAGGAGCAGCACGGCCACCTTCACACCTATGGCAAAGCCTACGTTCTGGCGCGCTATGCCCAGCGTGCGGCGGGCTATGCGTATGGCCAGCGCTATCTTGGTGGGCTTATCATCCATCAGCACCACATCGGCAGCTTCTATGGCGGCATCGCTGCCAAGACCACCCATGGCTATGCCCACATCGGCACGTGCCAGCACGGGGGCATCATTGATGCCATCGCCCACGAAGGCTAAGGCCTGTCCCTCTGCACGCTCTGCAAGCAAGCGCTCCACACGCTCCACCTTATCGGCAGGAAGTAAGGCAGCCTCGTAGTGCGTGAGGTGCAGCTTGCCAGCTACATCACGCGCCACCTCTTCCCTATCGCCCGTGAGCATCACCGTGCGCTTCACGCCCAGCTGCTGCAGGGCTTCTATGGCTGCGGCACTGTCTGCTTTTATCTTATCATTGATCACGATATGGCCTGCATAGATGCCATTCACCGCCACGTGGATGATGGTGCCTATATGGGTGCAGTCGTGCCAATGGGCACCGATGGCCTCCATCATCTTGGCATTGCCCACGCACACGAGGTCATTGCCTACACGTGCCTTCACGCCTTGCCCAGCCACCTCTTCTACCTCTGAAACGCTACATCCATCCGTAGCCTCATCGGGGAAAGCATCGCGCAGGGCGGCTCCTATGGGGTGTGTGGAGAAATGCTCCACATGCGCTGCAAGGTGCAGCAGCTGGTGCTCATCGAACTGGTCGGGATGCACTGCCTCTACCACAAACTGTCCATGTGTGAGGGTGCCTGTCTTGTCGAACACCACCGTATCGACCTTAGAAAGCACATCCATGAAGTTGGCCCCTTTCACCAAGATGCCACGACGCGAAGCGCCGCCTATGCCGCCAAAGAACGTGAGGGGCACGCTGATGACCAACGCGCAAGGGCAAGACACCACTAAGAACATGAGCGCCCTATAGAGCCACGTGGCGAAAATATCCATGAAGTGCCCTGAAAGAAGCGGTGGGAGGAGTGCAAGTAGCACGGCTGCTCCCACCACGATGGGCGTATAGATGCGTGCAAAACGTGTGATGAAGGCCTCGCTGCGCGACTTATGCTCGCCTGCATCTTCTACCAAGTGGATGATCTTAGCCACCGTGCTTTGGCCATAGCTCTTGGTGGTGCGCACCTTAATCACGCCCTGCAGGTTGACACAGCCAGAAATCACCTCATCGGCTATAGTGGCGCTGCGTGGCATAGACTCGCCCGTAAGGGCAATGGTGTTGAGGGCGGTAGTTCCCTCCATGATGACACCATCGAGCGGAATCTTCTCGCCTGGCCGCACCACGATGGTCTCTCCCACCTCCACCTGCTCTGGACTCACGCTCAGCACCTGTCCGCCACGCTCCACATGCGCCACATCGGGCCGTATGTCCATGAGGTGGGCAATGCTGTCTTTGCTCTTACCCTCGGCATAGCCCTCGAAGAGCTCGCCCACTTGGAAGAAGAGCATCACGAAGACAGCTTCGGGAAATTGCGTCTCTGCCCCTGGCAGGAAGCCTATGCACAGCGCACCTATGGTGGCCACCGCCATGAGGAAGTGCTCATTGAGCGCTTCACCATGAGCCAAGCCCTCTACGGCCTCATGCAGCGTCTCGTGCCCTATGAGCAGATATGGTACTAAATAGATAAGGAGCAGCTGCCATGTGGGCAAGCTGAAGCTGTGCTCTATATATACTGCCACCACCAGCAAGACCACGGTGGCTGCTATAAGAAGGAGCTTCTGGCGCAAGCCGCCCTCCTCGTGATGATGATGGTGCTCATGGCACTCACAACCGCCCTGATGATGGTCATGGCAGCACGTTTCTGCTTCATGATGATGATGTTCGTGTGGTATCATAAAATATGCCTACTTTTGTTTCTGATGCAAAAGTAGGCATTGAGTGTGTGCAACCAAGTTGCAATGTAGTACTTATTTCTTCACATGAATATCCATGCTGCCCTTGCGATAGCCCTCAAGGTCGAGCGTCACATAGTCGATGCCCGTCTGCTTGATGCGTGCCACTATCTCTTCGCCATGCTCCACAAAGCGAGACATGTCGGCCCTATCTACCTCTAAGCGGCCCACATCGCCATGCACACGCAGACGCACATTGTAGAAGCCCTTCTCACGCATCCATTCCTCTACGCCAGCCACTTTCATCATCATCTCGCTGGAGAGCTCCGTGTTGTAAGGGAAGCGTGTGGCCATGCAAGGCGTAGAAGCACGATGGGCGGTAGAGACATGATACTCATCGGCCAACTGGCGAATCTCAGCCTTGGTGACACCAATCTTGGCATAAGGACTGAGGATGCCCATCTCTGCAAGGGCCTTGTGGCTGGGACGATAGATGTGCAGGTCGTCCTCATTGGTGCCCTCTACCACATAGGCAGCGCCAAGCTCCTCTGCCAAGCCCTGCATTCTGCCAAAGAGGCAGCGCTTACAGCGGTAGCAGCGATCCTCGGGGTTCATGCGTATGCCTGCCTGATCCAGCTCATTGAGCTGCACCACCACATGCTGCGCACCAGCCTCCTCGGCCACCTTGCGCGCTATATCCACATCACCATGAGGATGAAGGTCTGTCTGCATGGTCACTGCATAGACCTTAGAGCCCGTCTTTCTCGCTGCCTCGCAGCACATATAGAGCAGCAGACTGCTATCCACACCACCAGAGAAAGCCACCACGATATCTTTGGCGGCCAGTTCCAAAAGATAGTTCTTCAACGCTTGTTTCTTCTCTTCGTAATTCATAGTATGATGCTTTTAGTTTCTTTTAGATTTAAAGTATCCCTTTGCAAATATAGTGCTTTTATGGAAAAAGTGTCTTATTCTTTAGAAAAATTTGCACGAATGAATATCACAGGCTCGCCATTGGGGTCTTTATCGTCTCTCCAAACCAGCTGCCCATCGCTGTTGATAGTGAAACTGCCAGTGCCATCGGCATAGACGGTTTCTTCCGTATAGTTCTTGTCGCCTTGATGCTCATAGCGGCGAATCACATAGGTGCCGTTATCATACCTCAAAGCATCTTTGCCTTCTATCACTGCGTGCATGGTCCACACCTCATATTGAGCCAGTCCTTCTTCGCGCCAGCCTATCTCCACTTGATAGCCTTCTGCTGTGGGAGTGAAGGTAGCAACGATACGTTCGGCAGTCATCTCTGCCCATTGCCCTGCATAGTCAGGTTTGGTTTGACAGCTTGCAAGCCCCAGCAGGAGTGCTATGGCCACAAAGCCAAGTAGATGCTTCAGCATAGTCTTATTCGTTTTTTAATTGTTGTACGGGGAAGTTGAAATAAGTGTCAGGGAAGGGTTCGTCCTTCAGCGTGAAGTGCCACCACTCCGAGGAGATAGGCTTGAATCCATGGCGCAGCATAGCAGAGCGCAACACCATGCGATTATGAAACTGCTCGGCAGTGATACTATCGCTTGGCGCATATTGGTGCGTGTCAGGATTGCCGCCAAAGTCGGGATGACTCTCACGCCCGAACCAGTCGAACGTGCCACCCATATCGAGTTCTTTCTCCGTCTGCATGTCGAAGAGTGTGAGATCTACCGTAGAGCCACGTGTGTGTCCGCTCTTCTCTGCGATGTAGTCGAGGGCAAAGAGCAAGCTCTTGTCCACATCGGGATAGAAGTAGCGCTTCATCAGCGTGTCGGGGATATCGGCTGCCCAACGCACGAAGTGATCTACTGCCCTTTGAGGGCGGTAGGCATCGTAGATCTTCAGTCGATAGCCCAGCGCCTTCACCTCGTCACTCACGGCACGGAGGCTATCCGCTGCTTGCTTTGTCAGCAGTGCCGTAGGCTCTAAATAGCCATCGATGCGTTTGCCTACAAAATTGTAGGTACTGAAATACCTTATCTCAAGAATGGCATCGGGCACTGCATCAGTCAATGTCACAAAGTATTGAGAGCCATCGCCTTGCTTCGTTTCACTTTTTGAGTCGCTGCAGCAAGCATACACTATCCCACCGCAAAAGAGCAGGATAATAATCCACAAGCAAATATCAGAAAAAGTCTCGTTTTTCATCGCTATCACATCGTTTTTATACATTTCGAAGTACAAAGTTATGATATTTTGGCCATTAAGTGCTTATTATATTTAGCTTTTTTGTATCTTCGCACACATATTCATCTTATTTAAGGTGACAATGGCACTGAAAAGACTATTGAAAATAGGTGGATATTTGGTAGCTACGCTGCTGGGTGTCTTTGTCATAGCCCTGGTACTGCTTAATACCGAGGCTGTGAAAAGCCGCATTCTAAAACGTGCCAACGAGTTGCTGACCGAACAGCTGGGCACCCAAGTGAAGATAGGCGATGTGGACATCAGCCTGCTACACCAAAGCATACGTTTCAGCGATGTGGCGCTGGATGACAAGGAGCAACGCCCTATGCTGAAGATAGAACGGCTGGGGGTAGAGCTGAAGCTGCTCCAACTGATTCAAAACCAAATAGTCATAGAAGAGGCCGAACTTAGCGGTGTGGAAGCCTTGCTCCTCAAACCTTCTAAGGAAGAACCTGCCAACTTCCAATTCTTGATAGATGCCTTCTCGAAGAAGAAAGAGGCTGACAGCACCATGCCTAAGGAGCCTAAAAAGAAAGTGGATCTTGAGATAGACCATGTGCTGATGAATAATATCCATCTGCACTATAACGACTATGACGCGCGGTTGCAAAAAGCCGAATTCGACATAGGGTGGCTGGGGAATCCAACGCTATCCATCGAACACATAGAAGCATTGTGGACATCGCATCCCAAGAAAGGCCCCATGAACAATCGTGCCCATGTGGACCAACTCACTACCCGCTTGAGAAGAGGAAACTATGACGTGACGGTGAATGGCCTAAACTTCAAGACAGACAATGGGCTGCCACGAAAGAACGCCGGCAAGCCTAAAAAAGGATACTTTGACACGGGGCACTTTGACCTGACCGCCAATCTGCATGTGCTTATCGACTCCATAGCCAATGATACGCTGAAGGCACATCTCTTGGAGTGCACTGCCACTGATTCTGTCATGGGCATCGACATTCGTGACTTGCATTCGCAGATATTTACCAATTTCACGAAAGTCAACCTCAAAGAAACCACCTTGCAACAAAAGAATACCGTGCTTCACATCCCTGAAGCAGAAATGACCTTACCAAGCAAGAAGGAAGAGCGCCCCCTCTCCTACACCACTGGCACCATCACGGGCCATACGCAGCTGCAAGACATCGCCCATACCTTCGCACCTGTGCTGGACAACTTTAGCTATCCGCTCAATCTCAGCGTCAAGGTGAGTGGTAATAATAAGCACATCTCTTTCCGCGACATCGTGGTGACTTCTGATGACCAAAAGCTGCGTGTGAATGCCATAGGCAGCATTGATCACTTAGGGAAGAAGGAAGACGTCATACTGCATTTCAATATAAATCAAATGTCGGTTGCACGAGGCATACCAGCAAGAATCATCGACCAATTCACCGTCAAGAAACTCATGATGAAGCAACTCGACGCTCTTGGCAATATTGGCTATACAGGCAATCTGACCATACCCTACAAGCACGTCAACTTTGACGGAACCCTACGGACTGTAGCAGGCTCCATCGACGTTCTGCTTGGTCTTGACAGCATGGACAAGTATGTCACTGGCCAAGTAGAGACAAAGGGCTTCGACCTCGGCCAAGTGATGGATATCGATGGCTTGAAAGATATAGTATGCAGTGCCGACTTCAAGGTGGATATCTCTAAGCCACGCACAGCTGAAATACGCAAGGCAAAAGGTGGCAAGCTCCCCATTGGCACAGTCAATGCCAAAATTGAAGACAGTAGCTTCAAGGGCATTCATATACGCAATCTTACCTCAACCATCGAAAGTGATGGTTCGGAAGCGCTGGGCGATATCTACCAACAAGGAAAGCACCGTGACCTCTATTTCTCATTCTCTTTCACAGACACAGACGATATGAAAAAGATGAAAATCCGCAATCCAGGCATTAAATTCCATGAGATGTCTGAAGCCGACAAAGAGGCAGAGGCGCAGCGTAAGCAGCAACGAGCAGAGGAGCGAGCTGCCAAGAAAGAAGAACGAGCCATCCAAAGAGAACAAAAGGCATTGGAAAGACAGCAGAAGCGAGAGCAGGCAGCTAAGGAGAAAGAACAGAAGCGACAAGAGAATGCCGCCAAGGAGAAGGAAGAGCCCACCTCTTGACGGCATTAGATCTATAACCTTCGATGCTCAAAACGAACATCAAAGCGAAATCTACTATTGACATATACGATCGAGCAAATCATTTGGCATGGCTGGCATGGCTCCTTTTTGGGTGCAGACATAGGCACTGACATCAACAGCCAACTTATGCGCCTTGATAGAAGATAAGCCTTTCAGTGTGGCAGCGCAGAAAGCCGCTGTGAAAGAATCGCCTGCGCCCACCGTATCGGCCACCTCCACATGAGGTGTCTCTACATAGGAGCTGCGCCCCTCTGAATACACATAGCTGCCATTGACGCCACAAGTCAATATCACACGCTTGAGGCCATACTTACCTAAGATAAGCCAGCACTGATCTTCTGTATCGAGACTGCTGTAGCCAAACATTTTCGCCAAGGTCTCCAATTCCTCGTCATTAATCTTGAGAATGTTGCAATGCATCAAAGATGCTTGGATGATTTCCTTCGTATAAAAATGTTGGCGCAAGTTGATATCATAGATTTTCATGCAGTCGGCTGGTGTAGCTTCCAAGAAACGATAGATGGTCTGGCGTGATACTTCATTGCGCTGCGCCAAGGTGCCGAAGCACACTGCCTTGCAACTACGTGCCACCTCTTCCATCTCGGGCGTGAAGGGAATATTATCCCAAGCTACACCTTCCTTGATGTCATAGGTAGGGATACCTTCTGCATCAAGCTGCACCTGCACGGTGCCTGTGGGAAATGGGACACGTGGCATGAGGTAGCTCAGTCCATGCTCATCGAGTGCAGCCTCTGTCTCAGCTGCAAGCGCATCTTCACCTAAGGCACTGACAGCTAATGTATTCTCCTGCCCCAAAAACAAACCTACATGATAAGCAAAGTTGGCTGGGGCCCCACCCAATTTCTTACCTTCTGGAAGCACATCCCAAAGTGCTTCTCCAAGTCCTACTACATATCTCTTTTCCATAATTATGAATTATCTACTCTAAACTCAAATCTCTATGCTTATTCTTGCATATTTTAATATTTTAATTTTTTAATTTTACGGCGAGCCGTACTTATCCAATCCTCTTAATATAGGTAAACAAGTAGGCCACACCTATAGCCATGACAATCACAGCTCCAGCCTGTCCTATGGCATCGCTGGCAAAGCCCATAATGAGAGGAAATACCGTGCCACCAAAGAGACCCATGATCATCAGTCCGCTCACCTCGTTCTGCTTCTGAGGCATGGCCGTGATGGCTTGCGCAAAGATGAGCGAGAAGATGTTGGAGTTGCCATAGCCTACCAGCGCAATGGCGGTGTAGAGCACCAACTTAGAGGTACCCACAAACAGGCCACACATAGAGAGGGCCATCATCACCACACTGATGATAAAGAACACGCGATTGTTCATCACACGCAGGAAATACGAGCCTGTGAGGCAACCAATGGTGCGGAAGATGAAATAGAGTGAGGTAGCAAATGCAGCCTCATTGAGTGTCATGCCCAAGCGCTCCATCAATATTTTGGGCGCTGTGGTATTGGTACCCACATCTATGCCTACATGGCACATGATGCCAAGGAATGAAAGTAGCACGATGGGGGTGCCAAGCAACTTGAAGCACTCCACGAAAGTGGAAGGCTTGCCCTCTATCGGCTCTTCCTCTATGGGCGTGATGCCCAACCATGCAGTAGCAATCAAGCCCACAATGAAGTAAATGGCAAAGAGCACACGCCAATCCAGTCCGAAGGACGGTATCACCTGCGTGGCTCCCCACATGGCAAGGTATGGAGCCAAGAACGAAGCGATGGCTTTGATGAACTGTCCGAAGGTGAGTGTAGATGCCAAGTTCTTTCCACCAATGACGCTCGACACCAGTGGGTTAAGCGAGGTCTGCATCAGCGCATTGCCTATGCCAAGGAGCGAGAAGGACACCAGCATCACGCCAAAAGATTTGCCAAACAATGGAATGAACAATGATAGCACTGTTACAGCCAAGGAAAGCAGAACGGTCTTCTTGCGTCCTATGCGGTTCATCAACATGCCCGTTGGCACAGAGAAAATGAGGAACCAGAAGAACACCAACGATGGGAAGATGTTGGCTGTGCTATCGTTCAGCCCTAAATCTTCTTTCACATAGTTGGATGCGATGCCCACTAAATCTACAAAACCCATGCAGAAGAAGCAGAGCATCAAAGGAATCATAAAAGAGAGCTTGTTATTTTTCATACTGTTATCATTTACCTACAATAATAAGTCTGCACACTAAACTTAAAAACACTTCTATGAGAATTTGTACTTATAAACTTGTCCATCCACAAAATTCACGCAAATGGAGTTGTCATATCTGAAACAACCTTCAGGCTCGACTGCTATGCCTGTTCCATTAATGTCAATAGCAAACACTTCTTTATGGGTGGTTAAATCAGTGGCAATCAGAGAGGCATTGTCTCCCAAACCAAATACCTCATAGATTTTATTATCATAAACAAATCCGCCTTGAGTAGTTGGCTTATTCGTTAATTCTATTGAATCCTCGATACTATTTAAAGACAGAGTAACTTCAGTTCCTTCAGATAACTTAGGCAAATCAAAGACCTTGTAGCGAATGGTATTATCTCTACCTTTTGACCATGGATTATTTCCCAATCCAGCTACAATCATTTTTGAATTTTGGGTATCTATCATCATATTGGGGTACCACATGAAATCATCAGAAGGCTCAGGGAAGTGTATGGTTTGCACTAATGATACCGAATAATTTCCTTCTGTTCCTGTCACTCTATAAACAAGACATTTATGTTCTTTCTCATTCTCTTGGCTTGTATATAACAGGGGAAATGGATCTCCAGCGGAATAGTATTCTTTTCCAAAATTGGCATTATTGCAATGATGTGTAGAAACGGCTGTCAAAGGGATTTCTTGTACTTTAGCCTTCGTTTCAAGGTTGAATATGCTTATAACATCATTGGAATTATGAAACTGAAACAGGTACTTGTCGAAGCAAGCAGCCCCTTGCTTTGTAGAAGCAGACGAGGTTTCTTCCTTAAGCACTAATTCCCATGGATGTTCTTCTGCTCCGCCGTTAATCTCATAAATCGTTGCCTTTCCATTTTTTACCACCAATTTATTATATGGCTCTGAAGGGAATACGAGATTGGTCATGGCCATGTGGCCCTCTGCGTCAAGCACCTCAATGCTGCAGCGATCTATGAAAATGCGCAGTTGCTTAAGGTTTCCATAGGTTGGCGCAATTGTCACACATGGGAATGCTTCACTAAAGCTCACTTCCCCACTCTTCTCACGATTCATGCTGAAGGTTTGCTGTTTGGCATCATAGCTCATGGTCACTTGTTCACCCTTAGCATTAGAAAGCACAAGTTGTGTGTTCTTCTTTAAGTCAACCACAATCTCACAACTCTCTGTAGGCTGCTTCACTTTCTCTCCACGCGCAGCCAATAGTTCCTTCGACGGAGTCACACCCAGATAGGTTTGCCCCTGATACTCAAAGAGATCAAGGTCGCGAGGCACGCTATTGGCAGAGCGGAACTGCATGGTAGGCACTTGATTGGCATATTGCCAATTGCTCATCCACGCCAGTGCGATATGTCTGCCATCTGGAGCATTACTGAAGGTCACAGTGGAATAGTGATCCTTGCCATAGTCCATCCACTTGGTCACTTCTGGAGCAGTTTCACAAGTGAACTTATGTCCATCAAACTGACCAATGAAATACTGCGTAGCACTACCGCCAAAAGGTCCTCCTGGATTGATATTACACACCAACATCCACTTCTGCTGGTTGCTACCTCTTACAGGCAGTTTCATTAGGTCTGGGCACTCCCATACCCCACCATGTGCACCATATCCCTCACCGAAGCTGCTTTCATAAGTCCACTCCTTAAGATTGGCAGAAGAATAGATGCGCATCTGCTGGCCCGCTGCGAGGATCATGTTCCAACGATGAATGTCCTCATTCCAAAATACCTTTGGATCGCGAAAGTCGGGAGTAGCCAGCGTGAGCACAGGATTCCTTTCATATTTAGTAAACGTGCGGCCACCATCTGTGCTATAGGCCATCGACTGCATCTGGGCAGCACCAGCAGAGGTGTAGAATGCCACCACGGCCCCAGCGCCAAAGCCAGCCGTGTTGTCTTTATCTACCACTGCAGAACCACTGAAGATAGAGCCAAGTCCATCTGCCCAAATGGTAGCTGGCTGCTGTTCCCAATGGATGAGGTCACGACTGGTGGAATGTCCCCACGTCATGTTTCCCCACATAGAGCCATATGGATTCCATTGGTAGCTGAGGTGATAGACACCATCTTTATAATACATGCCATTAGGATCATTCATCCAGCCATAGGCAGGCGTATGATGATAGAGTGGACGGAATCTCTCTCTATTAGTGGTATTAAAGGTATCGCTATACTTCAGATTCTTCCAGCAGGCAAGGTCGCCTATGCTCCTCTCATCATTCTGAGGGAATCGAACACTGAAATCCAGCAACTTTCCCTCTTTTATATCCAGCGGAACGTAATAGTCCACCTTACTCACTGCCAGACGTGCGCTAAACGACTGCATCACCTTATTGTCTGCTCCAAGCACGTTGATAGTGGCATTCATACCTTGTTCTTCAATAGGAATAAGCAGGTAGCGAGATGGCTGGTCTATCTTCACTAAAGCACGCTGACGACTGACTACCTCTGGAGTCTGTGCTTTAAGAGCCAACTCCATAGCCATCAGCAACATAACGACGAGTGTTTTTTTCATTTCTTATCAGATATTGGTTATATTTGGCACAAACTTATAAAAATATCCTGAATTAACAAAAATAGGGACAAAAATACGCATATTTTTGTCCCTGAGATTCCAATATCTTTTATCCGTTCTTCTTTCTCAGAAGATATATTGAGTGGTCAGCATCAAGCGATGATTATCTACCGAATGTGTATGCTTCACTCGAGCCTTAGCATCTGGCGTGCCATACCATGCAGTGGTCCAGTTGTATTCTGCACCAAACTTGAAGTGTGACAAGTTATAGCTAAGTCCTAATACAATGCTTGCCAGCTGGTCTATCTTTGTGCCTGTGCCTACCAGAGAGGTGACATTCTTTGTCGCTCCTAAGTTTTTAGCATAGCCACCGAGGAAGTTGAAGCGCCACTGGTTGCCATAGGCGAAGTTCAACCATGAATGTGAGATGCGCAGCGGAGCATACTCCATTTCACCCGTACGGGCATCCACGCTGCTCACTCCATAGCCTCCCAGCGTATTCAGCATGGTCATATTGCTGGTGAGGTAGCTCTTGGCTGCAAAAAGCATCTTGCTGTCTTTATAACGCAGGTGTACCTCTGGCGAGATCGTCGTGAGACGTTCACTGACCTTGTAGCCTAAGTCGCTTTGGTCACGAAATTTCAACGACATCAGTTCTGCTCCAATACCAGCACTAAAATATTGGTCGTGATAGTCGAATCCTACAAATAGCTCTGGCACTCCACTCTTGCGCAGATACTCTGAGCTTGATCCATTAGGACCAGTACTCTTGTTCTGCGCCTGCCAAGCTGCTGTGACAGTGAACATGAAGCCATGATTGTCATAGCGATAACGTATCTGCGGAGCACGATCGTCTGGATTGTAAGGTGCGCCTGAGTTGATATCCAATATCTCTGGAGACACAGTGCCATAGAGAGGATGCCAAGTCTGGCCCAGCAAGAGGGATGATGTGCCCCAGTCTAAATTGAAATACGCATGGCGCACACGCAGTATGCCTACATTGCTGCCACTGCCGCGAAAATCCATCTCCACATTGGCTGAGGTCTTGGCACTACCAATATTAGGACCTGTCACATTTACCCCAAAGCGGGTACGCATATTATAAAGGTTGAGATCACCACTGGCATTGATATCCTTACCTGCAGTATCGTACTTCTTATCCAGTGGGAAGAGGTAGAAAGAGCCTTCTTCTGACGTCTGGTTCTGACGAGTGCTGTAGAATACATCGTTGCGCACTGAGCCGTAGAAGTTATAGCTGAAGCCACTTTTCTGGGCATTGGCTTCTGGCATAGCAAGCATAATCACAGAAACGCTTGCAAATAATATACTTTTCCTATTCATAATTTCTAAATTAAGGGCATAAAAAGGGCCGACACAGTGAGTGCCGGCCCTCACCACATCTATTAAACCAAAGTGTTATGAAAACTATTTATTGTGCTGGTCTGTCAAGATGAACTGATAGAGTGCATACATACGAGCACCTATCTCATCACGCACACGATGGTACTCACTGTCGATAAACTCTGGCGTACCAACTGCCTCTGATGGGTCGTCAAAGCCAACATGCATACGGCATTTCACTTCACCATCGAAATCTGGACAAGTCTTGTAAGCATTGTCGCAAACGGTGATTACATAGTCCCAGCTCTGATCCACATACTCGCTCACATTGTGAGGGGTATGGTCGCTGATGTCTATGCCAAGCTCTGCCATCACACGTACTGCATTAGGATTGATAGCCTTAGAAGGATTTACACCACCAGAGTAGATTTGGATGTTCTTGTCGTAAGAAGCAAAGAAGCCATGTGCCATCTGGCTGCGGCAAGTATTACCTGTGCAGAGCAACAAAATCTTTACTGGCTTTTTCAGTTGATTCTTAATCTGAGCTTGAGCGCCTGTCATGCAAAATAATGCCATCAACAGGCTGAGGATGAATACTTTTTTCATTGTTTTTCTATTTAAATGTTTATTTATATGGATTATACTATTTCTACAAAACGATGGGTAGGATTAGGGCGACCAGGCTGCAAGAACTTCCATGCCAGTTCTGTCTGCTCATACTTATCTGCAAGCAGCTGCTTCAGCTCTGCACGAACCAACTCATCCAGATGCTCTGGTGTGGTTTCTACACGGGCATTGATGACGAGGGTGGCTTCTGTACCCTTACCGGCATCTCCACGCAGTGTCACAGTGCGGCTGTCTTGCGTCAGATTGCTCACAGCAAATAGAGAGACATTCTCTACAATAGCTTTCACATGCCCCACAGGCAGCCCTTCCTTCTCGAAGGCTTTAGCCAAGTCTTGAATGAAAGTCTCTGCCAGTTGATTCCAATCGGTCTCCTCAGTAGCAAGCAACTTCACCGTGCCATTGAGCCATCCCAGCACAGCCTCACCATGTGCATAGCGATCGTAGTCTATGCGCAGCAGCTTCTTGCCCACATCATTACGAGTAGTTACCTGCTCTATCCATGCATCCATGCCATCGCCTGTCAAAGCACTCACTGCCATCACGGTAGAGGTAGGATATTTCTCTGCCAATTTCTTCATCAGTTCTTCTTTCTTAGCAGGCTCTAAGGCATCTATCTTAGTAAGCAACAGAATATCACTCTCTTCCAGCTGCTTACCAAAAATATAGGCAGCATCTGGGTGCAGCCCGCCATTGCCACCTTCGAGGATAGAAGGCAGACGGTTAGGATCGGCCAGAACGGTGAACGGTGCCAATTCCAATTCTGCCCCATGAAACTTCTTCAGTGGCTGAAGAATGGTTGCAGAGAGGTCGGCACAACTACCTACAGGCTCGGCAATGATAACATCAGGTGCCCCGTTCTGAAGTTTCTTTATGGCCCCTGTAAAGCCATTGAAATTGCAACAGAAGCAGCTGCCACTTACCTCAGCCACTGAGAGCCCTGACAGTTTCAAAATGGCACTATCTACCAACTCTGGTGCTTGGTCGTTGGTGATCAAGCCTACCTTCATACCTTTATTTATAAAATGCTTTGCGGTTTCCCAAAGCAGTGTGGTCTTTCCTGCACAGAGGAAACCACCTACGATTATCAATCTTGTCATATGTATTGAATTATGAATTATAAATTTTGAATTATTTCTTTCTCATTGCTGGTTCTAAAACAAGAGTAAAGAAATAGGTAGCTAAGGCACCTCCGATGATAGGACCAAGGATATAAACCCAGAAGAAACCTCCTACACTATCAGGGAAGGCAGCACTGCCCCATCCTGCCAGCCATGCCACGATACGAGGACCAAAGTCGCGTGCTGGATTGAAACCTGCCTGTGTGAGTGGAGCTATCAGTGTGATACAGATAGACACTGTAAGGCCGATGAAGAGCGGAGCGATATTGCTGTCTGGACGCCCTACGTTGCAATCTTCAGTGAAGCAGAAGATAAACAGCACCAGCACAAATGTTCCCACAGCCTCTGCGGCAATAGCCAAAGGCAATGAGACGGTTGACACTAACGCATCGCCTGGGTTTGGATAGAATTCGCCAAACATACGGGCTGTATCTACAGAAGCAGCAGTGCCTCGCTCTATGCCATGTGCCAGTTCATAAGCCTCTATCGATGGATTGAACAGCAGAAGCAGCACTCCACCTGCCAGAAAAGCACCGATAAACTGTGCCAGGAGGTAAGATGGCAGCTTGCCATAAGGCATGCGCTTGCCCAGTGCCATAGATACAGACACGGCCGGATTGAGGTGGGCAGGACACAAATGACGGGTGACGTAGATAGCCAACGCTACAGCCAAGCCCCACACGATGGCAATCTGAAAAATACTGGTGTACTCACCAAACAATACGGCCACAGCAACAGATCCGCAGCCAAACAAAGTCAGAATGAAAGTACCTAATGACTCTCCGATATATTCTCTCATATGCTTTCGTCAGTCTAAAATTTCACTGGCACAAAGGTATGAAAGTTTAGGCTTCGAGATGCTTTCGGCAGCTCCAGTCACAGAAAAGGAGTGATGAATACGAATGAAATGAGTTGTTTATAAATTGGCGAACAACGAACGAAATTCAGCTTCAAGAATGCCACCTACTACCAGCGAAAAGCATTAGCAGCAAGGGCTATCATCCTCTTTCTTCACACAGCCAGCAAAGAACGTGGCAAACATCTGTCGGGCTATTTCCCAGTTGCCTCGATTGATGCAATACTTCACCTTAGGAGCCTCTATCTCCCCTTGTATCAAACCTGCATCCTTCAGTTCCTTAAGGTGCTGTGAAACAGTAGCCTTGGCTATGGGCAGCTCTTCATGGATGTCGCCAAAGTAGCAGCACTTCTGCTTAGCCAGAAAGTTGAGGATGGCCATACGTGTGGGATGCCCCATCGCCTTGGCGAAGCGTGCCAACTTCTCCTCACGGGCCTTCTGCTCTTCGGGAGTCAGTTCCCTATCGTAGAAAAATGTCCTTGAAATATCGCTCATAATATTATAGTTGGTGGCGCAAAATTACAAATCTTTTTTTAATAAAATAGACAGCCTCAGCTTTTTTCTTACATTTCACTTCTTTTCTCCTCTTCCGCTAAATCTTAGTAGCCAATCACCACACATCGCCTTTTACCCTTCACCTTTCACAGAAGCAGAGAAACGATATGAAGATTATGAAAAAACTCCCGTGAAGGGTAAGCAATGACCTTTCACCACCCTTCACCACCTTTCACGCTTTAGTAGAACATATTGGTGAAGGGTCGTGAAAGGTGGTGAAGGGTGAACAAAAACCTTTCACATTAATTATCCGATGATTTTCATTACGTTATGGCACCTCTGTGAAAGGTGAAGGGTAAAAACGAAGCTAGGCCATCCAGAGGCTATCTGCCACAAAAAACTCTAGGTTCACAAGTAAGCTCTTAAGGAGCGAAATTGCGAAACTTATGTTGTAAAATCTTATACACGGTGAACCAAAGTTTGATCAGCTCTGCAGTCTGTGCAATCAGCACTGCTGTCTGTACAATCAACACCGCTGTCTGTACAGACAGTACTGCTGATCGAAGAATGCTTCACTTCCCAACCCTTTTATCAGCTAAATCTCATTATTTTTATTCCTGAATCTTTTGGTTTATCATATAGCTTTAAGGAATAATTAACCACAATAAACCACTACGAAGAAACTTCAAAACAACTTAATCTGCTCTGCATCTACATCCTTGAACCAAGTCTTCAATTTTGTGGCAGCTTGTTGCTCTACATCGGGAGTCACGTTCACCCAGATGGTGCGAAGGGCATAAACCAGGGCGGCAAGGTCATCGGTGAAGCCTACCACTGGGATACCATCGGGTATCAGATCTATTGGGAGAATAAAATAGCCTAACGCCCCATAGATGATGGCTTTATCTTCTTTAGAGACATTGGGACTTTTCAGCACATAGTAGCAAAGCAACACGGCATAAATGGTCTTCACACCAGCCTTCTGGCCAAAGCTGCTCAACTTGTTCCACAGCTTAGTTTCCGAGAAATTTGGCAAATATTTCCTTAGTCTTTCTGCACTCCAATTCATAGCAATGTGTTTTAATGGTAAACTGATATCAAGCGCAAAGATAAAAAAAGTATGCCACAACAAGGCAAAAATAGGAAGAATTCTTGTATCTTTGCCCTATGGAAAAGATGAAAGAAAAGACTACTCCGCTCTTCAGCATCTTGTTTGTGTGTCTGGGGAATATCTGTCGCTCGCCAGCGGCAGATGGCATCATGAAGCACCAGCTGGATCTTAATGGGCTGACCGACAAGGTTTTTGTGGATTCTGCTGGCATCGGAGGATGGCATGTGGGCGATCTTCCAGACGCACGTATGCGCGTGCATGGCAGCAGGCGAGGATATGACTTCTGTAGTCGTGCTCGCCAGATAAAACGGGCTGATTTCGATCGTTTCGACTTGATTATCGTGATGGATGACGACAACTACGATGATGTCTGCTCCTTGGCCAGAAACGAGGATGACAGGGCGAAAGTACACCTTATGACGGAGTACCTCAACCGCTTCAAGGGCCGACGCAGTGTGCCAGACCCTTACTATGGTGGTGATGCCGGCTTTGAGTTGGTGCTCGACTTGCTGGAAGATGGCTGTGAGAGGCTGATAGAACTTTTTAAAATTGAAAATTGAAAACTTCCATGCGGATAGGGTTGACTTAATTCTCAATCTTCAATTTTCAATTCTCAATAAATATAAAAGACTATGGCAATAGGAAAATGGATAGGAGGCGCACTGGGATTCATCCAGTTTGGGCCGTTGGGAGCACTGGCAGGTTTTGCGCTGGGCTCTCTCTTCGATAATATGTTTGATCAGGGTGGCTTTTCTGCCGATGGTGGACAGTCGTATGGCGATGGTGGCTATGGCGGAGGAACTTACGGCGGAGGAACCTATAGTCGTGAGACTTACCGCCAAGACCCTACAGGACAGCGTAATAGTTTCCTGTTCTCTCTGCTGGTGATGGCCAGCTACATCATCCGTGCAGACAATAAGATCATGCACAGCGAGATGGAATATGTACGCCAATTTCTGCGTACCAACTTTGGTCAGCAGGCTGTATCCGAGGGGGAAGAGATTCTTCTGAACCTCTTCGAACAGCGCAAGAAGATGGATGCTTCTAATCCGCAGGCGTTTAAGAACACCATCGCGCAATGCGGAAAGCAGATAGCCATGTACATGAACTACAGCGAGCGCCTGCAGCTGCTGAACTTCCTGGTGCAGATAGCAAAGGCCGATGGTGTGGTAGTGACAGAGGAAGTCAACGCTCTGAAAGAGGTGGCTGTGGCTATGGGTCTCAGCATCAGTGATGTAGATTCTGCGCTCAGCTTGGGTGGCACCACACTCGAAGAGGCTTACAAGGTACTGGAGGTTTCGCCTTCGGCTACCGATGAGGAAGTGCGCAAGGCTTACCGCAAGTTGGCCATGGAGCATCATCCCGACAAGGTGGAGACGCTGGGCGAAGACATCAAGAAAGCTGCCGAACAGAAGTTTAAGCAAATCAATGAGGCCAAGGAGATAGTCTGGAAGGCTCGAGGGATGAAATAGCATTAAACGTTAAACGTTATACACTAAACGTTAAACATTAAACATTGAGAATTAGACCTTAAACATGACCATATGAAAAAGATTCTATTTATAGGGACACTGGTTTTATGCACTTCTTCTTTGCAGGCGCAAACTGCTTTTGACCCGATGCTGGATCCTAATGCTAAGATGGTGGCTCCTGCCGAACAAGAATTTTGGAACAGCACGTATCTGTGGTATCCAGGACTGCTTAGCGCACACATGCAACGTGCTCAAAAAGCAGCCAGCTACGAACGCTGTGTGAACGTGAACTATCCAGGACGATTCATGGCAGACAGCAACGAGAGCTATTTCCGCAAGACGGTCCGCCTTAGTCGTGACACTGAGATAGAATGGAGCGCACCTCAAGCCACCACCCTCAGCATAGATGGTCAGGCAGTAAGCACTTCTCAGAATAAGTATACCTTGAAGCGAGGCACACACACTTTGCTTTTCCACATAGCTACCGATGGTCCCCTGCCTGCCATTATATTAAAAGGTGAGGGCGTAGAAGGCACCGCTGGTTGGCAGGTGAGCCTCGACGGGCAGACGTGGAACATGCCCGAGACCGATCCTCGCTTCTGCCACCCTGACCTATTGCCAGACAGTCCGCAAGAGGTCACCGTGCAGTATTTCCCCACAGCATACAATTATTTTCGCAATAGTCGCCAAACGGCACAAGGCCAGCAAGAGCTAGGCCGTGAGGGCAAACTCATCGTGGATTTCCACCATCTGGAGATAGGCTACGTGGTCTTCAAGACCAAAGGACAAGGCAAGCTCTATGTCACCGTGGGTGAGTCGCCAGAGGAAGTCATCGATGAGCAAACCACCCGAGATTTGCCTCGTGGTGCTCAGAGCGACGACGGACTGGGTGAAGCCAAGTCCTTCCTCTACGAGCAGAAAAAGATAGACCCGATAGTGCTGACCTGCGAAGAAAAGGAATACCGCATGCCGCTGATGGCCGTGCGCTTTATGGAGCTGGAGAGTGAGTGGGGTGCCATAGTGAGCGATATCCACTTTGATGCCCAAGTGTGGCCCGTGGAGTTCCTCATGCAGTTCAGCAGCGACAATGAAAAGATCAACCAGCTCTGGCAAGCCAGTATAGCCACGCTGCACACCTCTATGCACAATTTCTATCTGGATGGCGTGAAGCGCGACTTCTTGCCTTGGTCTATGGATGCTATCGTAAGTTCGCTTGGCGGCGACTATCTGTTTGGCGATCGACAAGTGGCTCGAAATGGTCTCTCCATCGCCTTGATGCCACCCCACCCTACTACGGCCGATTGGGGCATTGTGGACTACCCACTGCATGCCCTCATTGGCTTGAAGCATGACTATCTGCGCTATGGTGACATCAATACCTCACTGATGTTCCGCGATCGCATCGAACAGCAACTGGCCCTCTATGAGAGTGTGCAGGATGAACGTGGATTCATCTCTTCAGAGCGTCCACAGAGTGGATTCATCCCTGGCTGGAGCCGTGACATGGGACCAGAGTCCTACGGCACGCCCGCCTATCCGCAGATGATGCTCTACGAGAACTTCCGCATCGCTGCCTACTTCTACCGACTTTGGAAGGAGCCTAAGCGTGCTGCCTACTACGACCAGAAGGCTCAATCACTGGCAGACAGCATCATAGAACACTTCTGGGACACCACGCAGAAGGCTTTTATCAATGGCTATCGCCAAGACGGCAGTCGTGATGAGCGCATCTCACACCACGCCCAGTACTGGAGCGTTCTGACAGGCCTTTATCCCGAACGCCTGCTGGATTACCTCTACGAAACGGTCATCCCCTCTATACCTTATTATAAAGAGAACGTCAGCTATGAAAAGGGTTACGAGATGCTGGCCTACATCAAGGCAGGACGCTTCGATGAGATGTTCAGCCTGCTCGATGAGGTTTGGGGCGATTGGCTCCGTCAGGGTGGCACGCGCTTCCCAGAGAATTTCATGCCTCAGCAGCCACTGAAGAAGCAGCTGGAATTCTACGGCCGTCCGTTTGGTCTCAGTCTATGTCATGGTGCAAATGGCGTACCAGGCGTAGTGGCTGTATTGAATGGCATCTTCGGCTTCAGTCAGAACGACCAGAAGCCCAACGAATACACTCTGCAACCCACCCTCTGGCAGATGACGCATGCCGAAGGTCGCATCCCTGTCAAGGAAGGTTTCATCGAGGTCAACTTTCAGAAGAACGGAACTTCCACCGTCACCATCCCTGCTGGATGTACCGTAAAGGTAATATTGAACGGCAAAGTGACGACGTTGAAGAAAAAAGGGAGAAAATTAATTGAAAATTGAACATTGAGAACTCAAGTTTTGTAAGTGATGCTAACATTCTATAAAACAGAGCCCCAAAGGGGCTTAATAGGGTAGCCAGCCATGTCAATGGCTGGTAATATGGATGCTATAAAGAGACAGCGTGCCGTAGGTACGCAACTAATTGTGGGTGGCGTACCTAAAGGCACGCATTCAATGGCCGCTATTTATCCAGCCATTGACATGGCTGGCTACCCTATAAGATGCCTACGGCACCAGCTTTTGCATCTTTGCATATTTTAATTTTACGGCGTAGCCGTACATGTGCCTACGGCATCACTTGTGAAACTTGAGTTAAGAATTAACCCAATTAACCGAGTAACCTGTTAACCATGAGAAAGCGAACATTGAAAGAAAAGCGATAGAAAAAAGAAAGCATAAAGTTCCGACCTCACTGGAGCAGCGTAAAGAAATTTTGTGCTTTTTTCGTTAAGAAGCGCGGACTGTTTGAGCAAGCAAAGCTTGCGAGTTTTCGCGCTTTAGAAAAAAAGGCAAAATTTTAGCTGAGGAAGTGCAGTCGGCGGGCTTTCTTTGATTCGTTTCTTTCGCCCGTGCTAAAGAAATGAATAACAAACTTTGAAACTTAAAAATAAAGATATTATGAGAAAGAAACTATTATCAGCAATCATGCTGCTGTCTGCAGTAACACTCAGCACTGCAGCCCAAAACATCCCTACACTGAAAAAGGTAGGCCACAGCACCTGCCTTATAGTAGATGGTAAGCCACTGGTAATGCGTAGTGGAGAGCTACATAACTCCACAGCCTCCTCACTCGACTACATGCGTGAGAACCATGTGATGGAGCGCATGGCTGCTATGAATCTTAACTCTGTGATAGCCACCGTATCGTGGGAGCAGTTTGAACCCGTAGAGGGGCAGTACGACTACACCCTTGTGGACGGACTGCTGCAAGATGCCCGTAAGAACAACCTCAAGCTCATGCTCATCTGGTTTGGTACATGGAAAAACCCCATGATGACCTACGCCCCTACATGGGTGAAACATGACCCTAAACGCTTCCCACGCGCAGTGGATGAGCAAGGCAAGGAGATGGAGATGCTCAGCCTCTTTGACCAGAACATCACCCGTGCAGATGCCAAGGCTTACGTAGCCCTGCTGCAACATCTCAAGGAGGTTGATCAGCAGCATACCGTAGTAATGATGCAGATAGAGAATGAGCCTGGCATACGTGGCACTAAGCGTGACTTCAGCGCATCTGCAGAGAAAGCCTGGAAGGCTGACGTGCCAACCCAACTCATTGAATATCTAAAGAAAAACAAGGCTACATTAAAGCCAGACCTCAAGCAGGCTTGGGAGAAGAATGGCAGTAAGACCAAGGGCTCATGGGAAGAAGTTTTCGGCAAGAGTTTGACTAAAGACGATGGTACCAACCCTATCCTAAACCTCACCGAGCATCTGTTCACGGCTTATAGCTTCGCGCAGCATCTGCAATACCTCGCTGCCGAAGGTAAGAAAGTCTATGCCCTGCCAACTTTCGTCAATGCCTCAGTCTTTGGCATCAAATCGCGTGGCCGCAGCCTGGGTAATGGGTGCTCTATCGATGAGTTCTTCGACATCTACCGTGCTGGTGCTCCCGATCTTGACATCTTGACACCTAATAGCTATATGACGCAGCTCGACCAGATCTGTCAGGAGTACAGTTGGAAAGGCAATCCTATCCTTATCCCTGAGAGCAGCGTCTTCGGCGCTCGTGCCCTTTATACCATTGGCGAATGGGATGCCATCGCATTCTCACCTTTTGGCATCGACAGTGCTGACACCAATCCTGACCCTACGGCCAAGAAGAATGCCGAGCTGCTGACAGAGAGCTATGCAGCCATCAAGAATATGGAAGAACTGATTCTGAGCAAGTTGGGCACAGATGAGATGCGTGGTTTCCTCATCTACAACGGCAAGGACACAGCTTCTGTGGTGATGGGCGATTATAAGATCAACATTACGCCTCGCCGTGGCTTTGACATTGGAGCGCTTATGGCTCCTGCTGCAGGAGCTGGCACTGCTCTCAATGGCGCCCCCGCTGCACGCCAACAGCAGCAGCAACCGCCTTATCAAGGAGGTGCCATCATCATCCAGACAGCTAAGGACGAGTTCTACCTCGTAGGCTATGGTTTCAATGCCGACTTTACCGTTCGTGACGGCATCAAGTCTCGCTATATGGGCTATGACAGCATCTACGAAGGTCGCTTCGAAAACGGTCGCTTCATTCCTGGGCGCCTGCTCAATGGTGATGAGCGTAATGTCTTCGTGGGGCAAGACCATGTGGGCGTACTGAAAGTGAAGGTTTATCACTATTGATAAGCCTTCACTTTCAAGATTCAAAAATTAAAAAATTCAAATATGCAATAATTATTACTTTTTTAATATATAGAAAAGAATATATTTTCCTGCTCTGAGGACAATTTTCACCACCATTCTTATCATAATTGTTACTATATTTGCAGGAGAATAAGCCAGAATGTGAATAAAGCAAAGAACTAAGTAATGCAGATCCGACCTCACAGCTGGAGCGTGAAGAAAATCGGGAGCGTTTTTCGTTAAAAAGCGCAGACCTGTTTGAGCAAAGCGAGTTTCTGCACTTTATGAAAACGTGAGTGATTTTTAGCGGAAGATGTGCAGACGGCGAGTTTTCTTTGGTTTGGTTTGTTTCTTTTGCTCGTGCAAAAGAAATGAACAGGTAACTGATAAAATACTAAAATTAAAATACTTATGAGAAACATTATTTTAGTACTGACAATGGTTTTGGTGTGCAGTTGCAACCAGACTCTGCCTTACCAAGACCGAAGTTTGTCTCCTGAAGAACGAGCTCAAGACTTGTTGGGGAGACTGACACTGGAAGAGAAAGCATCTTTGATGCAGCACACATCTCCTGCCATAGAGCGCTTGGGCATCAAGGAGTACAACTGGTGGAACGAGGCACTGCATGGTGTAGGACGTAACGGTACGGCTACCGTCTATCCTCAAACCATCGGTATGACAGCGTCTTTCGACAGCGATTTGCTGAACAGCATCTTCACTGCTGTGAGTGATGAAGCTCGTGCCAAGAACCGTAAGGCACGTGAGGAAGGCAGTTATAAAATCTATCAGGGACTGACGTTCTGGACACCAAACATCAACATCTTCCGTGATCCTCGCTGGGGACGTGGTCAGGAGACCTATGGTGAAGACCCCTACCTCACTTCACGCATGGGTGTGGCAGTGGTGAAAGGCATTCAGGGCCCTGCCGATGCAGAGACACTGAAGGCAGAAGCCTGCGCCAAGCATTTTGCCGTGCATAGCGGACCAGAGTGGAATCGCCATCAGTTCAATGCCGAGGACATCGATCCACGCGACTTGTTCGAGACTTACCTGCCTGCTTTCAAGGACTTAGTCATCAAAGGCGATGTGCAGCAGGTGATGTGCGCTTACAACCGTTTCGAAGGTGATCCATGCTGCGACAGCGACCGTCTGCTTACACAGATCTTACGCAACGACTGGGGCTATAAAGGCATCATCGTGAGCGACTGCTGGGCTATTGATGATTTCTTCGTGAAAGGCCGTCATGAAACGCACCCCGATCGTGCCTCTGCTGCTGCCTCTGCCATTCTGAGTGGTACAGACTTGGAATGCGGACAGGCGTTTGCTGCCCTGCCAGATGCTGTACGTAGCGGACTCATCAAGGAGAGTGATATCGACGAGCATGTGCTTCGCCTGCTCACAGCACGCTTCCGCTTGGGTGAGATGGATCAGGACGTTCCTAATGAATGGGACGAGATTCCTTACAGCGTCATCAGCAGCGACGAACACAGCGCACTGGCCCTGCAGATGGCCCGCGAGAGTATGGTGCTCCTGCAGAACAAGAACGACCTGCTGCCACTGAAGAGTGATATGAAGATTGCCGTGATTGGTGCCAATGCCAACGACAGTACCATGCAATGGGGCAACTACAATGGTTTCCCTAAGCATACTGAAACGCTGGTTTCTGCTCTGAAGAAGCGCATCCCAGCTCAAAACCTCATCGTGGTCGATGGAGGCAGCCTGGTACTCGACTACTATTATGCCAGCCTCTTAGACCAGTGCTCTACGGCCAATGGCAACGGATTGGATGCTACTTACTATAACAACAAGGAGTATCAAGGCGACCCTATCGCCACAGCTCGATACACCAGAGCGCTGGCATTGCACACTCAGGATGCTTCTGGCTTCGAACCTGATGTGCCTCTCACCGATTTCTCTGCCAGCTATAAGACCACGCTGCACAACAAGCAGAGCGGCAAGGTAGGCTTCCAGATTAAGATGACAGGCCACTATGACCTCATCATCAATGGGGATACCGTCTCTTCACAAGATGCACGCCTCAGAGGTGATGATCCAGTCTATGAGATGGATGCCGTTGCGGGTAAGGACTACGACATCGAACTGCGTTACAACTTCATTTCGACTACAGCCGACCTGTCATTCGACATCGTTCGTAAGTACAACTATGATACCAACGCTCTGATTTCACAAGTCAGAAGTGCCGATGTGGTGATCTATGCAGGAGGCATCTCTCCTCGTCTGGAAGGTGAGGAAATGCCTGTGACCATTGAAGGTTTCAAGGGTGGCGATCGCACCGATATCCAGCTGCCAAAGGTACAGCGTGAGTTCCTGAAGAAGCTGAAGGCTGCTGGTAAGCGCGTGGTGCTGGTGAACTACTCTGGTAGTGCCGTAGGATTGGTGCCTGAGAAGCAAACCTGCGACGCCATCCTGCAAGCTTGGTATCCAGGCCAGGAAGGTGGTACTGCCATCGTAGATGTGCTGCTTGGCGATTACAATCCTTCAGGTCGTCTGCCAGTGACGTTCTACACTGATACCCTGCAGATTCCAGATTTCCAAGAATACTCTATGAAGGGTCGCACTTATCGCTACATGGAGGCTAAGCCAGCTTTCGCCTTTGGCTACGGACTGAGCTACACCACCTTTGAATATGGTAAGGCTGAAGTGAAGGACGGAGCATTGGTAGTAGATGTGAAGAACACTGGCCGTCGCGATGGCGAGGAAGTGGTACAACTCTACCTCCAGCGTCCAGACGATGCAGAAGGTCCTATCAAGACTTTGCGTGGCTTCAAACGCGTGAACATCCCTGCTGGGCAGAGTGCTACCGTGACTATCCCACTCACTGATGAGACTTTCGAATGGTGGGATGCCAAGACCAACACAGTGCGCCCACTGCCTGGTCAGTATCGCCTGCTGGTCGGCGGCAGCTCCGATGATCCGAAGATGCAAACTGTTAATTACACTTTCTGACAAAGATAGTATGAACCACGAATTTATCGAATTAAACGGATTAATTCTACTGCATAGTAACAATTCGAAAAATCCGGTAAATTCGTGGTTAAATTATAATTTATAATTTATAATTCATAATTGAAAATGAGACTTCAAACCCTTGCTCTGTCACTGCTCTGCGCTGCTGGATTTACAGCTGCTCAGGCACAGCAGAGCGTAAGCATGCAGGAACTGCAAAGACAGTTCCAGAACCCTGGCAAGGAAGCACAGATGCGTGTGTGGTGGCACTGGATGAATGGTAACATCACCAAAGACGGCATCCGTAAAGATTTGCTCTGGATGAAGCGTTCGCATATCGGTGGTGTGCAGGCTTTCGATGCAGCCCTCCAGACGCCACAGATTGTGGAGAATCGACTTATTTACATGGACGAAGGCTGGAAAGATGCCTTCAAGTATGCCACACAGCTGGCCGACTCGCTCGACATGGAGATGGCCATTGCCAGCTCTCCTGGATGGAGTGCCACGGGTGGTCCGTGGGTGCAGCCAGAAGATGCCATGAAGAAAGTGGTGTGGCGTGAAGTCATCGTGAATGGAGGTGGCAAGAAAGCCCTCACCGTGAAGCTGCCAGAACCGTTCGATGTAGCTGGCACGTTCCAGAATGCTTCACAGGTGGCCAGCCTCACCAGCACAGCCATACCAGACATCCGTTTCTATCGTGACATCGCGGTGTTGGCTTATCGCCTGCCAGAGAAGGCTCAGACGCTCAGCGAGCTGGGTGCTTCAGTAAGCAGCAGCGGTGGCAGTTTCTCTGTGGAGCAGCTCACCGATGGCGACTTCTCTACCAATGCCATGTTGCCTCGCGACGATGCCCGTGGCTTTGCATGGATACAGTATGAGTTCCCTCAGCCCACTACTATCAAGGCTTTGGCTATAGCCGACGGCCATGTGCGCAGTGAGTGGCAGGCCGACCCACCACAGTACCTCAACACCCTGCTGGCCAGCAATGATGGTGTCAGCTTCCGTGAGGTGTGCAAGATTCCTGTAGGTGGTGTGCAGTTACAGACCATCACCATCCCTACCACCACGGCCAAGTACTTCCGCGTGCAGGTACCTAATCCTCCAGAGGACAGGTCGCTCGTGCTGTATGGCGGACCAGTGCGCAAGCCTGAAGGCACCACCATTCCTGAGTTCGTGCTCTACCCAGACACCCGCATCAACCATGCCGAGGAGAAGGCAGGCTTTGCTGCCGAGTGGGATCTGGAGCACTTCCCCACCCCTGCCGCTGCAGGTGATGAGGTGGTGGCTAAGAATGACATCGTGGACGTGACCTCGTTTGTAGATGCAGCTGGCAACCTTACTTGGAAAGCCCCTGCTGGCCGCTGGAAGATAGTGCGCTTCGGCTACTCACTCACAGGTAAGCAGAACCACCCTGCCCCACCAGAGGCTACAGGTTTGGAGGTAGATAAGCTCGACCCAGTGGCTTGGCACAAGTTCTTCACCACCTATTTTAATATGTATAAGGATGCCACTGGCGGACTGATAGGCAAGAAGGGCATTCAGTACATTCTGACTGATAGCTACGAAGCTGGACAGGAGAACTGGACCCCTGCGCTGATGCAGGAGTTTGAGAAGCGTCGTGGCTACTCCCTGCTGCCATGGATGCCTGTGCTCACTGGCCAGATAGTGGGCAGCACCGAGGAGAGCGAGCAGTTCCTCTGGGACTGGCGCAAGACCTTCACGGAGCTGATAGCCGAAAACTACGACATGCTCACAGACATCGCCCAGAAAGAATGGGGCATGCTGGGACGCTACAGCGAGAGCCATGAGAACGGCCGTCTCTACCTGGTTGATGGTATGGATGTGAAGCGCCGTGCACAGGTGCCTATGTCGGCCATCTGGATGCCTGGTGCAGGCGGAGGCTCTGCCATCCCTATGGCTATTGCCGATATTCGTGAGTCAGCCAGCGTGGCCCATGTCTATGGGCAGAACATTGCTGCTGCTGAGTCTATGACTGCCATCGGCTTCAACAACCTGGGCTACAGCTACCATCCGGGCAGCCTGAAGCCTGTGGTAGATCTGGAGTTTGCCCATGGTCTGAACCGCATCGTGGTGCATGAGAGTGCCCACCAGCCTGTTGACGACAAGAAGCCTGGTCTGGGCTTGATGATCTTCGGCCAGTGGTTCAACCGTCATGAGACGTGGGCCGAGCAAGCCTACGTGTGGGCCGACTATGTGGCACGCAGCTGCTACTTGCTTCAGCAGGGTCGCTTCGTGGCCGATGTGCTCTACTACTATGGGGAGGACAACAACATCGCTGGTCTCTTCGGCCACTATCAGCCCACCATCAGTCCGAGCTACGCCTATGACTTCTGCAACCCTGACGCCCTGCTCAATCAGGTGAGCGTGCGTGATGGCAAGGTGGTGACCAAGAGTGGCATGGAGTATCGGGTGCTCTACCTCGACCAGAACGCCCGCCGCATGTCTCTGCCTGTGCTCCGCAAGCTCGCAGAGCTGGCACACCAAGGTGCAGTGATAGCAGGTACCATTCCTGAGATTCCTGCCAGCCTCACAGATGATAAGGACGAATTCCAGCGCTTGGTGGCCGACATCTGGTATGGTGGTCGTGCCAACGTGCTGAAGGGTGTTTCTGTTGATGAGAGCCTCGAAGCCCTCAGCGTAGCGCCCGACTTCACCTATGGCAGTGAGACCCTCGGCCTTGGTCTGCGCTATGTACATCGCACACTGGCGGGTGGCGACATCTACTGGGTGAGCAATCCTACCGAGCAGCGTGCACATGTGAAGGCCTCCTTCCGCGTCACAGGCAAGAAGCCACAAATCTGGCATGCCGAGACAGGCCTGATGGAAGATGCCAGCTATCGCATGACGGCCGATGGCCGCACGGTGGTGGACCTCGACCTCACGGTGAACGATGCTCAGTTCGTGCTCTTCATAGACAACACCACCCAGCAGGAACTCAGCCTGCCAGCTAAGACCTACAAACACTTCGCTGCTGTAGATGGGGCATGGACGGTGACGTTCGATCAGAGCATGGGCGGCCCTGCTTCTGCTACCTTCGATAAGCTGGTGTCATACACTGAGCGTCCAGAGACGGGCATCAAGTACTACAGCGGTACTGCTACCTACACCACCCACCTGCGCCTCACCAAGAAGCAGCTGCAGAGTGCTCAGGGAGCCGACCTGCTGCTGGAGCTGGGCGATGTGAAGAATCTGGCAGAGGTGACGGTCAATGGCCAGAACCTCGGCATCGTGTGGAAGCAGCCTTACTGCGTAGATGCCACTGCTGCCCTGAAGGAAGGTGACAACGTCATCGAAGTGAAGGTGATCAACGCCTGGGTGAATCGTCTCATCGGCGACTTGCAGCCAGATGCCACCCAGAAGTACACCTACGCTGCCACGAACTTCTACCAAGCAGACTCACCCCTGAAGCCTTCTGGCCTTCTGGGACCTGTGAGCCTCGTGTTACGTAAGTAAAACAAACTTGAGTAAACAAAAAAAATCCCTCTCCCATTTCGGGAGGGGGATTTTTACTAAACCCTATAAGACAATTAGTAGCGATTTACCACTGAGCCTGACGGAAGATATAGTCCAAAATGATATCCACGGCATCGTCTATCTTCAGACGCTCCATAGAAATCACCAAGTCATAGTTGCGTGTGTCGTAGCGCGATGTGTTCGCAAAGCGATTCACATAGTTCTCACGACGCTCATCCACCTGGTTGATGGTCTTGATGGCCACCTCGCGGCTCAGCTCCTGATTCTTCATCACACGCTGAATGCGCTGCTCCATAGGAGCCTGAATAAGGATGCTCAGATGATTAGGATGATCACGCAGCACATGGAAGGCGCTACGGCCTACGATGACGCAAGAACCACTATCGGCCAGGTTCTTTATGATTTCAGTCTCCGTCTTAAACACATCCTCCGTAGTCACGATTTCTGGTCCGTCATTCTGCTCGTCGCCGAATGGCACCACTCTGCGCTGGAACTCAGCCCACCAACCTTCCTTCTGACCTTTCAGTTTCTCTAACTCCTCGGTAGTCAGGTGGTACTTCTCTTTCAAAGCCCTGATTACGGCCTTGTTGTAAAACTTCACGTCCAGGCGCTCAGCCAGTCTGCGACCCACACTGCCGCCTCCTGAACCCAATTCACGATTGATCGTGATAACAAATTTTTCGTCCCTGTTCATATTATATGATATTAGATTTTTACATTCTTCCCTGCGAAGATAAAAGAAAGTTCTTAAATATGCAAGAAAAAAATAAATGTTTCATTTCGAAAGATTTACCGAGTAGCTCACCTCCCACTTTTCAGCGTCAGACATGCGCAGTTTGTTCCTGCCGTCATCGCTTGCATATTCTATGCTATACACACGGTCGTTCCACGGCGTGTAGTAGAACGTCTCGCCCTCGTAGAGCGTGCCCCCATCGGCCGTCTGCTCCAGTCCCACCTCCTGCAGCGTGGCAGGCAGATGGTTTTCTGCTGCCTTGAACGCCTCTATCTGCTCCATGAGTTTCTCCCCCAGCGCCTGCATCTCGCGGTCGCGAGAGCCTTTGAAGTAGTCGGCTATGCCTATGGCGGCATAGATGAGCAGTGCTACGGCTATCAGTCCTGTGATGATCACTTTTTTCTTGAGTACCATATCCTATCTCTTTTAAAAAAAGGCCGCACGGTGAGTGCAGCCCTTTTTTCATCAATTATTGTCAAAAACTAAATCTCGAAATATTTTTATGCCTCGGCTGGATGCAGCTTGCGAGCCTTCTTCTCAGCCTCTTCCTTGAGCACATCTTCCACAGCAGCCTGCGCGGCAGCCAAGCGGGCGATAGGCACGCGGAATGGAGAGCAGCTCACATAGTTGAGACCCACACGGTGGCAGAACTTCACAGAGCTTGGCTCACCACCATGCTCACCACAGATACCGCAAATCAGCTCTGGACGGGTGGCACGACCCTTCTTCACAGCCATCTCGATGAGCTGGCCTACGCCTTCCTGATCAAGTACCTGGAATGGATCCACGCTCAGGATCTTCTTCTCCAGATAGACTGGCAGGAAGCTGGCGATATCGTCGCGGCTATAGCCGAAGGTCATCTGGGTGAGGTCGTTTGTACCGAAGCTGAAGTACTCAGCATGCTGCGCAATCTTATCGGCTGTCAGAGCCGCACGAGGAATCTCGATCATCGTACCGATGCGGAAGCGCACGCGGATGCCCTCTTCCTTGAACATCTTCTCGGCCGTCTCACGGATCACCTTCTCCTGCAGATCGAACTCGTTCACCAGACCGATCAGAGGCACCATGATTTCAGGACGTGGGTCGTAGCCCTCCTTACGCAGCTTGATGGCAGCGCCCAGGATGGCACGCGTCTGCATGGCCGTGATTTCTGGATAGGTGTTGCCCAGACGGCAGCCACGATGTCCCAGCATAGGGTTGCTCTCGTTCAGGGCAGCCACACGCTGCTGAATCTCCTGCACGGTCACGCCCATATCCTCTGCCATGGCCTGCTGTCCAGCCAGATCGTGAGGCACGAACTCGTGGAGAGGTGGGTCGAGCAGACGGATGTTCACAGGGCAGTCGTCCATGGTCTTCAGAATCTCGTAGAAGTCGATCATCTGGTAAGGCAGAATCTTCTCCAGCGCCTTCTCACGACCTTCCTTGTCATCTGCCAGAATCATCTCACGCATGGCGCGAATCTTCTTAGCCTCGAAGAACATGTGCTCTGTGCGGCACAGACCTATACCCTCGGCACCGAAGCTGTGAGCCACGGCAGCATCACGAGGCGTATCAGCGTTGGTACGCACGTGCAGCTTGCTATACTTGTCGCAGAGGTTCATCAGCTCGGCAAAGTCGCCGCTGAGCTCTGCAGCCTTCGTATCTATACGTCCCTCATAAATCTCGCCAGTGCTACCATTCAGTGACAGATAGTCGCCCTCATGCAGCACGGTGTCGCCTATGGTCAGCGTCTTGTTCTTATAGTCCACTATCATGGCACCTGCACCAGTGACGCAGCACTTACCCATACCACGAGCCACCACGGCAGCGTGGCTGGTCATACCACCACGGCAGGTCACGATGCCCTGCGCCACAGCCATACCGGCCAGATCCTCAGGAGAAGTCTCTATGCGCACCAAGATCACGCGCTTGCCCAAACCATGCACACGAGCAGCATCATCAGCAAAGAAGGTGATGTGGCCGCAGGCAGCACCTGGAGAGGCAGGCAGACCATGTGTGAGCACATGCGCACGCTTCAACGCACGCTTGTCGAATACAGGATGCAGCAGCTCATCCAGCTTGTTAGGCTCGCAGCGCATGATGGCCGTCTTCTCGTCTATCACGTCTTCACGCCACAGATCCATGGCTATCTTCACCATGGCCGTACCCGTGCGCTTACCGTTACGCGTCTGGAGGAACCAGAGCTTGCCCTCCTGCACGGTGAACTCCATGTCCTGCATGTCCTTATAGTGATTCTCCAGCTTCTCCTGGATGTCGAAGAGCTGCTTGTAGATCTCAGGCATAGACTCCTCCATAGAAGGATACTTGCTGGCACGCTCTTCCTCGCTGATGCCCTGCAGCTTCGCCCAGCGGCGAGAGCCCACCAGAGTGATCTGCTGAGGTGTGCGGATACCAGCCACCACGTCTTCGCCCTGAGCGTTCACCAGATACTCACCGTTGAAGAGGTTCTCACCCGTAGCGGCATCACGGCTGAAGCAAACGCCCGTAGCCGAGGTATTACCCATATTACCGAATACCATGGCCATCACGCTCACGGCCGTACCCCACTCAGAAGGTATGCCTTCCATCTTGCGGTAGAGGATGGCGCGCTCGTTCATCCAGCTGTCGAACACGGCGCAGATGGCACCCCAGAGCTGCTCTATAGGATCGTCTGGGAACGTCTTGCCTGTACGCTTCTTGATGGCTTCCTTGAAGAGCTTCACCAGCTTCTTCAGCTCGTCCACGTTCATCTCGTTGTCGAGCTTGATGCCGCGCTCCTCCTTCACCTTTTCTATAATTGCCTCGAAGGGGTCTATTTCAGTCTTATCCACTGGCTTCAGTCCCAGCACCACATCGCCATACATCTGCACGAAGCGGCGATAGCTGTCGTACACGAAGCGTTCATTGCCCGTCTTCTTCACCATGCCTTCGGCCACCTTGTCGTTCAGACCCAGGTTCAAGATGGTGTCCATCATGCCAGGCATAGAGGCGCGTGCACCAGAGCGCACAGAAACCAGCAACGGATTCTTAGGGTCACCGAACTTGCTGTTCATCAGACCTTCGATGTGGGCCACAGCCTTCATCACGTCTTCGTTCAGCAAAGCCACTACTTCATCTCTACCCTTTTGGAAGTACTCGTTACACACTTCCGTGGTAATGGTGAAGCCAGGAGGCACAGGCACCCCGATGAGGTTCATTTCAGCGCAGTTGGCGCCTTTTCCACCGAGCAGATTTCGCATGTCTGCGCGACCTTCTGCCTGTCCATTACCAAAAGTATAAACTCTTTTGTCGTTCATAAATTAGTTAATATTAAGGTTTATAAATTCCACTTTTAGTGTGCCCAATGCTCAGAAAAGCACTGGTCGTAATTGCAAAGATATAGGAAAATCTGTAATATTCGGAAATTTTTGTGAGAAAAAATTCATGTTTTATGCAAAAATGGGGGCTTCTGCCCACTGTCCGCCAATAATCTCTTAGGAGGTAAGTTCGTTGTTCCTCCGTTGTAAGTTCGCTTTTGTATCGCAGAAGAGGCAGAAAATTTGTGGAGAGAGAAGAGAGCTGCTTTGTGGGTAAACTGATCATTCTCTGATGCCTTAGTCGTTTTTTCTCTGGCAAGACATACGGATATTTCAAGTAAGCCAGTTGGGAATATTCTACGCGCCAGTTGGGAAAATATTTTTCTCTAGTTAGGAAATTATTTTTCTCTAGTTAGGAAAAATTTGCGGCTGCTCGTAGCAACAATTTTTACTGTGTGTAGGCGCAAAATGCATTTTACCCTTCACACTTCACAAATAGCGCTTAACTCACTTATAGACAACAAGTAAGGAGTGTGAAGTGTTGATCCAAACACTTCACAACACTTCACAACAAAGTCAATGAAAATCAGTATTAAGGCTCAAAGTGTGAAGAGTGGTGAAGTGTTCACGACCACTCTTCACGCCTATAAGCATTTATAGATAAGGCACTTAGGTGTCATTTGTGAAGTGTGAAGGGTAAAACGCGAAACTTTGATCATTTTTCTTTCATAAACATTAGCACGGGATTGTCTTCCTCACCGATGCTTGCAGCTATATCCAGGAGGGAACCTTGCAGCTTGCCCTCTTCATAGGCTTCTACTATCTTATCGGCATTGATGGCAGTATAGGCTGTGGCAGAATTGGCATTCATTTCGTTAAGCCTCACTTCTAAAGGACTCTTGAAGTCGGCATTATAAACAGTGACTTCATAAGGACGATGCTCTTCCTTGTCATACACAAAGGGAGTGGATGGTATCATCATCTGTGGCATAATCAGTTCCTTACGGAAGGCCGTGAAGAACTGATACCTGCGGGTTGATGCCCCCATAGCCAGCACCTGCTCTGGATTCTCAGTTGGCTCCATTGCCATGAAGGGAATAAGCTTATGCTGACGGGTATAGCGATAGATTGTGTCTGTGGAGGCTTCGCAAATGAGGAAATCATCCTGATAAGGCACAATGGCTTCTACACTGAAGGCTGCAGTGACTTCACCACTGGTTACAATAGTGCTCTTGATGGTCTCATAGGGCAATGGCACCTCGTCAGTGACACTGCCATCGGCTTTGGAGATAATCAGGTAGTAGTTCTTATCACGAGGTTCGCCACCTTTACTCATCTGGGAGGCATCATACACGATAAGATGGTCGCTGTCATAACTGACTGCCGTCATGTAGTAGCCTCCTTCCCTGTGGGCAAAGCTACGCTTGAAGTTCCCTTGAAGGTCATAGACCGTCATCTTGGCTGTTCCTGCATCATTGATGAAGACCTCTTGGTTCTCCTCATCAAGGATGACTCCTGTCACATAGGCATATTCTTCAGGCCCTTGTCCACGATGATTGAACTTGTGGAGGGCCTTGCCACTATGACGGTCGAAGAAGTAGAGCGTACCATCATTCCCACGACTACGCATCACGATGTAGCTCTCACCAATGGCTGCCACATTGTTTGGCACCACAAAGTCATCATTGGTCTCCAGTGGCACGTACTCCACATCCATGAAGTCTTGCACGGTGAGTTCTTTCTCTGGCACACTTGCTGCCACATCAACCGTGATCAGTTCTTGCTCTGCCTCCTGCTGCTGGCAACTCGCCAGCAGGAGAAGGAGAGTCATTAGTATCAGAATACTCATAATTTCTAAAAGATTATTTCAGTTTCCCTACTATTACAAAATTATTGTCATCTGGACCTATGGTTTTCAGGAATGATTCCAGAAACGCTCTGTCACTCTCACTGGCCTTGCCACTATTCAGCCTATTGGCAACTAACTCATCCATTCTATCTGGAGTGATGTTCACCCAATAGTAATTTCCTGCAATCCAGGTACGTTCTCCAGTTATATCTATCATTCCGTGTTTGTCCAAGCATAACTGCACGACACTGCCTCGCAGCGTTTTCTTATCTACCAGCAGACGAGCCACAGGATGATTGCCCCATCCATCACCTTGCGTTGGTAGGGTATTGACTTCCATCAACATGGAGAAATAGAATGATGGGGTTTCATTATGGAAATGCTGTGGTGCATGAGCAGGATCAGGGAATTTCATCACAATGGCAGGTGCCAGTCGATTGGTTTCTGGATAATAATGGTAGATGCTGTCTTGCACAGGGATCTCCATGTTGGGCATAGAAACAGAGAGACAATCATCGTCCACAAAAGACAAAAATGGTTTAGCCTCCATCCAGAAACGACCCTCGTACTGGTCTTCCACCCAACTCATGTGAAAAAAATAAGATGCGGGGAAGTTGCATAGTTCTTTTCCTGTTTTGTCTGTCTGCCAAATAAACTTCTTAGTACCAGCTGCCTCTAAAGGACTTGCAGCAAACACATGACGATCTTTATAAATGGCAGAAATGGGATAGCGTAGCATGCTGCTCTCTTCTGGGTTATTATAAAGGATATCTTGCTTATAGGCTCCTGTTTTCAAATCATAGATTTTCATTTTTCGGAATAAGTAGGCATAAATCTCACCTGCTTCCTCATTGATGGAGGCTTGCCAACAATAGCCCTCAAAACCTGCAGGTCCATCTCTGCCATCGATGGTAAGGAGGTGTTTACCTTCTTTGTCGAACAATAGTAACTCGTTGATGCTTTTAGCAATTATGTAGTTATCTGAGGCACATATCTGCGTACTTGCACTGAGCATGTAATTTTTATCACTGCCATCTAGTTTTACTAGTCGATAGTCACAAAAATCACTCAGAGGAAAATCTATGGGATGCTCACGATCGAACTTCTCGAAATCTATTACCATCAGTCTGTCACCCTCACTGTTTATAGTCTTCGTCTCTGCTACAATAGGGCTTTCATCCAATGTATCGGAGGCATTCCTTGACTGACAACTGGTCTGCAGTGACATGCAGAAAGCCACTGAACAGAATAATATAATGTTTCTCATTGTATGCTGATTTTATTGTTTACAGGAATCTCTTTCCTATTGCAGCCTGAAAGTAACAGGCATCGTAAATCTCACTTTGACAGCTTTGCCACCAGCTTTTCCTGGCGTCCACTTCGGCATAGAGCTTATCACGCGAACTGCCTCAGCATCGAGCAACGGATGAACGCTCCTTACAACGTCCACATCACTCACAGAGCCATCTTCATTGATGATGAAGATAGTCGTCACACGTCCCTGGGTTCCTGCCTTGAAAGCTTCTTCTGGGTACTTGATATTGTCTGAAATGAACTTCAGCAACGCAGCCTCACCACCAGGATAGATAGGTGGCGTATCAACTATCTCATAAATGCCGTCTTTGCCAATTTTATTGGCCACTGGGGTATTGTTTTGAGGAGTGCTTTCACCTTGCAGACGGAAAACGAGAGGCAATGAATATCTCACTTTCACAGCCTTGCCACCAACTTTTCCAGGTGTCCATTTAGGCATGGCCTTCACTACACGGATAGCCTCGGCATCGAGCAATGGATGAACGCTTCTAAGAATCTCCACATCGCTCACAGAGCCATCTTCATTGATGACAAAACGAGTGAATACGCGTCCCTCTATGCCTGCTTCCTGCGCTTCTGCGGGATACTTGATATTGTCTGAAAGGTACTTCATCATACCAGTTTCGCCACCTGGGAAGACGGGCATGACTTCTACGATTTCATAGATGCTGTCTGGAGGCAGCTGAACGTTAGAATCGGGAAGGGTGAAATTTTCTTCCAGATTTGTTACCAGATTTCCGACCAAATCATTAACTTTGACGGCAGAAATCTCACTGGAGGCATTTTGCACCTCGGGACGGGCAAAGGCGGCCACGGCAATGGCTGCCAACGGAAGCACGTAGGCGTACTTCAGGCGTGCCCATGGATTGGATTTTCTTTTCATCATCATAGTGATACGTTTTTTAAGATTACTGTGATTAAGGCTGTTGGCCATAGAGTAGAGCCTTGTGCCAACGGCCTTTTTTATTAGCAATAATTGGTAATGGCGGGCATCGATGCCTTCACACAGCACGCAGTCATCGGCCTCGTATTCATGGATGGTCTGGAGCTCTTGCTTCAGGAGCCACGCAGCAGGATTGAACCACTGAAAAAAGAGACAGACTTCTGCTACCAACAAGTCGATCGAATGGTGATGACGGATGTGGGCCCTCTCGTGCAACAATATCTCACGAGCATTCTCACGCAGGTCTTTCTCACTGATTACGATATAGCGCATCCAGCTGAAAGGTGCCAAGCCATCTGCCACTACTATGAGCTTGATACCTTGAGCATCAGACAGATAGCGTACAGCATCCTCTCGCCTGCCCTTGCGAAGCAGCTGCAGCAGTCGGCTCACAGAATAGACGTGGCGCATGATGAAGAACACCACACCTATAAGGTAGAGCAGAGCCAACGCTTGCGGCCATGTGAGCACAGGCTTAGAAACCTGCTCCACACTGACAACCTCGACCAACCAGTCTTCTACATATGCCAAGGTCTGTCCCACCTCAGAGGGTTGATAGAGGGGGATCTGTACCAAAGGCAGCACAGCTGCAAAGGCCATGAGGCTGAGCAACGCAAAGCGATTGAAGCGATAGAACGTCTCACGGCTAAGCAGCACTTTATAGAAGAGGTAGAAAGCTACCAGGCAAAGTGACGACTTGAGTATGTAAACTAGGAATGGGCCCACTTTTCATCCTTTCTCCACTTCTTTTATCAGCGCCTTTAGATCGTCCAGCGAGAGGTTTTCCTCTTCTACCAGCGAAGAGACGGCACTGAGGTAGGAATTGTGGAAATACTTGCTGATGACGCTCTTCAGAGTGAGCTTGCTGAACTCCTCACGACTCACTGTGGGATAATACTGATAAGAAGTGCCAAAGACACGATGGGAAACGTAGCCCTTCACCTCTAATCCACGCACCACGGTAGAGAGGGTGTTGAAGTGGGGCTTAGGGTCTTCGTAAAGTTCCAGCATGTCTTTCACAAACATGGGGCCATGATTCCAAAAGTGATTCATGGCCACTTCTTCTTTGTTGGTTAACTTTTTCATATTCAAATAGATTTAGACAATTTATTATAGTTCAGGAGCAATGAGCGAGAGGAGATCTTTCACTATGCTCTGTACAAAATAACTAAAAATATACGTTTCTGAACTGATTTTGTTAGTTAATTATTATTAAAAGGGTGTTTTTTCTATACCATAGTGTGAAGGGGGGACTGATCTGAATGCTCTTTTCTGGCTAAAAACGCGAAGAAAATGGTCTAAATCATCTAAAAGCATAAATTGTGAATAAATATTCCAAGAAACTTTTTTCTAAGTAAAGTTTTTTTTGTAATATTGCAGCCTGATTGAATAAAACATTTAAATTTAACTCTTAAATGAATCAGAACAACGTAAAACCTGCTGAAGGAAAGTTGGGCATAATGGTAGTTGGCTGCGGCGCAGTGGCTACCACATTTATGACCGGTGTGCTGATGGCACGCAAAGGATTAACCAAACCTGTAGGATCTATGACCCAGTATGACAAGATCCGCGTAGGCAAAGGTGATGAAAAGAAATACCTCCCATACAGTGAAATCGTTCCGATAGCTAAGCTCGATGACATTGTGTTCGGCTCTTGGGATGTGTATCCACAGAATGCTTACCAAGCAGCTATGTATGCTGAGGTGCTGAAGGAAAAGGACATTGAGCCTGTGCGTGATGAACTTGAGAAGATAGTGCCTATGAAGGCCGCTTTCGACAAGAATTATGCTAAGCGTCTGGACGGTGACAACTTGAAGGACTGCAAGACGCGCTGGGAGATGGTAGAAGCTCTGCGTGAGGATATACGCAACTTCAAGAAGGCCAACGGATGCGCCCGCATCGTGGTGCTCTGGGCTGCTTCTACAGAAATCTATGTACCTGTATGTAAGGAAGTACACTATAAGCTGAGCGATCTGGAAGCTGCTATGAAGGCTGACGACCGTGAGCACATTGCTCCTTCTATGTGCTACGCTTACGCTGCACTGACAGAGGGTGCCCCATTTATCATGGGTGCCCCAAACACTACTGTAGATATTCCTGCTATGTGGGAACTCGCAGAGAAGACTAAGATGCCTATCGCCGGCAAGGACTTCAAGACGGGTCAGACACTGGTGAAGAGCGGCTTCTCTCCTATCATCGGCACACGCTGCTTAGGACTGAGCGGCTGGTTCTCTACCAACATTCTGGGCAACCGCGACGGACTGGTGCTCGATGAGCCTGCCAACTTCCGCACCAAGGAGGTGTCTAAGCTCTCTACGCTGGAGACTATCCTGAAACCTGACTGGCAGCCAGACCTCTACGGACATGGCAACGATGAGGATACGCAGTACTACCACAAGGTGCGCATCAACTATTATCCTCCTCGCAATGACAACAAGGAAGGCTGGGACAACATAGACATCTTCGGATGGATGGGTTATCCGATGCAGATCAAGATCAACTTCCTGTGCCGCGACTCTATCCTCGCTGCACCTCTCTGCTTGGATCTCTGCTTGCTGAGCGACCTGGCTGCTCGTGCCGGACGCTATGGCATACAGCGTTTCCTGAGCTTCTTCCTGAAGAGCCCTATGCACGACTACACGCAGGGCGAAGAGGCTGTGAACCACCTCTATCAGCAGTACACCATGCTGAAGAACGCCATCCGTGAGATGGGAGGCTATGAGGCTGATGAAGAAATAGATTAATCTTTTATTTCATATAGTAGTAACCTCCTAAGAGGTGACTTCTGCGAAGAAGCCACCTCTTTTTTTTGCATAGCTGGAATAAAAAGCGTAACTTCGCATGGTTTAAAGGCACACCTTATTTATAAAACCTACAATATAATCCAAATATGAAAGCACATATTCAGAAATACAAGATACTCTTCGACCGCACTTTTGCGGCTCAAGGCTGGAAACAATTAGCGTGGCTCGTGGCTGCCATTGTCCTGGTATTCTGCATAGGATGGCTGCTCCACTTTGCCTATGCCCTGAAGAGTGGCAGTGCCGACCTCAGTAGCATGATGTGGCACCAGCGTGTGTTCCAGCTACTCATGGACCCTGGAGCTGTGGACTATGTGGCACCAGAATATCGCACACTGGCACAGTTTTTGGCTTTCGTGGGCACTATCCTGCTGGGAGGCTGCCTCATCTCCGTGATTTCTAACATGCTGCAACGCCATGTGGAGAATTTCAAGGAAGGTGGCATCACCTATAGTCTGAATGACCATGTGGTGATCATCGGCTACGATGACATGGTGCCTTCCCTCGTGGCGCAGATTTGCCGCAATCCGCATTACGACGGCTGCCACATCTTGGTGCAAACCACAGAGCCTGCACAGATGGTGAAAGGCTATATAGACCGAAATCTGCCCAAGAAGCACGAACACCGTGTGCTGATGGCCAATGCGCGTCGCGACTCTGAGGAAGACCTGCAACGCCTCTGCACCACTAAGGCGCGTGAGGTGTTCGTGATAGGCAATCGCGATGAGGTGGATCATGACTCCATGAACATAGAGTGTCTGAAAAAGATAGTGGAGATTCACAAGCGCGAGGCGAACTGCCCCATCATCCCGTTCACGGTGTTCTTTGCCTACCATAACACGTTCTCTGTATTCCAAGTGACCGACCTTGCCGAAGAATGGCGCAAGTACATCGAGTTTCGCCCGTTCAACTTCTTCGAAGGATGGGCGAAGAAGGTGCTCATCAGCCGCTTCTATACCGACGGCTACACCAAGACGGCCTATCCTCCACTCGACAGGGAGCAGATTTCGCAGCAGAGTGACAAGTATGTGCACCTCGTGATTCTGGGCATGAGCCGTCTGGGTGTGGCGCTTGGCACAGAGGCCGCTCAACAGATGCACTTCCCCAACTTCTTCAGAAACCCTGAACTTAAGACGCGCATCACCTTCATAGACATCCATGCCGACCGTGAGATGGACATCTTCAAGAACCGCTATCGACATCTGTTCCAAATCATGTCTTCTACTTATTGCGACTTGGAGGGTGCAGACAGCGAAGAGAAGATTCTGCCACCTACCCTCTTCAGTGGCAAGGATGCCGACTTCCTCGACATCCGCTTCGAGTTCATCAAGGCCAGAGCGGAGTCTGTAGCCGTGCAGCAGCTGCTGGCTCAGTGGGCAATGGATGAGGGCCAACTGCTCACTATCGCCATCTGCCTGAAGAAGCCAAAGCTCAACATGGACATCGGCCTCTACCTGCCCGACATCATCTATGAGCGCAACATCCCTATCTTGCTGCAACAGCAGTCGTCTGCGGCCCTGCTGAGCATGCTCAACTGCGAGTGGAAGGAAGACAAGGTGTCGAAGTTCAGCCATCTGTTCCCCTTCGGCATGATGGATAACTACTTCGACCTCGATAGCCGTGAACTGCAAGTGGCGCAGACCATCAACTATATCTACGACTATTTCTTCAAGAACGGCACCACACCTACAGAGCTACCCGATGAGCAGACCATGCACCAGCTTTGGATACAGCTGCCTGTGGCCCTTCAGTGGAGCAACTACTACAACAGCTACTCCATAGGCCCTAAGCTCCGTGCATTGGGCTACGATGAAGACCACTGTCCAGAAGAACTCACAGAGGAAGAGGTGAACACCATCGCCATGGTAGAGCATAACCGCTGGTGCATGGAGAAACTGCTGCTGGGCTTCCGCAAGCCTGATACTGAAACTGAGAAACGCATGGAGAAAGACAGCGACTTCAAGAAGCACTGCCGCCAGCTCTTCATCCATCAGGACATCCGTCCGTATGAAGAACTTTCGGAATATGGCAAAGATTTAGACCGCATCATGGTGCGATGCCTGCCGTTGATTATCTTGCAGCGCAATAGCGCAGCAAGATAATCAAAAATTAAAAAATTAAAAGATAAAAAAATTAAAATATGCAGAAAGGTGGTGCCGTAGGCATCTTATATGGTAGCCAGCCATGTCAATGGCTGGTAATATGGATGCTATAGAGAGACAGCGTGCCGTAGGTACGCAACAAATTGTGGGTGGCGTACCTAAAGGCACGCATTCAATGGCCGCTATTTATCCAGCCATTGTATGGCTGGTTACCCTATTAAGCCCCTCTGGGGCTTACAAAACGTAATGTTTTAATTTTTTAATGTTATAATGTTTTAATATTGATGAGGCAAACGCCTCAACAAGCTCCTCTGGGGCTTTGTCTCACAGGATGTTAGCATCACTTGCGAAACTTGAATTAAAAGATGCAAGAATAATATTGCATATTTGCATCTTTGAATATTTGCATCTTCTCAAAGGCCAAAGCCTTTGAGAACTACCATGCCGCCCAGTCGTAGTGAGGAATATCCCAGCCGAAGGGGTTGAACATCAGCCAGAAGCCTACGGCAAACCAGAGGAAATAGCGGAGGAAGCCCAAAGAGATGACCAGTACCATCCTGGAACGATAGCGTTTCTCGAAGTACGCCAAACTCTCCCACTTATAGGACGACCATGCCAACGTGCGTCCATTCTTGCCCATCACAAGCATAGTGACAAATATGATGAGAGACATCTGAAACTGAGTGAGAATACCAGCTTGAGAAATCAGCGGCAAGGATATGAAAGTGAAATAAAGCAAGAAGCGATATTTCACCGACTGGCAGATCAGGAAGAAATCGGGGAAAAGGAAAGCCCACCAGCTCCATCGGTTAACCCCAGGCATCACCCTTTTATCATAGACAGGCGAGAATGCCAAACGCAGCAAATCCATGTCACTGCGCCCGTATAAATACTGTCCGTATGCTGCCACATGGTCGGGATGCTCCCTCACGTAAGCCTCCGCAAACTGATTATAAGCCACTTTGCTGTCGAGCGCATAGACACGGTACTGCCCATCTGGCAACATGTAGAATAACTGCTCATACTCCATCTCGTTCAGTACAGGAAGCTGTAAGCCGTATTTCTCTGCAGCATAGCAACGAAACTCCTCATACTCGGCATAATCGGCCACCCAGAAGAGCACCTTCTTCAGATGTCCGCCCTTCACGCTCTGCTCAAACTCCCAAAGGTAGCTCTCGCTCATATTTACGCGCTGCAGGATGATGGGAGCCTTCTGCTGCAGATTTATCACGATGTCCTGCCAGTTCTTCCCCACATAGATGCGCTTAGCACCCTGCTGCGGCATGAACTCATCAGGCTTACCTATGGCAAAGGGGAAATAGAGACGCTTCAACGCTCGCATCAGCTTCCTCTCCGACTTCCTATAGCGCTTGTCATCCCTGAAGCTGCGCAGGTATAGTATGAAATACTCCAGATACTGCACATGCTTGTCAGAATAGAACTCCTGACGGTTGGTCAGCCGCAGCATGATGTAGTAGAAAGGCACTATCGTCATAAGGCTGGCCCCCGCCCGCTGCACCGAGAACCAGAACAGATCCTTGTTTGGCGACAACGTCTCGGAAACCACGCTTGATGCCGTCAGCGCATTGAATATCACCACAATGATGATGGCGACCAACAGCCAGTCGGCCGCCATACGGCATCGCATAGCTATCTGATAGTTCTTCGAATAGACTATCAGCAGGCGCAACGGAAAAGACAGGAAGAAGAAAGCGATCATTATCGTCAGCACAGACCCCAAGATGGTGCCTGCACCGATAGGTAATGCCATGCCAGTCAGATGACCTAAGTCATACCAGTCGGCCGATCCTGTCATGTTCTCAAACATCAGCCTTCCCAGTCGGTCTTGTCCAGCTTATGTCCGCAGTGCTCACAGAATACCTGATGCTTGAAGATGAAGCCGCCACAGTTGCTGCAGTGATACTGCTCCTTATTATTACGTATGCGCTCTATCATCTCCTTGTAGAGCTCCGTTTCCTGTACTTTCACCACATCGTAGCCAAGCTTCTTCAGCAGCTTGATGGAGCGCATGGCCGTGGCACGGTCGTACTCTTTCTCGCCGTCAGAGAGGTCCTTGTAGGGCACCATGTCAGGTGTCTGCTTCTTCTTGTCATCACGCACAGGGCCATAGGTCCAACCTTCCAATCGGCGATTCTCAGCCCAGATTTCATGGGCATTCTCGGCTATGGCTTCACGCAGTTCGATAAGGTCGTCTGTCAGCGAAACGTCGCTCAGATCGATGGGTTTTGGGATATATTCTTCCATGATTTCAGATTTTAAAGTTTCTTTCATGCAAATATAGGAAAAAAAAATAAGGCGCACCAAAACGATGCACCTTATTTTTATATAAAAAGGTATATTTACTTGAAAATCTTCTGAGCGAACTCAGTGAGGTAAATACGCCAGTTGCGCCAGATGTGGCCACCATCAGTCTCACGATACTCGTAAGGATAGCCCTTAGCATCAAGGTACTGACGCAGAGCCAGGTTGCTCTGATACAGGAAGTCGGTCTTACCAATAGCGATCCAGTAGAGCTTTGGCTTCTTGCTGAACAGGGTAGCCATCTCCTTGTTGAATGTAGCATCGTTGTTCATGCGCTCCAGCAGCGGAGTGTTGTTATTGCCACCCACGCCAACAGCTGCAGAGAACAGACCTACATAGTCGAAAGAGTCTGGATAGCGCTTAGAGATCTGGAAAGAGTGACCACCACCCATAGACAGACCGCAGATAGCACGGTTGGCCTTGCCCTTAGCCACCTTGTAGTTCTTCTCGATGAAGTTCACTACATCCATGAAGCTGGCATCCATAGAGGCAGCAGCCTGAGGAAGCTGTACGCCACCACCACCCATAGCTGGCTGATACATACCGAAGTCCCACTCACCAGGAGCAGCAGCGGTATTAGGATTACCGTTGGTCATCACCACGAGCATAGGCTTAGCCTTGCCTGTAGCGATCAGGTTGTCCAGAATCTGAGCAGCACGTCCCAGTTCGCTCCAAGCGTTCTCATCGCCACCTGCACCATGCAGCAGATAGAGTACAGGATAGTTCTTACCCTTCTCGTAGCCAGCAGGTGTATAGACGGTCATACGGCGAGTCAGCTTCAGTGTAGGACTCTCATACCAAACCTTAGCCAGGTTGCCATGAGGCACGTTGTTCACGCTGTAGAGGTCGCCCTTGCTACCCTTCTCACCCTTGATGATGAAAATGTTGGTCCAAGTAGCCACGTCACGATTCATGTAGATGTTAGATGGATCCAGATAGCGCATGCCGTTCACGATGAAGTTGTAAGAGTAGAGTTCTGGCTCCAACTTCTGGCTAGTGAAACTCCAAACGCCAGCAGAGTCTTCTTTCATCTCCACATTGCCTGCAGTCTCCATCTCGCCAAACTGGGTCTGGATCTTCTGCTGTGGCAGGAAGTCGCCCGTCAGGCGCACGGTCACAGCCTTAGGGGCATAGAGGCGGAAGGTCACTGTTCCATCAGCATTGATTTCTGGTGATTTCACGTTGGCACTGCTGAACAGAGCCTGCTGTGCCATCGCCATACCACTCATGGCCACGAGGGCCAAGGTCAATAATTGCTTTTTCATTTTTCGTTTGATTTTAGTAGTTAGTTAATGTATATATTCTTGCCGACAAAGATAGCGACTCTTTTTCTAATTCCCATGTTTCCCATTAACAAATTTTTGTTTCCTCTTCACACACCGCTGGTATAACTCCAGTGGTAATTGTGCATTGTACATTGTCAAAAGTGAATTTTGCGATTAAACGAGAGCAGAGCGATGCTTGCATCAGCTCTGCCGAGCATGAGCAAAAGCCTGTTCCATAAGTATCTAATAACAGGTTAAAAGGTCCAATAATAGTGTCTTCATTTCATCCTTGTTCTGGAGTCCTGATGGCCTTTACTCCTGTTCTTCTTTCTTTTCCAGCATATTCAGCTTGATATGAAGATTTATTGCTGCACAACATAGTGCGGTCAAGGCGATCCATAGTACGATGAGGTCCTTGAGAATAAACTTGTTTTTCATAACTGGTTCCATAATATCTGCATTTATAATTAAAGGTTTTCTTCTTTACAAAGATAGGCGTTATTATTAAAAGATGCAATCTTAGCTGCTGATATTCAAAAAAATCTATATCTTTGTGGAAATTAATTAGAAAAGGATCGTGAGAATGAAGAGCTATACTTTTGCAGGACGAATTACCAAATGGATCATGATTTTCCTTGGGACTCTCATGGCCGTGCTCATTCTTGTCGTCTACCTGCTGTCGCAAAACGTCATGAGTATGGGTGAAACCAACCGTTACCTCAGTGACTTGCGTGGCACGAATGAGTATGTGCGCCGTACGCTCTCCGACGTGTATGTGGCGACGAAGAACAACCAACATAGCATCGAGATGTTGCTCGACCGCCCTGATGAAATCATGGTTGCCGTGGAGCACATCGTGCAGGATAATCCTAACATCCGCAGTCTTGGCGTGAGCTTCATACCTGACTATTATCCGGAAAAGGGGCGCTGGTTTGCACCTTATGTGGTGAAGGGGGATGATGGCAAGCTGAGCCATGAGTATATCGGCAGTGCATCACGCGACTATCCGCTGGAGGAGTGGTTCGTGGAGGCGCTCCAAGCTTCGGAGGGTTACTGGAGTGAGCCATTCTTCGATCAAGAGGATGCGACAGCTCCGCTCATCGCCTACATGCTGCCCGTGCATAATGCCGAAGGGCGCACGGTAGCTATCATGGGAGCAGACATGTCTCTCCACTTTCTCACTGACAAGCTGAAGGCGCTAGATGATGAGTTCGGTACCACAAAGTTGCCCGAACGATTATTTGGTCCTACTTATGCTGCTCATAGCTTCATCATCGATAATAAGGGCAATTACATCGCTCATCCTGACCATGAGCGCATCTTGAAAGGCAATTTCCTCACACAAGCAGAGGCTTCCAAGGGAACGGATGACGATGCCATCGCGCTGGCCATGATTCATGGGGAGGAGGGTTCTGGAACTGCCGTCATCGACGGGGTTCCTTCTTATGTTTTCTATGTACCCATCAACCATGTGGATATGAGCATGGGCGTCTTGGTTCCAATGTTTACTTTCCACTTCCCTGGGAACATGCTTACGCTCATCCTGCTGCTTATCATTGCCGCAGCCTTGGCTTTCACGGCCTTTGCCATACGCTATAACGTGAAACGTGCCACCAAGCCATTGACGGAGTTGGCTAACTCGGCCAGCGAAGTGGCTAAGGGCAATTTCAATGCACCCCTACCCGACATCCAAACGCAGGATGAGATCTACCTGCTGCGCAACTCTTTCGCCAACATGCAGCAGTCGCTTTCGAAGTATATTGTGGAGCTGAAGGAAACCACGGCCTCGAAGGCTGCCATCGAGAGCGAGCTGAACATAGCGCACAACATACAGATGGCGATGCTTCCGAAGATCTTCCCGCCTTATCCGGAACGCAGCGATATCGACATCTTTGGTTCGCTGACTCCTGCCAAAGCGGTGGGTGGCGACTTGTTTGACTTTTACATACGCGACGAGAAACTGCTGTTCTGCATTGGCGACGTGTCTGGAAAAGGCATTCCCGCAGCGCTGGTGATGGCCATGACGCGTGCCATGTTCCGCACCGTGTCTGCCCATGAGAAAGAGCCTCACCTCATCGTCAGTGCGCTGAACAAAGCCATGTCTGATGGCAATGACTCCAACTTCTTTGTTACTCTCTTCGTTGGCGCGCTCGACCTGCACACGGGGGCTATGCATTACTGCAATGCTGGACATGACATCCCGCTACTCATAGGCCGCAAAGTGGGCATGTTGCCAAGCGATTCCAACATTCCTATCGGACTGATGAGCGATTGGGAATACACCTGTCAGGAAGTGACTATCGATGCTGGCACCACCATCTTCCTCTATACCGACGGACTGAATGAGGCGGAGGATAGTGAGCATCAGCAGTTCAGCGAAAAGCGCATGATTCAGCTGGCCAACACCTTGCTCGAAAGTCACGAGCATACTCCTGAGTCCCTTATCGACCGTATGACAGAGGCCGTGCATGCCTTCATTGGCGATGCCGATCAGAGCGACGACCTCACCATGCTCGCTGTGCAGTATCGGCCTATGGGCTGACAATGCTTGCCACATGCATAGATATAAAAAAACATTGCAACTCTCACGAGCTGCAATGCCAACTTATAACCTTTTTAAACCTTTTCTATCATCGCGGAAGCTGGGGGATTCGAACCCCCGGTACGGTTACCCGTACGGCAGTTTAGCAAACTGCTGGTTTCAGCCACTCACCCAAACTTCCTTAATGACTGAACAAGCATTTTTCAAATGCGGTGCAAATGTAAGGCAAAGTTTTGGTCTATGCAAACTTTTCTGCCCTTTTTTTCGCACAAATCTTGAAATCACTTCATATCTTCACCAAAAAGCAACTTATAGTCGCGCTTCGAAGCTGGGGCTGCCCACTGTTCTGGCACCAGTTTCCACTGCCCTAAGGCACGCGGACTGATGGTGCGGTGCTCTTCGATGTATTTCATGAGATAATAGCGTAGATCTACATCGGTGGACTGCAGGATGCGGTCTTTCAGTTGCTCGGAGGGGATGCCTGCACCGTCTATGAGCTGCGAACCTCCACCATTGCCTCGGTAGGAGTTCACAGCCACCTTGTAGATCTTATCCATATCGAATGGAGTGCCATCGGCCATGCTCACGATGGTGACTTTCTGCCCACGTGGTTTGCGCACATCTACGGTGTAGATGATGCCTGCAGCTGAGTCGAAGTTGTAAGAAGGCTCGATGAAGCGGATGCGGTCGCCAGCACGCTGAGGTTCGCTGACGCGCAGCACATGGTCGGAGGGCGAACGCATGACGTTGATCCAGTTGTCATAGCTCATCTCTAAGGCTCCAAGAATTTCGCGACCAGTAAAGCGCATGGTGTAGAGCATATTCTCGAAGCGGTAGAGATTGAACATATCGCTCACATAGACATCGCCCTGGTCTATCTTGGCATCGAAAGAGAGCGGAGCGGCTAAGGAGATATCGGCACCCGTGAGCTCCAGCTGCAAAGAGTGAATGAGATCTACAAAGGCCGAGGGTCCGAAGTAAGATGGGCGTGTGGAGATGCTCTCTGTGAAAGTGCCGATCTTCTTGCTGACGAAATTCTCCACCTCTTTATATTGTCTGTCGAAACGCTCCATGTAGGCTTGGCTGATTTCCAAGTCGGAGACAGAGACCAGTTGACCATCTATGTGCTTATCTACCACCTTGCCATCATGCAGGGTACAGGTGATCTCCACGTCGGCCACATTGAAAGCCCGATTGGCAGGGTTGATCACGAGCACTTCCCTACCCTCTACGTTGGTCACCTTGCGGCACTCACGTGCATGGTCGTGCCCCATGAGCACCACATCGAAGCCATGCACACGCTCTGCCACCTCTACAGAGGCTTGCTCGCGATACTTGCCACCTCCCAGCCACTCGGCATCCTTGCCAGAATGGAAAAGGCCCACGATGACATCGGGATGTTCCCGCTCCTGGATGATAGGGATCCACTTGCGTGCCGTCTGCTCCATATCATCGAAGCGGAGGCCTCGCCACAGATTCTCTGAGAGCCACACTGGTATGGCTGGCGTGATCATGCCGAGCACAGCCACCTTGACTCCATCACGCACAATGATCTCGTAGGGCTGGAAGTGAGGCTGCCCCGTCTTAGTGTCTATGATGTTGGCACCAAGCACAGGGAAGGCACAATCGGCCGCCCAACGCTCGAACACGGCATTGCCCACCTCTATATCATGATTGCCGAAATTGCCAGCATTATAGCCCATGAAGTTGAGCATATCTGCTGCCAGATGCACAGACGTGGTGTCTATAAAGTTGTAATAATAAGCGGTGGGTTGACCCTGCAGGATGTCACCATTATCTACCAGTATGACATCGTCGTGATAGAGCGCACGCTGTTGCTGCACATAGGTATGCACGCGCGCCATGCTGCCCCCCACGGCATTGCGTGTGATGAAGTCGTAGGGGAAAAAGCAACCATGCACATCGGTAGTCTCGATGAGCTTTATCTTCACTGTGCGGTCTTGTGCCTGCAGCAGTGTGGGGAGGATAAGAAGGGCAACAAGTGCCAGAAGTAAACGTTTCATGTGGAATTATGAATTATAAATCCTGTAAAACTCTCAATATCTCAATCTCTTATAGTTAAGACTAGGTCCTATGTAGCGCAGCAGGATGAAGAGGAAGATAACCTCGAGGATGATGCAGACCAGCGAACCCTCGAAGCCGAACTCGCCTCCGTTCATCAGCGTGTTGTCGCTCAGTGCGATGGAAAACACCGACTGCCCAGAATCTGTGCCGCTGACGGAATAGCCACACACAGCTCCCTGTATCCAGTTCCAGAACGTATGCAG
>CADALZ010000006.1 GCA_902788865.1 uncultured Bacteroidales bacterium | reverse complement strand
GGGAAGACCGTGCAGCTGCTTCTTGTACTACTCAGTTTTGTTCATTGTAATCCTTTCATTGTTCTACTGCCCCCGACAAGCGGAAAGCGGATACAAAGGTAGTGAATTTTCCGCATATCCTCCAAATTTTAGGAGGAAAATTTTTCAAGGAAATCTCACGGACGCGGGACTCGCCCGCTACCCGCATCCCCTCTGGGAAAGCGGGTGCAAAGGTACGGCAGTTTTTCCAAACCGCAAAACTTTTTCAACTCTTTTTTTCAACTATTTTTTATCCACCATGAACACACACCTCATTATCAACACATTGCGAAGGAAAAAATTTTTCAAGCAAACTTCGCTCTTATGTGCAAGCAAAGGAAAAATGCACTATCTTTGCAGTCAAAAGAGAAAAATCACATGGAACTACCAATATCTATCCCTATCGGAAAAGTGCTTCTAGTCTGCACTGGCAGTCTGTTTGCTATCCAACTATTCTACCACCTTATTATATATATAAGAGTTGTCTGGAACGCTAGAAAGGCAGTAAAGGGCAAAATAACCTACAGCGAAGAGCGTCCACCCCTCTCCGTAATCCTCTACCACAATGGCACAGCCGAAGAGTTGGAAGAAAACCTTCCTGCCATTCTGGAGCAAGACTATCCAAAATTTGAAGTTATCGTCATTACCGATGAAAAAGTCAACGAGAGTGTAGATTACCTAAAGCGTATTGAGGAACAATATCCTCACCTCTACCACAGCTATCTACCCGACTCCTCAAAATGGATCAGTCGTAAAAAACTCGCTATAAACCTTGGCATACGTGCCAGCAAGTATGATTGGCTTGTCTTCACAGAATCATTCTGCCAACCTGAAAGCCCCCAATGGCTTTCACTCATGTCAAGGAATTTCACACCAGACACTCAAATAGTTTTGGGATACAGCCATTTCTCCAAAAAGGAAGGCTGGACACCACGTAATAGAAGTTTCGACAACTTCTTCAGAAGCCTGCGCTACCTCTGCATGGGTCTCCTGCATCTGCCCTATATGGCCACTGGCAGAAATATGGCCTACCGCAAAGAGCTCTATTTCCAAACCAAAGGATTCGGCAAGCATTTAGATCTTCTACGTGGAGACGATGACCTTTATATCAATCAAGTAGCCACTCGCAAAAACACACGTGTAGAAACTGCCGCTGGGGCATCTGTAGTGATGAAGCCACTTAAAGCCAAGAAATTCTGGAAAGAAGAGCGCTTAGGCTACGAATCCACTTCACGGCACTTTCGTGGTATGCAGCGCCAACTGCTAGGCTTTGAAACCTTCACGCGCTTCCTGTTTTTCGCCTGTGCCATTACCGCTATCGTGTGGGGAGTTCTCATGCAGCATCTAGTACTGCTTACTATGGCAGCTCTGTGTCTCGTAATGCGTTTCATCAGCTTGGCTGTGGTAATCAATCAGTCGGCACGCCTCCTTGGAGAGCATTACCGCTACTACACCACCCTGCCCCTGCTTGATGTAATACAACCATTGCAGTCGCTTCGCTGGAAACTCCTCTATCTTTTTAGTGACAAAAGCGAATACCACCGAAAATAACCTCTACTCGTAGCGCATCGAGGTGGCCGGATTAACTTTGGAAATGATATAAGAAGGCCCTATGAGCATCAACACAGAAATGAGCAAAGTACCTACATTCAGCAATATAAAATATAAGACGCTGAGCGATACTGGCACAGTATCCATGTAGTAGGTTTCGGGATCTGGAAGTGGAATAAGTCCCCACCAACGCTGTATGAAGTAGAAAGCCAGCCCGATGATGTTGCCCCACAACATACCCCTGCCAATGAGGAACACTGAGAGCCATAGAAACACACGGCGTATCTGTCCATTGTTAGCACCAAACGACTTCAGGGTGCCAATAAGTGACGTACGCTCTATGATGATAATAAGCAATCCAGATATCATGGTAAAGCCTGCTATGCCTATCATCAATGCAAGAATCACCCAGATATTTACGTTCAACACCTCAAGCCACGCGAAGACTGCAGGATTCTGCTGCTCTACGTTTACTGCACAATATTCATGCCCATAACTGTCCACCTTATTATATAAATACGCCCCGATATCATAAGAGGCCTGTTCTAGCTGATCATAATCATGCAGTTGCACCTCCAATCCGCTTACTTGATCAGTTTCCCAGCGATTCAGACGATTTACCATGCAAAGATCAGTGAAGAGAAACAGATTGTCAAACTCAGAAAAGTAAGTCCGATAAATACCCACTATCTGCAGTCGTCTCGCACGAACGTTGTCCTGAACGAAATAAGTATCTATTTTGTCACCAAGCTTCAGATTCATCTTTGTGGCCAATGCCTTAGATATCACCACCTTATTTGTTGATACGGAGTCACTAAACTGTGGAAACTCACCTTCTACCAGACACTCACGGAAAAAAGAACGATCATACTCTGGTCCTACTCCCTTAAGCACCATGCCCTGGAAGGCCAAGTCAGTCTTTATCATGCCCGGCTTCACGGCATAGCGCTGATAGTGCTTCACTTCCGAAAAGTCAGAAAGATGTGCCGTCAGTTCGTCGGTCACCCTTATAGGCTGTGTGTCATAGGTATTCACAGATGTAGGTTCACATACCACCACATGTCCCGTGAAGCCCACAATCTTGTCCCTTACCTGCTGCTTGAAACCCGCTATTACAGACACGGAAATCAACATTACCGCCAATCCCACAGCTACGCCAAGTGTGGAGATCAGTACTGCCGGACGCGACATTTGCTTCTCCGCACCATCCCCTCCATAGATTTTCCTTGCCAGATAAAGTGGTAGATTCATAAAAGCTCTTCTATTTTTCTTGCAAAATTACGCATTTTATTTCTTTTACAAAAAATCCATCGCTTTTAATGAAAGTTTCATTATATTTGTGCTACAATTAACCAACACAGAAAAGAGACTATGAAGATCACACTCATCACTTTTACGTCCAGTTTCATGACACCTGCTGCCATGCGTGCTACACATCAAGAGATATTGTCGGCACTGGAGCACCATTTTGACGTTACACTTATTGATTATCACGATATAGACCATCTTCAAAACGATACAGTCTGCGTGCCATTCATAGCCAGTGGTGGCACCGAGCGGCTCTACCAGCAGTGCTTCACAAAGCTTCCACGCCCTTATCTTCTGCTGGCCGATGGACAAGCCAATTCGCTGGCAGCATCGTTGGAAATAGGGGCATGGATTCGGCAGAGTGGGCAACGTAGTGAGATTCTACATGGTGACATAGATACAATCATTAATCGTATAGAACTTTACGCACATGAAACTCAGGCGCTCAGAGCCATGAAAGGCAAACGTATCGGCGTGATTGGTACACCATCATCTTGGCTCATTGCCAGCGATGTAGATTATTTCATTGCCAAACAACGCTGGGGAGTGACCTACGTTGATATCAGTTTGGGGCATCTCATAGATTACTACAATGCCACCCGTGCCGAGCATTATGCCGCGGAAGCTAAGCACATAATCCAAGCCGCTTCCGCTTTTCGAGAAGGAACTACATTTGATGTACAAGAAGCTCTGCGTATCTACCATGCCTTGACGCGCATCGTAGAAGAAGAACGACTCGATGCACTCACACTGAGCTGTTTCAGCTTGATAGAACAGATAGGTACAACGGGTTGTCTAGGACTCTCGTTGCTCAACGACAAGGGCATCATCGCCGGATGCGAGGGTGATCTTCAAGCTGTGTTCACCATGCTGCTGGCAAAAACGCTGACAGGCAAAGACTCTTTTATGGCCAATCCATCGGTCATAGATGTGAAGCACAATGAGCTTCTCATTTCGCACTGCACCATCGGTTTGAACCAGACACGTCGCTACCTACTGCGCAGCCATTTCGAATCAGGTAAGGGCATCGGCATACAAGGCATACTTCCTGAGGGGCCCATCACACTGGTAAAGTGCGGCGGTCAATGCCTAGATACCTTCTTCGTGTCTGACGGTACACTGCTGGAGAACACCGATCATCCCAACATGTGTCGAACTCAGCTGCGCCTTAAGCTACAACAACCCGTGGACTATTTCTTGCATCGTCCCATCGGCAACCATCACATCCTCATTGAAGGCCACCATGCCCAGCAACTTCAGACCATCTTCCAGATGATGGGATGCAACAAGATTCATTAAACAGCAGAAGAATAAAGCCTACAAGCAAGTTGATTAGAGCCTATAAGCCAGACAAATAGAGCCTGCAAACCAAACGTTTGCAGGCTCTAAACTCCTTGGACAAGGACAAGTTTTTATAATCTTATCTACTCAGATAGAACTTCTCCAGTGTACGGTATGCATTTTCGGTGGCAGCATCGGCTTTCTCTGCACTCGTCACATCAATATACATCACAGGAGCTACATCCTGACCATTGATAGGTGTCCAAGTAGGCAGGCCCTCGCCATTAGGATTGCCAAACTTACAGAAGTTAGCGTAGTAAGAGAGGAACAACTTAGAAATAGCATAATCCTCCTCCTGCCAATCGTAATACTCATTGGTTGCCAGGTTGCCCATGGCATATTCGATGTCTGCAGAATGCACGGCACCAGCAGGCAACTTTGGACGTTCTGCCTCAGCCTTCTTCTCTTCTTCGGTCATCTCACGAACACCACCAGCGAGAGCACCCACCATATTGCCCATCTTAGCAGACACTTGTGGACGTGGATGCATGTACTTATAGCGATATACTGGCTGCTTTGAAGTCTTTGCATGATAGTCGGCCCACTTCCAAGTTGGGAAACCTGTGAAAAGGTCAGAAGCCAAGTTCAAGCTTTTCTGACTAAGGACATCAGCATCTGTTTCCAGACCATAAGCCTTGAAAATCTCATCGGTCATATCACCGAAAGTAGCAGACATAGCTTTCTTATAGTTTTCGAGCGTAGGGGCCTGGTTACGCAGTACAGACATCGGTGTGCCCTCTTGGGAATTCCAACCCACCAGCAAAGGAACCTGCGCCTGCTCACCTTTTTTGAATACATCGTCAGCACTTTCTTTCATGAAGTAGCCATCCAGCACCACATTGGCCATACCACGTGGAGGGAACAAAGCCTGCAGAGAGTCAGCACTGAGTGCACGAGCTTCAGCTACGCTCATCACGCCCTTGCTCTCCAGCAACTGCTTGCCAGAGGCATCGGCATCGGCCTGAGTCACAGCACCATAAGGCAGCACCTCGGCACCACTGGAGCCCATTACACCAGCCAGATTGCCCTTAGACAGAGGAGAACACATCAGCAGAGAGGTAGAAAAAGAACCTGCGCTCTCACCCACGATATTGATACGGTTTGGGTCACCACCAAAAGCTGCAATATTGTCCTTCACCCATTGTATGGCAGCCACCTGATCTAAGAAACCATAGTTGCCACTACCCTTGTATGAAGCCTCGGCGGTGAGTTCTGGATGAGCGAAGAAGCCGAAGACACCCTCACGATAATTGGCTGTCACGCCAATCACACCCAGCTGAGCTATGGCTGTGCCATCGTAGCGAGGTTCACTGCCACTACCAGCCATCAGGCCACCACCATTGAAATAAATCAACACAGGCAGACCCTCGTCCACATAATTGGCTGGAGTCCAAATGTTCAGATACAGACAATCTTCACTGCGAGAGGCACCTCGGAAGCTCATGTCGCCAAAGATGTTTGGTTGCATTGGATCGTTGCCAAAGGCTTTAGCCTCACGCACACCCTCCCATGCAGGAACAGGTTGTGGAGCCTTCCAACGCAAATCGCCTACAGGAGCGGCAGCGAATTGCACACCCAGGAATTTCTTAATGCCGTCTTCGGCAATACCTTCTACCACACCGGCTTGCGTCTTCACCTGCAGAGTCATCTCTGCTCTCTGCTGTGAGCAAGCTTGAATGGCCATGGCCACTAAGGCCATCATCACAAATTTCATTGATTTCTTCATAATTGACTATTATTTATAAAATTCTGTTTCCGGATGCAAAGATAGGAATTATACATTTTATTTCAAATAGATGCGTTCACCCACCTCTGGCACATAGTCGGCCTTGATTCCATTGAGCTTATAGAGGCTCTTGAGCTGTATGCCATAAATCTGTGAGATAGAGTGCATGGAGTCACCATCGCGTACCACATGGTAGATGGTACTGGAGAGCGACTTCTTATTCTTCTTATTCAGATAGATGATGTCACCGTCCATAAGGGTGTAGCTCTTCTCCAGCTCGTTATATTTCACCAGCTTACTTTTGCTGATCTTGAACTCACCACTTAGCAAGTCGAATGTATCACCATCACGTGCTATGACATAGGCAATGCCATTGGCAATGTAGACATCATGCGGATTGGCAAGCCATGGCTTCTTTTTGAGTTCTTTTTGCCAACGGCGTTCTTCCCTCTTGCTCATGGACTTGGTGTCGTACTTATAGAGTTCATAGTCCTCAATAATAGAGATGAGCTTGGTGGCATACGACCGGTCTGTGGCATATCCGGCCTTCTTAAGGCCCTGCGCCCATCCTCGATAGTCGGTCTGCTTTAACGAGAACAGTGAAGCGTAGCGGCGGTTTTGCGTGAGAAATTTAGAGTGATCCTCATAAGAATCCTTCACGTTGCTGTAAGCTCGGAAGCACTCGTTGGGCGCGTCATCGTTGGCACGTACAGACCGACCCGTCCAGTTATTACCGCACTTCATACCAAAGTGATTATTGCTGCGACGTGCCAAAGTGCTCTGCCCTGCTCCACTCTCCAGAAGTCCCTGTGAAAGCGTGATACTAGCAGGTATCTTATACCGTTTCATCTGATCCACAGCCAAGTCGGCATAGTCACGGATATAATTGTTGTATACCGTGTTGCGACGCTGTGCTGACGCTTGAAGACTGAGCATCAGCAGCAAGGCCGTGAAGGCACCAACGAATATATTATTTTTCATTTCGATAAACTTTTTTCAACTTCCTGCTGCAAATATAGCAAAATTTCAATCTCTTTCGTATCTTTGCTTTAAGATTATGACATATTTAATATCATGAAAGAGATAAGACCAAAAATAGCCTTCCGTCTTTACGCCTTTGAGGAGCTGAGTGCGGAGGATCAGAAACTGATAGAAGCAGCCAAGGAGAGCACATTCCATAGTTACGCTCCCTACTCGCACTTCTGTGTCGGAGCAGCGGCACTGTTGGACAATGGGGAGATCATCTGTGGCTCCAATCAAGAGAATGCAGCATATCCCAGTGGCCTGTGTGCCGAACGCACTACCCTCTTCTATGCCAATTCAAACTTTCCTGATGTGGGTGTTCAGACTCTGGCCATCGCTGCACGCAATGAGAAAGGTGAATTCACTCCGAGTGCCACAGCACCATGTGGAGCCTGCCGACAAGTGATGCTGGAGACGCAGGAGCGCAGCAAACATCCGCTTCGCACTTTACTTTATGGAGAGGAAGGCGTCATAGAGGTGCATTGTGTGGAAGATCTTTTACCATTGTCGTTCAGCGCTTCGAGTATGTAATACAGAACAACTAACTATATTATCAACTAATAAATCTTTTCGACATTATGAGAATGATTCCACTACTTTTCGCAGCTTTCTTGACTCTGCTTTCTTGCACAAAACAAGAGGAGCCGAAAGAAAAAAAGATTTCTGTATTTGCTGTGCATATCAACACCATAGCGCAGCAAGAGAATATTTCTTTCGCAGAAGCAGCCATCAAGGTGCGTGAAATGGGCTATACAGGAGCCGACGTCTATCCTTACCAGGAAGCGCAGATACCCATACTCGACAGTCTGGGCTTTGGCCATTCATGTGCCATTGTACACATTAATTACCTGGGAGCCGAACATGTAGATAGTATTGATGCTAACAATCCACGCGGCTTCTTCCGTGCAGGATGGGGCGACCTGGAGAAGGCTGCCATCAGCTTTGTGAAGCGGCATGACTATCCACACCTGATGCTGGTACCCAATACGCTGCCTCAAAATGCCACAGAAGAAGATGCTGAAACCATTCGTCGTCATGTATCTGAGTTTGCCACACGTTGTCAAGCTGAGGGTATCGACTTGGTCGTGGAGAGTTTCGACAACGAGGCTTCTCTGTGCTATGTCGACATTGGCAACTTCACTTTTGCAGGAGAAGACCCTGTAGTGGCTTTTGAGACCTTGAAAGACCGTGTGCGCCACGTACATCTGAAAGACCGTGCTAGTCTTGAAGACATGACGCCTGTACCTGCCGGCACAGGATGCTCAAAGATTGAGACGGTGATACAGAAGATGATGGAATTGGGGTATGACGGCTGGTACACCGTGGAGATTTTCGGCTCGAAGCAGATGCTGAATGACCTTCAGACGGCCTATCAGAATACGGCAACGTTTATGGAATAAAGCATTTGTTCTAAAGACATAAAAGAAAGAAGGCAGGGTTTGAACCCTGCCTTCTTTTGTATTACTTACTTCACTTGATAGACAGCAAAGCTGTAAGGCGGCAAATCAGCATTAAGCACCTGACCGTTAACGCGAATGGTCTGCTCTTGTGGCACAATGAGTGTGGGCTGTTCGATAGTATTCTCGGCATCCATATCAGGAGAAGTGAGCAGGATACGGCTGCCAGAGGTGAACGATGTGCCTTTCTTCAAACCCGCGAACTGCACCTCAATGCTCTGGTAACTATCAGATGTATTGGCTATCTTCACTATGTAAGAACCATCTTGTGCGTCGTACACAGCACTGGCGAAAAGGCCATTCTGTCCTTCTGCACCTGTGACATTCTTACCATTCATGGTGAGTTTCAGTGCATTGGTACCTTTGTGAGTACCATAGAGTTGCTGCACGTAATAGCTCACTGTGCGCACGCTCTCCAGATTGTCAAACCAGATAAGATCAGGACGCCACTGCCAGCCTTCCACATGCGCAAAAAGCGGAGCATAGGTGGCCATGTGCACCACATCGGCATTGCGCTCCAACCCCGTCATGAAGGCTGCTTCGAGAAGAGAGGCATAGTAGTGGTTCCATTTCTTTCCTGCTCCATGACAGGCATATTCACCAGCAAAAACCTTCGGCCCTTTACGATCGTAATTATCGTATCGAGCCCCCTGACTGAGGAACCACTGTTCGTTACGATAGAAATGCTCGTCCACCAAGTCGGCTCCTAAGCGCTTCATTTCTGGCCATAGGTAGTCAAACTGATCACCCTCTGAGTTTGGACCAGCACTGCCCACTAACTTAATTTCCGGATGCTGCTTGCGGATAGCTTTCACGAAAGGTTCCAAGTGTTGTGGATAGGTCTCTCCCCATTGCTCATTGCCTATGGCAAGGAACTTCATGTGAAATGGTTCTGGATGCCCCATCTCTGCACGCACTTTTCCCCACTTCGTATCTACACTGCCATTGGCGAACTCAATGAGGTCAAGGGCATCTTGGATATAAGGTTCGAGTTCTGCTACTGGCACATGGGCACTCTCATCATTATTCTGGAACTGGCAGGCAAGGCCCACACTGATAACTGGCAACGGCTCAGCACCTATCTCTTCAGAGAGTAGAAAATATTCATAGAAACCAAGTCCGTAGCTCTGGTAGTAGTCGGGGAAGAACTTATAGTCGAACGTGTATTGCCAACGGTTCTGGTTCAGCGGACGGTTCTCCACAGGACCCACGGAATTCTTCCAATTGTAGCGGGTATCAAGGTCGGTTCCTTCTACAATACACCCGCCAGGGAAGCGGAAGATACCTGGACGGAGGTCGTAAAGTGCCTGAGCCAGATCACGGCGCATGCCGTTCTCATGTCCACGCCAGGTATCCACGGGGAAGAGGGAGACATGTTCCACATCTACTGCGACATCGCCACGTAGGAAGAGGCGAAGATGAGCTTTAGGCTCAGTGCTACTCGGTGTGAGAACCACTTGATATTTGGTCCACTGCTGTTTGTCGATGGACACTTCCTGCACTGCAAGTGCCTGACGCTCACCAGAGGATTTAGGATCTATGATCTCCACTCTGAGCTTAGCAGGCTTTGAGCCTTCAGGGATGCGTGCCCATACGCTGAAACGATAGGCCTCACCTTCTTTCACACCTATACCGAAAAAGCCTTCATTCTCAAGGCCAGTATGCTTGTGTGGATGCCCAAAGCTCTTCAGTCGAATGTAATGCGGATTGCGCTCAAAGGGGCCATCGGTACGTACCTCCCACTGGCCAAAGGCTTTCCATCCCTGTAATGTCTGCGGAAACTCGAAAGAGCGATTTTTAACCAATTCGCCATAGAGGCCACCATCGGCAGCAAAGTTGATATCTTCGAAGAAAATGCCGTACATGGTAGATTGGATAAGAGCCCCCACCTTATCTGCCTGTACAATGAGCTTATTCACTTGAGCACTTGCCGATAAGCCCAAAAGCAAAGAAATAAGTACAAAAAAATGTTTCATAGAATGCTATTTTTACCACTTTTAGATTTTTTATGGCACTAAGATAGTAATTATTATTAAAAATTTTATAACTTTGGGCGGAATTTTGGAAAAATGTATCCTGTTGAAGTTTTTAAGGGATACACCTTATTATATAATATGAAACTGACTAAGCTTTTGATAATGTCTGTGGCTGTTGCACTTTCTGCCTGTAATGAGGCAGTAAAAGAGACCGAAACCGATGAGCCTATCATCGGACGTTCGGATATGCATATTGATGGAAACCGTATGACTCCTGAGGCTTTATGGGCTATGGGGCGTATCGGTGATGTTGTGGTGGCACCCGACCAGCAACACATTGCATACAGCGTTTCATATTACAGCGTACCACAAAACCGTAGCAATAGCGAACTCTTCGTCATGACTGCCGATGGCAGTGAGAACAACCAGATTACAAACAGCAATTTTAGGGAAGGCCAACCTGTGTGGATGAATAACGGCAAACTGGCATATCTCTCTAGCGAAGGCGGTAGCAGTCAGATATGGGAAATGAATCCCGATGGCACTGGTAAAAAGCAACTCACCAATTATGAGGGTGATATGGAGGGCTTTAGTTTCTCCCCTGATGGTACGAAGGTTCTGTTTGTGGCACAAGTGAAGACGATTCCAAGCACACAGGATAAATATCCAGATTTGCAGAAAACAAGCGGCATCATAGTAACCGACTTGATGTACAAGCACTGGGACGAGTGGACCACCACGGCTCCTCATCCTTTTGTGGCAGACCTCACAGAGAATGGACTAGCAAACATTACCGATCTTCTGGAAGGTGAACCTTACGAGAGTCCTATGAAGCCGTTTGGCGGTATGGAACAACTGGCATGGAGTCCCGATGGCACGAAGATTGCCTATACTTGCCGAAAGAAGACAGGATTAGAATATGCCATCTCAACTAATTCTGACATCTATATATATGACATAGCAACGAAGCAGGTGGTGGACATCACTGCAGATAATTTCGGCTATGATACGAATCCGCAGTATTCACCCGACGGACAGTACATTGCATGGCTGAGTATGGAGCGTGATGGCTATGAGTCCGACCTCAACCGTCTGTTTATCATGAACCTACAGACTGGTGAGAAGCGCTTCGTGAGCAAGGCTTTGGAAACCAATGTAGATGAATTCATCTGGGATGAGAACTCTAAAGGTTTGTTTGGCGTAAGCGTATGGCATGGTGAAACACACATCTACTACTACGACTTGCAGAAGGGCGATGCCGTAACGCAAATTACTGAAGGACAGTATGACTACGGAAGCATAAGCCTCTGTGGAGATAAGTTGGTGACGAAGCGCCATTCTATGAGCATGGCCGATGAAATCTACTTGGTTGATAAGACTCCTGGTGGCACCGTTAAGCAACTGACAACTGAAAATAAGCACCTCTATGACCAAATGGAATTTGGCAAGGTGGAAGGTCGTTGGATGAAGACTACCGATGGCAAGGATATGCTGACATGGGTGATTTATCCGCCAAAGTTCGATCCGAACAAGAAATACCCCACTCTGCTATTCTGCGAGGGCGGTCCTCAGAGTCCTGTTAGCCAGTTCTGGAGTTATCGCTGGAATTTCCAGATGATGGCTGCCAACGACTACATTATTGTGGCACCTAACCGCCGTGGACTTCCTGGATTCGGCATAGAGTGGAATGAAGCCATCAGCGGTGATTATGGTGGCCAGTGCATGAAGGACTACTTCACAGCGATTGACGAGATGGCTAAAGAGCCTTATGTTGATGAAACCAGATTAGGATGTGTGGGCGCCAGCTTCGGAGGATTCTCTGTCTATTGGTTGGCAGGAAACCACGACAAGCGTTTCAAGGCTTTCATAGCACACGATGGCATCTTCAATATGGAGATGCAATATCTGGAGACAGAAGAAAAATGGTTTGCCAACTGGGATATGGGCGGTGCATTCTGGGAGAAGCAGAATGCCATCGCACAGCGCACGTTTGCCAACTCACCACATAAGTTCGTGGACAAGTGGGATACACCTATTCTGTGTATCCACGGTGAGCGTGATTACCGCATCTTAGCTAATCAAGCCATGGCTGCTTTCGATGCTGCGAAAATGCGTGGCATACCAGCAGAGCTGCTTATCTTCCCCGACGAGAATCACTGGGTGCTGAAACCACAGAACGGTATTTTGTGGCAGCGCACCTTCTTCGAATGGCTGGATAAGTGGTTGAAATGATGGAGAGATGGAGAAATTGAGAAATTAGAAAAACTATAGTTTAAAATAGTTATTATTAACAATCTTTTTATTAAAAACAACAGTTATGACTAAAAACACAGAGAACAAGGGTATGAGCCGCAGAAACTTCCTGCGTCTGTCAGCCCTCGGCCTGTCAAGCTTGACTATCATGCCAAGCTGGGCACAGGACGGTGTGAAGATCGCTCCTAGCGATCGCGTAGTGTTAGGCTTTATCGGCCTTGGTCAGCAGGCACTGAACGACTTCGGTGGTTTTGCTGGATGTCCTGGTGTACAGGTTGCAGCTTGCTGCGATGTTGACACTAACAAAACTGAGCGTTTCATGCGTCGTGTAAACGCTTGGCAGAAGTCTAAGGGCATGAACGAGCGTTGCGACAAGTATGAGCAGTATGAGCAGCTTCTGGAGCGCAAGGACATCGATGCAGTTGAGGTTGCATCTCCAGACCACTGGCACACTCTGCATGCTATCCACGCTTGCCAGGCCGGTAAGGATGTTTACTGCCAGAAGCCTCTGACTTACACTATCACTGAGGCTTATGCTATGCAGGATGCAGTACGCCACAATCATCGCGTATTCCAGACTGGTAGCCAGCAGCGTTCAAGCGGTGAGTTCCAGAAGGCTATCGAGCTGATTCAGGCTGGTGCCATCGGTCACGTAGAGAAGATCTACTCTAAGGTAGGTGATCCTCCACGTCCAATCGAGAAGATGTATGAGGAGTTCGGTGGCGTTCAGCCTATCCCAGCTAACCTGAACTTCAACCTCTGGTTAGGCCCATTGAACAATCCTAAGATTGAGTACAACGACCAGCTGTGTCCTCCTATCACTCTGGAGCAGACTATTACTAAGAACGGTAAGACTACCGTTGTAGTTCCTGAGAAGCGTGAGGCATTCTGGGGTGCTTGGCGTTGGTATCGTGAGACTGGTAACGGTTACACCGCTGACTGGGGTGCTCACATGCATGACATCGCTAACTGCGCTATGGGCTTCGACGGTCTGCAGCCAGTAGAGTACTATCCACGTGGCTACCAGAACGAAGGTGAGGCTTATTCAGCTCGCTATCCGAACGGCACCATCCTGATGGAGCATCCTTACCTGACTAAGGAAATCGACGGCGAGGAGAATCCTAACGCTCAGGGTCTGAAGTTCATCGGTACCAAGGGTTGGATCAACGTAGCTCGTGGTTATCTGGAGTGCTCAGACAACTCACTGATCCCAGAGAATCTGCGTGGCAACAAGCCTCGTATGATGACTCCAGAGGAGCGTCAGCGTATGTTCGAAGAGTATGCTAAGCGTGCTGCTCAGGCAGAGCGTGGCGGTCAGCGTCAGGCTGCTCAGAACTTCGAGACCAGCTCTCCTCACATGCAGAACTTCATCGACTGCGTACGCAGCCGTCAGCAGACCATCGCTCCTATCGAGGCTGGTGTTTCAAGCGCAGTATTCTGCTGCCTCTGCAACATCGCTTACGAGCTGGGTCGCCCAGTGAAGTGGAATCCTGCTACTCGTACATTCGTTGGCAACGACAAGGAAGCTGCTGCTCACCGTCTGTACTACTACGAGTATCGCAAGCCTTATGTATTGCCTTATCTGGACAAGCGCTGCTAATCCAAATAAAAATACATATATGCATGGGGATGCGCCAATCGGCGCATCCTTTTTTTTTATATTATGTGGATGATTTTACAGAAAAAGCACTATCTTTGCCTTTAATTATTATTGTATGAACTTTTGATTATGGAAAATCTACATACTACAACCTCAAGCGAGCCAATGGAACGCAAGCTCACCCTTAATAACAACATTGAGGAGATTCCGTTGTTAGCTAACTTTATCGACTCTGTGGCAGAGGAGGCAGGCATCGACTTTGCCACAGCTATGAGCCTGAACTTAGCTCTGGAAGAGGCTGTGGTGAATGTCATGCAATATGCTTACCCTGCAGGAACGCATGGCACTGTGGATATCTGTGCCAAAGCTGACGGTGGAAAGCTGACGCTCATCATCGCTGACAGTGGCACGCCTTTCGACCCTACGCAGAAGGAAGAGGTAGATATCTCGCAAGACATAGAAAGCCGTCAGATAGGCGGCTTAGGCATCCACCTCATCCGTGAGATCATGGATAATATAAGGTATGAATATGCTGATGGTAAGAACATTCTTACGATGAGCAAAAACATATAGTAAGCAGAATATGTGGTTGGGAATGACTTTCTTAGGGCTTTCTGTCCAGGTGTGGATTATCATATTCATCACACTGGGAATGTTCTATATGCTGGTGCGCACACGTGTGCCAGCAGAGGTCATATTCCTGGGAGCCGTGACGATATTGCTGGTGACCAACGTGGTGTCTGAGAACAATGTGCTGGATGCCTTCGGATCGGAAGCTATCTTAGTGAACGGAGCTTTCTACATCGTGATAGCAGGCCTGATGACATCGGGTGTGCTCTACTGGATAGGCAAGCATTTACTGGGCACACCATCTACCTATCGACGTGCCGTGGTGAAGCTCATGGTGCCAGTATCGGTGCTGAGTGCCATGCTGGGATGCGAGAATGCGGTGGGCCTCTTCACGGAGATGGTGAAGATGTGGGCACGTAAGTTGGGCATCTCTCCTGCCAAGCTGCTGATTCCGCTAAGCTATGCTGCTACTTTCGGTGGTATGTGCACCCTGCTGGGACAATCGTCGAACCTTATCATCGCAGGCCTCTACGTAGATCTCACAGGCACACCGATGAATCTTTTCGCACCAGTGATCCCAGGCTTGGCATGTACATTGGTAGGTATTGCCTTCATGACGGTGCTACGCAGATTCTTGCCAGACCGTGAGTCTCCTGAGGTTTCTTTCGAGAATATCAGCGACTATACGGTGGAGCTGCTGGTGCCTACCGACAATGATGCGGTGGCACAGACCGTACACGAGGCTGGACTGAAAGAGGTGCGTGGTGGTTCGTTGATCGAGATTGTACGCTTCGACAAGGAGGTCATCTCTCCTGTTTCCGACGATGAATACATCTTTGGTGGCGACCGCTTGATATATTCTGGACAGATCAATGAGATACTGGAACTGAAACAGAGTCATGGCTTGGTGGCAGCCGACCATCATGTCTATAACATCAGCGAGATAGACAACAACCGAAAACTACGCACGGCCTATGTGAACTTTGGAAGCGACCTGATAGGCACCTGCATGAGCAAGAGTAGCTTTGAACGTAGAAACGATATGGTGCTGGTGGCTGTGGCCCGACAGGGAAAACGTGTAGATCAGCAGCCTCGTGAGGTGGTACTGGCTGCTGGAGATACACTGCTTTTAGAGTGTCCTCCAAAGAAAGACAGCGAAATAGAGAATAACTTCAAGCGAAGCCTGACGTTCTTCGACTCTCAGTTCATTCCACAACTGGGCCCACACACCATCATTTCTGCAGCCATACTCATCATCATGTTCATCTTGTCATCCTTCAAGGTGATGTCACTGCTCACCTGCACCATGGTGGCAGCAGGCGCCAGCCTCATCTTCCGCTGCTGCCGCATGACGAAGATCGTGAAATACATAGACTGGAACTTCCTGCTGGTCTTGGGCTCACTGGTGGTCTTCAGTACGGCCATCACCAATACAGGCGTTGTAACGCGCATCGCCGATGTGATACTGAACCTCTGCAACAACAATCCATATATCATCATCACAGTGATGTGCGTCATTGCCTCACTGGCCAGTGAATTTACCAGCAATGTGGCTATGGGAGCCGTATTCTTCCCCATTGTCTATCAGCAAGCATTGCTGCTGGGATGCAATCCCATGCCGTTTGTCATCGCCATCATGACAGCCGTCAGCATCAGCTATTGCACCCCTATCGGTTCTTCTACCATCATGATGATCTACGGTCCAGGTGGCTTCAAGTTCACCGACTTCTGGCGCATAGGCATCTGGATGCACCTGCTTATGCTCATCGTGGATTTGGTAACTATATTTTTATTTTTCCCATTGTATTAACAACTAAAAAGCGTGATAAGAAAATGACTACTCTGATTAAAGAAGAAAATGGAAATCTGATTGCCGAGTTCAAGGGACGCCTTGATACTGCAGCAGCGATTCAGACAACTAAGGATGTAGAGCCTTTAATGCTGGCTGAAAATACGAACATCATCTTGGACTGCACCGACTTGGAGTACATCAGCAGTTCTGGTCTCCGTATCTTCATCGGCATCTTGAAGAATGCGAAAGCCAAAGGCGGACAAGTGACAGTGAAGAATATCAACGAGGAAATCAGCAAGGTGTTCCAGATGACTGGTTTCAACAAGCTGTTCAACATTATCTAAATGCGGCTTTCTGCATAAGAAACATGCAGAATAAAGGAGGAATCTCAGAGTTCCTCCTTTCTATACCAGACGTTGCAGCAGTGCTTCCCTCACCAGAGAAGCCATGTTGTTCACACCCATCTTCTGACGGATGGCTTTGGTGTAGCTATGCACCGTTTCGAAGCTGAGATAGAGCTCTGTGGCTATCTCCTTGATGCTACGCCCCTCTACCAGCAGTCGCAGTATCTCACGCTCACGCACAGTGAGCTGCTCTGCCTTGCTCTTTTTCTCTAAGGATTCACGCGCCTCCCCACAAAGATAAAGACTCCCCTCTCCCATCTGCTTCAGTCCTAATACCAGTTCTTGCGGGTCTCCTGCTTTCAGGAAATACCCCTGCGCCCCGTTCTTCAATGCCAATCGCACGATGGAGGGCTCCGAATAGTAGGTCAGTATGGCCACCTTCAGCTGCGGACAGTGCTCATGCAGCTGTGGCAGAAAGTCGATGCCATTACCGTCGGGCATGGCCATGTCCAGAAGCAAGAGGTCTGGTTGGAGCGCCTTGCACTGTTCCAGGGTATCTGCGAGGGTATAGGCCGTGCCCACCACCTGCCCGATGCATGCTCCATCTACAGGCAGCTGCTCTATCAGCTTCACCAAACTCTCGGCCACTATGCGGTGGTCGTCCGCAATAAAAATCCTAAACATCTGTAAGAATTATGAATTATGAATTATGAATTATAAACCCTATCCGGGATACTCACCTCAAATACTGTTCCTTCACCAGGCTTCGACTTCAGTTGTAGGCTACCACCCAACGCCTTCACACGCTGGGCAACACTCTCCATGCCGAAGCCAGAATCGTGCGGATTGATACCCTTGCCATTGTCGGCCACCACCAAGCGCACGCCAGTATCCGCCATTTTCAAGTCCACATCTACATGAGAGGCTGCAGCATTCTTCACGGCATTGTTCACCAGCTCGTGCGTGATGTAGTACAGGGCCTCCTCCTTATGCCTATCCAAGCGCAAATCCTCACCCTCGAAGGTGAAATGCGCCAAAGGGATGCTCTGACAGAAGCCTTCGATGGCTGTGCGAAGGCCGAAGCGACGCAGTGATTCTGGCATCAGGTGATGCACGATGTCACGCATCTCATGCACCGCCTCATCGGTGAGCTGCTGCGCATTGTCGCATGCCGATAGGTCTGAGGTATTGTGCGCAAAGAGCGAGAGGTTCACCTTGATGCCTGTGAGCAAGGCTCCCATACGATCGTGCAGGTCGCGTGCTATGCGCACCCGCTCTGCTGTTTCTCCCTCTATCTTCGCCAACGCCTCGGCATGACGGCGCTTCAATCGTAGCCAGAACACCATGGCTATCAGCAGAGCCACAGCCAATACCAGCGCTATGACGCTAAGCCACGTGAGCCACCGCATCCAGGTGCGCTCACGCTGCAGTTCCTCTATCTGTTGCTGTTTCTGTTCAGTCTCATAGAGCACCTGCATCTGCGAGAGAGTGCTCTGATACTGCGTAGTGGCAAAGGCTTCAGACAACTGCTGCACCTTATTTATATACTGGCTGGCTTCGTCCCTGCGTCCCAGCTCTATGCAGATGTGTGCCAAGTTCACATAGTCGGATATATCGTCTTGCGTGTCGTTAGGGTCGGCTTCCACACTCTCACGTGCCAGCTGATAGGCCTGCTGCCACTGTCCTTTCTCCATCGCCACTAAGTACATGGCACCCAGTGCATTGCTCTTGAAGCTGGCCATCATGTCCTCATCGCTGCGCATCAGCAGATAGGATTCCTCAGCATAGGCTTCTGCCTGGGCGATGTCCTTATGCCCCTCCATCAGGTGTATCTGTGCCAAGGTAGAAAGCAGTTCCATATAGTCGCCCGGTTCATCCTTCTGGTTGGGATGATAGTAGGCGTAGCTTTCCATCGCTGTCTGCAGGGCATTCTCATAGTCTTTTTTGCTCAGATAGACCTTGGCCAGTCCGCGCTGCGGAAGGGCCACCATCAGCGAGTCTCCACTCTTCTGTCCACACGCTATGGCTCGCAGATAGTTTTGCTCGGCTTCCTCCACGTTGCCCATGTTGTAGTAGAGTTCGCCCACATTGTGGTAGAGGATGGTCTGACTTTCCTGCCATCCATATTTCTCGAAGATAGGCAAGGCCTTCTGGTAGTATTCTATGGCTAGCAGGTTCTGGTCTTGTATGTTGTAGAGATTGCCTATGGAGCCATAGAGCACGCTGTAGTTGTCGTCCACGGTGCTCTCCTCGTAGCGCTCGCTGACAGCCATGCTGTCGGTTACGGCTAAGGCATGGTTATAGTAGTCCAAACTCCTCTCATAGTCCCCCCTCCCATAGGCCAGCATGCCTATCATGCGCAGGGCATCGGCACGGGAGTTTAGGGCATCAAGCTCGTAGCTCATGGCCAATGCCTGCTGGGCATACGCCTCTGCCTTGGTGCCGTCTATGTTCACATAGCCCCACATCAGGTCCAGATAGGCACGCAGCAGTTGATCTCCCTTGGGTGGATGCGCACTGCTGAGCGCCACCTCCAGGGAGTCCACTTGGCGGTTCCGATGGTCGCTGTATTGGGCCATCGCTGCATGGATGGGGATGCAGAGCAGCCAAAGTGCCAACATTCTCAACAATAATTTCGGTTTCATGCAGCCAATTTAGCAATTATCTGTCATTCCACCAATTAAAACGGCTTCTTTTCCATCTGTCCCACTGAAAAATCCCCCAAATGGGGGGTTTACTAAGTCGCAGATAGTCGCTACCTTTGTTTGCAACAATACGTTCCTTGACAATGGATATCGAATTTACTCTACACCTCTACACCTTTTGCATGTTATCAACTGAATATCAATAGATTAAATGGGTGTAGAGTGGTTCATGACTCTACACCCACTCTTCACCCTCTCTACACCCTTACGATTACCAAGCCTGATAAATCAAGTGCAGAGATAAGTGAAAAGATGTAGAGTGGGTGTAGAGAGGGTGTAGAGTTGAAAGGCACTCTACACCTACTTAACAGCCTGATAGACACCAAGATACACCATAAAGGTGTAGAGGTGTAGAGTAAAAACGAGGTGGGACGTTTGCAGAGGTAGTGGTTTCAGCATCATCGCAGTGGCTTCCCGAAATGCTCACGTGCTGAGCATTTATGTCCACAGGTGTGAACATTTATGCCCACAGTTATGAACATTTTTGCTCACAGCAGTGAAGATTCGTGAGCATAACGAGATAAATAGATAATATCAACTTCTTAAAAACAGACGATTATGAAAAGAGCGATTTACTTACTAGTGGTGCTCATGGCAGCACTCTCCTACTCTACCAACGCTGACGCTCAGCTACTGAAGAAACTAGGCGAGCGTGTGAAGAATACGGTGGAGAATAAGGTATTGAATAAGGCCGAAGAGAAAGTCAGCGAAGAGATGGACGAGGCTATGGGCGATAAGAAGTCTAATAATAAGCAGAATAACAATGCTGAAGATGGTGAGGAAGCTGTAGGCAGCGATGAGCCTGTGGACTTTGCTGCCATTCAAGCTAAGAGCGACTTCAAGCGTGGCGGCACAGTATTCTTCAATGACGAACTGAAAGGTGAGCAATTAGGTGAGTTCCCTTCCAAATGGGACCTCCTCAGTGGCTCCGAAGTGGAAGTAGTGAATATCAAGGGCGTAAATGCCATCAAGATGGAGGGAGGAAGGATCCAGCCTCTGATGGAAGAAAAGTTTTATCTGCCAGAAGAGTTTACCATCGAATTCGACGTACTATCACAACCCGCCCAGGAAGGCTCCGGTTGGGATGCCACCCTCGACATTGTCTTGAAAGCTGAAGACGGCTATAACGCCTTCGATATCCGTACCAGCGTGGAGACGCATACGCTCAACAATCCAAGTGGAGGCTATTATGGTATTGGTTGGGGTTGGGGAGCATATAATCCCAATGATGATAAAATTGATGGAGCACCCGGAACAGCTGCTATTGCCAAGGTTTTCAAGAAAAACGACTGGAACCACATTGCCATCTCATTCAACAAGCGTGCTTTCAAGATGTACCTCAATTACGAGCGCATCGTGAATATCCCGAATATGAAACAACCTCGCTCTTGGTATATGGAAGGTCGTTCAGACAGCAATAAAGGTGTCTATGTCACTAACGTAGTGATGGCCAAGGGTGCAGTGGAACTCTATGAGCGCAATGCTACAGACTATTCTTCAGCTGTAGAGAAAGCCATTGCAGAAACAGGTAAGTTTGTGACTAACAATATCCTCTTCGAAACTGGTAAGGCAACTCTGAAGCCAGAATCAATGGAGGAAATCCAGAAGGTGGCCGACTATATGAAGAAGGATGCTTCTGCCCGCTTCGAGGTGCAAGGCCATACAGATAATCAAGGTTCTGATGCCATCAACGATCCTCTCTCACAGCAGCGTGCAGAGGCAGTGGTGAAGGCCCTCGAAAGCATGGGCGTAGATCCGTTCAACCTCCGTGCTGTGGGTAAAGGCTCGCATGAACCTGTGGCCAGCAACAGCACAGACGAAGGTCGTGCTCAGAATCGTCGCGTAGAGTTTATCAAGAAATAAGAAATAGATTCAGTGTGTTTCAGGGCGGCGATATAGCATGTCAATGCCCTCCGATATGGCATATCAGCAGCAGTCGATATGCCATATCATTTTTTGTAGCATACCTAAAGGCATGCATTACGGAATTGTCTTGAACCTGCCCAGCCACTTGTGCTGCTAATGCAGCCCTGCGTAGCTGGCTACCATATATTGTCCCTAAAGGGACAAAAAGCCATGGACATAACACGTGATAGCCTGCCATGCCTATCACTTGGCTTTGATGTCTATCCACAAAATGCTTAGGCATGACATATGATAGCCAGCCATGCCTATCACTTGGCTTTGATGTCTATCCACAAAATGCCATGGACATAACACGTGATAGCCAGCCATGCCATCACTTGGCTTTAATGACTATCCACAAAATGCCGTAGGCATGACATATGGTAGCCAGCCATGTAGGAACGCGAAGGCGTTTCGGAATGGCTGGTTATAAGAAGCCATCCATAAACAATGCGTGCCGTAGGTACGCCACATCATTCCGCCTTTACCTCATTAAATATGTAATCTGGATTATACTCTATGCCACTCTTATCCAATATACTTATCAATTCCTCCCTGAATGACTTACGCCTGTGATGCTCCTTTTGATTGTCTATATATCTCTTAACTAAAGGAACAAAAGATTTACTATAAGAGAATGCTGCAAAACCACTTTGCCAACCAAAGTCCCCTCTGTAATAATTGTCATTCATCCATTTGCTCGACTGACTTTTTATAATCTGCACAAGTTTACTGACAGATTCCGCTGGATGCATTCCAATGAGGATATGGATATGATCTTTTGTACCACCAATGGCATAGATAAGATGATTCTTATTTTGACATATTCCACAGATATACTTATAAAGGTTCTCTGAATAGCTCTCTGTGATCAATGATTTCCGATCGTGTACTGCAAAAATCATGTGGATGTAGATTTGCGTATAAGTGTTTGCCATAATTTGTCGTTTTTTATTGCGTACCTACGGCACGCGGTTTTAAAATCATAATACAAGTTCCAGCCATTCCGAAACGCCTTCGCGTTCCTACATGGCTGGCTACCATATGTCATGCCTACAGCATTTCTTAGCTTCTACCCAAGGCCTTCGTACTTACAATAAGCGACCTTACGTCATGCCTACAGCATAATCGTGACAAAGGTAGATTAAAAAAATGAGAAAGAACCAATATTCCACCAAAAATATGCTAACTTTGCCGAAAATACGGATGAACCAATGAACAGCATTACAAGTTTACAGAATCCGAAAATCAAGGCTGTGGTGGCCTTGCAACAGAAATCGGCAGAGAGGCGGAAGCAGGGGCTCTTCGTGGTAGAAGGGCTGCGTGAAGTGGAGCATTGCTTGGAAGCAGGCTATCAGCTCCACAGCGTCTATGTATGCTCCTCGCTACTGGGCTCAGAAACTTTCAGCACAGAAGCCAACTGCTACGAAGTGACTCCCGAAGTCTATGAGAAGATGGCCTATCGGGGCAGCACAGAGGGCATCGTGGCAGTGGTGAAAGCCAAGCACATAGGTCTGGAGGATCTTCAGCTCTCTAAGCATCCACTGCTGATGGTGCTGGAGAGCGTGGAGAAGCCTGGCAACTTAGGCGCTATCTTGCGCAGCGCAGATGCGGCTAAGGCGGATGCAGTGATCATCTGCGACCCTCTGACCGACCTCTACAATCCGAATCTGATACGCAGCAGCATAGGGGCCATTTTCACCGTGCCTTGTGTGGCTTGCACCTCTGAGGCGTGCATCAGCTTCCTCAAGGAGCGAGGCATACGCATCCTCACGGCGCAGCTGCAAGATTCGCACTTCTATTATGATACCGATATGCGTAGAGGCACTGCCATCGTGATGGGTACCGAGAGCACAGGCCTCACCGATGTATGGCGCAAGGCGGCAGATGCCCACATACGCATCCCCATGCTGGGAAAGCTCGACTCGCTGAATGTCTCCGTCAGCGCTGCCATCCTGCTCTATGAGGCGGTAAGGCAACGACAACAATAAAAAAAGGCTGCGCTAAACAAAGATAGCGCAGCCTTTATTTTTTTCAACTCAAGTTTCGCAAGTGATGCTAACATCCTTTGAGACAAAGCCCCAGAGGGGCTTAATAGGGTAGCCAGCCATGCAATGGCTGGATAAATAGCGGCCATTGAATGCGTGCCTTTAGGTACGCCACCCACAATTTATTGCGTACCTACGGCACGCTGTCTCTCTGTAGCATCCTCATTACCAGCCATTGACATGGCTGGCTACCCTATGAGATGCCTACGGCATCAACTTTTTGCATATTTGCAATTCCAATCACGCCACTTTCTCCAGTCGCTTCATCATCACGAACATGAAGAGTGCAGAGAGCAGACAGAGGGCGATGAACACGCTCCATACGGCCCACAGAGGCAGCGGACCCCACAGCAGTCCACCTACCATCACGAGCTGGTTGCCAATGGCAGTAGCTACAAACCAGCCACCCATCATCATACCCTTATACTTAGGAGGAGCTACCTTAGTCACGAAGGAGATTCCCATAGGACTGAGCAACAGTTCAGCGAACGTCAGAATCAGATAAGTGCCAATCAGCAAGTTAGGTGTCACATCAGCTACATGCTTAGCAGCCATGATGCCATCAGGACCAACCTCTGTCTGAGGCTTTGGCAGACCTACACAGAAAGCAGCCATCACGCAGTAGGCCAAAGCTGCCACCAACATACCATAGGCAATCTTGCGAGGCGCAGAAGGCTCTTTACCCTTACGTCCCAGATAACCGAAGAGTGCCATGCTCACAGGCGTCAGAGCCACCACATAGAATGGGTTGAACTGCTGGAAGATAGGAGCGCTCACAGCCACCTCACCACTCAGGTTGAAGTACTTCCAAATCAGCGCTGCTACTGCAAAAGCTATCACCGCAGCAGAGATCACCTTCTTCTGAGCAGTCTTAGCCTCATAGAGAGAGAATCCTGCATAGACGATGAGGATAATCATCACCAAGTTGATCACATCGAAAGCCATGCTCTCTAAGCCCGTAGAACTCTGAGCCGTGAACTCGTTGGCAAAGTAGGTCAGCGACAGACCATTCTGATGGAAAGCCATCCAGAAGAAGATCACCACAGCATATACCAGGCAGAGAGCCACGATGCGGTCTTTGGTCTCCCTTGTGCTCAGTTCAGGCTCATTAGAGAAATTGGCAGCAGCACGCTTACCACCCTCTGTATGACGGAAGGTAGAGCGGAAGATATAATAGATGGCGATAGAAACTATCAGTGACACACAAGCCACAGCGAAAGAGAAGTGGTAGGCATCGTTTCCGCTATAGCCCAGAGAAGTCTCTGCCCAGTCCTTGATCTTAATGGCAGCTGTCGGAGCAAACAAGGCACCGATGTTGATGGCCATGTAGAAGAGTGAGAAACCAGCGTCACGCTTGGCAGCATAGGCAGGATCGTCATACAGATTTCCCACCATCACCTGCAGGTTACCCTTGAACAGGCCCGTACCAAAGCCTATGGCCAGCAAGGCGGCAATCATAGCCCCCATAGCCACGATGTCTGTCTTTCCCGTAGCAGGATCTACACCTCCCAATGGAATAGAAAGGAGCAGGTAGCCAAAGAACATCACGATGATGCCTGTGGTGACCATCTTTCCAAAGCCGAACTTATCTGCCAGCATACCGCCGATAAGTGGGAAGAAGTAAACGAACATGAGGAATGAACTGTAGATGGTGCCAGCTACACCTGCACTCAATCCAAAATTAGCTCTCAAGAATAGAGCGAACACGGCAATCATGGTATAGTAGCCGAATCGCTCACCAGTGTTGGCCAGGGCCAGTGCCCATAGGCCTTTCGGTTGTCCTTCAAACATAGATTAAAAGTTATTTTTAATGAGTTAATATTATCTTGTCTGCAAAGTTAAAAGTTTTTATCCATTCTGCAAGTAATCAGAGCCCTAATTCTTGCCTTAGATAGCGCGGAGTGAATCCTTTTTCGCTCAGGGCCACCTCTTCTGGCGTACCAGTAGAGAGCACGGTGCCTCCTCCACGCCCTCCTTCGGGACCCATGTCTATGATGTGGTCGGCCATCTTTATCACGTCGAGATTGTGCTCTATCACGATGACGGTATTTCCCTTGTCCACCAGTCGGTTGAGCACATTCATCAGCACGCGGATATCCTCGAAGTGGAGTCCTGTGGTAGGCTCATCGAGGATATAGACAGTCTTTCCCGTATCACGCTTGGAGAGCTCTGTGGCCAACTTCACGCGCTGGCTCTCACCACCACTAAGCGTGGTGGAGGGCTGTCCCAGCTTCACATAGCCCAAACCTACATCTTGTATCACCTTAATCTTATTCAGGATAGCAGGCACATGCTCGAAGAACTCCACCGCCTGATTGATGGTCATATCCAGCACATCGGCGATGCTCTTGCTCTTGAAACGCACCTCTAAGGTCTCACGATTGTATCGCTTGCCATGACACTCCTCGCAGGGCACATACACATCGGGCAGGAAGTTCATCTCTATGGTCTTGTAGCCATTGCCCTGACACACCTCACAGCGTCCTCCCTTCACATTGAAGGAGAAGCGACCAGGCTTGTAGCCTCGTATCTTGGCTTCTGGCAGCCCTACAAACAGGTTGCGGATGTCTGAAAACACCCCTGTATAGGTGGCAGGATTAGAGCGTGGCGTGCGTCCCAGCGGCGACTGGTCCACATTCACCACCTTATCTATATATTCCAGTCCTTCGATGGCATCGTAGGGCAGCGGGTCTTGCAGCGAACGATAAAGCTTCTGCGAGAGGATGGGCTGCAGGGTATCATTCACCAAGGTGGACTTTCCACTGCCCGAAACACCTGTCACACAGATGAGTTTCCCCAGTGGAAACTCCACATCGACCTGCTTCAGATTGTTCCCTCTGGCACCTATCAGTTTCAGGCAGTGCCCATTGCCCTCCCTGCGCTTGGCAGGTATCTCGATCTTCTTCTCTCCGTTGAGGTATTGCGAGGTGAGCGTATGCGTGTGGAGCATCCGCTTAGGATTGCCCTCAAACATCACCTCCCCTCCCAGCCTTCCGGCTTTCGGTCCCATATCTACCACATAGTCGGCTGCCAGCATCATGTCTTTATCATGCTCCACCACGATCACCGTATTTCCCAGGTCACGAAGTTCCTTCAGTGAGTTTATCAGGCGCTGGTTGTCTCGTTGGTGAAGTCCTATGCTGGGCTCATCGAGGATATAGAGCACATTCACCAGTTGCGAACCTATCTGTGTAGCCAGACGGATGCGTTGGCTCTCACCACCCGACAGGGTGGCAGAACCACGATTCAAGGAGATGTAGTCCAAGCCCACATCGAGCAGGAACTTCAATCGAGTGCGAATCTCCTTCAGAATCTCAGCGGCGATTTGCTGCTGTTTAGGGCTGAGATGAGGTTCCACTTGCTGCATCCACTCGTAGAGCTCACTGATGTCCATGCAGGAGAGCTCGTGGATGTTCTTCTCATAAATGCGGTAGGAAAGAGCTTCTTTGTTGAGCTTAGCCCCATGACACTCAGGACACTCCACGGTAGTGGCAAACTGCTCTGCCCATTTCTGCTCAGTGGCAGAGTCATCGTTGTCCTGCAGGGTCTGGATATATTTCACCAGTCCTTCGTAGTGCACGAAGTAGTCAGACGAAGCTCCTATCAGTTCCTTACTGATACGCACACGTTCCTCAGTGCCATAGAGAATCTCCTCTATCACCTCATGGGGCAAATCCTTCACAGGCATATCCAGATTGGCATCATGCTTCTCTAATAAGGCAGCTATCTGCCAGAACATCAGACTGTTCTTATATTTGCCCAGTGGCACGATGGCACCCTCGCGGATAGAGCGTTCCTTGTCGGGAATCACCAGATGCTCGTCTATCTGACTCACCACGCCCAAACCACGGCAATGCGGACAGGCTCCCTGTGGAGAGTTGAAGGAGAAGTTGTGCGGAGCAGGATCACGGTACGACAGGCCCGTCACAGGATCCATCAACGTCTTGCTGTAGTGTCTCACCTCCTTCGTATCGGCATCGAGCACCATCAGCAGTCCCTCACCCTGCTTCATGGCCACGCTCACGCTGTTCTTCAGTCGGGCTTCATCCTTGGCATTCACCACCAATCGGTCTATCACCAACTCTATGTCGTGGTTCTTGTAACGGTCCAGCTTCATGCCTGGCAAAGCCTCGCACAGCTCTCCATCCACACGCACGTTCAGATAGCCTTTCTTGCGCACATTCTCAAAGAGCTCACGGTAGTGTCCCTTGCGGTGCTGCACCAGTGGAGCCAAGATGTAGATGCGCTTATCGGCATAGGCGGTCAGGATGAGCTGCAATATCTGCTCCTCGGTATATTTCACCATCTTTTGGCCCGACAGGTAGGAATAGGCCTCCCCTGCCCTGGCAAAGAGCAGACGCAGATAGTCGCTTATCTCTGTCGTGGTGCCCACGGTAGAGCGTGGATTCTTATTGGTGGTCTTCTGGTCTATGGATATCACAGGGCTCAGACCTGTGATCTTATCCACATCGGGGCGTTCCAGATTGCCGAGGAAGTTGCGGGCATAGGCAGAGAATGTCTCTATGTACCTTCGCTGTCCTTCGGCAAAGATGGTGTCGAAAGCCAACGACGACTTTCCACTGCCACTCAAGCCAGTGATCACCGTCAGACTTCCACGGGGTATCTGCACGTCTATGTTCTTCAGGTTGTGTACACGTGCACCATACACATTTATATATTCTGCCTCGTCTTGCATAGATAGTTATCGTTTGGAAACTGCAAATTTAGTGTTTTTCTTCTTTGTAAACAATGCTTAAGCAAAAAACTAAGGTTGATAATTGAAAGTTTGGAAATAAAGACGTAATTTTGCATCTTGATAATACATAAAGAAGATGAAGACATTAAAAAACATACTCGGCACCTTGCTGCTCACCTTTGCCTTGAGCATGGGAGCCTATGCACAGGAAAACCAGTCGTATATCATGCATACCATCGAGAAGGGTCAGACCTTGACTTCCATCTCCAGCATGTACGGCGTTTCTATAGACGATATCGTGAAGCTCAACCCTGGCAGCGATACCACCATCATCGAGGGGAAGCAGCTGCGCATCCCTCGTCGTCCTTCTAATCAGCAGGGAGGTTCGTTCCACACCATCGTGAGCGGTGAGACCCTCTATCGTCTGTCACAGAACTACAAGGTGTCTGTGCGTGCCATCATGGATGCCAACCCCGGACTGAGTGCCACCAACTTCAAGGCTGGTCAGGTGATTCGTATCCCAGAGGCCAACGAGAAGACTGCGCTTCAGCCCTCCCAGCAGCAACCAGAGGAGCAGGCTATCCCACAGGCTGTGAAGCCTAAAGTGAGGGAGATGCACAAGGTGAAGAGCGGTGAGACCATCTACAGCATCGCTAAGAAATATGGCGTCACGGAGGAAGAGTTGCTTTCTGCCAACTCCGATCTGAAAGATGCCCGTAAGCTGAAGAAGAATTCATTCTTGGCCATCCCTTATCACACAGAGACTCCAGCGGTGAAGGAAGAGAAAGAACCTACCGATAAGGAGCTGTTCCAAGCCAATGCAGAGACTGGCAAAAAACTGAATTCCATCAAGGCAGCCATTATCCTGCCATTCCTCAAGAATGGCAGCGCCACTTCAGAGACAAGACGTATGCTGGAGTATTACCAGGGCTTCTTGCTGGCCATCGACAGTCTGAAGACGAGCGGGGCTAATGTGGACCTCTACACCTACAACTCTGGCAGCACGGTGGCAGAGATGGACCAGCTGCTCACCAAGCCTGAGATGAAGGACATGAACATCATCTTCGGCCCTATGCACACGGAGCAGATAGCTCCCTTAGCTAAGTTTGCAGAGAGCAATGACATCCGTCTGGTGATTCCGTTTACCTCACGTGACAATACGGTGTACAACAATCCACAGGTCTATCAGGTGAACACCCCACAGAGTTATTTCTATTCTGAGGTGTACGACCACTTCGGACGTCAGTTCCCCAATGCACACGTCATCTTCATCGAATCCACAGAGACCGATAAGGCCGACTTTATCAAAGGCTTCCGTGAGGATCTGAGACGCCGGAACATCCCTATCACCACCCTCAACGAGTCTGAAGGCTACACGGCCATGAAGGGGGCTTTGCGTTCCGACAAGGAGAACATCTTCGTGCCTACCAGTGGTTCCAATACAGCACTCATCAAGTCGCTCCCACAGCTCACGCTGGTGGTACGTGACTCTCTGCTCAATGTCACACAGGGCACCGAGAACATCCACCTCTTCGGCTATCCAGAGTGGCAGACCTACACCAATGATTTCTTGGAGTCGTTCTTCGAGCTCGACACCTATTTCTATAGCTCCTTCTATACCAACAACCTCATGGACGAGCCTAAGGCATTCATTGCCAAGTTCCGTCGTTGGTACGGCAGAGAGATGGAAGACCGTTATCCTAAGTACGGCATGCTGGGCTTCGACACAGGCTACTTCTTCCTCAAGGGCTTGTGGCTCTACGGCACGGCGTTCGATCAGAACCAGAGTCAGTTACTCACCCGCCCCATACAGACGGGCTTCAAGTACGAGCGTGTGAACAACTGGGGCGGATTCATCAATAAGAAAGTATTCTTCGTACACTTCAATCGCAACCATGAACTTATCAAGCTTGACTTTGACTGATCATAGACACACCCTCACCCTGCGCCTGCTGAGCCTCACCCTGTTGGCTCTCTGGCTGTCACTGCCTCTCCATGCACAGACGGGAGAGCCTCGGCACAATCTGTCCATCGGTGTGAATGGCGGTGTCAACATGAGCAGCGTGACCTTCTCTCCCAAGATCAAGCAGAAGAACCTCATGGCCCCCACGTTTGGTCTCACGGCACGCTACATCTCAGAGCGATGGTTTGGCATGCTCTGCGGTCTGCAAGGCGAGATCAACCTCTCCCAGCGCGGTTGGGACGAGTTCTACGAGGACTACCCACAGCTGAAGTACACTCGCAAGCTCACCTACGTGGAGGTGCCCCTGATGGCCCACGTAGCCTTCGGCAAGGAAAACGGATTCATGAAGTTCTTCATTCATGCCGGCCCACAGTTCAGCTACTTCATCAGCGACAGCAGCAGCATCGATGGCGACTGGGAGAACTATCGCTACCACCAGGAGCAGCATGAGCTTGACGTAGAGCATAAGCTCGACTACGGCATCATCGCCGGCGCAGGCTTTGAGTTCCACACAGGCATTGGCAACTTCACGGCAGAAGGTCGCTACTACCTCGGCCTTGGCGATGTCTTCGGCAACACCAAGCGCGACTACTTCTCCCGCTCAGCCAATGGTGGCATCGGCATCAAGATCACCTATTTGTTTGATTTGAAGAAATAAAAGGGTTTAGAGCTTCCGTCCATGGGTGCAATTTCGTATAACTCCAGCTTTTATGTTAATCTTTTTGTACTCCTTCTTGTCTATTAAGGAAAAATAAGTAACTTTACACCGAAAATAAATACAAAGAAGTATGGAACCAACTGTTTTTAATCCTGTTCAGATACATCTCCTTAAGATGTTCCAACGCAAAAAAAGCGAGGCAGACCTTTTGGAAGTCAAGAAGGTCCTTAGTGACTATTATGCAAAGAAACTGAATGACCATCTTAACAAACTCTGGGATGAAGGCATTCTTGACCAGAAACGACTTGATGAAATCAACGAGATGGATCTTCATGAATTTTTGAGGAAGAATAAGTAATCTGATGCGTATAGTACTTGACACGAATAGCCTTATTCAAAGTATTCCAGAAAGAAGTCCATTCTTTTTAGTATGGCAGTCTATTCTTTCTGGAGAGAATACTTTGTGCGTCTCAAACGAGATCTTGGAGGAATACGAAGAAGTTCTGCAAAAGCTTGCAGGAAAAGACACAGCTCGATATGTAATTGATGCCATTCTCGAAAGTGAGCATGTAGAATTGATTACCCCTTACTACAACTTTAATCTGATTACTACCGACCCTGACGACAACAAGTTTGTTGATTGTGCTATAGCTGCCAATGCCCGATATGTAGTCACCAACGACAGACATTTCGACGTACTACGTCAGATAAAGTTCCCTATTATCGACGTTATCTCCCTGAAAGAGTTTTTGGAGCAGTTGAAACACCAGTAACACTAACATTCTTCCTCTTGGCATCTTCCAGCTGAACCCAACCTATTTATCCTAGAATGGATTCTCTTCATCCGATGATCCCATTCCATGCTTCACCATCCATTCAGTTATCTGACTGAAAACAGATCCAGCCATAGTGCCACCACTGGCAGGCAGTCCCTGCTTATTCAGACTTACTATGATGCTATACTTTGGTGAGAAGGCTGGGAAGTAGCCACAGAAAGAGATGTGATACTCACTCACCTCACTATCACCTTCGCCATAGATACTCCTTACCTGAGCCGTACCAGTCTTACCAGCCACCTCTACCAACGGCGTACCAGCTGGTTTGGCCAGCCCCTCAGACACCACATGATACAGCGCCCCCTGCATGGCAGCTATATTCTCCTTGCTGGCAATCTGCACATTGATTACCTCTGGCTCACCTACCCTTAGTGTAGGCTTCACCATCTTGCCATCATTGGCTATGGCATTATAATATGTGAGCGTCTGGATAGGTGCCATGAATCTGTCATACCCGATAGAGCTCCAGAGCAACTGCTTCCTTGCCCACGTGCTGTCTTTGGGCGAGCTATACCTCATTGGTCTTAGTTCCTCAATACCTTCAACGTTGTTAGGATCACCGAAGTTCATTCGGTCCAGTGAGTCAAAAAACTCCAGCTCCTTACCCCTAAACACCTCATTCACCATCTTGCTGAAGGCAATATTCGAACTCACCTCCAAAGCCTGTTCCATGTTTATCACTCCATAGCCCCCTCTGTGCCAGTTGTGATCCTTGATAATATTAAGCTCATCCAGTGCCCAGATGCCATTGTCCACATCCACCTCATCCGTCATCTTCACTTCACCTGTTTCAAGCAAAGCCATCAAGACGGCAGTCTCTACGGTAGAGCCAGGTTCCTGCTGATATCCAAAGTTCCTACAAGGCTGATATCTCCCGTCGAAACCACGTTCCAGCCCCACCAGAGCCTTGATGGCCCCTGTCTGTACCTCCATCACTATCACCTGTCCCTGCAGGCCATTCAGTGTTGTCAGTTCCTCTGACAGCAGAGAATCAGCCACCTGCTGCAAGTCAGTATCTATCGTTTCTCCCAGACCTTCAGGACTCACCACCTTCTCCCCCCTAGGCATGAGCAAGTATCCTATCAGGCCCAAAAGGCAAGCCATAGCCACACACACGGCAGCAAAAAACCAGCCCCTATTATCCTTTCGTTGGCCACCCTGTCCAAGCACCTGCAATTCGTCATCCCTCATAGTTTTTCCTCCTTTCCTGCTACAGACTCCAGATACACCTTCAGCTGCCTCAGAGCCTCCTTAGAGGCAGACAGCGTGAAGGCATGATTCAGAGCCATGTCCGACATCATCAACGTCTGTTTGTTCACGTTGATCTTGAAAATGTATTCACGATTGATTATCACCTGCTTGCCAATACGGATAAACCTGTCAGCCTCCTTGCCCAGCTGATCCTCTATCAGCTGCTGGCAGTGAGCCAAGTTCATAGTAAACACATGCTCCGTCTTGTCATGCAGCACCATCGTAGAGTAGTTGCCATCCGACTCTATGTAAACTATCCGCTCTGGTTTCACTCGCACCAGCTCGTTAGCATTCGATATGATTAGTATCTTACCCACAGTTCTTTATTATGATTTCCACACAAACTTAGCACTTATCATTGAGATATCGGCACCATTCAGCATGCTCTTGTACGAAATACCCCTTTGGCTGTACGAAATCACTTCAGCCTATCAATACCAAACCTCCTGATGAAACTCAGCCTCCACTATACGCTCTATCCTGTCAGGCAGCGAGTGGAAGAAATCATAGCCAGTCAATGCCTCCACCTCATCAATGCTCATCGCATACGTATTCAGTGCCCGATGCCCAGCCTTATTCTCGAATACGAAGCCAATGCCCTCATACCCTTCACCAACCTTCACCATCAGCACCTTATAGAAAGCATCTGGGATAGCCACACGATTATCCCCCAGCATACCATGTTTCATCTCCCCCATTATCGGCCCACATACTATTTGCACACTGCCATAGCGCTGCGCCCAAGTGCGACATTTATTCTCCAGCGTATTCCAGTCCCCAGCATTCAGGTTACGGTTCTGAGGGCAGATATTCGTGAAGTAGCAAGACTCATGCATCGCCTCCTTGCTCCACTTCATATCCCCTGCAGGAGCCATGTGCCCCCTATCCCAACCCGAGTTTCGGTAGTCATTATTATCCGCCTGCGGAGCCTTGATGTCAGGATCAGGATAATACCCATTATCCCGTTTCACCGTTCCATCCACCTCTTCGGCAGTCAGCTCATAAGCCACCCAGTTTGGATTCCTCGTGTCAGAGTTGAAAGAAACGGTGTAGCCAATATGCTCTACGACGATGCCACCCTTAGCCCCTTTCACAGCCAGAGGTTCATTGCTTTTGCATGAAGAAAAAACGAGTGATAATAGAAGCCAGAACAATATAAGACCTGTCACCCTCATTTACAACTCCTCGCCTGTTAAGTCTCTTATTTAACCAATTTCTTCAACACCCAAGGAAGTGCAATTTGAGCTATTGCTATCACCAGCCACAATATCCATGCTATGTTTACTAGCCATATTGGAATGAAATCTGTATTGAAAATAAAATTCTCTGCAATCTTTAATAATACGATAAGTGCAAGAACTATATAAATTGGATTTGTCTTCTTCATCAGATATGCCCCAAGACAACCTATATAGGCTTGTCTATACTCATCCTTGCCTGGATACTTGTTAATAAGAATTTTCAGATCCTTTATGGCAGCAGTATAATCTTCCGACTTATAAGCCACCTGTACTCTTTGGTACAAGATAGCTTCTTTGAAATCTTCATATTGCTTTTCTGGGACAAAAGACTTCCCTTGTTCCAGATAATATAAAGCCCCATTAAAATATGGTAGAGAATCTTTGATGTAACCAGCATTCGACAGATAAACTCCCTGACGATAGTAAAGAGAAGACAATGACATTGTCTCATCATAACTATTCACTTCTGTGGTAGAACGTATCTCATCTGCATATTTCTCCCACACATCTTCTATGCCCATCGTACCATCAAGCACAGAGTGGGCGATAATTACTATTGGGGACTGTGATTTCATCTTATCCTCTTTTATAGAACGAGGATATTCTACAGGATGAAATCCGTCACATATAACATAGATTTCTGTATCCTCGAAAATAATATCCTTAGGATTGTTAATATCATCTCTTTCACCCAATGGAATAATTTCTCCCTCTTCATCATACATAATAGCATCTCCAGAGAACAAACCAACCTTTGCATAATAACCTTTGGATGGATACAAACTCTTCATTAATGACACATCAAAATTGAAGTCTGTTGAATTTGGTATATTAGCACATACAGTATGTATAATAACATACTGCTTTTCGCCATGTTCATCCTTAAACCAAACTTGCGGCTCTCCAGAATCCGTTTTTATAATCGTCATATTTGCTTTTTGTAGTTCTTCAACTATGTAATTAGTTGAAAACGAAAGCAAACTATCAATAGACATTCTCTTTCTATTCATATTAATTGTTCTTAATTGATTGCTTCTTGGAAAATAATCATTGCTTATCGTTTCATTTTACCTTTTCTTTATACGTCACTTTCAAGACGGATCGGCCATAGTCGATCTCTATCTTGCCCAATCTATTAAGTACAGACTGGCCAAGCAACAATGGAGCCACCTGGCTCTTCACCACAGAAGCCCTCACGTCCTTTAAGTCCAGTCCGCCAAAGTTCACATTCTTCAAGTTGATTACTGTCCCCTCACTGATTTCTCCATTGGCTGTCATATAGTTTTGCTTTCCTATGACATCCTTTGAAGACAGATAGCTATTCTTCAGCATGAAAGTAGCCTCTACGGTTGACATTGTCACATCACTTGCTCCTGTATCAAATATGAAGTACAGGGGCAAATCGTTGATTTCACATTTTACCTTATAGACACCACCTTCTTTAGTAAAAGGAATCTCTGCCACACGCTCCTCAAATAACACAGGACTATCTGTGTTGCTATCTTTTTCACTCTCATGTTTCTGTCGATATTCCTCTCTCAAAGCCTTGAAGGCTGGTAAGTTGCGAATATTGTCCAGATCCTTATCATTCTCTATATGACTCAGGCTCCGATGTCCTTTCTCAAAAGCCTTTCTCAGATTCTCTATGGCTTTATCCGTTTCACCCATGATAGAATAGATGCATGCAGCATTGTAGTAAGTGCCATCTCCGTCATCAGCCTCCAACGCCCTGTTCAGCCAGTCTATGGCCTTATCATTCTGCCCTAAATACAGATAACCGAATGCAGCAGCGCAATTAGAGTTTGGGATAGAGTCAAGCTCTATAGCCTTTTCCAGATCATTCTTAGCTTTCTCTTGATTTCCCTGCTGTACATTAAGTCTTCCTCTACAGATATAGGTAAAAGCATTAGACGGTTCTAGGGCAATGCTCATGTCATAATCCTCTAGTGCCCCTTTGCTATCCCCACTCATATCACGATACCAGCCACGCTGATAGTAGCCAAAGTAATGATCTGGATAAGCATCTATAAAATCCCCCACAGCCCTGATAGCCTCCTCGTTCTGTCCATTATTATAGAAGATATCAGCCTTAAGCGTCATGTAATTTCCATCACTTGGATCCATTTCAAGAGCCTCGTCAATATATGCCAGTGCATTTTGATAATCACCCAGCTCTTTGTATGCCATTGCTATGTAATAGCAAGCTTGGTCTATAGGGCTGATTTCATTCGACTGCTTATAATAATCTATTGCCCTTTCATACTGATTGTCATTTCTATAAATATCACCGATTGCATAGGGCCACAGGATATTGGCCTTCTCTTTTACAGCCTGTACTCTTAGCTTTGCTATAGCCACCTCTTGCGCTTCCTTGGCAATTTCCCCGATAAGGCGATACGCCTTTTCATTAGTTTCCTCGTTGTTCAAGGCAGCAATCACATCATCCATAGCCTCAGCATACCTTTTCAACCCCAGAAGACTCTCAGCCCTGAATGCATATCCCTGTCCATAAGTAGGTGCCAACTTTAAGGCATAATCAAATTCCTTGAGGGCATCCTCATACCTTCCTTGAGCATTGGCATTTCTGCCTACCCCCATATACCCTAGTGTTGAGCCAGAGTCCATAGATTTAATCTTCTCAAAATCCTTGTCAGACAGTGCATATTCCCCCATATAGTAATAGAGTTCAGCTCTCTCCTTGTATAAGTCAGGGTCATCATCCCTATAAGATATCGAAGTGGTCATATCCTCTATCGCCTTTTCTTCCTCATCCAGCATATGATATATGCGTGCTCTGGTTCCATAAGCAATAGCCATATAATCCCCATCCTTCTTAGGCAGGTATTTCAAGGCATTCTCCACGGCAGTCAAGGCACGTCCATACTCTTCGTTATCATATCTCAGCAAGGCTATCCAAGCAAAGGCATAACCATTTTTAGGATTATCCTGCAATTCCTTGTTAAAGTATTCCAGAGCCTCTTCATCTTCATTATTATCTGCAGCCTCCACACCTCTGCTATAATTATAAGTGTCTGGACGCTTTACTTTCTGGGCATTCAGCATTCCCACTACGCAAAACAACAATAACGCTAAAAGAATAAAACTCTTTTTCATAAATACTTACCTTTTAATAAATGACAAAATAATGTTTCAACACAAAGTTAATCCATCGGCTACTCATGACCAAAGCATTTCACCCCCAATGTATGAAATGCCCAGATTTAAGTATGAAATACTGACTAACCCTACAGTTCACATTGAGTAGGATTTCTCAGAGGTGCTAGAACAATAATAAATTATTAGGCTAAAATATTAATACTTTGGTGATTCTCCATACTCATTGGTTGTTCTGTCAGAATCTGTACAAGCCCAGATAAGCAATAAGATAGCTCCAATGATAGGAACTAAACTCCATAACAGATTCCAACCACTCTTGTTTATGTCATGAAGCCGTCTCACCGCCACAGCCCATGTTGGCAGAATCAACCCCAATGCCGCGAGCACATAAATAGGTCCATAAGTTAAGTAGTCGAATGTAATACCAAAGAAGTTATCAAAAAAAACTGCCATGAATAGCACAATCAAATAGAAAAGCCAATACCACCAATATTCTGATCGCCTGGCTCTACCACTAAAGGTTGCGTACTTATCAAACACATTTGAAACTGCCTGACTCATAGAAAGAGTAGGCTTCTGCTGAGTGTGATTGTTGTTTTCCATAATTATTTACATATACCACGTTAAAAATAATCCAATTTTCTGATCAGAATAATTTAGCTTATTATAAAAAATACTCTTCCCATTGAAATATTTCCTATAATAAATGCCAAAATCCATATACCGACCAGCAATACCAATTTGTGGTTCAATTGCTATTGAAGATGACCTAAGGTCACCTTTATAATCATTTGCTTCGCCTACCTGATAACCCAGGATTGCATTACAACCGATATAAAACTTACTTTTAGCCCCTGTATTCGCAAAATTCAAACGCAGGCCTACCGGAACATCTATTACATGCCCTATTGAGAAGAAAGAAGAATCTCTCCAATAATAATCATCATCAATATCCCAGTATGCAATATATGAGTATTCGGCTCCAAAAATGAGATTCAAAGTATCATCCCAACTGCCAATTCTGAATCTAATACCTGACCCAAAAGACAATATAGAGTCAAAGTAATCCGCATGGAATAGGTTCCACCCAAAGGTAAAGCGCGTTAGACCGTTGGTTCTCCTAATACTAGCATTCCTTAATCTTTGCAATCTTTTAGCTTCATCTACATAGGCTTTAACTTTAGTTTCTGTTGCCTTATCCTTTGCATAGAACAATGCCTGATTCATGTCATACTCAGATGACCATATACTTAATTGGGCACCAAGAAGTAAAGCTAAATAATTAGATACCTCTGTATAATATGGGCTATCCCCAGAAAGTCCATTTAAATATGCTCTAACTGTCTCAATATCTGCACTCTTTTTAATCTTTTCAAATTCACTCTTTTCATTTAATTCATTATAATGTGCCTTATAAATACCAGACAACGGAGCATAATCCTCGGCTGCATTGTACCATTGTAAAGCTATCACATCATTCTTGCTTTCATAATACGACTCTGCAGTTAAGACATGGTACCGATATTGTGCAGAATTAATATATGGAGACGATGGGTATTTTGTAATATACTCCTTCAGAAGAGGGATAGAATTTGTATCTATTATACTATCCCATTCAGACATAGCATTTATCTTAACTATTTGCTCATTAGCTTCTTTTTGAAAACTTTTATTTGAAGATTCTGCCAGATACTTTTGATATGAATCTATAGTATTTGCTGCTCTAGCCTTTTCCCACAGTCCAAAGTCTGAGATTCGGTTCAAGGCTTCTTCCTTATATGTGCTATTGGGATACTTTTAAATAAAATCCTGCAAGGCTTTGACAGAGCCATTTCTACATGCCACATCGTAAGCATTCTTTTCAGCTCTCTGGGCTTCCGCAATTCTTGCATTACATTGGCTTAACAACTCCTTAGCCTCTTCATTTGAAGAATCCAATTGAAGAACACGATCAAGTTTAGATTTTGCACTTACATAGTCTTTCTGTTCTATATAATATTTAGCTTGTCGTAAATTTGAAAGAATCTCAACCCTTCGATCAATAACTTGATTGATAGTCCAAGCAGCCTCATTCCTTGCAGACAAATAAGAACTAGCGAAGAAAGCCTCTAATAACAGAAATGTAAACAAAAAAAATTTTTTCATCATTCTTCCTCCTTCTTAGTATATCCCTTCAAAAGGTAGCATTATAGTGAATAATATAAACAAAAACAATAAAAAAAACAACCCATTCAATGACTCCTACCCCGAATTCTTTCTCGCTCGGAATAAAAAGCTAGCATTTCCTTATCTGCTTCAATCAACGAATTATGGATATATGATAAATCTGTAGGATAGCCATATCCAGCATTCCTAAATTCTTCAATAAGTTTTTCAACATTATAATAATAACTGGTCCATTCTGTATAATCTTTATATGACCTTCGGTTATAGACAACATTGGAACCCGTTCTTACAATATAAGAGACAACAGCTTCTTTAGCATCATCTCCCACCCTATTTAATGCATTAATCAATCTGGTATTATTTGTATATGGTTCATGCTTATATTTGTTGGCCTTTTCCACAATAGTTTTAATCTCACTGACACTTGTACATCGGGAGGCACTATTAACGACACTCATCGCTTCCCTATAACCTTTTATTATGGATTCAATTTCTGTTAGTGACGAAAGTGCACCAGAAGATAATGCTTTCATAGATCCGTCATTTATGCTAACATTTCGTAGTTTTGAAATAAGTCTAAGCATTACATCGTGGTTTCCAGTATTCCAAATAGATTTCTTAAATTCATCAGAAGACCAACTTGTAAAATACCTAGCGAACTTATCTGAGGACTCTTCGATTGCATCGTTGTAAATATTTTTATCTATAATGAGCCCATCCTCATTAAAGATGTTTACAAGGTCAACAAGTGCATCATATAAAACCTCAGCTTCTTTTAAATTATGGGAATCTGGATTGAATGAAGCAACTGTATTTTTAATGCAAGGATTAAAAACCTCCTCAACTGTAGCTATAGCAGAGATATCTTCTGGCGGATTCACTACATATTTGATAAAAAAAAGGACACTTCCAATGGCACCTGCAACTGCAACTGCCAAAATAAAGATTTTTGAAACTACATTTTTCATCATATAATATCGTCTTGAAGATTATCTAGTTAATCATCTAAATTATACCCATCCTGTTGAGAAATATTATTGCTGCCCTTCAAAATTAGTTTGTCCATCTATAATATCCCCCTCATTCTCCATCTTCGAAAAGTCGTTATCAATAAAACGATCAAACGTTATTGATGGTTCTTCTAAATCGTCATATATTCCTTTCTTATTAAAACCAATTTCTTTAGCTTTATCGTAAAGACGTTTCCACACCTTAATAGAAAGAATGCTTTCACCATGAGGGTGTTTATCAATAGATTCAACAAATGTCTTAAAGTCATATTTATTAAGTATTTCAAAAAGGCCTTTAAGGTCATCGAAATGCTCCATATCTTTTTTATAAATTTGATTATCATTATTAATCAGATAATTATAGGCAGCATCCCATTTATCTTTAGGCAAACCACCGCCCTCAGAATCATCAATAATAACATCTCCGTCAGCAGAAACATCATCCGGCGCAGGTAACCTAAAGAATTTATCATATACGAAATAACCCACAATTGCTGCCAATGCTAATGCAACAATGCCCATCACGGCAAGTTTTACATATTTCCATATAGGATTATACTCTTCTATCTCGGAATCATCAAAAGTAGGGCCTATTGGAAGATTTGTCGGTTTATCTCGGTCCTCAAAGTGTTTTTTCTTTTTTCCATTGTATTCTGTATGGCTAACCCCATTACTGTTTGATGGAGACGTACCAGGCAAAGGTTTCACGGCGGTAAGCATATTAGGAGTGCCACCTTCACGAGGTGTTCCAGAGCATTTATAACCTTCAAACGGAGAACCGTTGATTTTAAACTGAGAATGAATACTAACCTCTATAGAAGCACTATCTTTAACAACAGACCTGTCCAATGGCAAAACGAACAAATATTTATGATCTTCTGGTTCTAAAGGCAAAGAAATTTCATCATTCAAAGATTTATCATGAAGATCAAGTTCAAAACTATCTGCAATATAACCTTCTGCCATTACATTTAATTTAACAGTTTTCAGCTCTGCCTCATTAAAGATCCAACGCTTCTCAATTTTATCTTCAGTAGCATTTAATGGCTTGATGATAGCAATAATCCTTTTATTATTTTTTGAATCTTTTGCCACAAACTGACTTTCTTTAAAATACTTTTTGCAATCATTTATAGAAATAGAAAAATCACTTTGTGTTTTGATTGTTTTAGGAATATCTACATAACCTTCTTTCTTAAATTCTATAGAAAGTGATTCTCCTTCCATGATACGAACTGGAGAACGGAATTCAACGCCATTAAGATATGGAATAAAACCAAATTCATTAGTTGCCGGTTTGATAATATATGATTCAAGAATCTTTCTATTTGAAATATCATCAACACTATTTCCCTTGAAAGATAATTGAGACTTATCCATTAAAAAGACCCATTCATATTTCGTAAACTCCTTCTGATACATATAGGCATACAAATCGTACAGATTATAATTGCCACTACTCGTATCTCTAAATGCAAAACCACGTTGCTCAGTAGGTACTTCATATAATGGACTATCTTCTATGATTTTTGTATATGATTGAATTACATTTTGAAGCTCATTAGTATCAAATTCTTTTTGTTTAATTTGACTTTCAGCAACTTCAATTACAGCCTTAATATCCTTTTGTGAAAGATCTAATGAAGATGGGAAATAGACCCATGATGCTCTATATTCTTCATCTCTTCCAGAGATGGGTTTCATAGAACACATATACCAGCCATCACCATCTTTCGAGAAATGAATCATTCTCAAAATAGTATCATGGTCAATCTTTACGTAATTAAAAACATTACCAGTATCGTCAATTATGGAAGACCATTTTCCATAGTCTGATGTATACACTTTATTATAACCTATGACGGTCGAACCTTTTGATTGGCAATGAACAATGCCAATTCCTATTTTTGCTTCTGTTATCATTTTCTTGCAACGGATTTAAATTTACCAATAAAACCAGTTTCCATGCCATATGAACGTGTTTTAATCTCTTCAATTATGTATTGCGTCCATTCTGAATCATATAAACACCATTTCTGGAAACATACATCTCCGATAGAAAATGGAAATCTCTTAACTTGAGATCTTCCCTTTCTCGTATTGATACCCCATTTTGTCATACGCTGAGTCAATCCACTATAGAATCCACTATAGTGTTTATCAATATATTTACCTATGTCAGCATCACCAGCCTTATCTGCTTTAGTAATTATTAAGTATGCACCAATAGTATTGTCCTTAAGGATGGATTTATCATCTAGGTAATTAAGGCAACTTAATAGAAGTTCATTCTGAGAAAGTCCCTTATATCTATTATTTTCACTTCCATATTCTATCACAAAAAAATGAATTTTGGGATTTTTAGAACGATTATTTACGAGTATATCTTCAAGAACTGTTAAAGCTTTTTGTTGCTTAGGTGTAAGGTTTTCTTTTCCCTGAGCCCTACTTAGATGCATACATTCAAATAACTCTCCTGACAAATCAATAAAAGCTAAACCATGTTCTTTATTATCATCGTCTGTAATTTGATACCTCATTTCGAAAGTTTCTTCTACTTTAGTTCTAGGGGGTAAAATACATACCTTATCCTCTCTAAAAGAGGATGCCAAAGGCATCATATAAGAAGACCCCTGACTATCCGTAAAAGGCATTACAGACTTAACGCCACGTCCATTTGTCATTGTTGACATAATTGATCCAACCGCACAAGTCTTACCTGATGCAGGCACACCCCAAAAGTAAATCTCAGTAAATCCATCAGGAATACTTTTTAATGGAGGAATCTTTTCATAATCTATATCACTCAGTGGGGACTTTAATTTTCTCTCCTTTTCTTCGGGACGTGAGAAAGATGCTATTTCCTCTAACTGTGCAATAAAAGCATCATCAATGCCTATATTTGGCAATGCGCGAAAATCAAGAACACGATCTAGCTCACAGACAACATCTGCAGGTAAAATATTATGGTCATTCTGGAAGACTTTTATTAAATCATCTTCTGATGCTTCTTGACTAGAAATCAGCTCTTCTATTTTCTCTGATATTTCGTCAGGGTCAAATTGCTGGATAATACGTTGAATAAGTTCTACACCAGATAACCTGTTTCGGGTTGCCAATCTATTTATTAGCTTTCGGGCCTCAAAACGATATTTATTCTTTGGATTATTTTTAATAAATTCTTCCAAAGCTTTAATGTCATTCTTATCAATACGTGAATACACCTCACCATCATCTTCTTCTTTTTTTTGGGTAGTTTGAGCAGCTTGAAGAGATTGAAGTTTGTGTCTTGCATCAGAACGATGTTCTCCTTCAGGATACTTGTCAAGATAATCTTGATAAGCTTCTATTGTATTCAAGTCACAAGCGTGTTGCCAGTCTTCTTCGTCTGGATTGTTTTCGAGAAGGTCCTCAATCTCATGACGTATGTTAACATCTAATCCTTCCTTGCGTAATTCTTCAAGTGTAACAACACCTTGCCTAATGTAATTAGCAAGTTGATCGGCTGTGTATTGATCTAAATTATCTATAATACTATCGTGCATAATTATACTGGAGCTCCTTTGCTCGTTTTTGGTTTATGAATCGGTTTATTTATTTCTTCGGTTTCATTGTCGAATGGTTCTGGGCTACCCTTACCTAAAGGTCTTTTATTCTGAACGGGTATCGGTTCAAGCTCAGGATTTAAATTTGAACCTTCATCGTTGCTTGAATTAAAGAATCTGGAAAATATCCAAAAATCCCAAAATCTCTCACAGTTGGCAGCATTTCGTTCTTGAATGAAATATGGGCAAAGCAGTAGCAAGAAACAAATTACCATTGTTATTATTGACAATAAATTGAACTTGAATTCTGTATTAGAATACTTCTCTTTTAGAACCTTAAGACCTTGGATTGCATTCTGCTTGGCGACACATTCTGAACTAAAATCTATTACACCATAATTTTCACATGTAAGATGCTTAGAAGAAACTAAAGATAAATCTTTTGCCCATTTTTCTACAGCTTCAGCAATAACATCAACATTCCCCAAAAGAAATACATTCCAAACGGTAGAACTTTGGGATGCGTTGTCAATCCAAGAATTGGCTTCTGATTTTAACTTGTCATAGTTTGAGGATAATAATACTAATTTTAATTCATTAATTCTATTCTGTTGCTGTTCAAATGATAAATTAGAGATTCTATCCGAAAGAGTATCTATTCGCTTTTTAGTGTAAGATTCATATTCATCAAAAATGCCATGCGCATGTGAAATAGAAGAACTAAAATCTTTGACAATTTCGTCCTCCTGATCTAGCACAGACCAAAAATGATTGTAAGGATAAAAAGCAAGGACTAACACCACGGGGGACATTAACAGAAGGATGCGTTCCCATATTATTGACTTATAGAACTTTGTCGAAGACCCTTTTTTTACTTGAGCCCCTAACAAACATAAAGCCAACATAAAAACACAAAGCAAAGCCCCTATGCCTGCATACAAGAAATTACCTAACATAAGATAGGTAATCCCCATAAATGTCACGTAGGCTATAAAGATCAAAGCCAAAAAAGCTAAGATATGCCCCCATGAAAAACGCAACTTTTCATTCATAATAATTTTTGTTATTTCGGAAGTAAACTTTCCAGTTCTTCAATTTTCTTTTTGTACTCTGCGATTTTACGACGAATAGCATCATAATCAGTCCCTTCACCTTGTTGTGGGTTTGGAACTGGATTTATTATAGGTGCAGTTATCTCAATCATTCTATCACCTTCAACAGGTACGCTTCCAGAATGCAAATGAACATCCACGCCATCAGGGACAGAACGGCTTTCGCGTTCTATACGTTCAAAATTGCCTTTTTGGGTTGCGTCAAGCGCCTTGTCAACAAGGACCATAGGAGGAATCCAACCATATACATCGGCACCTGTACTGAACAACACATCACGAGCTTGAGCAACCGTTATGTTCTTTCTTATGGATTTCATTAATGCAATAGTACCAGTAACTATCGGAGCAGACATGCTAGTCCCATCACAAGACTGAAAACTATTGTTAGGAAATGAACTGTAGATGTTTTTTCCTGGAGCTGAAACATCTGAACATGGACCATAATTCGTAAAAACAGTTGGATACATACGCTTATCAACAGAAGTCACTACAATTGACGATTCATTTCGATTTTCAGGTGGAATACTTGTAAGAATGTCATCATTTCCTGCAGCAAAAACAAGGATTGTATTCTTCTTTGCAGCAAGTTTACAGACTCTGGTCCAAAGTGCTGCAACATTGTGAAATTGAGTCTGAGCAATTTCTCCTTGTTGTTCTACAGGTAATACATTTAGACCAGGGAAAGATGGACCAATAGACATGTTAACCACATCTGCGTCATGGTGTACCGCATACATCACGCCTGCAATTATGGCAGAAAGTGGACACATCTTATTGTCGAAAACTTGTATCGGCATTAATAAACAATTCGGAGCAACACCTGCAGCTCCTTTATCGTAAAAATCTGCAGAACCTGCAGCTAAGCCTGCTATATGGGTTCCATGACCTTCGCCAAGACTCAATGTGTTGTTTTGAGTGAACACGTTATATGCATCAACAATTCGTCCTTTGAACATCGGATGATCGGCTTGAATACCATCATCAATAATAGCAATCTTAACACTAGGAGAACCTTGCGTTATGGTCCATCCTTGTTTCAAATGAATTGCATCAAGATGCCAACCAAGGTCTTCTGCAGACTGACTAATACTACCTCTAATCTCGTATACCTCTTCATCAAAAACTATAAACTTATGATTCGGTATCTTACTGTTAATGGTTTGGCGAATTTGCTCTCTTTCGGCTTCTGGTATCTGAATAACAAGAAGTTTAACTTCCTTATCATAACCAATTATACTATATTGATCACCAGGGTATGCTTGTTTGAAATCTTTAGCCAATGCCTCTACATCATCGTTTTCATTCTCCATGAATAAGAACAAACGATTTGCCATAATATTAGGCAACCCAGGTTGTTCAACGACAGGTGGCAGTACACCACCTTCTCCCATAGCAGGAGCAACAACTCTGTCGGTGCCAGGTAATGCGCCTGTGCCATCAGTAATCGGGTGAGCATGGCCATTATCTTCAACATAGTTACCATCACTTCCCTCTATCGTGTCAATTGGAACAATGCCATTTACTGCACTGTGTCCAGTACAACCAACACAACTTCCAAGTAGCCAGGACAGAAGATAAATCAATAATATGATAAATATCAACCATAATAGCCATTTTAGGCATCCTTTACCTGCAAACAAACCTGTCAGCCATATCCACCATCTCTTATACCAAGGTAATTTTACTTCATACTGCGCAACACAAACTCTGTCTGCTGTGAGGGGTGCCAATGGAGATAAGTTCCACCCTATAAACTTATATCCTTTATGTGGGGTGACTTTCGGAATCTCACTATTATCAATAGAGCTCCCAAGAGGCTTTACTATATCAGCAGTACCCTGTATAGTTCCATGCTCACCAGCATCAAATATGCAGTGTGCGACATTGGACTCAAACTCTGCCGTAAAAGTAGTATCTTGGTTTACCGGCAAATTTATAGTTGGAGTCCATCGACAGAAGCGGAAACCATCGGAGGCAATGGGGATGGGAATGTCAAATTCCTCAAGAGTGGAACCTTTAATAACGTCAATTGAAGTTTCACCTTCAAGAGTGCCACCTTCACCAGATTGGAATGTTACCCATACAGTTTCTTCCGTTTGTTCAGGAGCAGGTAATTTGTTGTATTTTGCCTTGAAGACAAAATCGTCAGATACCTCAAAACCAATAGGCTCAGGTTCCCAACCAACAAACTCATATCCGTCTTTTGCCTTAATAACCGGAATGTCGACTGCACTTAAGCGGTCGCCCTCTTCCCTATTAATACAAGGTTGGTAACGCTCTGACTTTGAAGTATCTATAGTTCCATATTCTCCAACGTCAAAAGTTATTTTCTTTTTATCAAAATAGGTCGCTTGTTTAAAGAAAGAGCCTTTAATATCATGTTTATAAGGATCAGGACGCATACCCCAAGCTACCATAACAACCTTGTCGTCATAGCAATAAATAAAATCATCACTGATATGGATTAACGCACCGAACATCATTTGAAATTCCAATCCATTTAAACCAGCCAAAACTTTTTGGTAGTGATCGACTGTTTCTGATTTTATTCTATCATATTTATCCTTATCCGAACCTGAAAGCTCGGATAAAATGCGTGGTTTCTCATTCCATGCATCACCATACCAATAAATATCTCCATCCTCATAATAAGGGCAAGAAAGGAAAGACTGATACTGTGGTGCTATATGTTCCTTGACAACGGCCTCTACACTCTTGAAACGATTGTAAAGAGGGTCGTTCCCAATACCTTGCTGGTCTACAAAGTCTGTTTCGTCAATTTGTCCCAGCAGTTTCTTATTATAAAAAATAGCTCCTGGCATAGTTTTTATTATTGATAAAGAGTCCTACAGCTATCTATAATCTTTTTAATTTCAGCATTTGCTACAGGATCACAGTGTGACACGTCTGCAGAATATAGAAGTCCAATAACCAATAAGTTTTCCCAACGCTGGAAATTATCCCAGAACGGTAACTTCTTAAGGGTCTGTAATGATACATTTGCAGGATCTTCTGCGTCATCAAAAGCTTCCAATGCATCAAATACACTAATTTCCCTACGATTCAAATCACAGGCATCCGGAGATAAATCTATCTCTAGCTTACAAGAGTTTGCCTTTTTGCGAATAGTTTCAATGTCTTTCTCACTCATGTAGGAACGCCCAATTGAACTTACAAAGTTATTAAGCGTTAGGGAAGCATAATCTGCAATCGCATTTGGCAAATCCGTATTTGGAAATACTCTTGAATAGGCATCTATCCTTTCTGCGATAGTGCGCTGTAAACCTAATCTTTTGCAAAGATTTTGAAGCATAAATGCGACCTCGTCTGAATGAGGCAAGTACTTATCAAGTCCTGTAACTTGTTTGTTTATAAAATTGCCCCAATACTCAAGTATTCTATTTGACACAACATCAGCAACAGTAGCTGCAACATCACACTCTGTGGAAACGACATCTTCAATGGAGAATCCCTTCTTTGAGAATGAACTCTCAAGATCTTCAACTCCTCTAGCATAATAATTGCACAATTTCTGAATGTTGATTCCCTTATCATCTGATGGATTAATTCTTGCCAGCGTCCTTATAAGCAATATCTCATTGAAATCGACTGGCATTTCTGTTTTCAAAACAACTATGTCATAAGCAATCTTACGAATATCGCTTACAGGAATCATTAATTGATCAATGATACGACCAAATGTCTCAGGTTTGGTACCGATACACAAATCAAGCGATAGACGAATATCTCCTGCTATTGTTCGCGTTTTGATGTTATTCTCCTCTTTGTCTTCTGGTTCATAGTAAGTGGTGAGTTTGTTAATAATCTCATCACGAATAGTCTTAAGTTCCTTTAAATACTTTTCTCGTCGAGCAGCATCCAACACACCTGATATGGAATCCAAATCACGTATGATAGCCTTTGAACCATCACTGTTCAATGAAGACACCTCATCCCATGATTTCTTTGGATCAGCAAAATGCCGTTTAACAAAATCATTTGTCAAAAAACTATGCTCCAAATTTTCAAAAAAATCTGGATAATCCGGATCTATATGGCGATTAGTCTCTGGGGATTTTGTTCTACTGTCATAACCATCAAAAACACGAGTCTCCATAGACCAGTAAAAGTCTCGAAGCATATAGATACTTTGGAATGCTTCGGAACGGAACATACCACCTTTCGTAACCCAATTATCGAACCACGTAGCTGGTCTAATGATTTCTGGTAGTACCGTTTTAAAACGTTTCCAATGTTCTGCTAACATTTCTGTATTGTTTGGCAAATCATTGCTTGTACGCTTTAATTCTTTATTGAATTTTGTTGCTATCAAGAATAACGGAGAGATGCCATTTGTGCGTGCCAAATCCTCTGCACGTTGTTCTGGAGTATTTCCGATATTTTTTTCTATCCACCCGTTAATAGTATCCCCAAGAGACGGTTCGGACTTTTGATCATTATGATGGCAGAATAGAACCGAACTTATACGAAGTGAACGCGAATACTTATTGAACAAATATGCTACCTTTCCACGACGAAGAATGGTAGGGAGCACATCTGAAATTTCCTGTTCCTTAAACTTTTCTCTAGAGCGAGCTCCTGGGAAATCCAGAAGGTCTATCTTATTAAGGAATTTGCGCTCATTGGCTATTTGTTTAGGCAAAACAAAAGTAAGTTCGGCAATCAATGCAGAGAGAGATGATTTACTGAAAGATGTTGCTAATAATTCTCCTTTTGCATTATAAACATCTGTTGTTAATACATCAGTATCACTTACATGAGGTATTCCACAAACCGAGTTAAGCCACTCTATTTTCAACAATGTGCCCTTATCTCTAAGAACTGCTTCAAATGGCACATAAACCTCCGTTTCAAAATTGATTTTCTTATACTCGTTTACCAAAAGACTGAACAAATGGCTTAATTCCTCATTTTTATTCCATAAAATACTGAAAACCTTGACCCAATTCTCACTAGAAACGAACTGTATCTTTGGGGCGACTATCTTACGAAAATCAGAACGTGTAATATTTACGGTGTTACTTCCCAGTACGTCTTCTATATAATCACTAATGTCTTTGACATCATCCTCAGTCAGAGCATCTTGAACAGGTGTGCTCTTCGTAGACCACAGGTATTGAACTTTTGTAAGTTCATCATTTATTGCATCATGTAGCAGCACTTTACTGCTGTCTAGTTTGAGATCATTATAATATGAATCAACAAGCAACATGATCAAATCTGAAACGGAAAGATTCTTAATCTTAACAAAATCCTTCATCGTTTCATTGTCATTGTTTATGGTAAATCGGGTAATAACACCAGTAGATTCTGTTTGAGAGGTATTACCACCACTAGGATTCAATGCATCAATGAAACTATACTCTTTGCCATCATTGGTTATCACAAATGGAGAATCTGCAGTAGACAACAAACTGCTCATCAAATATGATTTACCTACTTGACTTTCTCCATATGCTGCTGCAGAACAATTCTCTTCAAGAGAATTTGCTATTCTTCTAAGGGTTCGGCGATATTCCTTGAGTTCTTCAATAGGAAACGAATCCTTCGTGAATTTCTTAGCCCATGCAATTGAGCGTTCAATTACTTCTATCTGTAAATTGATATCTTGTTTCATAACTATTCTTTATTGAATTTCAAATGCACCTGTGTCTAGCCAGTAGCGCTCATCTGCGCCCAAACTTTGGATATTTATCTCAATCATTTTGTCTGCAAGGTCATTACCATTTCTATCAGTTATTGAGGTAATAGACAATTTTTCTTTGTCTTCTACATCACGTTCAATAGTTAATCGGAAAGGCATTCGAAGGCGTAAGTCATCAACCATATCTTTCACCTTTGCAAGAACTTGAGCGTCACTAATCGGATTACCTTCACTTATAGCTTTGTTGCGTATTCTATCTGCCATGCGATATTGATTGAAGTCAATGACATACAGTTTTCTCGCTGGGTATGAATCAAATCCAATCTGACGAACATTCAATGTGGTCGGCAAAGAACTTACCATTAACTCTCCGACGTTCTTTTCTGGAGTGATAAAATATTCTATTGGTTGTCCTTCACGAGAAGCTTCGATATAATTAATTACAGATTTTAAGTTTGTATCAAGTTTTGATTTGTCAATAATAAATCTATCGAGAACGCTTAATGAAGATGCATAATACCCTACAAGAGCTCCCATGGCAACAATTGTCTTTGCATTAGCAATATATCCTGTATTGTTACCAAAGGGGTACCAATGACCTACATAGTAATTATTCAAGAGAATAAGCCTATTAGGTGAAACAGAATAGTACTTCAAGAATATATCTCGTATCGGACTTAATGAAGCAGGTCTACCAGATAGCAAAACTATGTCGCAATTATAAGCATACATGATTGTCGCTATCTTTTTTAGTAATGGTTCAAAAGCTCGGGATATAACATCTGCAACCTCCGAGACATTATAACTCCATTCGAGGTCTTCAACAGAAAAACCAAAGAATTTGTAAAATCCATCTTTCACACGTTCATTTGGAGGGCATTCATCGAAAACATCTGTATAACGAACCACACAATCTTTTGAATCCTTTGACACCAAATCCAAGAAATGGTACATCAATGGCACAGAATACTGCATGTTGAAATCGCGACGACGCTTTCTGTCTGAAATGGTTTCTCCGGCATGATCAGGTCCAAAAAAATCTCGAAGCATCTGACGATACTCCACTTCGTTGAGACCTTTCATTTTCTTTCTAAAAGCGCTGTTTTGAGAAAAGAACATAATTTTCTTAATAAGCTCATTCAGCATCTCATCACCTGCGTAATAGAAACTATCATAAAACAAAGGGTCTGGTGTAATCGTAGTTACATCACCTTTTGTATATGAATAGCGGCTGATCATAAGGTCAGAAGTACCAGCTCCAATGTCAAGAGAGCCAATTGTAAGTTCTGGCTGTGCACCTGCCTTAGGTGTTTTTCCATATAAATTGAAGAATTCTTGACATGAACCTTTATACTTATAGCCAACTTCGCCATAGACATAGACAAGTTGAGAACAGGTCGCCTCATCATAATACCACTTGCTTTCTGTATCCTTAAAAGAAGGAGCGGAAGGAATAACGTCAACCTTATAATCCACTTCCTTAAACAGATTGAGTAACTTAACAGCATCGCTTGCACATTTTACTAATGCCTCACGCTCAAGTTTTGACATAGCAGTTGGACATGTCACAACAATTCGACGAACTCTTCGAGGCATAGTCTTTTCGCCTCTATCGGTGCGATATTTGTCGCTGTTGATTTGGGTTTGTGCCTGAGTAAGCATCTCAAGAAATGCCAATGTCATTAGTGACCTCTTAGAATAATGATACGACTGGCCACCAGATGCATTTGGTGCAATACGTCCATCACTTTGAAGATGTTCAGAAATACCAGGAATGTCAAGAATGTTATTCGTTGTCTCTCCATCCAATACCATAAATTTCCACTCTTCTTTACTCCTTTTGCCATCCCAAAGGTATCTCTTAGGGCTGGACATTGTCGAAAGGCTTTCCTTGACAGAGTCAGACTCAGATGCACGATGCATAAGGAAGTTTGCCTCTTTTCCAAGTCTTACCAAACTTGGGTATACAAATTGTTTGCTACCCTTAATCCCAATGTTGCCAAATTCCACTTTGCGGAACGCAAGGCGCATATCGAATGGTTCCTTATAGATGTTTACTTTAGTTGAAGTATCATCAAGCAAGGAAGTATAATCAATAAGTTCTAATTGATTAACTTGGTTAAAATTGGAATTGTCTTCAACAAGAAGAGCAGTCGTACGAGAATTGCCAATATCAACCACCATGTCAACATCTTTGACTACGACATTAGCATCCTTATATAGAGTAATTTTGGGGAAAAGTTCTTTTTGAGCTATGTAGTCTACCAAAAGGAAATAAGTCGCGATGTAGCTAAGTTTTGGATTTGAATGTACTTGGCCTACACCTCGCAAATCTGGATGTACCAACTCAAAAAGATACTTGTTAATATATTCTGTTTCCTTTTTGGGCGAACAAAAGTCCATAAGAAGATATTCATTTTTACATACTTCGAATTTCTTCTCATTATTGAAATCAGAGAATACAGGACACTCTTCGTATTCATTTGATGTATTGGATGTTCGTGTATCAAATGCTAAAAGCACTCTGTAAGATTTAACGCTTTCATCTTTTCGCTTACGAGGTACAAGTTTAAAACGAGACCAATTTAGAGGACCAAAATTGAAACGTGTTACACCTCGTTTCAAGAAATATGGGACTGGAAGCCACTTGTTTTCAAAGGCTGAGAGTGTGTTGTTACGATCAGTAAAATTCATTTTGAATATTTCACCGCTCACACCAGCACACATATCTTCGTCAATCTTTAAGGGTTTGATACCATCATCATTTAAGGCACTGACGTCAATATCTCCATTACCAGTTGCATTTTTTAGATAACCATTTTCGAACAGATCCCTCTTTTTGTAATAGTATCGATTTGTCTCAGTATTAACTTCTTGCGCTAGGTCAAGTATCCATAACCCATCTGTGGTGTCATACCACTCATGGAAGCATAAAGCAAACCTCTCTCTTGTATTAATTTCAACGTCAAGAGTAGTTATATGAATCCCAGAGTTTGCAATTAACGTATAATCCATAATATAAACAATCTGTCCTTACATTATTAATAAAAAAGAAAAGCGTGAGAGCCTGTACCAGTGCTCGCTCACGCATTCTGAGGCCCTAGGATTGCCCATCACAGTAGAACGAGCAACTAAGACCCCACGCTGATATGAAAGTATATGCCTCAGTGGAATCTATATCTTAATATATATAAGGTATAGTTAAGGCATAACAAAATCATACCCAAGTGGGCGTCTATCGCTGCTATGTTCATGACTGTGAATGTAATTTCCTAGGTTACAGAATGCCAAGAACAAAGCGCATGATATACGCCTTTCCAATATGTAATCGTCCCACCCTTCACTCCCACCTAAGAAGAAGTACCAGCGTGAGGACACCACAAAGATAAAAACTTGATTTGAAAAATCAAATATCAGGCTATGAAAAATGTATGAAATGTTGGTTTCGGTGTATGAAATGAAGGAAATAAGATTGTTTTACACCCTTAAACTATTTTCGTCAAGCAAAAACTCATAGATATTCATATAAGTGATTCCATCATTATCCACATAGCGAGTGATTAAGTCTTCTGTAATCACATACGAGATATTGCTATGTTTCACGGTTAGAAAAGTGTTTTCCAACTTAGTCGGGTTGGCCAACTGTGCTTACTCTCAATAAGTTTCTGGAGATGGATATCACGATTTATCACCATATCTATTTACTATTTTTGCGTAAATACGCATTTTCAGTTTGCGAGTAATGGATTACACTCCTACAGCCCTGAAATCATAAAAAACCTTAACGGAGCACATCTAACTTAAGATAGTATCACCAACCTTGAGAGTTCTCTCAAAATGCCAATTTCAGAAGCTATAATTTCGCTGAGCGAAATTAAGCTTCTGGCTACTTCGCAGCAATTATTAACTTTTTAAATAACAACAAGTTATGATAGGAAAAGAAGTTTTGGTATCTCTCGCAGAGTGTGTATTAGGAGTGGTGAACAAACAGTATCGGGGCTTTAGGTGGTTTGTATTGAAAGCTGGGTATTTCAACGGTGACATATTCAATCCAGAAAAGATGTTCACGCATAAAGGGGATACATTGACACGTTTTTTCTTATTGCTGGCAGCAGTGATGGATGAAAAAAGTTTTGACACCATCTGGAATGACCTTGGCAAGTCTCTCTGGGAATATGGCAACTCCGAGGAAATTCAGGTGATAATAGACCAAAACACGACGAATGAAAAAATGAAGAAATAATTCATAATTTACAATTTTATAATTCAATCTAATGGACATCAAGAATTTACGCGTCAGCCTGTTTCAGAATAACACGGCTTACCAAAGCAGGGCCATCGACATCTATGAGGTGGTGAGACTGATCAAACACGACAGTTGGGTGAAACAACTTACAGAGGATTATCACAGGCTGGAGCATAACGTGAGCCCACAGGTGGCGAAGCGGGAAATCAAGGAGCAGAAGATGCCATCGTTCTCGGTGGCGGTGCTCTTCAACGGCATGGGGAAGCAGGTCACACACATCACCTCGTTCACGGGGCTGGTGTATTGTGACATAGACCATGTGGAGCATCGGGAGGAGGCGTTCCAGCGGTGCAAGGCGGATCCTCACACGTTCCTGCTCTATCGCACAGTGGGCGACGGACTCAGGGCCATTAGCATCTTCGAGCGGGCTGATGGGAATGCTCACCTCAACGCCATCCCTTATGCAGCAGCCTACAAGAAGGCCAACGAGCTCTATGCGGAGCTGGCGGGGACTCCCTACGACAGGCAGTGCGGCAACGTGAACAGGCTCTCGGGCCTGGCGCATGATCCGGAGGTATACTTCAACCCCGAGGCGGTGCCTTTCCAGGTGACGGAGGAAGAGATGCTGCAGGAGAACTTCTCTGAGGGCAGGGAGTCTGGCAAGCCTCGCAAGGAGTATGCCAAGGGCACGCACAGTGCGGAGCCTGAGCTGGCATGGCCTGTGGTGAAGCAGATGATGACAAGGCGCGACATAGAGTTCGGGGCGGGCACGCATCATGACTATGTGCTGCATGCGGCCTATGCGTTCAACCGTCTGGGATGTGACAAGGATGACCTGCAGACGTGGGCTGAACAGGAGTGGGCAGAGTATGACGGGAAGGAGCGCAGGCGCACCATAGACTGGCTGTACAAAAAGTATGAGAGCCTGCATGGCACCTGGCGACTGAACAAGCAGGGGCGTAGCCGTGGTGAGGTGTCTATGATCACCATGGAGGAGATATGCTCCTGGCTCATACAGCATCACATAGAGCTGATGTACAACCAGGTGACTGATCAGACGTTCTTCTGCAACCGAAACAAGGGTGACGAGTGGCAGCAGATGGATGGCAGGGCGGTGGCCTCGCTGCGCTGCACCATCGCCAAGGATACGGGGAAGCGTGTGCTGAAGGCGGATGTGATGGACGTGATACAGAGCGACTTTGCCCGACTGGTGCATCCTGTGCGTGACTATATCAACGGACTGCAAAGCTGGGACGGGATTGACCGTGTGGCGGAGCTGGCGGCTCATGTCACGGCGGAGCCTGTGAGTGAGCGGCAGAGTGCGAAGGAGGCGCAGGAGCTGATGCAGTGGGCGCTGCACAAGTGGCTGGTAGCGAGTGTGGCCACATGGATGAGCGACGAGCAAGCCAACCAGACCATCTTCACGCTCATAGGTCCGCAGGGCATCTACAAGACCACTTTCTTCCGCTACCTGCTCCCTCCCGTACTGCGGCCTTACTTCTGGGAGAATGCGCACAACTCCTTCGCCTCGAAGGACGACCACATAGCCCTGGCAGAGAACTGCTTCGTGGAGATAGAGGAGGTGGGGGTGAGCCGTGAGCGGGAGCTCTCGGAACTGAAGTCGCTGGCTACCAGCGTCAAGGTGAAGGAGCGCAAGCCCTACGGACGGTTCCCTGAGGTGCGCCACAGGCTGGCCTCGTTCTGTGCCACGGGCAACACGGAGGAGTTCCTCACGGATGAGACGGGCAACCGCCGTTGGCTCTGCTTCAAGGTGAGCAGGATAGACGATCCTCACAACTGGCAGATGAACTACGACCAGCTCTATGCCCAGCTGCGCGACCAGCATCGCGATGGCTTCCGCTACTACTTCGACCTGGAGGAGAAGGAGCGCGTGGAGGAGCAAAACCGTGCCTTCAGCGTGATGAGTGATGAGGAGCAGCTCATCCTGCAGCGCTATCGCAAGCCCAAGCTCACGGACACTCCCGTGAAGTGGCTCACAGCTGCCAACATCGCACAGCAGATAGGAGGCGGCAATGGTCGTGGGTTTTCTTCGAAGCTGATAGGAGGAATAATGAAACGGCTGGGATTTACCTATAAGCATTATCGAGATGGAATGTTCTATCAAGTATTTGAGATTCCCAATAATGAACTTCAGGCCTTGATTTCAGCTGAAGGATATTCGCAAGTGTCTGATAAAAAGGACGATAATGGTAATCCTACTCAAAACAAATTGTCTTTTTAAAATCTTATGTGACGGATGTGACGCTTATATATGTAACTTTCGTATAGGAAATACATTTGGTTCGAACCAAATATATTTCTATATAAAAAGTCGTATTTTATCCGTCACATCCGTCACAAGTTGAATAAATGAACCCTAAAATCAAATAGAATAAAGCCTGCAAACGTTCCGTTTAAAGCCTCTAAACGCACCGAATAGAGCCTGCAAGCCCAACGGATAAAGGCTGAAATTATAAACCACGAATTTACCGAATTAAACGAAATTCCATGCAGAATAAAAAAATCTGCTCAAGTATAGCAAGTGATGCTAGCATTCTGTGAGACAAAGCCCCAGAGGGGCTTAATAGGGTAGCCAGCCATGTCAATGGCTGGTAATATGGATGCTACAGAGAGACAGCGTGCCGTAGGTATGCAACAAATTGTGGGTGGCGTACCTAAAGGCACGCATTCAATGGCCGCTATTTATCCAGCCATTGCATGGCTGGCTACCCTATAAGATGCCTACGGCATCAGCTTGCGAAACTTGAAATTCATAATTCATAATTTATAATTCATAATTCAAGATGAAATCAATGACAAGAACCCAGATGGCCGATCATGCCGGCGTATCACTCCGCACGTTCAACAACTGGCTCCGCCCCTTGGAGCCACAGCTCACCCAAATGGGCTACCCTCCTGGAGCCAGAAGCATCCCTCCCCACGTGGTCCGCTGGCTCTGCGAATACTTCTGCATAGATGTCACAACGCGAGGGAAAATAAAGACATATTAGGTTTATAAACTTATGGCATAACAAATAAAGTTACAACAAGAACGATAGAGATTCTTGAAATATTTGTTTTGTTCCTTATCTTTGCAAATCTAATAGTATAATTTAAAATTAGGTTATGGAAAATAGATTCGAAAATGCTAAATTGTATCTCATTGAGCTCTTGCGTGCTTATGGACACAGACATATCGTTGTGAAAATACGAGAAAATAGAGAAGTGGTAGAGGTAATGGCATTAACCTTTGTGAAACACCAACTCACCTGTGTTGGCATATCGTTTCCATATAGTGAGACCAAACAAAGAACCAGTAAGATCATTAATTATAATATAGATGATATTGAGTTGTGTATCGTCTTCCATAAGGCTGTTTTTGAATTAGAAACTGCATATATTGAGGAGTTCTGTCAAAGTGATCCACAAAAAGAAGAATTTGTTGATTCCGTAAACGCTTGGATTGAATATAAACAGGAATGGCTTCAAAGCACATTTCCCTATTATGATGGAGAAGAGATCAAACCATTCCTGGAAGTGAACCCTGAACCAGAATTGGAGAAAGGAGAGCTGTCAATAGGCCTTACTGTAAACGAAGAAGATGTCAAGACCTTAAGTATAATGGGTTATCAGCAAATATCCAGTGTTTATGCAATGATGCAGTTGTTTTGGATCTTTTGTTTATGGAGGATTCCCATCAATAGATCAATGAAGAAAGCAATCCTATCAATTACTGTTAATGAAGAAGCAGCAGATTATCTTTTATCTTATCATCAATTTTATAACCGTTTCCTTAAGGATAAATTAGAGCATAATGACTTCCTAAACTATAAAAAAGATATGAAGGAGCTGAAAAAGAAACATAGGAATGAATTGATGGAATTGAAAAAGGAATATCAGAAAGAACTGATGGAATTGAAAAAGAAATATCAGGAAACTCTAGCAGAACTCAAACGACAACAAAATCAGGGAGACCTGAAAGGAAAACTTCAAGAATATAAGGCTAAGGTAAAAAAATACAAACATATTGTTAAGGGGGTTCATGATAAAATAGCAAATCCGTTCAGTAAGATTTACGACCTTACTAATGAGGATGATATAATGGACTATATATCATGGTTTAGAATGATGGGGAAGAAAATAAAGAACCAAAATATCAAGTCAATTGTTAAGCATAGGTTTGAAAATGAAAGTGATGCCGAATTATTCAAAAGCCTGGTGGAGGAGTATAATGCATCTTTGATAGAGGATGTAGCCGAAGAAGAGGAAGAAGTCACTACGGATTTATCTTGAGAGCTACCCTCCTGGAGCCAGAAGCATCCCTCCCCACGTGGTCCGCTGGCTCTGCGAATACTTCTGCATAGATATCACAACGATGCACAAAACTAACCCACATTAACTTGCAATAACCTACCCTAACCTACATTAACAGGAAAGTGCCTTTTTGGTATGTCGTAACTTTGCATTGTCAATGAAAATCATTGATGAAGATTAGCGATTATTGTGAAGCGCGCAGCAATAATGCTCAATGTTCAATGTTTAATGTTCAATGTTTAGTTATGCCTATTCTAATCAAGGTTTACGAAAACAAGATCAAGAACTCTGCGGCTTATGGCCGTCACTTCGGTCGTGTGGTTTCTACCAAGACCATGACCTATCAGGAGCTCTGTAAGCATGTGTCGGAACACAACTCGGTGTATGGACCGGATGTCTGTCTGGGTGTGGCCAACAAGCTACAGGCCTGTATCCTGGAGCAACTGCTGGAGGGCAAGAAGGTACAGTTCGGTGAGCTGGGTACATTCTACCTCTCGGTAAAGAGTTCCAGCGTGGATAATGCCGAGGACTACAACCTGGGCGTGAACATCAAGGGACTGTTCCTCTGCTTTGCCCCCTCTCGCACGGATGTGAGCAACCTCTCTTCGAAGATGCTGAAGGAGAAGGCTACGTTCATGAACGTGAAGGATCTCGTCGAAGGCAAGAAGAAGAAAACCGACGGAACTGACGATGAGGACAGCACTGGCACCAACCCATCGGGTACTAACCCATCAGGCACCGACACTGGTTCCACTGAAACAGGTGGAGACAACACTGGTGGAGGTGATAACACCGGAGGCGATGGCGGCATAGGCTAAGCCCCTGAGGTTCTGGGCTGGCAGTGAGTGTCCGGGGGGATCAGCGAGGACACCAATGGGAGACTTTCTGTACACGACATTACAAACACTCCATAACACACGCAAAACTGTCCTGTACGCGCCTTGCGCTCACTGTCCCCAGCTTTTTTTAAATGCAAAAATGCAAAAATGCAAAAATGCAAAAATGCAAAAAATAAATCATTCAAAAATTAAAACATTCAGAGTTATGAACTTCAAATGGAACACCATCAAACAGATTCTTCAGGTAGTGGCCACTGTGATCACCGCCATCCTGGGCTCCCTGGCTGTGCAGAGCTGCATGTAAGGTCATTGAGGATTGAGGATTGAGAATTGAGAATTGAGCGATACTTGCATCAGATCTATCGAGCGTCTCAAGCAAGCTTGGTTCCACACTCAAACCCTCACCATAAAACGTACAACGAGCGAAGCGATGTTGTACCCCCCACCCCGACCTCATTTTTGGAGCGTTAAGAAAATCGTGAGCGTTTTCCGTTAAAAGCGCTGCACCAATTAGGGACCCGAAGGGGCTCGTCTTGCAGCGCTTAGGAAAACGTGAACGATTTTTAGCGGAGAAAATGCAGTCGGGCAGCCTTTCTTGGTTCGTTCTTTCCCCTGCGGGAAAGAATGAACGAACGAACAAACAAAGAAAAAAACGAAAGATGAAAGAAATAAAATTACTAATAATCCACTGTTCAGCGACGAGAGCAAACCGTCCCTTCAGTACCGAAGCTCTGATCGCCACAGGCCGTCAGAGATTCGGCCAACCCTCCTACCACTACTATGTGAGGCAAAGTGGAGAAGTGGTGCAACTGCTCCCAGAACACGTACGCGGTGCCCACGCCAAAGGCTACAACAGCATATCCATAGGCATCTGCTACGAAGGAGGCCTAGACGCCCAGGGCCACCCAGCCGACACCCGTACAGAGGCACAGAAAGCCGCCCTGCTGACTCTGCTACAGGCACTGAAGGAACGCTATCCATCCGCCCGCATCATAGGCCACAGAGAGCTGCCACACGTAGCCAAAGCCTGCCCCTGCTTTGATGCTTCCAGTGCATACGCTGCCCTGCAGCCTAGACACAGGTAGCGAAAGGAAACAATAATCATCATCCAAATGTTCAAGTTCATCATACTTGGGCAAATTACAAGCAATTTTCATTTGTCAATTACCCATTTGCCGGTTTTGCTCGGCCCCTCATAGTGTACGCCATATTGTTCTCTCAGGATTCGAAGATCCTTCAATATAGTAGTACGACCAACACCAATCATATCTGCGATTTCTTCGCGAGTAATCGACGGATTTCCTTTGATATGAGCAATAATCATGTCAAGCCGTTCTTGCGGAGATAACTTTTTGGGGGCACTTTTCCTGTTTTTGGGGTCACTTTTGGGGTCACTTTTGGGGTCACTTTTGGGGTCACTTTTAGGAGCGCTGCCCTCAATACGCCTAATTGGGAGCACCAAGGCGACCTCATCCACATCCAAGCGGTTCTCCAATATAGGCTTACCCCAACCAGCCTCTTTCCAAGCACTAAGTATCATTGGGAAGCCAGATCCAAGGTTCTCACCATAGCCAATCATCCTTAGCATATTCTGAATCTTGGGGTTACGGGCTTTTGATACACCGCCTTCATAGATGTCCTTCAGAGGCAGCATCAGCAACCCAGGATTGCGGAAAACCAGACGGTCTTCATGCTTCGCAATCCGCAGCACCCCCGCCTCCAGCATAATATCAGCATGGATAATGGCGTTCGTAAATGCCTCGCGCACTGCTTTATGCAGGGGTGTGTCATCCACTCGCTGAATACCTTCCATCCGGAATGGACGTGGAAGGTCGAAGGTCACTTTGGGAATCACACGGCTAAAGAACTGATACAAATTGTTCTCCCAGCGTCCATCGTAGGTCAGTCGGTCGCTATAACGCTCTTCACCTATCAGATTGCAGAAGTCAATATAGTCCATCCTGAAGTTGGCAAATCGCTCTTGTATCGACAGTCCCTTGCCAAACATCATCAGGCCTGCCATTGTCAATCCCTCTTTGCCTGTCTCACGTTCAACGATATAGCCACCAAGATTCTTCAAAAAAGTCTTGTCGTCCACATCGTTCCATACATGTCCTTCATTTCGGAACTGAAACAGTGTGCGGTATCGATGCAGCGTGTCTGGATCAACATCATCCATGTCGTAATGCTCCATCAATGCTCCGTCGTTTCCTCCCTCGTAGGAGTCACGAATCATTGCCCTCACCTGTTGTTCCGTGCAATGGTAGTCTCCCTCGTGGTTACGTTTGTACGTATTCTTATAGACATTCTCATTCAGATAGACAGGTTTTACATGCCAATCTGCCATCGGTACATGAATACATACAACATGATTACCATCCACATCCGTCACTTCCACGTCATTATCCGTTAGGATGTTGGCACTCACCTTATTACTATTGATGGTATTCCAGAAATCTTTCTGGATTCTTTCTGCATCATCCACCCCTTCTATTCGAAATCTCTTTGCAAGGTCTTTCTCTTTCAAGTTCTCAGAAACACCTAATAAGATGATTCCGCCCATCGTATTAGCGAAAGCAGAATAGCTCATCCAAACCGACTTGGGCACCTCCGTTTTGGCCTGCTTTGCCTCCAACGTCAGCCGTTCACCCTCTTGCAACAGTTTCTTTATGTCGTTCTTGTTCATATCTCTATAACGTTTTGTTTTTATCAGTTATTATCCTATGCGCTGATGTCCTCACTAATCATGTGCGGCTCATCACTGTTATGCTTAAACTCCACCTACCCCGTCTCGTCATGAAGCTAGCAAAGTTCTTTTTAGTAATTCTTTGTTCTCCAATATAGCATTCATAATTCATCCCTTAAGATGTTCTATTTGCTCAATTCTACATATCGCCACCTTCCCGTCTTTGTAAAAGCGAACATGGTTCTCACCCCATATAATATTATCGAAAAAGCAATCTACAATTTCCTCTCCCGTTTTATCAATACAAATACCCCATTTCCCTTTTTCACCTTTATATGCCCTATAATTCCCGTGATATAAGCGTGGATTATTCATATAATGGGCTATTGATTGACATTCCTTATGAGCAAAGCAAAACACAAACAACGGAACTGAGCGTTTACTCCGTAGAGAGGGGGTTGAACTACGCTTTGATACTTCATCTTTCCAAAAATAACAATCACGGTATTGTTTTACTTCGCATACCTTAATACACGAATTTTTTAATGTATTCCATAAGTCAAGGTGCGTATCGCATTTCTTTGCCTTATCGTACACATCATGAAACTCCTCATTATAAGGATAGACAAATTTTCCTGTTGGGGCTAAAGTTTTAACACTATATTCAGGAAGAGCCAAATTAATATATTCAAATGTAAAGGTCACCAATTGCTTATCACCAAGATGATTATAATAAAAAGCAAAAACACCAGAAAGTGTATTATCTACTTTGCTCGCAAAAATATTATTGATATTATCGTCTATAAATATTTCTGTTCCTATGGTAATAATTTGCGAACCCGCCAAATTTGTTAATCTCAACAAATGATTTTTTATTTCAACTAGGTAGTTAATTACACCTTCTTTGTATTGTTCAGTTCCAACATTACCATGAATACTATCACCTATCTCGATTCTTCTTCTATTTGCAAGAAGACAGAGAGCTTCTTGTCCATATACCATGTCCAATTTATAATGCTCAAGAAGCTTTTTTCTTTCAGAAATCTGCTCGTCTAAGCTAGGTGTTGTAGGTTCTATGTATTCTCTTTTCATAATTCAATTATATAAAGGAATTTCTATTTCAAGTGACCATTTTCTATTATTGCTCTTTTGTTATCGATCTTTACCCGAAATATGTCATGGCCATCAATATTTATATCATCAAACACCCAATCTAATACAATATTTCCATCTATATCTGCCACACCATATTTGCCTTTAATAATAATAACAAATTGTGTAAAGTCTTGTGTGGAATACATGAAATCATCACATATTGGGGGTATGCTAAAAATTCTTTTTTCTTTGTCAAAAAGTCCCCATTTTCTATCTACTTTCAACCATATAATCCCATCTGGATATCCCCCTCTCAGGTTGTCACCCACACATCTATAGTCGGTAAAGAAAAAATCATTGATAGGCGTAAAGTTTTGTGCTTCAAGCAAAAAAAGTACATCGCCGTTTTTACCTACGAAATTACAAGCTGTATTATAGTCGTCACTATAAGGATGAGTTGTCAACTCATCATAAAAATACAATTTGGGAAATTCTAAATAAATAGTAGGGTATAATCTTGCTTTACTAATATTATACATATGAGAAGGAAATTTCCCCTTATTGTAGACTGTATCAATAAAAGATTGATTGATAGAATTTATAGTTGAAATATCAGTTTGATTTTCAAGAAAGTCTTCTGTGGCTTCGTATGAATCATCAACATAAGACTTTCCTGTGTATGTTACCGCGCTATATTTTTCAGATAACTTTTCAAACTTATCACTATAGAAATCTATAGTACCCTTTTCTTGTCTTGCAATAGCAATTGATTCCTCATTATATTCTGCCTTATTTGTCCAATTATATGAACCATAAATAACAATCTTTTCATCTATAATGCAAAACTTCTCATGCATAAGTTGCTTGGTGTCATTCCACCTTAGCACTCCTCCTGCTTTGACAAATTCGTCAAAGTCCACTTCATTATCATCCGAATTATTTATATCATCTTTGTTCAGTATAAGTTCAACACTAACGCCAGCACCAAGTTTCAGCAACAAAGGCTGGAAAAGCAAGTCATTAGTAAACCATGCGACAGCTATCTTTATAGAACTATTGGCCTTAAATAGTTCTTTCTGAATAGCATTTTGTATTTTATGTGAATAATGTTCTATCATTATTTCAAGATTTAATAGATTAGTCCGTACTTCTTCATTTCCTCTTTCGCCGGCAATCTTAGAACCAGCCAATTGAAGAAATTGTATGCTTTAGTATTGCCTTTATTGCTTTCATCTATTCCATACTTATCTGCCCAATGATCGTTCATTTCTTTTATCCCATCAATGCCTGTGTCATAAATGGATTCGCGAATAGGAATGACATCGTGTTGTAGCAAAGACATGGCGAAATCGAAAACCATTACCATTTCTGGCATTTTCTTAGATGCCTTGATGAAGGCAGCAGTTTCTCTCTGCTGTTCATCCTTGCTCTTACTCATAAACTCCAACATCAAATTTCCTGTAGTCTCAAGACCATAGGGAAGCTGCTTCCTGACTTCTTCCTTAATAGAAAGGATTTGGGATATATATGGGTTCTTCATATCTGATGCTCTTTATAAAACTAACTTATCTAGATTTGCCAAAATCTAAATACAAATATAACATAATAGTTTCAATCTGCAATATAATTATGCCAAGAACTTCAAACAAATAATACCTGATAGCTCATTTTATTGCAAATGCAATTATTCTATTATAATTCCACCCATATCTAGCCAGCATCTTCTGGAAAATCAGATTGTTTCAATCTCCTAGGACATCCCAGAAAGAAGCAGGAAGAGTGACATTTGGCAGTTCTACACAATCAGCAAATAATGGTGCCACATCAACTTCATGGTATCCAGCTATACCACAGCCAATAGGAGTGACAAGGAAACGCTTTTCTGGGTGGGCTTTAGCAAACTCACAGAATTCTTTCACGTATTCACCCATGATGCCCAATCCGCTCATGGAGGGGATGGCATAACTCTTTCCTTGCAATCCATTGCCTATTCCCATGACTGCGCCAAAACTCTCGTAAGCCGCTTTGGCTGCGCCACCATAATGAAGGCCCTGTTCATTGGAACCAAAGACGAACACTTCATTGGCCCCGAGCCTAGTGATATGATCGGGAGTGATTCTGCTTTCAGGGTTATTGGGAGACGCCTCTGCCTTAGCCAGTTCTTCGGCTTCCACTATTGGTATTTGTTTCTTCCACTCCTCCAAAAATTCTTTCATGCTATATTTTAGTTCAGTCAGTTCCTCTCTCTTAAACACCCCGCTTTTGGCCACATATTCGTCGATCTTTTTTCTTAGTGTAGCTTCTGTCTTATAGACAGCCATCTTTTTAGGATCCAAACGGAAAGAGAAAGACTTTCCAGTCTTTTTACCATTAACAATTTCAAATTTGACTGCTGTGATTTTAATTTCCATACATTATTGTTATTATATATATTTCACTTCCATCCATATTTTGCCAGCACTTTTTTGAAGATTGGCTCGTCAGAAACAGAGGCAAATAGTTTCATGCAGGAACGGATCTTTAAGATACCGAGATGGCTGAAGATTTCATAGATTGGCTTGTCTATGTCCAATAGAATTTGAGTAGCCTTAATCAATCTTTCTTTGAGAAAAGGATGATTTATATACTGCTCTGCTTCTTCCCTTCCATTAAGGCCATAAAACTCAGTCAGTTTACTAGTCCCTGACATTTTTAACTGAGGATATACATACCTCATCCAACATTCAAATCCAAGTGATCCTTCCTGAATTTCTATCAGAGCTTGCTCATAGAGCGTGTTTCCATGGATGGTCTTGCCATCTTGTGCTGTCAGAAATCGTTGTAAGTTATCCATAGATAATCATTTTTGGTCCTTAATGATTGTTTCGTTCCCGTTTATTATTACCACTTATGGTGAAAAGGTCACCAACTAATCTCCAATTTTTTCAAAATTCCAGACGAAAGCCTTTTTGCTTCAGCACCTGATAGTTCTCGGCATTGAAGTTATAGAGGAAGGCTTCTTTCTTGTTGGGTAGGATCACCGTCTCCTCCAGCTGGGTGAGAATGCCCAGATGCAGCATCTTGTTGGAGAAGTTTCGACGGTCGAACTTGACATCAAGGATGGCTTCATAGAGATGCTGAAGCTGGGTCATGGTGAATTTCTCTGGAAGCAGCTCAAAGCCGATGGGCTCGAAGTGGATCTGACGCCGCAAGGCGATGGTGGCCTCGCGGAGAATCTGGTCGTGGTCGAACGCCAATGAAGGCACCTTATCGAGAGGGAACCACTGTGCCTTGGCTGCATCATCACCTGCCTTGACCTCACTGATGCGTACCAGCGCATAGTAGGCAATGGTGATGACTCGCTCACGTGGATCTCGCTGGGGATCGGAAAAGGCATGGAACTGGTGGATGTAGGCATCCTTCAGTCCTGTTTCCTCGAACAACTCACGCTTGGCACCTTGCAGAGCCGACTCATCCATCTTCAGGAAGCCGCCAGGAAATGCCCAGCGACCTTTGTAAGGATTGATGCCCCTTTCTACCAGAAGCACCTTCAGACATGCTCCGTCGAATCCGAATATCACACAGTCGGTGGTGACACTCGGATGCGGGTATTTATAATGATACTTAAATTCTTCCATAATTTTTATTCTTTTTCTTTTTCCTTCATCATCTTCAACATTCGCTTCAACACCTTATCTTTCTTACTCTTCACCGTATTGGCGTTCTTATATCCTACCCTCTTAGCAATCTCTTCCAACTTACATTTTTCTACATAATAACTCTCCAAGATCATCTTATCTATATTACTCAACTGCTCCCAAATCTCATCTAGCCTGCTCAACTTCGCTTCATCATCTATCTCTTCATCAAACACATCAAACACTCTCACCAAACCATCAGCATCATCATATACCCTCTCACTATCCCTCTCCAAAATCACATCCAGGCTCTCTATATTATCATTCACCTTTCTCAGATAATGGTTCCCTATATTATCACATATCTTCCACAAATACCATACAATACTCTTCTCTATCAACTCAAACTCTTCATCCATGAACTTATCCCACAACACCAAACAGCCATCATTATACACTTCTTCCAGATCTTCATACCTCAGAGTCTGAAACTTACTTACCAAGGCCATCAACGTCCTATCTCTCTCACCATCTACCACCTTATTAAATAATCTCTTACGAACTTTGACAAGTTCTCTTTTTTCTTCCTCAAAAGACAACTTATCTCCTTCTTCAAAACCTTTAACAATGATTTTTCTTCCCATTACCTCTTATTTTAATTATTGCGTTATTCTGACGCAACAAAGGTAGAGGATTAATTCCGAACTTCCAAAAAAGACTGCGTAAATTTTACGCAAATGTTAAAAATAAAATTTTTTTGATTTAGGGGTGGTACTATTTGGCACTTTTTTGGCAATCATATATGCCCGCCATTGGGTAAAATTAAAAAAAATGGAGGTTTATGATAGTTAAAATTAAGGTAAGTGATTTTAAAATGTCTGAGAATTTATCTAACTTTGTTCGTAACGAAAATCCAAAGCCTGTGATGATTATTGTAGAATCTAAGAAAAAGAAAATGGAAACTCTGGAAAAGGAGTATCCTGGTGCTATGATCATTGACGTGACCAGTCATGCCGATGATGAGTTCGTCAAGTTCAGTCCTTTTTATCCACATGGTGGTATTCCTGTTCCCTTCACAGATGGCGTCACTTCACAAAGCGTGGAGGGCATCTGGCAGGGTCTGAAGGTGTTTGAGAATGTAGGTGTAGATATTCATTCGTTCAAGATCACGGACATGAAGAACATCAAGCGTACTTCCCGCAAGTTCGGAGCTTGCTTGGGTCATCGCAAGGGTGTACGTGGTGAGGAACTGCTGGAGTATATCGACGCTAGGAAAGAAATCTATCTGCCAGCCTATAAGTGGGTGCTGGACAATAAGCTCCAGAAGCTAGTCACAGCTGTCAGGATCATAGCGAAGAATAAGCCTGTGGTGCTGCTGGACTATGATACCAATGCCGATGTGAACAATCCCAAGAAACCTCTCTCGCATGCCTCGCTAATCAAGGCGTATATCGAAGGCAACTATCCTGAATAATTCTCTCTGCCTACTTAGTATGAATTAGTAGGCATTCTGCAATTTCATACAATAATCAGACCATTTCGTACATCAGCCACGAAATGGTTTCCGGATTATTGATTTCTTTTCTTATTTTTGAATCAGCTAAATTATTTGTTAATATGATGAATATGGTAGTAAGCATTATTTTGACTGCAGTGATTACTGCAGCTCTGTGTGCAGTGGCATGGTGGATGAGCAAGAAACATCAAGTTTCTGTAGAATCTGTAAAGGCGGTAGAAGAAAAATCTGAACCAGTGCCAGTAAACGGCACTGAAGACAATCAGGTGCTGAATTATGAGGCCAGGGATTTATTCTTCGAAACACTAACGAAGATAGGATGCACGTACGAGATGGATGATCATGACAGAATAGAGTTTCATTGGCAGGGAGGCTATTTCATAGCTGAAGTTTCAAATGAAGCTCCGTTTGCTATCATCTGGTTTACTGGTTGGGAAAGCATTGAACTAAGTGACGTGGATGCGTTGTCGAGGGCTCGAAAAGTCATTAATCAAGCAAATATCAATTATAACATGAATGTACTCTATGGCATCAATGAGGAGGATGGCATGTTCTACTTGCACACCAAGAAGCATTTCCTCTTCATCCGTCAGATACCCAACATCGATGGCTATCTGAGTGCCGTGCTGAACGAGTTCTTCGTAGTGCGTCGCTATGTGGAGATTGAGATGGATAGGCTTAAGAATCAGGAAGAAATAATCTATAAACGATAGGACTATGCATAAAAAAATGAAAAAAGTATTGTTAATAGTAGTAATCCTATTTATTGGATTCTCTATAGCAGGATTTACTCATTTAGGTTTGGTAAAGGAACAAATTGTATCTCCTAGAAATTACACTTTATCTGATAGTATTCAAAATATTATTAAGACAGGTACTCAGGGAATGACTGAAGTTTCTATTGCTAAATACTGTGTAGAATTAACCTCAGAAATTTTAGACTTCTCTGAGCATAATGATCTTAATAATAACAAAGCTAACTGTGTCGGATATGCGACAGTATGTAAATCTATATGTGATTATGCCTATAAGGTTAATAATATGAATATTACTGTCAACCACGTCAGAGGATATGTTACAAATGATTATAATATTAATTTGTGCAAACTGCTACAAAATATTGTTCCAACTAAATATAAAAATTTTGTAAAAGATCATGATTTTGTAGAAATAATATACGATAGTAATGTATTTTATGTTGATGCTACTCATTGTGAATTTACTGGAAATGCTATAATATTTTTATAAACAAATAGATGATAGATCTTGATTCAATAGCAAAATATGTCGGAACAAGCTATGAGTTACTTAACATCTTAATCTATGTCGTAGCTTTTGTTTTAATACAATTGTTTAATTATCTTTGCTATAAGAAATTAAGGAAGGAAACAGTATGATGGAAAAGAAGCAAACATTCTATTTGCAAAGGTTTATAAACGCCCAAGATTTGGGAAATGTGGAATATGGTACAGAAACTTATGCTACTGCTCTTGCAGAAATCAAGAGTGGCAGAAAGAAGACGCACTGGATCTGGTATGTCTTTCCGCAGATGAAAGGATTGGGCCACTCGAAATTGTCTGACTTCTATGGCATCAATGGCAGAGAGGAAGCCTATGCTTATATGGAGGATTCTATTCTTGCTCAACGATTGGTAGAAGCCACAGAGGCTGTACTCAACAATGAAAAAACTGCTTATGAGATATTTGGCAGTGATGTAGTGAAGTTTCGCTCTTGCATGCTTTTGTTCGCTTCGGTTTCTGATGACCCAGTGTTCAAGAAAGTGCTGACAAAACATGGGTGGAAGTAAAAAAGAGAATCCCCGTGCAGATCAGTGCACGGGGAGTTCTTTTTTCTGTTATTTCGCTGCTTTCTTCCGATACCATTCCTGCATCACGTAGAAGGCTTTCTTTTTCTCACCCCAACTGGAGATGAGACCTTTGCGGTTGAAGAAGTCCTGGATGCCGGGGAGCTGGCGACGAGGGGAACGGAAGTCCATCAAGATCCATGGGGAGGTGCCTGCAAGGCCTTCGATCTTCTCGAACATCACAATGTTGTTCTTATAGACATTCTCCTGAAACTCCTCCGTGAAACGCTGATTGACGTCTCCGTGATAGCCTGCCAAGGCTCCACCGCCAAACTCACTGATGATCACTGGCTTGTTGTATGGGATCTCCCACGTCATCTTGGGGGCATCGTTCACGTCTCGATACCAACCGATGTACTCGTTGAAGCTCACCACATCGACATACTCATTCATATTGTCGTTCAAACGATTGACATAGTTACGTGCTGATGTGACTTCCATCGCCATGCTGATCAGACGTACGTTGTCCAACGTACGGGCATGCTTAGAGAGGCTGCTCAGGAACTTGTCACGGGCATCGCTGTGGGGAGTCTCGTTGGCGATGCTCCAGATGATGATGGCACAGCGGTTCTTATCACGTGTGATCATATCCGTCAACTGACGCTGCGCATTATCGTAGGTGGCTTGATTCTCCCATGAGATGGTCCAATAGACAGGAATCTCACTCCACACCATGATACCCATGCGCTCTGCCTCACGCACCATGCGCTCGTTGTGTGGATAGTGTGCCAGACGCACGTAGTTACAGCCCAGTTCCTTGGCCCATGAGAGCAAGGTATGAGCATCTTCGGTGGTCCAGGCACGTCCCTGACGGAAAGGTGCTTCCTCATGGATGCTCACACCACGCAGGAAGACAGGCTGTCCGTTGAGGAGGATTTCCTTGCCACGTGTCTCTATGGTACGGAAACCAATTTCATCGGTCAGGCGCTCCGTTCCCATATCTACGGTGACCTGATAGAGCTTAGGCTGCTCAGGAGTCCACAGCTGGGGCTTTGCCTTCACCTCGAACGATCCACGTCCCTCGGCATCGGTAGTGACCGTCTGCTTGATTTTCAACTCGGGTATTTCCACCGTAACACGACCTCCTAAGATAGGACGGTTCAGCTTCACCCACCCCACTATCTTTGTGGCATCGCCCTTGGCCAGCTGCACGTAGTAATCCTCGATATAGGTCTCTGGCACCTGCACCAGCATCACATCGCGCGTGATGCCGCCATAGTTCCACCAGTCGAAGTTGAGCGTAGGCACATTGTCCTGATGGCGCTGGTTATTCACACGCACCACCACGAAGTTGTCACCTTCCTTCAGCACATCGGTGACATCGAAATTGAAGGGTGTGAATCCACCCACATGCTCTCCCACTTTCTGACCGTTTACCCACACCATGGAGAGATAGTTCACGGCACCGAAATACAGGATGGCCCGCTTCCCTTCTTCCTGATGATAGGTAAAGCTGCGCTTGAACCACACAGAACCCTCGTAATAGAAGAGCTGGTCGTCCTTGGTATTCCAATCGGAAGGAATATCCATCACGGGAGAGGTGTCGAAATTATACTCCACCAGCTCCTGCGGATTGTTTGGCTTACGATTATCGCCAAAGCCACCCCGATTCATGGGGCGCAGACGGTAGTCATAATATCCGTTGTCAAACGGATCAACGATGTAGTTCCACTTTCCGTTCAGTGAGGTGGCCTGACGTGCAAAGACATTCTGTAACAAAGGTACTTCACGCACTTCTGCCCTAAGGCTGAGCATAGCCAACAGCAGTAAAAGAAATAAGGTTGTTCGTTTCATATTATTATGTTTAGAGTTTTATAAACCACGAATTTACCGAATTTATCGAATTTTTCTAGGCTGAATATATGTTGATGCTCATATTATTCAGTTCCTCTCCCTTCGGGAGAGGTTTCCAAGCCTATCCCTTGGGAAAAGGTCCCCAAACACCATCCCTTTGGGAGAGGTTTCCAAGCCTATCCCTCTCCCTCTGGGAGAGGTCAGGTGAGGGCTTTCACATAGCCTTGCACTCATACTATGCAGGAGGCGTTCCCTCTCCTAACCTCCCCCAGAGGGGGAGGGATTATAAATGAGATATTCGTTTAATTCGGTAAATTCGTGGTTTAAGATTAAATGTTCAATGTTCAACGTTTAATGTTTAATGTTTAATGTTTAACGTTTAACGTTTAACGTTTAATGTTTAATGTTTAATGTTTAACGTTCAACGTTTCACCTCCAGCTTCAGTCCCTGCCCTCTTACCGTGGCCAGTTCGATAGTTGGGGCTGCCGACAGATGGATACGCAGCTTGCGTACGAAGACATCCAGACTGCGGGAGACATAGTAATCGGTATTGCCCCAGATGCGATACATGAGGGCATCACGACTCACAATCTCCCCCTGATTCTCTATCAGCAGGCGCAAGATCTTACCCTCCGTCTCCGTGAGATGCTCCTCGCTGCCATCGGCTGCTTGCAACGTATTGGTACGTGCATCGAAGGCATAGCTGCCTATGTGCATCACCTGCGTTTCGTTGTAGGCCCGCTCTCCCCGCTTCAGCTTCAGCAGGGCTTTGATGCTGGCATCCAGCTCCTCGGGAACAAAGGGTTTCTTGAGGTAGTTGTTCACCCCCAGACGATAGCCATGACTCACATCTTCTGGCGAAGTGAGGGCCGATGTGAAGAAGATGAGCGTGTCACCATCGGTCTCACGGATTTTCTCCACCATCTGGAATCCGTTCATCACAGGCATGTCGATGTCGGCAATGATCACATCGGGATGATGCTGGTTCCATGCCTCCAATCCCTCTGCCCCATTGCTGGCCGTGATAATCTCGTAGCCTCCTATCAGTTCTTGCAGGCTGCTGCTGATGATGTAGCTCAGGTTGGCATCATCTTCTACCAATAATAATCGGATGTTATTCATGGTCGTCTGTTTTTATATCCTTGGGGAACCACAGCGAGAACTTGCTGTAGGATCCTTCTACGCTATCTACTTCTACACGCCCTCCATGGGCATCCATAATCTGATACACCAGATTCAGTCCCAGGCCGAAGCCAGAGGCTCCACCCTGCCTGCTACGCTTGGCTGCCTCACCACGCTCGAACTTCTCGAAGATGGCCTTCAGGTCTTGCGGAGGTATGCCCAGTCCGTCGTCCTTCACACTGAGGATGACGTGCCCAAAAGTCTCATGCGAGGCTACCTCGATATGTACCATCTCTCCCGAGTACTTGATAGAATTGTCCAGCAGGTTGCTTAAGGCTTCAGAGAGATACTGTGGGTCTGCCAGCATGCTGGGCACCGACAGTTGTACATCGAAGGACACCTTCTTCGTGGCCTTGACCGTGAACCGCTGCACCAGGTCGTCGAGCAGAGGCTTCAGCTCTACCCTATCTACATGCAGCTCCAGCTTATGGTTCTCCAGTCTGGAGAGGGTGAGAATCTTATTGGTAAGGTCGAGCAGCTGCGAGGCCTCATCCTGCGCTATGCCCATGTACTTCTGCTTCAGCTCTTCCTTGCCATCGAGCTTACCGCTCCTCAGGCTGCGCAGGCTCATGATGATGCTGCTGAGAGGTGTCTTCATGTCGTGTACCATGGCATAGGTGAAGTCCTGGCGTAGGCTGGCTATCTTATCCTGCTGACGGATGAAACGCATCTGCTGCAGGATGCTCCAGACAACCAGTGCCAACAGGATGAGTGAGGCGATGAGCAGCACGATCATGCGACTGAAGATGATACTGTAGGGATTGTCCACCAGCACACGCACACCATGGGTGCGCTCATAGTTCACCGCCACCGCCTGAGAGGCTACGAACCCACCGAAATGTACGTGGAAACGTGGATTGCTGGTAGCCAGCACCCTCCCCGTAGATGCATCTATGAGGTCGATGGTGATTTCATTGGTGATACGCCGCTCGGAAAGCATCTCCTTGGCGATGGAATCCACAGCCACCAGTGAGACTGGCAGACCTTCTTCATTGAGGGCTTCGTTGAAGCGTGTCAGCTCATCTGCCCGCTGGTCGAATGCCAAGTCGGTGGACGTACTGTCGGCATAGAACTTATCCAAACGCAGGTCGCGCTCCTTCAGCAGAGCCTCCTCCACCAGGTCGGTCAGCTCTTTCTGGAAGTCTTCCCTCAGCAGTTGGTAGGTATTGGACAGCCACAAGACCTGCAGGGCCACGATAAACGCCACCCCCAGCAAGGCTATCAACACACTACTCCTGAGTTTCATAACAGCAGACCTTCTAACTCCGTAAGCGACCTGATACACGTAAGTCCCGGAACCACAGCGGCCTCATCAGGACAGCACTTCACTACATGGCAGCCCAGCGAGAGGGCTGGATTGACATCATTCTTCTGGGAGTCGCCCACCACAATCACCTCTTCGGGCAGGAAACCTTCTTGGTCGATGGCCAACTTCCACAGGGCTGGATCGGGCTTGCGTATGCCTGCAATCGTGGAGTCGGTGATGGAGTGGAACAAATCGGCCACTCCCATGCTCTGCAACACAGCTTTCAAATTTCCGTAGTAGTTGGACACCACGAAAAGGGTATATTTCTCTTTCAGCTTCGCAAGCACAGGCTTAGCCTGCTTCACATAGTCGGTAGAAAACTCAGTCACCAGTCGGGCTGCCTCAGCTGGCAAGGTGTTACGGTTGTACTCCGTATCCTCCACCAGACCACGACGGATAAGGTCGTCGAACTGGAAACGAGTCTTGTAGGTCTGCACATCAAGCAAGGTGTCGGTGGTCTTCACAGGGTTCAGACGCTCCATCTCCCGCTCGGCAAAGACATAGGAGTCCCAGAAGCTCTCACGGGTGAGCGAGAGGCCCAGCTGCTCGTTATACACCTTAATATATACCTGTGCCCAATGCAGGAACGGAGAATCCAGCGTTCCGCCGAAATCGAAGGCCAAGGCCTTCACTTTGCTATCACTTACCATATCCTTCATGTTTTTATTTCCTATCTTCATCAGTGCCAAGCCTATCACAATCCATACCAGTTCGCGGATACGGGTAATCAAGGCAGCATACACCCCATAGGCTCCAGGCACCGCAATACCATTCACCGCCAAGGCAAAACCACCTTCACGCCCACCAAGCTGCATCGGCATAAAGAAGAGCAGATTGGCCATCAGGGAAGAGAAGGCCAGAATCAAGATGCAATCTACGAAGCTCACATTGGTGGTGAGCACATTCAGGATGAGCCATACTTCCCCACAGCTCACGATGCGTGCCAGATACTCCAAGAACAACGATCCGTAGAACGAACGCTTATCCTGCTTGTGGACCAAAGCTATCTGCTTGTCGATATTCTCCAGCTTTGCTTTGTTCTTCTCCGTAAAGGCCAGGGCATACTTCTTAATGAAAGGGATACGACTGGCCAGATTCATACAAGCCACCGCCATGCCATGACGGTAACCCTTGATGAAGAGCAATCCCAAAGAGAGGCAGAACAGCGTGATAAAGCCCATCAGCACGCCCATGCTCCAGTTTACGGGATAGAAGAACACATAGATCAGTACCGAACTCATCCAGAAGCAGAAATGGCTGAAGATGTGCATCATCACAAAGAGTATCACCGAGGAGGTGGCTCGCTCTACGCCCACATAGGGAGTCAGCTCCATGATGCGGTAAGGCTCACCACCCATCAGTCCGACGGGTGTCACATAGTTGAGGGCAAAGCCCGAAACAGAATACTTATAGAGCCTCCAGAACGGAATGTTCACTGGTCCGGAGCTATGCAGTATCACATACCATGAGCAGGTGTTGATGACATACACCACCAGCCACAGCAGGATGATGAGAGGCAGATAGTAGCCTGCCCTCAGCAGATTCTGCCACAGCTCCTCATAGCTCATATTCATCGTGAGCAGCATGATGATCACCACCACGATGCCAAATGTCAGGAATATGTTACGATACTTACTCTTCATATTCTCTCAATTCTCAATTCTCAATCCTCAATCCTCAATTCTCAATTCTCAATTTCTTTCAACATTTTCTCGCTATGCTGTTCATGCTTGTAGATCATATAGACCAGCAGGACATTCAGCACGGTGATTTCAAACACGAAGTAGAGCCACGGCATGCGCAGGAAGAGAGCGATGAATAGGGCAATGACACGGGTGTTGAACGAGAGGATGTTGGTGTATTTCATCAATGGCAGGCTGCCTGCACGGAACTTGTCGCGCAAGGCTTGTGGCGCTTCTGCACCTCCATAGGCCTCCAGATACTTGTCGAAGAAACGCTGGAACTTCGGTGACAGCTGCTCCTGCTTCTTGCAGTAGTCCTTGTAGAACCACTGGAAGAGCTTGCGTATGAAGTCGTCTTTCCACGTAAGCTGCTTGTAGAGCGCTTCCTGCTGATCGGAACGATCATGCTCACTACCCTGCTTCCCCTTCAGGAAGAAGAGGTGAATGTTTCGGTAATAGTCGGCCATGGCTGCCTGCTTGCTGTGGCAGAAGCCTGTCGCCAGCGCCAGAATCCAGATCCAGATGCCCCACGTAGGGGTGAGCCTAAGCACGATGGCCAGGTAGATGGAGATGAACCAGCAGTCGCCCGAGGCTCCATCGAGGATGCGTCCCAGTTCCGACTTCTGTCCAGTGAGTCGGGCCAGCTGACCGTCGGCACTGTCGTACTGATTGGCCCATACCAGCAAGAGCATGCCTATCACGTTGAGCCACAGGTTGTCGAAATAGAACATGACACCTGCTGCCACGCCCAGGAATATCGAGGCGATGGTGATGGCATTGGGCGTTACACCCAGCTTATTGAAGAACAGGGCCCACTGGTAGCCCAGCGGGCGATAGAAAACCAAGTCAATCCATTCCTCTGTGTCAGCCGACTTGAGGGATGCTTGCATATTGATGTCTTTCTGATCCATAGCGCTTACTTCACTTTTTTCAATATTATCTCACTGATGGCATCGGCAGCTGCTTCCCTGCAGGGCGCAAAGCTGGGCCAATCGTTAAAGTCAATGATTCGCATGGTACCGTCTGGAGCCACGATGGCATCACCACCATAAACGTCCACCTTCAGGGCCTCAGCCGCTTGGCAACAGATCTCACGCAGCTGATCTTCCTTGAAGGAGATACCCGTAGGCGCTCCGTTGATCTTCTCTAAACCGAACTTAGAGTGCTGCATCTCAAACGGGTAGAACCAATAGAAGAAATCGGAACCATGTACTCCATAGAATTTTATCAGGTCGCCTGTGAGGTGCTCATTCACCACCACACGCGCTATGTCCCGATGGGCATACTCTGCCAGCAAGCCCTTCAACTCCTCGGCATGACGCACGTAGCTCACATCCTCCTTGTGGATGGCGTGGAAGTCGGCTCGCTTCACCCAGCAAGGCATAGGCGCATCCGTAGGCACCTCGTCGCCCACATTGAGGAACAGGCTCCGTGGATGGGGCACCCCAGCCTCCAGCAGGAGGTGAGTCATCCGTTCACGGGTACAGTTCTCTATGCCATAGGCCGAGTTCACGGCTATCACGCCCGCATCCTCATATTGCTGCTGACGCTTCACAGCATCCTTGCTGCGAATCATCGAGAAAAAAAAGCGTTCACTGAGCTCACGGGAAAGAAATTCCTCCTCCGTGTAGAAATTCACGTCATGGCCTTGAAGCAAGAGCCTGTCGGCCACTGCCTGAAAGATAGCCGCATCATTCCCTATATGATTCGGAGAAAAGAGCGTACCACGCTGTATGGCGGCAAATGTCAACTTCATAGTTATCGTCTGGTATCTTTAATAAAACTTTCTGCTTTCTGTATGTCTTCCGCATGGTCTATGTCTATCACCTTACTGAAATTGAAGGCTCGCACACCCATGCCTGCATCCACGAGGTACTGCTGGAACCCACGCATCCTGCTCACACCTTGCTGCATGGCTGCTGGCAGCAAATCTAGTGCTCTGGCATTCAGACAATAGATGCCGCCTGAGACGTACTTACAGCCCTCATAGGCCTGATTGGCATAGCCCGTGATGCGCATACTGGGTTCCTCCACCTTCACGTAGAGGGGCTTCTCGTCATCGATGTAGCTGGTCACACCCATCAGGGCATCGTCTTGTTCATCGGTGGCAAAGGCTTGGATATAGTCGGCAAACTCCTGCTCGCGGAAGATAGGATCCACGGTGGTGAGACAGAACTTACTGCCCTCTAAGAAGGGCTTCAGCTCGTAGAAACTATGGAACGAGCTGGGGGTGGATTTGATCACCACGTTCAGAGGCACAGGCAACTGCTGTGCCTGGATGAACTGATGCACCTCTGTCATCTCCTCGTTGGTAATGACGGAGATACTCTCTGCCCCATTGTCGAGGAAGATACGGAAGAGTCTTCCCAACAACGGTTCACCACCTACCTTCACCAAAGGTTTCGGGGCTGCCACGCCTTCAGACACTAAGCGTGACCCCAATCCTGCTGCTATAAGTCCGAATTTCATGTCTATTCCATCTAAAAACATGCAAATTTAACTATTTTCTTTAAAATACTCCACTTTTATGAATCATTATTGCTATCTTTGCTTTAGTTATCAGTGAATATGCCACGAAGTGGCAAGAACAAATGAACAATTTTAACCAATAAACATCATGGTTTACAATTTTGATGAGATTTTGAATCGCCGGGGAACCGACAGTGTGAAATGGGATGGCATGAAAGAGCAGTTCGGTCGTGAGGACCTGATCTCCATGTGGGTAGCAGATATGGATTTCCGCACCCCACCATGCGTCATCAGAGCTATTCAGGAACGTCTTGAAGCCGGCGTTTTAGGTTATACGCTTCCCAGCGACCAGTGGTATAATGCCATCATCCGCTGGGTAGATACCCAACATCAGTGGGGTGTGAAAGCGGAAGAGATTATCCACATGCCGGGCATTGTCAGAGGACTGGCGTTTGCCCTGCAGTGTTTCACAAAGGTGCATGACCGTGTCATGGTGATGCCTCCAGTCTATCATCCTTTCTTCTTGGTGACCGAGAAGAATCACCGCGAAGTGGTCTATTCACCGCTGCATCTCAATGACGACAATGAAGTGGTCATCGACTTCGAACAGTTCGAACGTGACATCGAGGGCTGTAAGGTCCTGATTCTCTGTAATCCTCAGAATCCGAGCGGACGTGTCTGGACACGGACAGAGCTCACCCGCATGGCTGATATCTGCCAGAAGCACCAGGTGCTGGTCTTCTCTGATGAAATCCACTGCGACCTCACCCTGCCGCCCTACAAGCACATCCCCTTCGCATCGGTCAATGAGTGGACCAGCCACCATACCCTCACGTTCATGGCACCCAGCAAGACTTTCAACATGCCTGGCATTTCCAGTTCTTTCTGCATCGTGCAGGATGATGCACTGCGTGAGCGTTTCCATACCTTCCTTGAAGCCAGCGAACTGGAGATGGGTAATGTTTTCTCCTATTCTGCTACTGCCGCTGCTTTCAGTGAAGGGGCTGAATGGCTCTACCAGCTCAAGGCCTACCTGCAGGAGAACATCGACTTCACGGCACAATTCCTAGAGCAGAATCTCCCAGAGCTGCGCATGATCCGTCCGCAGGCCTCCTACCTTATCTACTTAGACTGCCGGAAGCTCCAACTTCCTCAAGATGAGTTGGTTCACCTCTTCGTGGACGAGGCACGCCTCGCACTGAACGATGGCACCATGTTCGGCAAGGAAGGAAAAGGCTTCATGCGACTCAATGTAGGATGCCCTAAAGCCGTCCTTTGTCAGGCTCTGGAACAGCTCAAAGCAGCCATTCGCAAAAAATTTTAATTTTTAATCGAAAATTATTTTGATTTTATTTTTAGATATATTACTTTTGATTCCAAGTATTATTTAACCTGGTGAGTTATTGGAAAAATGTGCAGCCCCTGCAGGCCGCAAGGCTCTGGCAGCAGAGACTGGTATCAGCAGTGACTTGATTCTGACATGGACCAACCATGCAGACCTGTTCCGTATCAAGGGCATCGGCCCACAGTTTGCAGAATTGCTCGAAGCTGCTGGCGTTGACACCGTGAAAGAACTCTCAAAGCGCGTTCCAGAAAATTTGCAGAAGAAACTGGAAGAGACCAATGAGGTGAAGCACCTCACCCGTCGTGTTCCTGTATTAAAGGAAGTGAAGAAGATGATTGATCAGGCTAAGGCTCTGCCTCCTGTAATGTCTTACTAGTTTAGGGTTTAGAGTTTAGAGTCTAGAGTCTAGAGAATAAAAAATGTCCCGGGTCATACGACTCGGGACATTTTTTTATTTAATCTTTTAATTCAAGTTTTTGCATGATAGCTCCGAAGGAGCGACAGAGACCTACTTATTTTCCCTCCCCCTCTGGGGGAGGTCAGGAGAGGGAACGCCACCTGCATAGAATGAACGCAATGCTGTATGAAAGCCCTCTCCTGACCTCTCCCAGAGGGAGAGGGATAGGGTTTGAAGACCTCTTCCAGAGGGAGAGGGATACATTTGAGGAACCTCTCCCAGAGGGAGAGGGAATGATTAATAAAAGGCTTGCGAAGCTATAATTTTATAATCTTTTAATCTTATAATTTTTTAATTTTAATCTTTAAGCTAAAGATTAAAGCTGGCTATCGCTCAGCTCAAAGGTATTAGCCTTGGTCATATCACCAGTGGTGAGACCCTTGGTCAGCCAACGTCTGCGCTGCTCTGACGTACCATGATTGAAGCTCTCTGGCACGGCGTAGCCCTGTGCCTTCTTCTGCAGGTAGTCGTCACCGATCACCAGTGAACAGTTGATGGCTTCTTCCACATCACCCTGCTCCAGCGATCTGAACAACTGGTTCTCATAGTAGCCCCATACACCGGCATAGTAGTCGGCCTGCAACTCTATACGCACACTGATGCGGTTGCTCTGCGTTTCAGACACACGAGCCATCTGGTCGTGCGCACTGTCGAGCGTACCCAGAAGGTACTGCACATGGTGTCCCACCTCATGCGCTATCACATAGGCGTAGGCAAAGTCTCCATCGGCCCCCAGCTGCTGTCGCATAGAGCTGAAGAAAGAAAGGTCGATATACAGGCACTGGTCGGCAGAACAGTAGAACGGACCTACAGAGGCTGTGGCCTGTCCACAACCCGAACGCACGGAGTTGGTGAAGAGCACCATGGTAGGTGCCTGATACGTCCGACCATACTGCTGGAACACTTTGGTCCATACATCTTCGGTACTGGCAAGTATCTGGCGAGAGAACTTAGCGAGTTCTTCTTCCTCGGCAGTCATCTCACGCTGTGTACCATCACCGGTAGTAATCAAGCTACCCATATCTGCATTCTGCAGCACGCTCAGAGGGTTTCCACCCATAAACCAAGTAATCAGTGCCACCACTACCAGGCCACCGATACCCATACCTGCTTTCGCACCGCCGCTCAAACTTCTGCGGTCGTCCACATTCGAGCTTTCTCGTCTTCCGTCAAGTCTCATAGTTTATCAAATTTTATAATATATTGGCACAAAAGTAGTGCAAAGCTAAAAAAATAACAAATAATCCAACAAAAAAGTGCATTTAGTGTCTCGGTGTGCTCCCCATCTGGAATTCCAGCACCCCACCCCGCATGATGGCTTGATAATCAATGTAAGGCAAACTATAGGGCTCACCATTCAGGGTGACCGACTGGATGTAGATATTCTCGGCACTGTTGTCCACCGCCCGCACGGTGAAGCTACCGGCAGGCAACTTGATCACCACCTCATCGAAGAGTGGCGAGCCGAAATAATAGCGTCCGCCTGCAGGCTCCGGCTGGTAGAAGCCCATGGAAGAAAGGATATACCAAGCCGACATCTGACCTACGTCCTCGTTGCCCGACAGTCCGTCGGGCTGGTCGAAATACATCTCCTTCAGCACCAGGCGTACCTTCTCAGCTGTCTTGTCGGGCTCTCCCACCATGGCGTACATATACACCACATGATGGCTGGGCTCATTGCCATGCGCATACTGCCCTATCAGTCCGCTGATGTCTGGCGAAGCATCTTCCCCCATGTCACCCTCTACCACGAAGAGTGAATCCAACTTCTGCAAGAAAGGCTGCTTACCGCCCATCAAGTCCACCAATCCCTCTACATCGTGAGGCACCAGCCAGGTGTACTGCCAGGCCGTACCCTCGGTATAGTCATCGTTCTGATGCGAAGACCCGAAGGGGTCAAAAGGCTCATGGAACGTCCCATCCGTCCCCTTGCCACGCAGGAAGCGTGTGGCTGGGTCGAAAAGATTCTGATACAGCTTGCTTCGCTTTAAGAAATACTCGTAATCCTCTGACTTACCGAGCATCTGAGCCACCTGAGCCAAAGCCCAGTCGGCCAAATCATATTCCAATTCATAGGCCACAGACTCCTTCATCGTATCCCAGGGGATATAGCCATACGTCATGCGTGCCCCATTGCCTCGCTCCTCCAGCATGGCTGTCTGCTTCATGGCTTCATAGGCTTCCTCTGGGTCTATGCCAGCAAAACCTTTCAACACCGCGTCAGCCACCACAGGAATAGCAGGATAGCCCACCATACAATCGGTCTCACACCCCATCAGGTGCCACACAGGCAACTTCCCTTGCTCCTTGAAGATGCGCAGCATGGTGTTCACCATGTCAGGCACTCGTGCAGGCTGCAGGATAGTAAGCAACGGATGGGCAGCCCTGTAGGTATCCCACAGGCTGAAGGTAGTATAGTTGGTTACACCACTGGCATCTGCATGCATCTCATGGTCGGCTCCATAGTAGCTGCCATCCACGTCGCAGAACTCACTGGGAGCTATCATGGTATGATAGAGGGCGGTATAGAAGGTGGTACGGGCCGAGGCATCCTTCGTACTGACATAGACCTTCCCCAGCTCCGCATTCCAAGCCTTGTCGGCCTCTGCGCAGACAGCCTCGAAATCCCAACCGCTCAGCTCTGCTTCCATATTGGCACGAGCAGCTTCCATGCTGGTAGGCGACAAGGCCACCTTCAGCATCACAGGCTTGCTGGCATCCACCTCTGCCCGGGCATAGACCGTACGTGCCTTAGCCACCTGTCCACGTGTCTCCAGACCATCGGCCACCAGTCGCAGACTCTTGATAGGCTCCGCAAACTCGGCATAGAAGAAGATGCGCTGATCGTTGGCCCACCCCTTCGAATAGCGATACCCTTCAAACGAATGATCGTCTATCTGACGGATATAACCCTCCGTGGCCGTGTCCCAACATCCACCATTCTGAAGGTCGATTACGATGGCTCCCTCCTCGGACTTATCGAACGTATAGCGATGCAACCCTACACGCTTCGTGGCAGTCAGTTCAGCCTGCACACCATAGCGTGTCAGATAGCCTTTGTAATAGCCCGGACGTACCTGCTCACGACTGCGGTCGCTATAGCTCCACAGTCCGCTCTGAGGGTCTTCCTCCGTACCACGGGCATAGGTCACCTTCCCTGTCACAGGCATCACCGTCACATCAAACAGGTCACCGATACCCGTTCCACTGAGGTGGGTATGCGAGTAACCTATCACGGTGCTGTCGCTCTCGTGGTAGCCGCTGCACCAGTCCCACTCCTGTGGGATGCTGGTGGGTCCCAGCTGTACCAGTCCGAAGGGCACATTGGCCCCAACAAACACATGACCATGCCCGCCCGTACCTATCAGCGGGTTCACATAGTCGGTATATCTCTCTGAAACAGGAGCTGTCCCGCAGGCCGCCAAACCCACAGACAGACACATAATGAAAGCCAGTTTGATGTTTCTCATACTATTAATAAGGTATAATTTTTCCACTATCTTTTTACAAAAGTAGAAATAATTTCCTAATCCACCAATAAAGACACAATATTTGGTCATTTCACATTATTTATTTACCTTTGCTTCAAATAAATGTCAAACTATGAAAAGCAACAGACTATTTACCGCAATCGTCGCCCTGCTCATGGCCACCATGGTGCAGGCACAGACAGAGAAAATGAGTATCAATGACAGCTGGCGTTTCCACTTGGGCGATGTCACTGATGCTGCTTCAACGGAGGCTCAGGACAAAGACTGGGACCACATCAACCTCCCTCATACGTGGAATACCGATGCTTATACCGTGCGCAACTACCATCAGGGCATTGGCTGGTACCGCAAGGTGCTGCAGGTGCCGCAGCGTTGGCAGGGTAAGCGCATCTACCTCTACTTCGAGAGCGCTGGCAAGGCTGCCACGCCTTTTATCAACGGACGTGCACTTCCTGAGCATCAAGGAGGCTACACGGCTTTCTGCTATGACATCACCGACTACCTCAACGCTGCTGGCGACAACGTACTGGCAGTGAAGGTGGACAACAACCGTCCGGAGATTATTCCTAACTCGGCCGACTTCACCTTCTTCGGTGGCATCAACCGTGACGTGTGGCTGATGGCCTCTGAGCAGGTTCACTTCGACATGACCAACATGGCTTCCGACGGTATCTTCGTGAACACGCCTGAGGTGTCTGAGGCACAGGCTACCGTGAGCATCCGTGGTACGCTGAAGAACGAGACCGCTGCCAAGCAGAACCTCGAACTGGAATACGCGCTCTACAGTCCTGCAGGTACGCTGGTACAAAGCCTCAAGCAACGCATCCAAGTGAAAGCTGGTGAGGACTACCAGTTCCAGGCGCTGACCAAGCCTGTGATGAATCCACAGCTCTGGACCCCTGAGACACCAGCCCTCTACACGATGAAGGCCACCGTGAAGGACCGCAAGTCGGGCCGTGTGCTCGATGAGCGTACCGTGAACACCGCTTTCCGTTGGTTCAGCTTCGATGCCGACAAGGGATTCTTCCTCAACGGCAAGGCGTATAAACTGCATGGCATGTGCCGTCATCAGGACCAGTATCCTGTAGGTTCAGCGCTCACCGATGAGATGCACCGCCGCGACATGCTGCTCATGAAGGCTATGGGTACTAACTTTATCCGCATCAGTCACTACCCACAAGACGAGGCCATCCTGGAGATGTGCGACAAGCTGGGCATCTTGGTGTGGGAAGAGGTGCCTACCGTGAACTCCGTGCCCGACCTGCCTCATCATAATGAGTATGCAGAGAACAACCTGCGCGAGATGATTCGCCAGCACTACAATCACCCCAGCGTCATCCTGTGGGGTTATATGAACGAGATCCTGCTGCTCGATGGCTACTCCCGCGCTTCCGAAGCTGAGAAGAAGGTCAACCACGACCGCATCATGGCGCTGGCCAACAGCATGGAGAATATCGTCAAGACCGAGGATCCTACCCGCCTCAGCACCATGGCGTTCCATGGCAGCGATGCGTATAATGAGATAGGTATCAGTGAGGTGACCGACGTGGTGGGTTGGAACATCTACAACGGCTGGTACGGAGCCGATTTCAACGACTTCGACAAGTGGATGGCCGATCAGCACCGTGACCACCCTACCCACCCGATGATTGTCAGTGAGTATGGCGCTGGTTCCGATAAGCGTCTGCACTCCCTCGCTCCTATCCGTTTCGACTTCAGCAGTGAGTACCAGCAGCTCTACATCGAGCACTATGTGCCTGCCATCGAGAAGGCTCCTTATATCATGGGTGGTACCTACTGGAACTTCATCGACTTCTCTTCGGCCTCTCGTGCTGAGTCCACCCCACGTATCAACAACAAGGGTATCACTTACAACGACCGCACACCGAAGGATGTCTATTACTACTTCCAGGCTTACTGGCGCAGTGATATCCCAGTGCTGCACATCGCCAGCCGCGACTGGAACATCCGTGCAGGTGTCCAGCAGGGCAATCAGGCCATGACGCAGCCTGTGAAGATCTACACCAACCTGCCTTCTGTAGAGTTGTTCATGGATGGTAAGTCCTTGGGTACCCAGCGTGCAAACGACCATATCGCTATCTTCCAGGTACCATTCCAGGCTGGTGAGCCTGTTTTGGTGGCTCGTGGCACTTGGCAGGGCCGTCAGGTAGAAGATGCGCTGCGCCTCCAGTTCACTGCTGTGCCAGCAAAGATCACGGCAGAGAATGTCGAAGGTCTGGAGCTGGGTGTCAATGTGGGAAGCAACTGCTTCTTCACCAGCGATGTCACTGGCTTCACATGGGTGCCCGACCAGCCTTATACCGAGGGCAGCTGGGGCTATCTGGGTGGCACGGAGAAGACGTCCACCAGTGAGATATTCGCTACGCACGACGGTCCGCTCTACCAGTCACAGCGCTCTGGCATCGAGGGCTATCGCTTCGATGTGCCTAAGGGCACGTATGAGGTGGAGCTCCACTTCGCTGAGTTCGGTGGTGGTGGCCGTGCATCCGCTTACCTACTGGGTGCAGACAGTGGTGCAGCCAGCACTCCTACCACCTTCAGCGTGACTATCAATGGCCAGACGTTCGACACCCTCTCTCCTGTGGCTCAGAGTGGTGCCAGCACGGCTATGGTACGCAAGTACATCGTGCAGAACAACACCGACCACGTCGAGGTCTGCTTCGATCCTGTCCATGGCGATGCTTACCTCAGTGGCGTGAAGATTTATAAACATTGATAATAATAAACCACGAATTTACCGAATTAAACTAATTTTTGCTGCGCAATCCTCCAAAGCAAGCCGCATGGTAATTAGGTAAATTCGGTAAATTTGTGGTTATAAAAAGAATAACTTCTGTCCCTCTCCCCCTGGGAGAGGTAAGGTGAGGGCTTACACATAGCTTCGCACTCATCCTATGCAGGAGGCGTTCCCTCTCCTAACCTCCCCCAGAGGGGGAGGGATTATTAGGGTGGACTTGCATATATGCGAAACTTGAGTAAACATTGATAAATAATTCTCAATAAATAACTAATAAAAGGTAAAAGAATGAAATTGATCAACGTTTTCGCTTTGTCAGCCGCAATGTTGTTGGCAAGCTTCTCTGCTCAGGCAGAAACCCAGACCTTGACGATCGACGGCACTAAAGGTAAGCTGGCCGCCATCATCCAAACCCCTCAATTGGTACAGGGAGAAAAAGTGCCTATGGTCATCATCATGCACGGCTTCGGTGGTCGTAAGACAGAGAATCACCTGGCCATGATAGCTAATAAGCTGGAGGCTCAGGGCATCGCCAGCATCCGTTTCGACTTCTACGGACATGGCGAGAGCGAAGGTGAGTTCTGGCGTCATACCGTGCCATTGGAGATTGAAGATGCTCTGAAGGTGTACGAGTATGTACGCGATCTGCGTTACGTGAGCACCGTCAGCGTGCTGGGTCACTCACAGGGTGGCGTGGTAGCCAGTATGGTAGCAGGTAAGTTGGGTGCCGAAATCAAGAGCGCAGTACTGATGGCTCCTGCGGCTGTGCTGCGCGATGATGCCATCCGTGGCAGTACGATGGGCGCGCATTACGATCCCCTGAATCTGGAAGGTGAGTATATCGAGATGTTCGGTGGTCGGGCTAAGTTGGGTACTGAGTACATCCGCACCGCCTTCTCCCTGCCTATCTATGAGACAGCAGCCAACTTCAAGGGTGCGCTCTGCGTGATTCATGGCACTGGCGACCGTACCGTTCCCTACACCTACGGCATCCGCTACGCCGAGCAGTCCCCCAATGCCGAGCTCTACATCCTCCCCGGTGAAGACCATGGCTTCAACAAGGACCTCGAGCGTGCCACAGACATCGCTGTGGAGTTTATCACAAGGCAAGTGAAATGAATTCTTGCTAGCACTACATAAACATTGTAGATACTTACATTATTATAGACTAAGGCTGAGTCCTTTACTAGGACCCAGCCTTAGTTTTCTGTTTCAAAACACTTTCGAGACTCATTCTGCAAGTGCCCCTTCTTCTGTAATCTTTAGATAGACATCACGCGTGCCATTCTTTTCCAGCTCAATCTCATAATAGTTGCCTGTAGGAGTTTCTACATAATCTGCATCATCAATACGATAATCCGGATAATTTGTCTCTACATAGCTAACGACTGCTGTCGGGAGTCCCATAGGTGAGAAATCACTGTCTGTACGTACCCAAGTACCATCCGGTTTGAAGTACACATCTACTTCCTTTCCTTTAACCCACAACTCGGCCTTATATAAGCCATTCTCAACTTCCCACTTCACTGATGTTTCTGCATACAAATTTTGGAAACTGCTTTGTACGCTAGCCGGCACATCGCTAAAGCGAATATCGTCATCATTATTGTCACAAGCAGTGAAAGTTAAAGTAAGAGCGCAAACAAGCGCAGACATCAAAAGAAACTGTTTCTTCATACTCATTTTGGTTTAATAGTTAATAATATTTCAATCATCTATATCTATAAGGTGGAACGTCTTGTCAAATGACAGTTCCAATCCATTAGAAAGATCCACGTCGTAGTTTTTCCTATCACGTTCAATAGATTTAATAATCAAATCAGGATAATTATTTTTCACGTAAGCAGCGATAGCTTCGGGAACAAGTTCTGAAGGTATCTGCGAAGATTTGCACTGCACGCTGGTCCATTGCCCTTTACGGTCAAACTCTATTTTGTCACCATTTGTGAAAATGATATCATAGGATCTTCCGAATAATTCATATTCCATTTTGGCCAAGGCTATCTTATTGCCTCCGAAAGATTGTTTAATAGTCTGCTGAGCTGTTGCAGGTAGTTGCTCAAGGGTCACAGGCTTGTCTATACTGGCAAATGCAGCAGTCTGAGCAGTAAGTGCGAAGAGTGCCAACATGATTTTTTCTCTCAGTTTCATAATTTTGCTTCTTATAAAAGTTAATACATTCGTTGTTTTCGAGAGCAAAATTCTGAACCAATTCTGAAAAGATTCTGTAGAAAAAGAAAAACGACAGTAAATTAATATTTATTAACTTATAGAGAAAGAGTGCCTACCCTCCTCAAAATGATAGGTTATCTTCAGTCCACTCTGCAAACAAATAGCACGTACCAGAGCCAGACCAATGCCTGTGGATGAATGCTTACCATTATATTCTGACACATTCTGATTGTCACGATAGAAAAGTTCAAAGATCCGAGTAGAGTCAAGCGGTTGGGACTTTCCATCATTGATTATGCTAAATTGCCGAGTATCACTCATTATAGTGATAGTACCTCCAACATGGTTATGCGTAAAAGCATTTTTAATTAGATTAGAAAGCATCATACGCGCTAACGTTACATCCATCTTTGCCACGAAAGGATTGATGTTGCGCACCTCTAACGAGATGTTGAGATTTTCATAAAACGGCTGCAATTCAGAGACGATTTCCTCCGAAAGCGTCATAAAGTTAATGCTTTGTAAGTCATTGAATTGTCCGTTATCTATCTTGCAGAGCATAAGCAAAGAGCGATTGAGCTGCGACATATTTTCCAATGAATGAATCGCTTTCAGCAAGCCACTCATTTGTTCTTCAGTCAATGTGTCATCATCTAACAACGTCTCCAGCCTGTTCATAGTAGCTGCGATAGGTGTTTGCATCTCATGCGAAGCATTCCCTATAAAAGTTTTCTGCTGTTCAAAGAGTTCCTGTCCATACCGCATGCACTCCTCAATAGCTGTGTTCAGCTGAGCAAACTCCTGTATCTGTGTAGGATTATCGAGAGGCTGGTTAATTTTTCCAATCTGGAAATGTCTTACCCACTCCAACAATCGATTCAGTGGCTGCATGGTGCGGTACAAAGAAAACAAGTTTACTACAATAATGCTCAGCAGTAACGCGATAAACAGGGAAAGGATACCATAGAAAATGGTGAGACGCAAGTCGTCTTTATCAATGTGTGGGGTGGATACTTCTAATTCAAAATACTGCCCCTGATCATTTTGATAAATATAGGTGAGCACACGTGCAGGCTCATACTCGTTTTTCTCAAGGATGAAAACATCACGGTCGGCATACTTTATATGCTCGTGAGTCTGAGCATATTCTACTGTGACTGGACGCTGGAAGAATTGATTAGTAGAACCTATGGGGTTTAGCGGAACTTCTCCATCGACAAGCGAGCGCATGATAATGGTTTCTGCATAATTCTCAAGGCTATCATCTACTTCATCATTGATCTCGTTCATCATCTCAAAATAGAAGAAAACAGACCAAAATGCTACGATGACAGCCGTAAAGGCTACCAAGCGATAAGATATATAATGCATCAGCTTCATACCTCGACAAGTTTATATCCAAACCCGTATAGTGTTTTTATCTCAATGGTAGCTCCAGCACTTTTCAGTCGCTGACGCAGATTCTTGATATGGGCGTAAATGAAGTCGAAGTTATCTGCCATATCTATATGATCTCCCCACACAGCCTCTGCTAATGTCTGCTTTTCGATTAGGCGTCCTAAACGGTTGAGCATGTAGAACAAAATGTCATATTCCTTACGGCTCAATTCCAGCTTCTCTCCTTCCACTTCTACTATCAGTCGAGCAGGATAGAGAACCACATTACCAGCAGACAAAGTTTCTTCACCTCCACGCTGCCTACGCATTACACTACGAATACGCGCATGCAGCTCTGCCAAGTGGAAGGGTTTAGGCAGGTAGTCATCAGCTCCGAGATTCAACCCTGCGACTTTATCATCAACAGAGTCTTTGGCCGATAGGATGATCACATTTCCAAGAGGTTTGTCCTCCGAACGGTTGCGCAAAAGATTCAACCCATTGCCATCAGGCAGCATCAGGTCGAGCAAGATGCAATCGTATTCATAGGCTGCCACTTTATCACGTGCCTCTCTAAGCGTAGCCGCCGACTCCACCACAAATCGAGCCTTAAGTAGTGAAGAAGTAATAACTTCTCGCAATTCTTGTTCATCTTCTACAACCAGAATCTTCATGCGTGTTCTCCTTGTTATATATTAATGATGCCAATGGTTTTGGCAAGCCTCAATTAAAAATCACCGTCTTATTCTTATACGTCAGGATCTTGCGCTCGATGTGCTTCTGCACCGCACGGCTCAAGACAATCTTTTCCAGATCCTTACCCTTATTGATCAGCGTTTCGATGGTATCCTTGTGCGTGATGCGTACCACATCCTGCTCGATGATAGGACCAGCATCCAGCTCCGTGGTGATGTAGTGCGCCGTAGCACCGATGATCTTCACACCACGCTCGAAGGCGGCATGATAAGGCTTGGCACCGATGAAGGCAGGGAGGAACGAGTGATGGATGTTGATAATCTTATGGCGGTAATGCTGTATCATCTCCTCCGAAATCACCTGCATGTAGCGAGCCAGCACGATGAACGTCACCCCATTCTCCTGCAAGAGCTGGAACTCTTTCGCTTCCTGCTCCGCCTTGTTCTCCTTCGTGATAGGCAGACAATAATACGGAATGCCGAACATCTCGGCCACCGGACGCATATCCTCGTGGTTGCTGATAATCAATGGCAGCTCCACATCCCACTCCCCAGCACTGAAGCGTGCCAGCAGGTCGTACAGACAGTGCGACATCTTGCTCACGAATATCGCCATGCGAGGCTTCTGGTCAGAGAAATACAAGCGGAAGTGCATGTCGTACTTCTGTCCATAGAGTGTACCGAAGAAATCCTCTATCTTCTCACGCGGAATGGTAAAGTTCTCCAGTTCCCACTCTATACGCATGAAGAAGATATTCTCCACACGGTCCACATACTGATCCAGGTAAATGATGTTCCCCTGATTCACCGTGATAAAGTTGGTCACATCCGAGATAATACCTGGCCTATCTGGGCAGTGCAGCAACAAAATGGCAGTATTTTTCATCCTAAACTTTCAATTAATTAAAATCGGTTGCAAAAATAGTACAAATAATTGAGAATTAAAAGATAGTTTATTCGTGTCAGGAGAAAAAAGTCGCAATCAGATGCCGATATATCAGAAAAAGTTCTTACCTTCGCAGCGATAACTAAATGTCAAACTAAATAAAACATTGGCAAAACAATGGGAAAATACATGAACCCTTTTACTGACGAGGGATTCAAGCGAATCTTCGGTCAGGAGTTCTCCAAGCCTCTGCTGATTGACTTCCTGAACAATCTGCTTGAGGGGGAGCGAGTGATAACAGACCTGCGGTTCCTAGACAAGGAACAGCTGCCAGAGTTCAAGGAAAACCGCGGGTTGATTTATGACGTCTATTGCGAGACGGACACTGGTGAACACATTATCGTGGAGATGCAGAACAGACCGCAGGAGCATTTCAAGGACCGAGCGTTGCTCTATCTCTCCAAGGCCATTGTCTCACAGTCGAGGCGTGGCAAGGAAGGCGATAGCTATGAGCTGAGCGCTGTCTATGGAGTATTCTTCATGAACTTCTCCGACAGACTTATCGATTCTTCTTTTAGAGCCGATGTGTCTCTGTCCGAGATGCACAGCAGGGAGCCTTTCAGCGACAAGCTGCGTATGATATTTCTTCAGCTCCCTCTATTCACCAAGAGTGAGGCTGAGTGTTATAGTTATTTTGAGCGTTGGATTTATATATTGAAGCATATGGAAGCACTGAACAGAATGCCGTGGGAGGCCCAGCACGCCATATTCAAGCGTCTGGCGGAGATTTGTGAGACCCAGGCTCTCACTCCCGAGGAGCGTGACCGCTACGAGGAGAGCCTTAAGGTCTATCGTGACAACATTGCCATTGCCAAGTATCAGAAAGCAAAAGGTCGTGCAGAAGGCATTGCAGAGGGTGAAGCAAAAGGACGAGCAGAAGGACGAGCTGAGGTTGCCCGCAATCTCAAGCTATTGGGTACTCTGTCTCTGTCACAGATAGCTGAAGCCACAGGCCTCACAGAAGCCGAGATTGAAGCTTTGTGACATTGGCACCACCGAATGTGGGTAGTGATATTACTACCTGTAGTTTACGAATGCTTACATCTCTACGGATGCTTACTATTAAGGATGGAGCCTTTAAGCTCACCGTTTAAAGTCGCTAAACCCATCGTTTGGAGCCTCCATAAGAGGCGGATATAGGCTGCAAACTAAAAGCAAGCGGGAACTTCACAGCCCCCGCCCACTAACGCATTATAATAACATCGTTGTCATAGATGTTTTGTTAGTATTTATAGTGTTAGTTTGACACATTCACTGCTACAGGACCACCGAACGGCAGCTGGACAGGACTGTCGCCATACTCTATCTTATACACCAGACCTATGCTTTGGGTTTCGCTGGTGCCTCGCTTGCCGCGCACGTCACACAGGTAGAAGGTGAACTGCTTATCTGCTGGCAGGTGGTCTATCTCGTAGTTGTACCAATAGCCCCACTTTTCTATGTCGTAATACCAATTGTTCTCATCACTTGTATCACCAATACCCTCTAGGTCAGAGAGGTCGGTATCCTCAGTCACTGTGTTGAAGGTACCATGAGGCTGCAGCACTCCACCGTCACGAACATCCTTGTCAGCAAAGGCATTCAGCGTGCTGGTAGCGAATTTAAAGCGCAGTGGCAACAAGTCATCAGGATAGTTGCTGGGCAGTGTGAAGGTAAGCTTATATACACGTCTGTTCTGCGCCTGAGTATGATCATCACCATAATCTATAGTCCATGTTCTGTTTTCTCCTGCATCCACCAAAGTTGGTTTCGTTGCTTCCGTGAAGCTGAATCCCTGATAGGTATAGACATTGATGTTACGCGACAGCAAACGGTTGATAGGATCTGTTCCCTCAATGATGGTAGCCCAGTTATCTATTGACAGGCGTATCACACCCGTACGCAATGTGGTGCTTGGAGCATTGACATTGAAGGTCACGGAACCATTGCCCGTAGTCTCATTATAGCTGAATGTATAATTCAAATCCTGATTGGGAGTATCTGATGATACGTCAGGGTTGGACGTCCACATCAGGTGGAAGTATTCAGGATGGTCATTCATGCCAGGCACACCCACATAATTGCCATTTTGATCCACTTGTGTATAGCGGAAGTTGATGGTGCCTGTAGTGCCCTCTTGTATCAGCATGGCTGTACCACTGGTAATCTGGAGCATACGTCCACCCAGGTTTACGTTCTTCACCGCCTGCTGCACATAGTTCAACATATCGTTACTGAACTTGTCAGTGGTCAGAGCCTTTTCAAAAGTCTCCTCGCCCAAGTCCTCGTTCAGTCGAATCAAGTTGAGCACATAGGTACGGTTGCGGTAGATGGCACGGCTGTTGCCCTCGTTGTCCAGGAATTTCAGTACATGGTATCTGGTGCGTGGCTGGTGGTCATCCAACTTATCAGGATCATACTCCACCTTCAGGATGATGCGCACAGGGTTCGTTGCATCGTTGTTGGCATCCTCAAAGAGGTACTTCTTGGCAGATTGTGCCTTAATGACGTTTCCTTTTTTCTTCTCCACGCCACTCTCATCCGTCCCTTCTTCATCAGCAGTGTACCATACCACTGGCTCTAAGTCTTCTTTTGCAGCCACATAGCGGTCCGACTGGTAGGGTGTCAACTGTGTAGTAGTCTCCACGGCTTGCTCGCCAGCACCTGTATAGTAACCCTCAAAGGGGTCTGCGTTCAGAGCATTGCGGTTCATAGGAGCTATGTAGCCACGGCTCAGTCCGCTGGAGATTACCCAACTGATGCTCTTTACCTTCTCGTCGAGTACCTTGCCTATCTCCACGCGGGCACGACCTCGAATCAGATAGAGGGTGTTAGATCCATCGGTTTTCTTTAACCATTCTTGGAAAGCATCACTGGAGTATTCACGATGATAGCCCCAGAACACCACGCGTGTGTTATCCATGCTGCTCGACAACTCTTCCGAACTCATCACATCGTTCACATGGCGACCAATGATTTCACCCGTCATCACCAGATTACGGTTGGTCACTATATGGATACGAGCTGTATTCTCTGGCACCTCGATGTGGATCTTTCCTCTGAACAAAGTGACATCTCCAGGTTGTGTGCCTGGATGTGTGTATGGTTCCTGCGTGTACCAGATAGCATCATCGTCTTGGGGGATCGCCGATGCATCTACCTTATTCTCTTCATGCAGGTCGCGCTTGCCCAGGAAGAAGCCCTCACCGTCGAAGCAGAGCAGGGAGATATCCGCCACTTCATCTTCTGTGGCTCTAACCTGCACACGTGTCGTGGCATCACCTGTCGCCTCAGCAGAGTAGCTGAAGCCCAAGGTGATGGGGATATCATCACCCACGTAGAAGCCTTCGGGCAGGTCACCGTTGTTTACAGGTATATCGGGCAGGTCGTCCGTCTGGCAGGCAGTGAAACACACTGCCGCCAGTATGGCTGTCATATAACGTAAATTCTTCATCATATCTTGTTTTTTAATTATTCTTTATTGTTGGGCTTTCAGGCGTTTTATATCGTCTTCTGTTAAGTCACGGATACAACGGATATTGCCAGTACCAGAATCATTATCTTCATCCATATATACACCTTCATATCCAGGCCTAATACCATCCTCACTGGCATTAATACCTGTTGCTACAGCTGCGCCCTCAAGAGTCCAGTAATGTGTACCAGTAAGAACGGCTTCCATCGTAGCTATACTAAATTGATATCCTAGAATTATACCAATTTCCTCACGCGTAGGAAGTCTCCAATTGATATATCGAGTGCCATCTACACCAACTT
>CADALZ010000005.1 GCA_902788865.1 uncultured Bacteroidales bacterium | reverse complement strand
CGGGGCCGATTATTCCGGCGTGCTGAAGGAACTGGTGCTGTCGTTCATGAAGATGGTAGGAATCGCATTTGTCATCGGCGTGCCGATTGCCTGGTTCATCATGAATCGCTGGCTCTCTGGCTACGGCCATCGAATCAACCTTCACTGGTGGATATTCCTCGCAGCCGGAGCCGTCGTGGCGCTGATTGCCATCGTCTCCGTCTTGTACCAGAGCATCAAGACCGCCAGGACGAACCCGGCAGAGGCCTTGAAAAAAGAATAAGAGTTTATAAAGCTATATTGAAAGATGAAGATATTCAGAAAGACAGGCGTTTCTACGCTGATCAATATTATAGGTATGAGTGTGGCATTTGCCGCAGCCATGATCCTGATGGTGCAGGTGCGCTGGGATGCCACTTATGACAAAAACTTCGAGGGGCACAAGCAGGTGTTCCGTTTGGAGAACAACTGGATGGATCAGGGTCTGTTCAGCACCTATTGTTGCCGCCCGATGATTGAGGCGACGCGAGATGCCAGTCCGAACATCGAGGCCATAGCAACGCTTGGTTATATGCCTAATGAGGTCACCCTGAGAGAAAACGGCGAAGAAGAGATACTCTCTGTTCCATCGGCCAAGTTTGACAGTTCCGTGTTCTCAGTGTTCCCCTTCGAATGGGTGGAAGGCTCTGCAAGAGACTTCACTGCAGACGAAACAGCCGTTGTAAGTGAGAAATACGCCAAACTATTTTTCGGAAGTGAGAGTGCAATCGGAAAAATCATTCAGACAGGCGACGGAAAGCAACGCCGCATCATCGGTGTTTTCAAAGATACGCCTGAAAACTTCAGTATGAACTATGGCGTGCTGGCCAACATCGGGGATGAGTACTTGGATAATATGAGTGAATGGTCATTCGCAGCCTTTGTGAAGTTCAAAGATCCACAGCAGGTTGCAGAGACCCAAACTGCCATGCTGGATGCGATAAGCACCTATCTGTATAGCGATAGAACCGATGAAAATGAGGTTGAAGTTTTCCGCAAGGGATTCCGCATCACCAACCTGCACGATGCTCACTTTGAGCGTGATGTACGAGCAAACATTCCTTCGGCCAATAAGGCTATCACTATCACTTTAGCAGCCATAGCAGCACTGCTCATTGCTATTGCTATCATCAACTTCATCAATTTCGCCTTTGCAGAAATTCCGTTCCGCATCAAAAACATCAATACCCGTAAGGTGCTGGGTGAAGGACGAAGCTCTTTGATGGGACGACAATTGTGTCACGCAGGACTGATTGCACTCATTGCATTCGCAGCAGCTTGCCTCATCATGCAGGTCGTTTCTGGGACTTCATGGGCATCCTATGTATCAGACAGCATTGCGCCAAAGGACAATGGCGGCATTCTAATCCTCATGCTGGCTGTAGCACTGATTTCTGCAGTCGTGGCAGGCATTGCTCCGGCCATGTATTCTACTTCGCAGCCTGCTGCACTTGTATTGAAAGGTACCTATGGAACCAGCGTGAAAGGTAAGGCGCTTCGCAATGTACTTGTGGGGGTTCAGTTCGTGCTGTCGTTCTTGTTTATCCTGATGGCACTCTTCATGGGAGTGCAGACAAGATTCATGATGAACAAAGACATGGGTTTTGAACAGGCACGTATCCTTGATGTCTGGTGCGGACAACCTGCAGGAAGCCAGAAAGATGCCTTGAAGAGCCACTTGCTGCAGAATCCGTCCATAGAAGCCGTGACTTTTTGTGACGCCCAAATAGTTTCCGACCAAAAGATGGGGTGGGGCCGCACAGTAGATGGCAAGCAGGTGTTTATGGGAGTGCTGCCCGTCGATGTTGATTTTGTGCAGTTCTTCGGGTTGCAGATAGTGGAAGGCCGCGATTTCCGCGAGTCTGACAATCAGAGTGAGACAGGATGCTTTATCCCCAACGAAACATTTATGCAGATGTATCCGCAGTTTCACGTCGGAAGCCTTATGGGTGGGCATGTAGATAACTCAGAGATAGTTGGCGTGGTGAAGGATTTCAATTTCATGAGTTTGCAGCACGCTATAGGTCCGTTAGTACTCTATAACTGGGGGAAAGAGAGCTGGAGGCCTTTCGGACAGATGTATGTGAGAATGGCACCTGGAGCAGATTTTAATGAGGTCTCTGATTACATTAAAGAAGCCATCGGCAAATTCGATCCCAGAAGAGAACCCCACATGATCACCGTTCGCCATCTGAACGAATGGATTGAGAGTATGTATGCAGAGGAAGCCTCATTAGGCAAGCTCATCACCATCGCTTCAGTGGTGGCATTGCTCATTGCCATCATCGGTATCATCGGACTGGTGTTCTTTGAGACGCAGTTCCTGAAGAAGGAAATCGCCATAAGACGTGTAAATGGAGCTACGGTAGAGAGCATACTGGGCATGATCAACCAGAAATACCTTCTGCTGGCAGGCATCAGCTTCGTAGTGGCTGCTCCTGTGGCCTATTACATCATGACTACATGGCGCAGTGGCTTTGCCTATCAGGCACCTATCCCTGTGTGGATATTCCTGGCCTCTCTGGCATTAGTTGGTGCCATCACTCTGCTGGTAGTGACGCTGCAAAGCTGGAGAGCCGCCAATGCCAACCCTGTAGATTCTCTTAAAAACGAATAATTAACAAATTAAAAACTATAGAATTATGATTACTGTAACAAATCTTTCAAAAATCTTCCGTACGGAAGAAATCGAGACAACCGCGCTGAATGGCGTAACGTTTGAAATCAAAGACGGCGAGTTCGTGGCCATCATGGGGCCTTCTGGCTGTGGCAAGTCCACCTTACTTAATATATTGGGCTTGCTGGACAATCCTACCAGTGGCAGCTATGAGCTTCTGGGTACGGAGGTAGGTGGCCTCAAGGAGAAGGAGCGCACCAAGTTCCGTAAGGGTAACATCGGCTTTGTGTTCCAGAGCTTCAACCTGATAGATGAGCTGAATGTGTATGAGAACATCGAACTGCCCCTGCGCTATCTGAACATCAGCGCTGCGGAGCGCAAGGAAAAGGTGACTGCCATCATGAAGCGCATGGCCATCAGCCACCGTGCCCAGCACTTCCCACAGCAACTCTCTGGCGGTCAGCAGCAACGTGTAGCCATCGCGCGTGCCGTGGTAGCTGGTCCGAAACTGATACTGGCCGATGAGCCTACGGGTAATCTGGACTCCAAGAACGGTAAGGAGGTGATGGATCTGCTGATGGAACTGAATCGCGAGGGCACCACCATCGTGATGGTGACGCACAGCCAGAAAGATGCAGCCTGCGCACAGCGCACCATCGACCTCTTCGACGGTCAGATAGTAAACGACGTAAAGAACGAACTGTAAAAAAAAGAACAGCAAAGACCAACTGAAATGAAATCCTACCTTAAATTCCTCTCACGCAACAAGCTCTACACCGCCATCGAGGCGGTGGGGCTTGCTGTGAGCTTAGCGTTCGTGATACTGATAGGCAGCTATGCCTGGCAGCAATGGGCTGTGACACAGGAACATCCAGACAGAGAGCATATATATACGTTCAATTTACCTGACTGGCCAGGATTGACTTTCGGATTTGCCGAGAAATTAGCTGATGCCGTCCCTGAAGTGGAGCAGACCGCTCGCTACTGTCCTGACATAGTAACCTACGTTCACGTAGATGATTCATATGTAGAAGCGCGTGCTATTGCCGTCGATCCGTCATTCTTCCAGATGTTCCCGTATTACGGATTCTTGGAGGGAACTCCCGAGAGTCTTGCCACCAAGGAGGATGTGTTTCTCAGTGAATCATTTGCAAGGACTTATCACTTCAAGATGGGAGATGTCCTGCATACACGTGACTGGGATTTCCGGGTAGCTGGCATTGTAGAAGACTTCAGTCAGACGCTCTTCCCAGCTGTCGATATCATCGCACATCCAGACAGCTGGCTGAATGCTGGTGCATGGGAACAACCCTTCGACCGTTATGGAAGCACCATAACCTTTGCCCGTGTGACTCCAGAGACAGACCGGGCTACACTTCAAACCAAAACCGAGGCCCTTTGCAAGGAAATATACCCAGGAATGTACGGAACATCCTTCTTTGAATCTTTTTCGGTGGAGCGCTTGGATGAACTCTTCTTCAAGGAATACGACGGCAACCCACAGGCTTATCGCCACGGCGACCTAGGAACGCTCAGAATCCTGCTGCTGGTGGGGCTGCTGTTGCTCATCTCGGCCATTTTTAATTACATTAATTTGAGTTTCGCTCTGACAGGCAAGCGGGCAAAAGAGATGGCAACCCGCCGTCTGCTGGGAGAAGAGAAACGAAGTATTGTGCTCAGGCAGATTACCGAATCCATTCTGTTTACGGCGATTTGTTTTGGCATTGGCCTGTTGCTCGCGTATGCTTTTGTACCGACGTTCAACAGTCTGATTAATAATCCAGATGTTCCAGTCACCATCTTTTTGCGTCCGAGTTACGTAATTGCCTACCTTATTCTTATTATCCTGACAGGCACGATTTCTGGAATTCTCCCCGCATTATTGTCAAGCAGGTTCTCGCCCATCGATGTGGTACGCGGCACTTTCCGCCGCCATACGAAGATGACCTTCAGCAAGGTCTTTATCCTTCTGCAGAATGCGCTGGCGGTATTCCTGTTGGCAATGGCCATAGTAATGGAGGTACAGTATCGTTTGTCAATGAATAGACCTCTTCACGCAAATATCGATAACATTTATTACCTTCGCGTTCAGAGTCAGTCGAATCAACAGTCGCTGGCAGATGCTTTTAGTACATTACCCTGCGTCAAGAGGATTGGATTCAGCCAGGGTGCTCCAGGCGCGCGGACTGGTGGACAGTTTTCACTTACCCGCGACGGAGATGAGATTATGTATCGGACATTCAAGATGGACAGCGTTGCCTTCGATATTTTTCATTTCGAGAAGCTGAAGGACTACCAGATGCCAAAGTTTAATGCCGTTTGGTTCGGAGAGTCGGCTTTTGCGGCATCAGGATTCGACGATGAATATCACGACATCAGCCAGACGTTGTCCCAGAGGACGCAAGGGTGTGACTATGTGGCAGGCGTTATCAAGGATTTCCCGGTGAATCTGTCAAACGCAGGGGAGGAAGACTATCTCTTCGTGTCTGTCATGAAACGCGAAGACCTGAAGTGGGGAGGCTGGGTGATAGAGACCATAGGCGACCATAATGAGGCGAGGAAAGCTATTAGACAAGTGTATGAGGACTGGAACCGGACCAACATTGCCAGCGTGGCAGACGATGATTTCCTTTCGGAAAACTTCCGGGAAGCGCTCCGTCCGGCTCGCAACAATATGCGCCTTTTGGAACTGTTCATGCTCCTAGCCATCATGATTTCCCTACTGGGTCTATTAGCCATGAGCACCTACTTTGCCGGAGAACGCTCTAAGGACATTGCTGTGCGCAAAGTCTTTGGAAGTACCGTGAATGGCGAGTTGTGGCACAACGTGCGGGAATATATGGTACTGGTAGGAATAGCCTGCCTCATCGGTATCCCCCTAGCCATCTGGGCTGCCCAGAATTATCTGGAAAGCTACATCTACCGCCTGGAGAACTACTGGTGGATCTTTGCCCTGGCAGTGGTCATCACTTTTGCCATGGCTTTCGCCTCTGTGCTCTGGCAAACGCTGAAGGCAGCGAGAACCAATCCAGCTACAGAGCTGAAGAAGGAATGAGAATTAATGCACAAAAAGAATAAAAAAATATGAAAAGTTACCTTAAATTCCTCTCACGCAACAAGCTCTACACCGCCATTGAGGCGGTGGGGCTTGCCGTGAGCTTAGCGTTTGTGATACTGATAGGCAGCTATGTGGTGCAGCAGAATGAGGTGGCACACGAGTCTCCAGAGTGGGAACGCACCTTCGTGCTGGGCAGTGATGACTTCTTGGGCCTTACTTATTGGGACAAGGAGGAAGTGGAGATGAATATCCCCGAGGTAGAGGCTGTGACGCACATGGCCCTGCTGTGGCAACCTACCATCCAAATAGGTGAAGATCTGGTCAGAGGAACGGGTATGGAGGCCGATGCGGAATTCTTCCAGGTGTTCCCTGAGTACCAAATCATAGAAGGAAATGTAAAGGATTTTGCAAGTAAGACCGATGTTCTCATCAGCCAGTCGCTGGCAAACCAGATAGCCCAGAACGGAGAAAGTGTAGTGGGCAGTACCATCAAGGTGGATGAAACGGAACGCACCATCAAGGGTGTGTATGCCGATTTCGAGGATACGTACTTCATGCCTTGTGAAGTCATCACCCACATTTCCAACAGTTGGGCTGCCGATCAGAGCAAGAGTTTCAACAGCATAGGCAACTATTCCACTTGGTTCCGCGTGCGACAGGATGCCGACCTGGATGAAATGCAGACCAAAGTAAAGGCTCTTCTGCACAAGAACTACGATGAAATCTGGAAGGCAGAACGGGTGGACAAGTGGAGACCCTACCGCATGGACGAGGCCTTCTTCTTTGAAGGAAGCCCCACGGGTCTGAACCGTTCTGGAAACAAGCAGATGCTGAACCTCCTTACTGTGGTGGTGCTTCTGCTACTCCTATCAGCCATCTTCAACTATGTGAACCTGAACCTGGCGCTCACCGGAAAGCGTGCCAAGGAGATGGCTACCCGCCGCCTTCTGGGTGCCGATCGTAACGCCATCCTCTGGAAATACATCGTAGAGTCTGTGGCCTTCACGGCCATGTGCTTTGTGGCAGCCCTGATACTGGCCTACCTGCTGACACCTATGATGAACAACCTGGTATCTACCACTGACCCAGACGTGGTAGCTGCATTCGATGAGATGGGAGTGAAACTCTCGTTCATGATGACTCCGGGGTATATTCTGGCTTATCTGGCTGTGATTCTGATTTTAGGCACCATCTGCGGACTGCTCCCTGCCTATGTGGCCTCACGCTACCAGCCCATCGACGTGATAAAGGGTTCCTTCCGCCGGAAAAACAAGATGGTGCTGAGCCGTGTCTTCATCGTGGTGCAGAACGTGCTGGCTGTGTTCCTCATTGCCATGGCACTGGTGATGGAAGCCCAGATGCAGCACATGCTCTCACGCCCTACCCATGCGGCTGTGGACAACCTCTACTACATAGAATACTCAGCACGCGACTATGACATGGCAAAGCTATTTCTGGATAAAGTACGTGCACTTCCTTTCGTTACAAAGGTAGGCATGGGACGCGGCATACCCGGTCTAATAAACATGACCGTGGGCGTTAAGGTGGACGAAGAGCACCATGTAAATATGCCAGTCATTCTTTGCGACTCCACTTATTTCCAGCTATTAGGACTGGAAGTGGAGGAAGACTTCGACCATCCGCTGGTGCATTCGCTGTGGATGAGCGAATCGGCTTTCCGTGCGGCAGGCGTATCTGATACCACTACAGTATTCCCCCGAAGAATAAGTGTGAACGGTGCTCAGCCTGAGTTTATCGGTGGAATCGTACATGATTTCCCCACCAGTGCGGCCTCCTCAAAAGAGATGAATCCCAATGGGGGCATTATCGTGACCAAGGCAGAAGAGTTGAGTTATGCCAACTGCCTGCTCATCGGCACTACCGGTGAGGACAAATCTTATGACGAGGCCATCCGTAAGGCCTATCGAGACTACAGGTTGGAGCAGTCGGGCACAGAAGAAGCTGCCTGGATCTATGGATTCATGCGAGAACTGAACTACAAGCAACTGGAGCCTGAACGCCGCACCCTTAGGCTGGTAGAGCTCTTTGCCGTGCTCTCCGTGCTGATAGCCCTGCTGGGATTGCTGGCCATGAGTACCTACTTTGCCGATGAGAACACCAAGCAGATAGCCATCCGCAAAGTGTTTGGCTCGGATGTGATGCATGAAATCTGGCGAAACGTGAAAAACTATATGGTCATGGTAGGCATAGCCTGCATCATCGGTATTCCGCTGGCTATATGGGCCTCACAACTCTATCTGGAACGCTTTGCCTACCGCATCGAGGGGTATGGCTGGATATTCGCTGTGGCAGTCATCATTTCATTGGCCATCGCTTTCGGCACCGTGCTCTGGCAAACGCTGAAGGCCGCAAGGACAAATCCTGCTACGGAACTGAAGAAGGAGTGAGAGAATAGAAAGCCCCGCTTTCTATTCCGAGCGACGATGAAAAAAAGCCCTGAAGGGCTTAATTGAAGAAAGAGTAACTGTATAGTATTTAACAAGAATCAATAAACTAAAGAATGACACATGATGAAAAAAACTAAATTTATAAAGATTGCCGCTTGCATAGCCGTTGTGCTGCTTATCTTGTATGCACAAAGTGGCCATATCAATTTGCCTGGTCATGGCAACAGGGAAAACAGGAATTTTGAAGAAGCTGTGATAAGCCATGTTTCTGCCAGTATTGTTGATGGCGAAAAAGTAGAATTCGGCAGTAAGTATTTATGCGAAGACTATAAGGAAAATGGTGAGGTGCGCTTCTCTGCCAATGTGAGCTATTATATTGTCTCAACAGATGGTGCAAAAGAGAAGCATACAGCACATGTGGTCTGCAACGAGGATAAAGACCGAATTATAGAATGGAAAGACATCAATAATGACTGATTAAATGGACAACAATGAGAAGAAAAAATGACATTTTGATTAAGGTGCTGTCGCTGGGCGTAGGACTGGCCATCGCCATTGTGCTGATAGCTAAAGTGTTCTTCGAACTGAGCTACGACAGCTTCTATAAGGACATCAATCAGATTTATTCTATCCAGACATGGTATTCTATGAATGGAGAAGAACATGATTACGGGCAAGTAAGCGGTGCTGTGGCCGTAGGGTTCATGGATGAAGTGCCTGGGGTGGAAGTGGGTACACGCACTACTTTCGTGTTCAACGAAGACACCTATCTGGACGAGGATGGCAACAAGATCACTGGCACTCTGGTGTGTGCTGATACCTGCTTCTTCCAGGTGTTCAACCGTCCCATTCTGGCTGGTGATCCTGTGAAGGCATTGGGTAAGTTCGGCACACTGATGGTAAGCCGCAGCTTTGCCGACAAGTTGGTGACCTCGCCTGGCGATTATTCCACTATCATCGGCAAGCAGATAGCCAACACCACCATGGAAGGGCTCAAACTTACCATCGAAGGGGTGTATGAAGACTTCCCGAAGAACGGTACTTTGGACTATGACATCCTGCTTTCTATGGATACCTACGGCAAGCAGAGTACGGACAACTGGTTAGGAAACGACCGCTATAAAGGCTATGTGAAACTGGCAGCTGGTGTGGATCCTAACAGTCTGAAGGATGCCATACGCAAGATGCAGGAGGCTCACCAGCCCTTGGAACAGTTGGAGAAAAACAACACCAGTCTCAGGTACTTCCTCTCTCCGTTCGACAAGATGCACACCTCTGATCCTAAAGTGAAAAGTCAGATTACCCTGCTCTCCATCGTTGCAACCCTGCTGCTCATCATCAGCCTGCTTAACTATATCCTCATGGTGATTTCATCCATGGTGAAACGCTCCCGCGAGGTGGGTGTGCGCAAGTGCTACGGAGCAGAAGGCAAGCATATCTACAGCATGCTCTCCCGTGAGGCCCTACTGCACCTGGTGCTGGCTCTGGTGCTCACTGCCGTGATGATCTTCGCCGGACGCAGCCTGATAGAGAACCTGCTGGGTGTGCCGTTCACTACCCTGCTGGTGCCTCAGAGCATCACAGCCATCGGCGTGGTCATCGCCCTGGTGCTAGTCATCTCCATCGTGGTGCCTGCCCATCTCTATATGCGCATTCCGGTGTACCAAGCCCTGAAGAACTACACGGAGAACTCCCGCAAGTGGAAACTGGGGCTGCTGGGTTCGCAGGTGCTCATCAACGTGTTCCTGGTGGTGATGATGCTCATCATAGGTAGGCAATACGAAATGGTGGCACACACCGATACGGGATATGATTACGACAACCTCTACTATATCAGCCTGTTCGATGGCGACAGGCAGGCACAGGTACGGGCTGCAAGCACACTGCAGAATCTTCCCGAAGTGAAGGGAGTGGCTGCCAGCTACAACCTGGCATTCCAAGGGTCGAATGGCAACAATATATATCTGCCGGGTGAGCTTGGCAAAGAACTTTTCAACATTGCCGACCAGATGGAATGTTCCGACGGCTTCTACGACCTCTTTGGCATCCAGTTTCTGGAAGGCCGTGCCCCACGCGATTCCTCCGAAGTGGTGGTGGATGAGAAGTTTGTGGAGAAGATGAAAGAATTTGCCGACTGGAGCGACGGAGCTGTGGGCAAGCAGTTCAAGATAAGCGGACATGACCGCAATGGGGTACAGCCCGTGTTCACCATCGCTGGTGTGTACAAGAGCTACCTGATAGGTAACCTCACAGGTGTGGATGAGCGTCCGAGTGCCCTGTTCTACGGGGAGATAGGAAGCATGAGCAACTTTATGCCGCACATCTTCTTCAAACTGACCCGCACCGATGAAGCTACCCTACAGAAGGTGCAGAAGGCCCTGACCGATGCCCTGGAAGGAAAGGAAATCAACCTCATCTCTTACGAGGATTCCATCCGGGATGCGTACACCGACAGCAAGAAAATGCGGAACACGCTGGTGCTGGGAGCCATCTTCAGTCTGCTCATCGCCATGCTGGGACTGATAGGCTTCATTCGTGACGAAAGTCAAAGGCGCAGCAAGGAAATGGCCATACGCAAGATTAACGGTGCCACCACACGAGATATCCTAGGCATCTTTGCGTGGGACATCCAGAAGCTCTCCATCGTTATGGCCATCGTGGCCATGGCTGCGGCCTACTATATGGCAGGCAAATGGCTGGAGCAGTTTGCAGAGAAGGTAACGCTCCACCCACTCTACTTTATTGGTGGTGCACTACTGGTGCTGCTGATAGTGCTGACTGTGGTAGTGGTGAATTGTCTCCGGATAGCGCATGCCAACCCTGTGGAGTCACTTAAGAATGAATAAATCTCTTCTATGTTAAACATAAATAGCAACCATGCAAGTGGCTAAATAGCAATCTACCCTAAAAACCATGCGGCATCTGTGAAGACCCCGTATGGCGGAAAGGGTCAGGAACCTTCAAAATGCATTTATCAGATTTATTATTTGAAGGGGGAGCAGGTTTCTTTTGCAGAAGCCTGCTCTTTTTCAGTCGAACAGTTCACGAAGCACCTGAAGCGAGTTGAGCTCTGGGAAATCGGGCAGATGGAGACGATAGAACTCATTGAGCACAGCAAGCATACGTGAACGCTCCATGCGGCTGAAACGGAAAAGGTGCATGGTTTCAAAGTTGATGCGCGAGAGCTGTGGAACGTAGGCAGCCTCTTCAGGGGCCAAGTAGTGCGTATGTGTGAGTGGACGGAGTCCTACGAAGGTGGCATTCTGCAAATCGAAGTAGTCGCCCGCATGGTAGTTCTCAAAATTGGGATAGATGCCCAGAAAACGTGAGAGGCGCAGCAAGAAGACAATATGGAAATTGCTAAACCCAGCACTACAGCCATCAAGAAAAGAGATGGAATAATAGAGGTACTCGAAGAGTGGCTGATTCTGCTCCTCCTCACGCAGGGCACGTGTGAGAAATTCAGAGAGAAACATCACGATGGCCTGCTTATAGGGATTAAAAGGGATATCCGAGAAAGGCTGGAGCGTCTTAGCCTCTGCCACCTTATATATATTAGCATGCGGACGCACATCGATCTCCAGTTCGAGCAGAGCCAACGGCTGGAAAAGCGTCACGGGTACCTTGCCACGTCCCGTCTTAGGAATGCGCAAGGAGAGCTGACACCTCCCCCTCACGTCTGTATAGACATCGGCTATCAGAGACGAATCTTGGTATTTTATGGTGCGGAGCACGAGTCCACGGGTGGTTTGAAGCATACTTTTACCCCTTTTTTAAGGTTTTACGCTACAAAGCTACAAAAAATTTTCAATGAATGCTTTGTCAATTCAAAATAAGTACCTACCTTTGCAGTCGCTAAACAAGCAATGGTCCATTCGTCTATCGGTTAGGACGAGAGATTTTCATTCTCTAAAGAGCAGTTCGACTCTGCTATGGACTACAAAATAACAATAAAAATAACATTAAAAAACAAAGATTAGTCGAGATGGCAAATCATAAATCAACTCTGAAGAGAATCAGACAGAATGAGAAGAGAAGACTGCGTAACCGCTATTATGGCAAGACAATGAGAAACGCAGTGCGTAAGTTGCGTGCTACTACCGAGAAGGAAGCTGCCGTAGCACAGTATCCTGCTGTAACCAAGTTGCTGGACAAGCTGGCAAAGAAGAACATCATCCACCAGAACAAAGCCAACAACCTGAAGTCTAAGCTTGCTCTGTATATCAACAAGCTGGGCTAACCAACCGCGTTACCTCCTATTTTAAGTTTATAAATGCAGGCTGGACTCCTTATGGGGTTCGGCCTTTTCTGTTTTGAGGGCAAAACAGGTATTAAAACATGCTAAAAATGTGTAGCAAGCACTGAATTTTATACGCTCTTTCTAACGAGAAATTCAAAGATTTTTCGTATCTTTGTACACTTAATTATCTGAACAATGACTGAAGAAGAAAAGATTATCGGAGAACAAGATTATACCGCCCAAAACATACAAGTATTGGAGGGTCTGGAGGCTGTGCGTAAACGTCCTGCCATGTACATTGGTGACATCAGCGCCAATGGTCTGCACCACTTGGTGAACGAGGTAGTTGATAACTCTATAGACGAGGCACTGGCCGGCTTCTGTGACAACATAGAGGTGACCATCAATGAAGACAACTCCATCACCGTGCAAGACAACGGTCGTGGTATCCCTGTGGATATGCACGAGAAAGAGCACAAGTCGGCTCTCGAAGTGGTGATGACGGTGCTGCATGCAGGTGGTAAGTTCGACAAGGGTTCCTACAAGGTATCTGGTGGTTTGCACGGCGTGGGCGTGTCATGCGTGAACGGTCTTTCTAAGCACATGACTACGCAGGTATTTCGTGGTGGACACATCTACCAGCAAGAATACGAAATAGGAAAACCTCTCTATGACGTGAAGATAATAGGCGACTGCGACGAAGCTGTGACAGGCACACGCCAGCAGTTCTGGCCAGACGATACCATCTTCACAGAGACTGTATATGACTACGACCGCTTGGCCAAGCGTATGCGCGAGCTGGCTTTCCTGAACGCAGGCATCACCATCACACTGACAGACAGACGTGTGGTCAACGAGGAGGATGGTGGCTTCAAGAAAGATGTGTTCTACTCTAAGGAGGGTCTGAAGGAGTTTGTGCGCTACGTAGATGCCAACCGTGAGCATCTGTTTAATGACGTAATCTACATCTCCACAGAGAAGCAGGGCACCCCTATCGATGTGGCTATCATGTATAACACTGGCTACAACGAGAACATTCACTCTTACGTAAACAATATCAACACCATAGAAGGTGGTAAGCATCTGGAAGGTTTCCGCCGTGCCCTGACACGCACCCTGAAGAAGTATGCCGAGGACAACAAGCTGCTGGAAAAAGCCAAGGTGGAGATTGCTGGTGATGACTTCCGCGAGGGTCTGACAGCAGTCATCTCTATTAAGGTAGCTGAGCCTCAGTTTGAAGGACAGACCAAGACGAAGCTGGGTAACAGCGAGGTGATGGGTGCTGTGGATAGTGCTGTAGGTGAAGCATTGACCAACTTCTTAGAGGAGCATCCTAAGGAGGCTAAGCTCATCGTAGAGAAGGTGGTACTGGCTGCACAGGCACGTATAGCTGCCCGCAAGGCACGTGAAACGGTGCAGCGTAAATCGCCAATGAGTGGTGGCGGCCTGCCTGGAAAACTGGCCGACTGCTCCAGCAAGGATCCTGATGAGTGCGAACTCTTCTTGGTAGAGGGTGATTCTGCAGGTGGATCTGCTAAGCAAGGGCGCAACCGCCTGTTCCAGGCCATCCTGCCTCTGCGCGGAAAGATTCTGAACGTAGAGAAAGCGATGTGGCACAAGGCATTCGAGAGCGATGAGGTAAATAACATCATCCAGGCACTGGGCATCCGCTTTGGCGTAGATGGTGAGGATACCAAGAAGGCTAATATCGATAAGCTGCGCTATAAGAAGATTATTGTGATGACCGATGCCGATGTCGATGGTTCGCACATCGACACTTTGGTGATGACACTCTTCTTCCGCTACTTCCCAGAAATTATCGAGAAGGGCTACCTCTATCTGGCCACTCCTCCACTCTATCTTTGCACAAAGGGTAAGAACAAAGAGTATTGCTGGACAGAACAACAGCGTCAGATGTTCATCGACACCTATGGCGGTGGCTCAGAAGGCAGCATTCATACACAGCGCTACAAAGGTTTGGGTGAGATGAATCCTGAGCAGCTCTGGGAGACAACAATGAATCCTGAGAACCGCATGCTGAAGCAGGTTCACATGACCAATGCCGCTGATGCAGACTGGACATTCTCCATGCTGATGGGTGAGGATGTAGGTCCAAGACGCGAGTTCATAGAGAAGAATGCTACCTACGCTAATATTGACGCTTAGCATTCAAAGAAGAAAGCACTTCGCATCTTACATATAACGAAGGAAAAAGCCTTGGTGAACGCAGGAAAATCCTGCTGCCAAGGCTTTATTTATTTCTCACTATGGATTACACTTACTGATTATACCTACTCATCATCTCTTCCATATAGACATTATTCAGACTGTCGTAGTATTGTTAGTTATAGTCCACCACCGTTCGCTTCACAAAAGCGTTCATGTCTTTCTCTGAAATTCCCATGAGTCGCTTATTATACTCATTGCACTGCTCCATATCGATGGCTATCATTTTGGTAATCCCTGCCATATTGACCACATCTGCATTCAGAAATTTATCGACAGGAGCTTCCAGTAAGCCGTACTGCAGATCGTTTAATTCTGAGAGGACCTTATCCTTAAAAGACTGGCGTTTTTGATAACATTCATTGACGTTATCAATGAATACAGCATCGTCTATCGTGCTCCAAATATCTGGGCTGGAATTAAAAATTTTCTCGAATGACTCATTGAACTGTACAGAAGGCATTACGCTAATGAGCTTTATCCTTTTTTCCATGTCTTCCCAGTCGGAAGGGTTCTGGCGGAATTGCTGCTGCAAGGCATAAAGTTGGTCAAACTGCTCTGCAGATTCCTTGATGATTTCCATGCTTTCGTCGATATCATGCAGAAGCATCATGCACATTTGCTTCTACGACTGCTTCTTCTCTCTGCGCTCCAGAACAGCAGAGGTTCCGAAGGTGAGAACGATAGAGATTGTGGTGGCTAAGAAGGTCCTGAAGAAATCGCGGAATGAGATCTTCATGCCCAGACTCATAGTTTTTTTGTTCCACTTCATGGCGATTTATTTTATATAACCTCGTTTCTTTAACTCCTCTACTGCTTCTGTCAGTTCTTGATACCACGCTTCACCGAATTTACGAATCAATGGTTCTTTGAGAAACTCATACACCCGCACATCCTCTTTCAGCCCTAACAGCACAGCAGCTTTGCAGATATTCCAACGATTATAATTCAAGGCTTCCATATCGCCTACTTGCTTCACTCTGATGGGATAGAGATAGCAAGAGATGGGCTTGCGGAACTTTGTCTTTCCTTCCCTGAAAGCCTTCTCGATGGCACAGAAGCAACAGCCCTGCTCATCATAGCAAGTAAAGACGCAGTCTTTTCCATTCACAATAGAAGTGACCAACTGCCCTTCAGGGTCAGTGTAGGCCACACCCTGCTTGTTGATGACCTTGCGTGCCTGCAGGTCGAGTCCGTCCCATATCACAGGCAGCACCTCTTCCAGCTCCAGCACCTCATCAAGTTCTAAGGGTGCCCCTGCATCGCCCTCGATGCAGCAGGCACCCTTACAATCCTGCAAGTCGCAGATGAAACGCTCTGTCAGCACTTCATCGCTAATCAGCACGTCTCCTATCTGATACATTACTTTATCAAGTCGTTACCAGTCATATCGGCTGGCTGAGGCATACCCATAATATGGAGAATAGATGGAGCCACATCGGCCAGTACACCATCCACTACCTTAGCCTCTTTGTTCTCTGTCACATATACAAATGGAACTGGGTTCAATGAGTGGGCTGTATTAGGCGTGCCATCTTCATTCAGAGCATGGTCGGCATTACCGTGATCGGCAATGATGAGCACCTCATAGCCATTGGCCTTGGCAGCCTCTACAGTAGCATTCACGCAGTTGTCAATTGCCACAACAGCTTTCTCTATAGCTTCATATACACCCGTATGGCCCACCATATCGCCGTTGGCATAGTTCACCACGATGAAGTCATATTTCTGTGTATTGATAGCCTCTACCAATTTATCTTTCACCTCATAAGCACTCATCTCTGGCTTAAGGTCGTAGGTAGCTACCTTTGGAGAAGGCACCAAGATGCGATCTTCGCCATCGAAAGGAGTCTCACGACCACCATTGAAGAAGAAGGTCACGTGTGCATATTTCTCTGTCTCTGCAATATGCAGCTGTTTCTTACCATTCTTTGACAGATATTCGCCAAGTGTATCTGCTACATTCTCCTTATCGAAGAGGATGTGAACGCCCTTGAATGAAGCATCGTATGGTGTCATGCAGTAGTATTGAAGACCTGGAATAGTATGCATTCCCTGCTCTGGCATATCCTGCTGCGTCAGTGCGATAGTGATTTCCTTAGCACGGTCGTTGCGGTAGTTGAAGAAGATGAATACATCGCCTTCCTTCACGCGACCATCAACGGTAGAGTTGACGATAGGCTTGATGAACTCATCCGTCACGCCCTCATCATAGCTCTCCTGCATGGCTTGCACCATATTGTCGCTCTGCTTTCCAATGCCGTTTACCAGCTGGTCGTAACCCACCTTGACGCGCTCCCAACGCTTGTCACGATCCATGGTGTAGAAACGGCCGATGATAGAAGCCACCACACCTGCACTCTTCTTGCAATGCTCTTCTACCTCAGCTATGAAACCCTTACCACTGCGAGGATCTGTGTCACGACCATCCATCAAGCAGTGGATGTAAGTACGGTCTTCCAAGCCATATTCCTTAGCGATGTCGCAGAGTTTGAACAGGTGCTCCAGAGAGCTGTGTACGCCACCATTGGATGTCAAGCCCATGATATGCAGGCCTACGCCATGCTCCTTAGCATAAGTGTAGGCAGAGACAATCTCCTTATTCTTAAGGATGCTACCGTCTTTGCACGCACGGTTTATCTTTACCAGGTCCTGATAAACGATGCGTCCGGCACCGATATTCAAGTGTCCAACCTCAGAGTTACCCATCTGTCCGTCAGGCAGTCCCACGTTCTCACCGCTGGCGCGAAGTTGAGAGTTAGGATAAGTAGAGGTGAGGTAATCCCAATAAGGAGTAGGAGTACAGAAGATTACATCATCTTTCTGATGGTCGCCAATGCCCCAACCATCGAGAATCATTAAAAGCGCTTTCTTTGCCATAATATTTTCTAAAATAATTGTTCGTACTAAATTAATTGCAAAGATACTACAAAACGTAGTATTTTGCAATGATACATTTTATTTCTTTTCTTATTATGCGCTTTTCTTATTCTTTTTTCTTTTGGGCGAGCAAAAGAAAAAGAATCAAAAAAGAAAACTCGCCGACTGCACTTCCGCAGCTAAAAATGGGCGTTTTTTCCCTAAGCGCCGCAAGACGTGCGCTTCGCGCTCTTTGCGGTGCGGCGCTTTTAACGGGAAAAACCACCCATTTTCTTCACGCTGCTCCAGTGAGGTCGGACCAAAATCATTTTTCACAAGGGAGAATACGCATATAGGATATCATGTAGTTCCGTCCTCACATCTGTAGCGTGAAGAGAATCGGGAGCGTTTTCCGTTAAAAAGCGCGGGCTGTTTGAGCAAGCGTGAGCTTGCGAGTTTTCGCGCTTTAGACAAACATCGTGCAAATGAGAGCAGAGCCAAGCAAGCTTGAGCTATGCCGAATGCAGCCGATGTTCATGCCGGTAAAACGTGAGTGATTTATAGCGGAGGATGTGCAGACGGTGAACCTTTCTTTGTTTCGTTTCTTTCGTTTCATGACGAAAGAAATGAAATAGGAGTTTGAGGGCAAAGCCCTCATAAAAAACCGCACTGCAAAGAGCAAAAAAGAAAAAGGCGTGACTCTAAGCCACGCCTTTTTCAAAATATCTTTAGCGAAAGATATCCCCAATTACTTAACCCAAGGCTGAGCATTGATAAACTTCATAGAAGCCTCAACGCGCTGCATCTGCTTGCCACTGTCGATATCCTCGATCTCGCAGAACAGATACTTGTTGCCATTAGCATAGAACTGCTCAAAGATGTTCTTGAAGTTCATAGCACCAGAATCGCCCAGAACTACGAAGTCCTTCACGTGCATCAACTTGATACGGTTAGCACGGTTCTTCAACCAAACTACAGGATCCTGCTGACCCATAACGGTCCAGTAAGTATCCATCTCGTAGCATACGTTTGCAGGATCAGTGTTGTCCATCAGCAGATCCATGATCATAGGACCATCAGCTGCAGTCAGCGGAGTCAACACAGTTGGGAGACGGAAGCCCTTAACACCCTTCACCATACGAGCGAACTCCATGTTGTGATGGTGGTAACCGAACTGGATACCAGCAGCCTTGAAGATCTCACCACTCTTGTTCAGCATCTCTGCGAAAGCCTTCACGTCATCCTCAGTGTTCAGGTAAGCCATCATTGGGTGAACCACGTACTGGATACCCTGCTTAGCATGATCCTCAGCCACCTTCTTGAATGAATCAGCCACCTTGTTGATCATAGAACGGTTGAACTGACCATCGCTACCATCACGGCTCTCACGACCAGCTACGCCTGAGAACAGACCAGGAGCGTTAACATGTGAGCTAGGGATCTCAAGACCTGCATCGTTGGCCTGCTTCTTGAACTCGGTGAAGTCTACACCACCAACAGTGTTAGTGTTTACATCGTAGCCAGCCAGCTCAATGTACTTGAAGCCCATGTCATGCAGCTTCTTAAAGTTGTCAGCCAAGTTACCAGCATAAAGCTCATTGCCCAGCGTGTAAATCTGCAAGCCAAAATACTTGTCAGGATTGTTTACTTCAACATTAACAGCAGGAGCAGGAGCTGCCTTCTCGTTGTTGCAAGCTGCGAGAGCGCCCAGTGAAAGCATTGAAGCGCCTTTCAGGAAATTTCTTCTATCCATAATTATACTAAGTTATTAAATAAAATTTATAATCTGACCCCAAAGTTAGGAACAAAATTTGAAATCTTCACGTTTTTTCCTAATATTTTGAGCTTAATGAGATGATTTTACGCAAATTAGAGACGAAAAAGAAATGGGGTTGCCGAAATTGGCAACCCCACCTTACTATTAGGTTGATGTAATTAATTACACGAAGTCGTGACCCAGCAGGTACTTAGCGCTCTCAAGAGCATACTCTACCTGATGACCACTGTTAGTACCTTCAATCTCTACGAACCAGTACTTGTTGCCATTAGCATAGTGCTGAGTGAAGATGTTCTCCCAGTTCATAGCGCCAGAAGCACCGATAACCACGAAGTCCTTCACATGGAGGTACTGGATGCGGTTAGGATACTGCTTCAACCATACGAGAGGATCCTGCTGACCCATTACAGTCCAGTAGCAGTCTAACTCGAAGAATACCTTAGAAGGATCAGTGTTCTCAATGAAGATCTTCTCGATAGTCTCTGGTTCTGGAGTATCGTCACCTGGGCGACGGAAACCACGCTGATAATAAGGAGTAGCAGCCTCACCGCCAGGGATAACCTTATTGAACTCATTGCTATGGTTGTGGTAACCGAACTTGATACCGTTCTGGCCCAGCAGCTCACCAACAGCGTTGAACACTTCGCATACATTCAGAGCGTCTTCCTTATTGCTGATAGAAGGCAGAGAAGGCTGTACGATAGCCTCTACGCCAAATGTCTTGTGATCCTCGATAACAGTCTTCCAGTACTCCAGGATGGTGTCCTTGGTAGAAGCGTCATACTTAGCGCCACGCTCCAGGTTGTTAGGAGTCAAGTGTGAGCTAATGATCTTGATACCAGCGTCATCGCACATCTTCTTAAAGTCAGCTGCAGAAATAGTAGCAGCATCCTGACCGAAGCTACGGAAGCCACGAGCCTGTGGGTTGTAACCTGCCAGCTCAAAGCCAGTGTAACCACCCTCTGCCAACTTCTTGATCACATTAGCAGTATCGTTATACAACTCACCACCCAGTGTATAAGTCTGGAGGCCGATGTACTTAGAACCTGGAGCAGCAGGCTGATTAGCAGCAGCTGCGCCACCATTTGCATTACATGCAGCGAGTGTACCCAGTGTCATCAAAGATGCACTCTTCAAAAAATCTCTTCTAGTTGCCATAATAAAATAATGATAAGTTAATGTATTTGGGTGCAAAGGTATGAAAAAGGCTCGGTTTTACATGTTCCCGAACCTCAATTTGTTACAAAATTTAAACTTATTTAACAAAGTCGCACGTTAAATTCACCCCTACCCTTGCAACATTTTCCCCTCTTGCTGCGTCTAATGTATAAAAATCTCTCTATTTACGCAACATAAGCAAAAATAAAGGCAGGGTTTTTCGGAATGAAAGGCCCTGCCTATTTTTCCGAATACACAAAGTTGTGTAACACAAGTTTGTGGAGTGCTGAAACTGCGATGGAATCAGGGAAGATTGGCTTTCAGGTAGGCGTTGAAGGCATCAAGGTAGCCCTCGGAGACATGAATGAACTCATCGCCTATCTGGATGGTGTTGTTACGGTCGATAGACTTAATCTTACGCAGCGCCACAATGTAAGAGCGATGCACCCGCATAAAATCAGCAGCAGGGAGAATGTCTTCCACGGTCTTCATAGTGAGGTGTGTCACCAATGGCCGTTTCTCCCCTTCGAGGTAGAACATCACATAGTTTTTCAAGCCAGAGACATAGAGTATCTCACTGATGCTGATTTGCTTCAGCTCCCCATCTACCCTCAAGAAGATGGTATCTCTGCGCCCCTCATCGACTACCTCATCCTTGACAGAAGAAGTAAGCTCAAACCACTGGCGTGCTTTCTCTGCAGCCGCTAAGAAGCGGGCATAGCTGATGGGCTTCAAGAGAAAGTCGAGGGCATTGACGCCATAGCTATCGAAGGCATACTCTTTGAAGGCGGTGGTGAAGATGATGCGTGTCTGTTGTGGCACCATGGCTGCCAGGCTCATGCCATCAAGGTCGGGCATATGGATGTCGAGGAAGAGCAGATCTACAGGATTGGCCTTGAGCGCTTCCAGCGCCTCCACGGCATCTGTGTACATGGCAACGAACTCCAGGAATGGGGTACGCTGCACGAAGTTCCTCACCATCTGAGCTGCCAGAGGTTCATCGTCTATGACCATACATCTGATAGATTCCATACGCATCAGGGATTTATACGAATTTCTACATGATACACGCCATCTATAAGTGTTTGCGTGTAGCTGCTTCTCTCTGGATAGAGCAGCCCCAGACGACGCTGCAGATTCTCTATGCCCACGCCCTTACCCGTGCGCCCATCGGTCTTCTTCGGGAAATTGCTGTTGTCGCAGTTGAAGACTATCTGCGAACCTTCCACGTGCAGTGTAGCCCTGATGAAAGAGGGTTCATGCGAGCTCACTCCGTGCTTGAAGGCATTCTCCAGCGTAGAGATGAAGAGCATAGGAGCGATGCCTACGGGTTGTTCTGGCACCTCGAAAACGGTCTCCACACGCACTTTCTCATTGAAGCGGAGCTTCATCAGATGGATGAAATTGTTCATAAACTCCACCTCATCAGCGAGCTTCACCTCGGGCTTGTTGGTTTCATAGAGGGCATAGCGCAGCAGGTCACTGAGCTGTGTGATACTCTCCTGCGCCGTGTCTGCATCTATCTGCACCAAGCTGCTGATGTTGTTCAGCGTGTTGAAGAGGAAGTGTGGGTTCAGCTGGTTTTTCAGCCACACCAATTCGGTCTCCGCATTCTGCTGCTTCACCTCCTGAAGCTGCAGCTCCACCTTATGCAGGCGCATGATGGAGCGCACAGCCAAGGCACATGAGGCCGTCAGCAGATATGTCACCACATCTATGGCAAACATGAAGGCGAAGCGCTCTGGACGGAAATGATGATCCTGCCAGAAGAAGATGCCATCGTCGAGAACTTCAAGCCCTATGGCAAACAGTATGCCCAGAAAGATGTTCAGTCCCCAGAACATCGCTTTATCGGCATAGTAGTACCTGGGCACCACCCAATAATAATTAATAAGGTAGAAGGTAAAGAGCGGGATGAAATACTCCATAGAGTCATAGAGAGAATCCATCACCTCGTGCTCATCTGGCGTGGCAAGCCTCGTAGCCACCACGGGCAGGATGATGACCAGCACCATCACTACCGCGTGGATGAAGGATATCAATATGTCTTTACGTTCCCATTTCATGACCTTGCAAAGATAAATGATTCTTTAGAATTTGTAATACAAGCTCAGCAAAATATTACGCGGACGAATCTTATAAGAGGTGTAGCTCTTGGTGAAGTCGCGTGAATCTACCAGTGTGAAGTTGTAGGTTTTCTGGTTCAGAATATTCTTGGCAGAAAGGATGAACTGCCACTTGTCATTGATGTTGTACTCAGCCTTGAAGTCGGCCAGAATGAGGTGCTTGGACACATCATCTGTGAACTCGGTGTAGTAGTGCTCACCCAGCACACTGAAGTTGAGCTTAGGCGATGGCGAGAAGATAAGTTCGAGCGACTGTGTGTAGCCTTTCGACTTTGATGAGGTGTCTGCATCCTTCACCTTCACGCTGCTCATGTTGAAGTCCAGACGATAAACGGCGTTCAGCCATGAAGTGAGACGACCATTAATATAAGGTGAAAGCATCCATTCAGAGCTGTTTAGTGGGATAAACTGCTCGTTTCTGGCGATCTTGGAGGTGCCTCTTCCATAGCTCACTTCCATACCGATCTTACCTTTCATGAAGTTGATACCCTTGCTTATGTCACCTCTGAGCTCTGTATTGTTGGAGGTGCTTGGAAGGATGTGGCGACCGTTGATGATGAACAGGTCGGTAAACGACTTGTCGCTCACGAATGGGTCTTTCTCCCAACTATGCTCCACGGAACCATTGACAAAGAAGGAGGCGGCTGGATACTTGTAGGATACGCTGGCTTCGATGGAGCCTCCCGTTTCATTCTTCATGGCAGGGAGTCCCTTGGAAGCGATGCGATAGTCTTGGAAGATCATGCCCGGATAGAGGTTCTTACGTTCCACTTCATCGACATCCAAGCGGGCTTCTAAAGCCAAGGAGAGGTTGCTGGAGGCCTCGTATTTTATATTCAGTTCTGGTTCCAGATAGAATTTAGACTTGTTCATCTTGTTATCGTTCAGCTGGTCTGTCAGGTGATAGTCGCCATATTTCACGGGGAAGCTCACTTCTGCCTGCAACTTGTCTGTCATGTAAGTGAGTTTGGCTTCGGCATTGGCATTGAACACGTCCAACTTTGACTTCATGTTGGGCATCTCTAGTCCTGGGAGTTCTGAGCGATTCACCTTTAGGCTTCTCAGGTTCTCTGACGCGCCACTATTAAGGCTCAGACTCAGTTGGTCGTTCAGACGGATATCGTAAGTGAGTCCTATGCTGGCATAAGAGGAGTTGGCCTTGATCTGCTGCATGAATGGATGTTGTTCGCGCTTTACTTCAAGGTCTTGCGGACGCAGGTAGAGACCTGCATCAGCCTTCACACTCAGGATGTTCTTTCCCAGATGTGTCTTATAGAGGAAGTCGTCCTTGAGAAGCAGCGGGGTGGTGTTTACCAACTGGTCGTTGGCTCGCTCTCCAGTGATATTCTTGTTCACGTCAGACCATTGGGTGGCAAAGCTCAGTTGGTTGCGCAGATACTTGGTGTCTGTGTTGGCAAGCAGTGTGATGTCTGCCTGTATGTCTTGCTGCTTGGATTTGGCGCTTTCGCCCACCACATCGACCACCGTCTCGTTGCCAGAGAGGTAGTAGGTGGTCTCATCAAAGCTGGAGGCTGTAAGACGGTCGGTATGGTAGGTCAGCTGTACGTTCAGCTGGTAGTCTTGATTCAGTTTGAACGTGGTACCGATGTTGGCTATGCCACTGCGATTGTCGCGTGTACGCTCGCTGGAGAGTGGGGCGAGTGATGGGCTCACTTTGAGAAACTCCTTGATGCTGTAGTCTTGTCCGCCTCCATCATAAAAGCCAAAGTCTGAACCAAAGCCGTTGAGGGAGCCACTAAAGTCCAGACCTGTATTATCGGCCTTAAAAAGCACGGTGGTCTGCATCTTCTGTCCGATGTTAAGGGCGTTGAAATCGGCATTCACCAACAGCGGCGAAAAGCCTAAGCCCCCCTTTACCGAGCCTGTCCACTTAGACTGCGCATGGTCTTTCAGCACCACGTTCACGGCAGCGGCATCACTATACTCCACACCCTTCATGATCTTCATGCTCATGTGGTTCTCAGTGATTTCCAAACGCTCCACATCCTCGGGTTTCATATTATAAATAGGTGCATAGTTGCCTTCGAGCATATCGAGGCCATTCACGTAGATTTTTTCCACAAACATACCATTATAGGTAAAGGAGGTGGAACCACCCCAAGACATCATCTGTATGCCAGGCATTTTCTTGATCACGTCTTCGAGCTTCTTGTCGCGTATGTCGGTAAACTTGGCTACGTCGTAACTCACTGTCTTCTCCAATCCTTCTTCGGCAGTGGCAGTCACCATGTCTTGAGCTTGCAGTGACAGACTTGGCATCCACATCAGGCCGCATGCCAGGCAGGCAGCTCTGAAAATAAGATTTATCTTCATCTTTTTCATTTCAATTTCAGTTAATCAGTTTTTTCCTGCTGCAAATGTAGGCACTGCCTCGGAAAGTACAAGCAGATTTTACACGAACGCCCCATCTTCTTGGGACGAATGCCCACGCCAAGTACCGATTTTTCCCTACGGTTTTCCCTATGCTTCCCTATGAAACGCTATTTTTCCCTACGGATAGAGTTTTTTGAGAAAAAAGTTCGTAAACCGCAATAGACGTATTGTAACTTTGGCATAGTTTTGAGAACAAGGCCAAGGATGGCAAAAAGCACAGAACTGCAATTTACCCTACACCCCTACACCTTTTAGATGTAAGAGATTGGTATACAAGCGGTTTGATGCGTGTAGGGTTAGCTCCAACCCTACACCTACCCTACACCCACCCTACACTTTTAGGCTCAAAACACCTTATTATTACTTATTTAAATACTTTTAGATGCAAGAAAAAGAAAAGATGAACCAAACCCAGGGAGCTTCCACGATGCTGGAGAGCTTCCTCGACGAAAACTATCAGTTTCGTCGGAATGTGCTCAGTGGAAAAACTGAAGTACGCAAACTAAGTGATGAAGCGGATAGTTGGAATATCTTGACAGAGATTGTCTTGAACTCCATCGTCCGAAAAGCCAAAAATGAGGGATTCTCAGAAAAATCTCCTCGCACTGATATCGTGGAGTTCATTGGCTCTGATGCCATAAGCGACTTTGATCCTATCAAGGAATTCTTGGAGAACTTACCAGAATGGGATGGCCAAAATCATGTGGCAGAGCTGTTTAGCCGCATTCCAGGACTTACTTCTGAGCAACTCTCATGGTGCAGCACATGGCTGCGCTCTGCTGTGGCACATTGGTTGGAAATGGACATGCTTCATGGCAATGAGGCTGTTCCTTTATTGATCGGTTCGCAAGGCTGTGGGAAATCCACTTTTGCTGTAAGGTTGCTCCCTCCAGAACTGAGAACCTATTTCCTAGATCATATCAACTTCAGTAATAAGTTCGACAGCGATATGGCCTTGACGCACAATCTGTTAGTGAATATCGATGAATTTGCCAACATGGGACCTTCACAACAAGGGAAGCTGAAGCAAGCTCTTTCGAGAGTGAAGGTCAATGGGCGTCCTATCTTTGGAAAGAGTCAGGAAGATCGCAGGAGATATGCCTCCTTCCTCGCCACTACCAACGATGAGCAACCCCTTTGCGATCCCACAGGCAGTCGTCGATACCTCTGCTTGAAAGTGCCGAAAGGCATGCTTATCGACAATGAAACACCTATTGACTATCAGCAACTCTATGCACAGCTGGTTTACGAATTGAGGGTACAAGAAACTCCTTATTGGTTTACTAATGATGAAGTAGAGCGCATTCAGGAAGTAAATCAGCCTTTCTTCAAGAGCGAAAACTTGGAAAGCATGATAAGCTATTGCTATCGTTTGCCAGAGGAGCATGAAGATGGGCAATGGGTGAATAGTGAAGACGTGCTGAAGACACTTCAAGGTTTCTACCCCACACTTCAAAGCGGAATGTCGATGAAGGTAAAGATAGGACAAGCTTTGAAGATCATGGGATGCAAGTCTCATAGATTCAATCAGGGGCAACGATACCAACTCATACCTCTCCAAGCTGCTTGAATAGAAAAGGTGTAGGGTGCGTGTAGGGTTGGTGTAGGGTTAGCGCGCACCCTACACGCATCTAACCACCTGTATGACACATCCTTACACTCAAAACGTGTAGGGGTGTAGGGTAAATCGCATATCCGTGCGTTACGGCAAAGCGCCACGTTGCTTACGGCTTCGTGGTGCTTTGCTCACGGATGCTCAGCGCTGTGAGCAAAAATGCTCATAACGGTGGGCATAAATGCTCACCGTGAGAGCACAAAGATTTTGTAACTATAAAAAATAAGAAAGTATGAAGAAAATCAGTCAAGAAACCGTCTGCCCCTTGGCAGCATGCCCGCAGTGCAGCAGATGCCTGCGCCACACGGCCTACCTGCAAGTGCGCAGCACGGCCCCCAGTATGACGGTGGTAAACACCGAACTTATCAATCCCGACAGCGAGGGCTGCCCTTACCTATTAGTAAAGCAATGCCAACGCATAGCCTACGGCTTCGAGCGCCTGCGCGACGCTGTGCCTCGCAAACAACTCCCCACCCTATTCACTCGTGCACGCTTTGGCAGCCGTGCCAGCTTCGACCGCCGCTGGCATGGGCATCCTAAGTACGGCCTCAACCCTGCCGAGCAGCAGCGCATCCTCGGCATCTTCCAAAGTCTGGGCGTAGACCCCTCCATCGGGTTCGATCGATATCAGGAGGAAGAGGTGGTAGTGGAACGCGCAGATTGACACTGCAATTTGGTAAAGTGGCAGAATTTTCATATCTTCGCGATCAAAATAACAGAGAACATACATGAATACCCCCACTTCCACCCCTTTCAGCTACGAAGCATTCGACCGCCATATGGAGCTATTCCTAGACATGTGCTATGTCTTCCTGAAAGAGTACGAAGAAGCGCATTTCCAAGAGAAAGTGACCGACCTGCGCTCGCTCTGCATAAAAGCCGCACGTGTTTGTAAGATGACGGAATTCGACTTAGCCTTGCAGCAAGAGGACGTGATGCACCATAGGAGAAACAAGAACAACGACTATCTGACAGACCTCACCATTCTTCATGGCAAAGTCATAGAATGCATGCATGTGGCCAAGAAGGAAACGGAGCAAGCTCAAACCTCCTCTACCGAGAATCCCCTGCTTTATGTAGAGGGCATCACCGAACTGCTACCCAGCATCGGGAAATGGATGGAGGCAAATGAGGAACAAAGGGAAACCTTCAAACTGATGATAGACCTTAACGCTCAAATACAGCAGAAGATAAAGGAATCAAACGAGCAGAAGATTTATCCAGAAATCACCTCTAAAGAGCATCTCACCGACTTCCTGCATTTCTTCAACATGACCTCCTATCTGCTCTATCACTTTCAGCGCATGAAGGAAATCGCTGGTGAGGAGATGAGTGCGGAGGAAGGTGGCCGATTGCTGAACCAGGCCGTGCAACAGTACCTCGATAGTGAGGAGGGAAGTCTAGCCATGCATCGCTTCGAATGCATGATGCACTTTCAGTACCCCGACGGCTTCAATGCTGACGACATCAAGGCAGAGCGCAGGAAACTGGTCAATGAAGTTCCTGCATCGTTGCAAGCCTCCTTCATGGGATTTGCCGATCAGCCCGACCAGTTGGCCCTGAGTCTGCAAGACCTCCCTACGATTCCTACCGTAGAGGAGAACGATGCATTTCTGCTGGCCTTGGCCAAGTATCAGTGGTTTTCTGAAGTCCTCTACTTCATGGCGCATCCCGAGAGCAAGGAAGTGGGTATATATAATAAGGTGTTCCACACCAGTGTGGGAGGAAAGCCAGTGGATTTGAAGAAGCTGCATGAGAAGATAGGGCAGATGATAGACCTAGCCTCACGCAAGAACCACTGGTTCTGCATCTACAGCGTGCTGAAGTTCAGAAACCTTATCAAAGACTCAGCCTCCAAGCACTTCGCTGAGCAGATGGCGCATCCCGACTGGTTTCCCGAGCTTCCCAAGGAACTTCTGTTCAATGGAGACACATTGACAGAGTATAACGGCTACCTGAACGATACGCTCTTCACGGCATGGAATCAAAAAGACTATGACAGCTATCGCACCCTGCACCACAAGACTCGCTGGGCACCCGATCTCTGGCGTAGGTTCCAGGTTCTCTGCTATAACATGAATGATATGTTTAGGTAATACCTACATCATTATTCTTTCTAATTTGTTCTTATATTTCTCCCAATGAGGCATCTCTTTAGAAAGAAGAGCATAAAACTCCTTAGTGTGATTCCTATAGATAAGATGGCATAGCTCATGGGTAATCACATATTCGATGCAGCATCTTGGGGCACAGATAAGCCTTGGATTTAGAGTAATATTTCCTTCAGTGGTGCAATACCCCCAACGCTTATCCATTTTTTTGATTGAAATACTTTGAGGTTTCACACCATAGACGGAGAATTTTTCTATGATAGGTTTTGCATATTCTTGAAATTTGATGTTTGCACGTTGACGATACCATGTTTGCAATAGGATGCCTGCATCTCTCTTATGCCTGCATTCTATTTCAATAATATTATTTTGATAGTGGACAGCATTCACATCACTTTCCTTCAATCTTAACATATACTGTCGTCCCAAATACAGATGAGACTCACCACTGACAAACTGACGTTTAGTTGTTGGTATTCCAAAGGATTCAAAGAATCGCTTTTGTCTCAGTATCCAGTTAGCTCTTTTATAGACCTTCTTTCGAATCTGTTCCAAATTGGCCTCAATAGGTGCCTTTAGGTGGACAGAACCTTCAGGATTCACACAGATACTCAGAGTTTTTCTCTGCGCAAATTCAATGTCATAGTCGATGGTTGTAGAGCCAAATTGTATGCTATCCTTTATTATCTGATCCATATCTTAGCTACATCTACACAACCGTCAATGATCAAATCCATATCATCAAATGAGAAATCAAGCCCGTACTTTCGCTTGATATTGTCTATCAACTCGTCTTCCAATTCTATTTTCATTTTACCAATGGTATCACTCTTTGACTGCCAATCCACCAGGATGGCATCATCAACTATCACTGTCTTACGAATAATGTGGTCGAAGGCGTTTGCAGTAGCAAGTGCCATTTCTTTGATGGATAGTTCTGGGAACAGTCGTTTATAGGTCTCCAATGCTATACCATAATAGGCTTTGGCAGCATTGTTATGTTCCAACTCTGCAGGAAGTTCGCTGTCTGTATGGTTCAACACATCTTCTTTATACTGTTGCATTTTTTCCAAGTACTCAATGTCACTCAAACGTCCCTGCTCGTAAGCCTCAATAGCTTCCCTTATCAGTTGTGAAAACTTTTTATAAAAAGCGGGATCAGAATCCATATTCTCCTTAATATACTTGGCAGTACGCGATGCTATCGTATCAGCCTTAGCCGCAGTACCAACAATGTTGTCAACTTCCTTCTGGAAGTTCTCTGTATCGAAGATATTAACCAACTTTGTGATGATTTTTACCTCATCGCTCTCCACATGGCGATTAATCAGTTTCTCTATACGTGCCTCATACTTTTTATAGTCTATAGCATCAGAATAGCGCAATTGTACAGAAGTGCGAAGTTTAGAGAACATCCTCAGGTCTTCCTTATAACGTTGTATGGTTTTCTCCTCAGTTTGCTCATAAAACTCTTTGGTAGAAAGAGCCAATTGAAGGAGAGATGAGAAGGCCGTCAAGCGATCATAAAATTCATGACGGCGATCTTCCATACGCAAAGACTGTGCATAAGCCTCTAAATCCCGTTTGTTGGGAATCGTCTTGAACAAATCCCACAAATCAGCACTCTTCTGAGGCAATTCTGCAATCTTATCACTAACAGGTGCCAAAGTCTCTCGGAATACGTCTCTGTCATCCTCGTCATATTCCGAGTAGATACTGAGAGCGTCATCCAGTTCTGCCAATACACCATAATAGTCTATAATGTACCCATAATCCTTACCTTCGCAAGTACGGTTTACACGGGCAACAGCCTGCAACAATGTATGTCCGCATAGATGACGATCAAGATACATGACAGTTACCTTTGGCTCGTCAAATCCTGTAAGCAACTTATCCACCACAATCATTATTTCTGGAGCTTCTTGTCCTTTAAATCTGGAAATCAGATTTTCCTGATATTTATGAGGTGTACCATGCTCATCCATCATCTGTTTCCAGAATGCTTTAACCTCTTCAGGCGTATCTCCGTATGCAGTTTCTTCGCCCTCTCTGTCATCAGGGGCTGTAATCAAGACCTCAGATGAGACCTTGCCAATTTCATCCAGATACTTCTTATAAAGAATGGCCACTCGTTTCTTGGGCGTTACCAACATAGCCTTAAAACCTGTACCCTTCCAATTGTCTGCGTAATGTTCAGAAATATCTATAGCAATAGAATAAATCCGTTGCTCTGTCTGATTAAGGACATCAGTACGTGAGAACTTCTTTTTAAGGTCAACAGCCTCTTCTTCTGTTAAGCCTTCACAGACACGTTCAAAGAAACTATCAATCGGGCCTTCTGAAACTGATTGAGGAACGATGCGTCCTTCGTAAAGAAGGGGTACTACAGCATGATCTTCTACCGCCTGTTTCACTGTATAGACAGGCTTAATGATACCACCAAAAGTAAGAGCAGTATTCTTATCCTTTTTCATCAACGGAGTACCTGTAAAGGCAATCTTACATGCATTAGGCAATACGCGATTCATCTGTATAGCCATTTCCTTATACTGGCTGCGATGTGCCTCATCTATTAACACAAAGATGTTCGGATCTGTTAATGGCTGTTTGATTTTCTTGATAGCAGTGGCAAACTTGTTGATGATGGTTGTAATCACAGAGTCTGTATTACTTTCCAATAGTTCCACAAGATTCTTTCCCGTTGTAGCATTCTCCACATCCTTACCACATTTGCGGAAAGTCTTGGTAATCTGAGCATCCAAGTCTGTACGATCTGTCACCAATACGATTCGGGGATTCTGCACAACCGTAGCAATCTTCTGTGCCAGCATGACCATCGTCAGTGACTTACCACTTCCCTGTGTATGCCATACCACACCACCATTACGCTTGCCTGCCTCAATGTGCTCCACTCGTTCAACAACCTCCTTTACAGTGAAATACTGTTGGTAGCGGGCTAGTTTCTTGATGCCTGCATCAAATACCGTAAAGTGATAGATCAATTCCAGCAACCGTTCTGGACGACAAAGATTATAAATGTATTCATCCTGTGGGGTTGGGGTACGCACCTCTGTGCTGCCCTTATTCACAATATCCAAAAGCCGCTTCTGATAAGCCAGTTCCTCATCTCTATTGACGAACATTTCACGCCATTTCCCCCAGAACTGAGCAGCAGAACCTGTAGTTCCATAACTGCCAAAGTTATTCCCTACTGCCAGCAGTAGAGAACTATAAACGTAAAGTCCCCTAATGCCATCGTCTTTCTGATTGCGCAGATGCTGTGAAATCGCCTGCTCCTCTGCACCCTTGATGTCAGGACGTTTGCATTCAATGACCACCAATGGGATGCCATTCACAAACAATACGATATCTGGGCGGTAGGTATCTGAAGAGCCTGTACGGGTTACGGCAAATTCCTCTGTCACATGATAGACATTGTTCTCTGGATGTTCCCAATCTACATACCGCATCGTATAGCTCTTCTTGTCGCCATCAATGCTCTGCTCGAACGCTTTTCCCAGGGTCAGCATATTATAGACAGCCTCATTACCACTGAGATAACCACCCTCCATAGGCACATTTCTCATGGCAATCACACCATTCTCTATGTTCTGTTCTGAGAAACGAGCTTCCTTATGCGTACCGATTCTGATAGAGTTCAGTTCTCGCAATTGACGTCTCAGCACCTCCTCCAACAGCACGTTGGAAGTTTTACCTCCTCGCATAGTCAAAGCCTCATCTGGAGAGATATACTTATATCCCAACTTCTGTAATAACTCTATTGCCGGCCTCTGGCTAATATCGTTTTCCTTGAATGATATTCTATCCATATTTGACCTATTTTTCTATTTCCCAGTGTCCGCTATATCCACTTCCCACATATTTGATATGGGGTAACTTTGCAAGATGACGTTTAATGGTATTGATACCTTTACCTGCTGCAATAGACAATTCCTTAGTTGTCACTTTGGGATTATTCTTTATCTGATTTTCTATCCATATATCAAGATCGTTCTCTTGAGTACCACCTTGAGTACCACTTTGAGTACCATCATGAGTACCATCTTGAGTGACATCTTGAGTGACATCATCAACTGTTGAGAAAACATTCACTTCAAAAACCGTTAACTTAGAAACATCAAAAACAGCTTCCTTGTTGTTATTATCTCTAAGCATTTCTTGAACACGCCTGATACCCTGATTAAACATATTAACGTACTTCATTTCCTTCATGGCCTCTGCTATGATAGGATTCCGATAATCATTCACAGAAGGGAAATTCTCAGGACGAGCCTCACCATACAGGCCACCAGCATTCATAATCTCAATATGATCGTCAAACTGATATAGACGAATAGGCATATTCGACTGATAATCACGGTGCATGCAAGCATTCATCAGCAATTCGCGAAGTGCGTTGTTGGGATAGTTGATGACTGCTTTTTCACGGAACAGGCTTATTGCGACTGGTCGTTGAGTGATAATGGCATTGCTTACAAACAATTCCAATTCAGGCAAAAGCCGATAGAGTGGTCCTTGGAATCGTTTTTCATTAAGGACCTGCCCTCCGATGACTTTCCCTGCAAAGCGAACATATTGAATATAAAAGCCTGGCATGAAATGACGAGGATTCCTGCCAAAGAGAATGATGGCTGCATTGGTTGGACAATCGTGAGTCAAGTCATACAAATGAATGGAGGCAAGCTGTTCCTTAATATCGCGCTTGTCACTGGCTAACGCTTCCTCATCAATAACTTGTGGAAGATACTCTTTCTGAATATAGTTTATATCAATATCATTAATGGTTGCCCCCAAACAAGGCATGGCATCAAAAGTCGCCATATATGCAGTCCTGCGTTCTAACAGAATCCGCTCCTCCGCTTCTGAAGCAATATCCCGACGAGGACCAATGCGCACAAAAGTTCTTCCACGATAGCGAACAGGCGGGAGCAAAGAAGGCGACACCTCTGCCACAAGCAAATCACCATCTGGAAATTCAAAACGCTCAACGGACATGATCGGTAATGGTAAGATATTTCCATCAGAACGAATGGCAGCAATCTTCTTCATTAGAGCATCATCTACTTTGAGTCCAGACAGTGTTCCATTATCGTATGCCCCAATAATTAAATATCCATTCTTTCGAGAATTTGGCAAGTCATTGGAAAAGGCACAAATAGCTTCTTGAAACTTATCCATATCTCCTGTAGAAATTGTACGCTCCACCCGATAAGTCTCAGTACTATGCAATAATTCCTGTAATTCTACTTTTGATATCATAAAATATTATTGATTCTAAGTTTTTTACCTATTACTTTGTTGCTTGCTTTTTATGGAGTTCTAACAATCGTTTAAATTCGATATCTGCTTTTATTTTATCAAGTATTCTTTTTACAACTCCATGTATTTCTTTTCCACATCTATAATCAGCTTGGCATACAAAATTGACTCGATTCTCATTTATGAGTTTGTATGCCGTATGCTTTTTCTTTTTATCTCCATATACAGCTATCGAATGTCCACCATGATCCTTAACCATTTTCATACATGGTATATCAGTTTCCCCATCTCCAAAATAAATCATTCTTTCAAAAGGGATAGGACGTTCCGCTTCTGGCACATACTCATTGATTTTACAATTGTCACTAACTTCCTTTATCCCTTTGTTTATTTTAAATAGAAATTGTGTTTTTGTAGTATAATCGACTGCCACTCCTGGCCAATATGCAATACCGTCAACATCATATAAAAAGGAGCACGCGTATATATTCTCAAATTCCTTTGAAATGGCAGTTCCTTCAATCATTTCCTTTAAGCCAGACGAGTTTATGTAATGCTTTATTTCTAATCCAATAGAATCTCCATACTCGTTAATTAGCGAAAACCAGTCTTTCACTCCTTCAAATAGCTCGACATCTGCACCAAATTTCTTGAAGGAATCTCTTTTTAATGAGATTCCATTTGTTTTCGCAGCTTGTATCATAAGATACATATAACACAATATACCATTTGCGTCATTCTTTTCTGACAATTCTTTGTTTTTTGTCCAAAACTCAGTCTTATCCTTACCTATTGCTTGAATAAAGCCAAATTCTTGCATATTGCCTGGTGACAATGTTCCGTCAAAATCATAAATCAAAGCTACTACGGGTTTCTTTTTTGACATATTTATATCCTCCTATTTAATCCGTTTTTTACCAGTTAATAATTGCTGCATTAAGCCTCGCTTTTGAAATTGCAGGTTTACTAATTTCTCATTGGCAAGTTCTATCTCTTTGTCTGCATTAACTAATACAGATGCTATGGCATTCTGTTCATCAATGTTAGGGATACTCATATGCATATTGAAGAAGTCAGAAGGAGTTACATTAAGTAAACCATGAGCACGTCCTCCTTCATTTGCCACCTTCACAAGTTCTTTGTTAAAGATGCCAGATTCACAATATTGCTCAAAGAAATCAATATTGGTAGATATCTTATCTTTCAGACGGAAACAAATGTAAAGAGTTGTCACAACAGCCTTATCGAAAGCTTTTAAGCGTTTAATGGCTCCCATAGGATAGCCATTAGAATAACTCTTATTGTAGCAGAATTCATCTTTATAAACTAAAAAGTAGTTGTCAAGAGTTTCACTTGCAACGCTCTTATTAAAAAAGTCTGTCTGAACAACAAAGCCTCTTTGTGCAGAAATAGTCACTACATTTTTATTGTCTTTCTCATTTTTTCTTGTTATTCGTTCTGCTATATCATTAAGTTTAATATGTTTCCACTTCCCACTAAATCCTGGCAGGCGCTTTTTGCCTGTAAGGAGTTGCTGCATCAATGCACGTTTGCGCAATTTGAGTTTTTTAATTAATTCCGATTGTTTCTCTATGGCGGTGTCCCATAAATCTGCAATCTCAACTATTTTATTTTGTTCTTCAATGGGTGGAACAGGAACATAGAATTTGAATAGGTCACCAGTATTAATATGCTTCATTGTTGACCCTGTTTCTATTATGTGGAATCTATGACGCCCAATAGTGGAGTTGTAGTAATAAAGCATAAAGCGAGGCAATACCTCTTCTTTGAAACGCGAAATAATTAAAGCATGGCAATTGCTTCCTTCTAATTCTTTTGGAACTATTGTCGTAAGACCAATGTCACCAGTTTGAATCGTAAGTAAATCACCATCCTGTAATGATGATTTTGAGTTCTTCTTATGGAATTCTTTCGTCACTTTTTTTATTCCAGTGAGATTGTATCCTCCTTCTGTTACATTAAACCCTTGAATATATGTTATTCCGTCTGGATCTTCTGTATAATGTGGAGTTGCAACTCCTACGAAACCATTGGTAAGAAGACGTGTACAATCCCCCAGCCTCTTCACTTCCCATTCCTTAGGAATCATGCCAAGTGGAGAGTTTTTATATCCCTTTGGTATGTTTGTTTTCTCTGTCATTTATTGTAGTATTGAGAAAGAAAAGTTTGGACTATTTGTTGCTGCCTCTGCTGAAGTTCTATCCATTCTTGCATTAATCGCTGAAAATGCTCTGCTGATTCATGTGCATCTATTGCATTACACATTTGATCAGCAATATGGGGCGAAAAGTTGTTCCTTATGATGGTTTTTCCCATCTCATTGGAAATCTTATTGCCAACGATATTATATAAATCTTGTATTGTTATCATGCTTCGGTTGCTTTTTGGATTGTTTTCAATACATAATCCTTAATATCTTTGATAAAATTATCAAGTTGAGTTGATGTAGGATAAGTCCCGTATCTATATGTAGTACCATTAAACGTATAGTGCTGCAAGTCAAAAAATACGCTTGCACTTAAACGAATAGGGGTGTCTTTCATTTTGTAGATGGATTTTACGCCCTGTAATCTTATATGCATCATTATAGATTGTGCCTCTTTTAATATGTTCATATTCCTTTCAGATATATCAGGACCAAGTTCCTCCTTACTGTTAAGTTCAAAGAATCCTGTACCACTAATTTTATCCCGATCTTTTGTCATAAAATAATGGACGGTCAGCGTGTTATAAAAGGCAATAGCAGGATTTAATGCATTTATTATTCTATCCGTCAACTGCCTATGAAACTTATTAAACACATCAATTTTGTCTTGAGGAGTTACAATATGAGAATCTTGAGGTATTTCTTTTTTGGCATTTCGTTCGATGATTCTCAATTGCTTTTCAAAATCATCCTCTTCTTCAATGCTCTCACCCTTTGCGGCTTTTATAGAAATGTTTAATGCCCTTTCTAAACAATTAGACATGTATTCAACAAATGGCAAGATTCGTTCGAGTGGAGCATGGGCTCCGTCTGCGGGGACCTTACCAACAGCTAAGTCGCATCGGTTAAGTGCTATTAGATAATTGGTTTTATCTGAACTCTTAACAACTATCATAGGATACCCATGACGATGTAAAATGTAGTTGACAATTAATCTTGATACACGCCCATTTCCATCTTCAAAAGGATGAATACGAATATATCTGTAATGAAACAGTGTCGCCAGTTCTATCGGACTCATTTGGCCCTTTCGCTCTTCTTCATTATACCATTGGATCAAATCCGTCATAAGTGCTGGAGTTTCTTCTGGAGATGCATATTCAAAAAATTCTCCAGTTACAGTCTTAACAGAATTGGGACGTGTTTTATAAATACCTGCATGAACTGTGTAAGTACGCACAGAACCATCTGGATATTCCCGTCGTTCTTCATAATCTTCTCTAAGTAAAGTATGATGAAGCTCACGAATAAACGATTCTGTTAATGGCCTCTCTTTGTCTTCGGCTTCTAATCGCACCATTTTTAAGCCAACATTAGAGGCTTTCATTTCTTCCAAATCCTTCATATTCGCATTGTCAACGACTTTGCCAAACATCAGAAGAAATTCTGTCTGACCATAAGTGAGAGTATTTCCCTCTATGTGATTGGAGTTATAGTTAAACTCCAACATAAACTTTTGATCAAGTCTTCTTTGATCACTTTCTTTCAGTGGCTGAAGAGATTGCCACTCCTTGAATAACTCGTCAATCTTTTTCATATCTTGTTGTTTTCTAATTATTTACCATCCATACCATTTCGTTGACTTCAACGAGATGGTCGATTAATACCCTAACTGTTTTAAATACTCTTTCATTTTGGTTCGAACCTCTGCCAGTTCTCCCTCTAATTGCTCTATTTCTTTCTGAACAGCAGGGATGTCGATTTCGGCTTCTTCCTCGTATGTGTCAACATAACGAGGGATATTGAGGTTGAAATCATTCTCGCGAATATCATCAGGAGTGGCGACAAAGGCATATTTGTCTTCGGCTACACCTGGAGCGAATTCTCCATCGACAAACTTCTGATAGGTCGTTACGATATGCTCAATATCTTTTTCGCGGAGTTTGTTCTGATTCTTGCCGTTTTCATATTCTCGGCTGGCATCGATGAACAGAACGTTTTCTGAGTTGCGACCTTTACGGAAAATAGCAATAGCGGCAGGAATACCTGTTCCATAGAAAAGGTTGGCAGGTAAGCCAATGACAGTTTCCAACGTATGCTCGTTCTCAAGGATATACTGACGAATCTTTCCTTCGCCGCCTCCACGGAAGAGAACACCATGAGGAATAATGACACCAACCTTGCCACCATTATCGTCTGCTACTTCCAGCATGTGACTAATAAAGGCCCAGTCACCCTTGCTCTTTGGTGGAATACCTCGCCAGAAACGGTTATATGGATCACTGGCAGCTTCCTCGGCTCCCCATTTATCGAGAGAGAATGGGGGGTTGGCTAACACTGTGTCGAATTTCATTAACTTGTCATTAATCTTCAATTTGGGGTTGCGTAATGTATCGCCCCAACGAATGACAGCATTGTCAAAGCCGTGCAGGAACATGTTCATCATGGCTAATGCCCATGTACTGCCATTAACCTCCTGACCATAGAGCGAGAAGTTGTTATTGCCCACTTCCTTTCCAGCCTTAATCAGCAAAGAGCCAGAGCCACAAGTTACATCACAAATACGTGCACCAGGCTTGCTCTTCGTCAGTTTGGCCAACAGCGTAGAAACTTCTGCTGGTGTGAAGAAATCGCCAGCCTTCTTTCCAGCCTCACCTGCAAAGGTGGAAACAAGATACATGTAGGCATCGCCAATGATGTCGTTATTCTCCAAATGGGATTCATCCAAATCCAAATCGCTGAAGTCCTGCAACAGATTCTTCAGACGGGCATTTTTTTCTTTGGGCTCACCCAAGTTGGCACTATTGAAACTGATGTTGCGGAAAATGCTGCTACCATCCTCACTACTCATCTTTTCACGATTGGCATCCTCAAGATCGGCCAATGCCTCATCAATCAATTCTCCAATATTGGTTGCGTTCCTGTTGTCATAAAGGAAGTCAAAAGAACTTTTTACTGGCACGACAAAACGTTCATGACGCATAGCACGTTCTGCACGCTCCTTATCTCCGTTATATTTAACAAGGTAGTCGTTAAACTTCGACTTATAGACATCACTCACGTATTTCAGGAACAGCATCGTAAGGATGTAGTCTTTGTATTGGCTGGGATCAATGACTCCACGAAATGTATCGCAAGCCTTCCACACCGTACGGTTAATGTCTTCTTGAGTTATTTTCTTTTCCATCATATATTAACTATTTATTCAATTCATTAAAAAGGATCTGATTGGTTACTCGTGCGCGTTTCTCTGCAATTGCCTTCAAGAGATATTCCTCACGCTTTTGAAGTTCGGACAACTTAATGATTAGCCGTTGGGTTTCCATTGTAGGAATTATAATCTCCAAATTCTCCAATGCAGGTTTATGTATTAAAGGAGTACCTGTTCCTGCTTGCTTAGTTTTAATTGCAGCAACTACATTTGGATGATTTAAATACCAACACAGATAATCTGGACTGAGTAATTCCGAATACAATCTTATGGCATACAAAGTTGTAGATGGGACAGAAGGAACATCAATATCAAATATCTTACACACATATTTTAATCCCTTTCCAGCAAACAACAAATCGCCTTTTTTTAGCATATAACTCTCTAACTTCGGAGTATAGTCTATTCGCATAGCCGTAGTTTCTGGAGATTGCATCAAGAGGTCTTTTACCTGCAAACATGCAATTTCACCAACAGGAGAGCTTTTCTCATAAACTCCAGAGAATACTCTCGCCACATCCTTTAAACATATTTTTTTATTAGTACGCACCATACTTTAAATAATGTCTTCGCAAAAATAGATACTATAATTCTTATCTCCAAATTTAAATCGGAATATTTTTAGTAAAATATGTACTACTAATCTTAAGAGAGACTAAAAGAGGAGAAATAATAATGGAGATTCCAAACGTTCCGCTTCTGATACCCAGACCCGAGGGCGAACTGGGATAGAGATCCTGTAGAGCTGATTGCAAAAGTGGACCGGAATATCTTTGTTTCTTGAAATCGAATGCTCCAACAACCTTTTTTGCAATTATCTTGGTTATTTTACTAACCTTTTTTATCTTTGCGAAGGACAAGACAACTATCATGGATTATCTTTTAGAATAACATATCATTATGGTTAAACACATTATTCTCTGGACACTGAATCCAGAACTCTCTGAGGAAGAGAAGCAGCAAGTGAAGGCTGGCATCAAGGCCGGTCTGGAAGGTCTGGTAGGTCAGGTTCCTGGCCTATTGGATGTGAAGGTACACATCGACGGACGTTTGGCTTCATCGAATGCCGATGTGATGCTCGACAGTACCCTCGAAAGTGAGGAAGCCCTGAAAGGCTATGCCAAGCATCCTGCCCATGTGGCAGTGGCCAACGGCAAGGTGCGTCCTTACACGGTGCAGCGCAGCTGTCTAGACTTCGAGATCTAACAAAAAAATCCCCAACCTCGCGGTTGGGGATTTTCATTTATCTGAAATCAGAAGAAATTACTTCTTGTTCAGTGCCAAGTCGATGGCCACAGCGATAGCTACAGTAGCACCTACCATTGGGTTATTACCGATACCGAGGAAGCCCATCATCTCTACGTGAGCAGGAACAGAAGAAGAACCTGCAAACTGAGCGTCAGAGTGCATACGACCCAGTGTATCAGTCATACCATAAGAAGCAGGACCAGCAGCCATGTTGTCTGGATGCAATGTACGACCCGTACCACCACCAGATGCTACAGAGAAGTAAGGCTTGCCAGCGAGCACGCGCTCCTTCTTATAGGTACCAGCTACTGGATGCTGGAAGCGGGTTGGGTTGGTAGAGTTACCTGTGATGCTCACATCTACGTTCTCATGCCACAGAATAGCTACACCCTCGCGAACGTCGTCAGCACCATAGCACTTCACCTTCAGACGGTTTGGATTGTTGCCATAAGGCACCTCACGAACGATCTTCAGCTCTGAAGTGTAGTAGTCGAACTGAGTCTGTACATAAGTGAAACCGTTGATACGGCTGATGATCTGTGCAGCGTCTTTTCCAAGACCGTTCAGGATCACGCGAAGTGGTTTTTTACGTACCTTATTGGCCATCTCAGCAATCTTGATGGCACCCTCTGCAGCTGCAAATGACTCGTGGCCTGCCAAGAAAGCGAAGCACTCAGTCTCCTCACGGAGCAGACGGGCAGCCAGATTACCATGACCAATACCCACCTTACGATCATCGGCTACTGAACCTGGGATACAGAAGCTCTGCAGACCGATACCGATAGCCTCGGCTGCATCAGCAGCTGTCTTCACGCCTTTCTTGATGGCGATGGCAGCACCGCAAACATATGCCCACTTGGCATTCTCAAAGCAGATACGCTGAGTTTCCTCGCACATCAGATAGGGATCTACCCCTGCCTTGTCACAAATCTCATTGGCCTCTTCAATACTGTTGATGCCATTTTCCTTCAGAGCTGCCAGAACCTGGTTGATACGGCGCTCCTGACTTTCGAACTGTACTTTTCTAATCATAGTCGCGTCCTCCTTATTCTTTACGTGGGTCAATAGCCTTCACAGCACCCTGCTCCTCGGTTGTACGACCGTAAGAGCCGGTAAACTTCTTCAAAGCCTCATTTGCATCCATACCGTTCTTGATGGCTTCCATCATCTTGCCGAGGTGTACATACTCGTAGCCGCAAACCTCATTGTTGGCATCGAGGAACTGCTTGGTGATGTAACCCTCAGTGAGCTCCAGATAACGAGTACCCTTAGCCACTGTGCCATAAAGTGTACCAGTCTGAGAACGGAGACCCTTACCGAGGTCTTCCAGACCTGCGCCGATAGCCAAACCACCCTCTGAGAAGGCACTCTGAGTACGGCCGTAAACAATCTGCAGGAACAACTCACGCATAGCGGTATTGATGGCATCACATACCAAGTCGGTATTCAGTGCCTCAAGAATGGTCTTTCCAGGCAGAATCTCACTGGCCATAGCAGCAGAGTGAGTCATACCAGTACAACCAATAGTCTCTACGAGAGCTTCCTGAATCACACCATCCTTCACATTGAGGCTCAGCTTGCAAGCTCCCTGCTGAGGAGCACACCAACCAACACCGTGTGTGTAACCTGAGATGTCCTTAATTTCCTTTGCCTGAATCCACTTGCCCTCCTCGGGAATGGGTGCAGGACCATGATAAGCGCCCTTGCAGACGCTGCACATGTTTTTCACTTCAGTTGAATAAATCATATTCTCTTTGATTTAAAAATAAATTAGTTAGCTAAATGAATGACAAATGTAGTGAAACAAACCGAATTATGCAAACTTTTATTTCAGTATTTGCATTTTTAGCAAGCTATTTGCCATACCTATTTGTCATTTCTTTATTTATTCCTAACTTTGGCAGACAATAAATGCAAAAACGAGATATGAGAATCGATGAACAAGAGCTGGAAGGGCGAGTAGGACGCGCTGTAGAGAACTTCATGGCGGGCTATGGCTGCTGCCAGAGTGTGGTGGCTGCTTTTGCCGACCTATACGATCTCGACGAAGTGATGGCGAAGCGCATCGCTGCTGGATTCGGAGGCGGTGTAGGTCGCATGCGCATGATGTGCGGTGCTGTGTCGGGCATCGTGATACTGGTGGGCTTGGACTGCGGACAGACCGAGGGTGACGACCGTGAGGGAAAGTCGGCCTGCTACAAGGTGGTGCAGGAATTATTGGCACAGTCGAAGGCCGACAACGGCAGCTTGATCTGTGCCGAGATATTAGGCCTGAAGGGAGTGGAAAAAGCACAGTCGAGCTACGTGGCTTCTCCCCGCACTGCTGAATACTACAAGATTCGTCCGTGTGCTGCCAAAGTAGAGAGTGCAGCGCGTATCTTTGCCAAGTATCTGAAGAAGAAGTATCTATCACCTAATAAATAATGTATGAAACTATGATTGACCAGATTATTGACTACAACAAGACTTTTGTGGCCAGTAAGGGCTACGAGAAGTATCTGACGGACAAATATCCAGACAAGAAGTTGGCTGTGCTGAGCTGCATGGACACACGCCTCACGGAGCTGCTTCCTGCTGCTTTAGGCCTGAAGAACGGCGATGCCAAGATCATCAAGAACGCTGGCGGACTGGTGATTTCTGCCTTCGACTCTGCCATGCGCAGCCTCATCGTGGCCATCTACGAACTGGGCGTGGAAGAAATCATGGTGGTGGCGCACTCTCACTGTGGTGCCTGTCACATGAGCTACGACCACTTCCACCATCAGATGATAGACCGTGGTGTGACAGACGAGACGCTGGACACCATCAGCAAGTGCGGCATCGACCTGCATCACTGGCTGGAAGGATTCAAGGACACGCCAGAGTCTGTGAGGAAGACAGTGGAAACCATCAAGACGCATCCACTGGTGCCAAAGGATGTGGTGGTGCGTGGCTTCATCATCGACTCTGAAACTGGAGCACTGGAGGAAATAGAATAGACGAATACCATATGAAAAAGATCATCAATCCCTGGAGCAACCATCCAAAATACAACTGCTTCGGCTGTGCGCCCAATAATCCCTTCGGACTCCACATGGAGTTCTTTGAGGATGGCGACTACATCGTAAGTTACTGGCATCCAGAGCGCAACTATCAAGGCTGGGTAGATACCATGCATGGTGGTGTGCTTAGCACGCTGATAGACGAGACCTGCGGTTGGGTGGTCACTCGCAAGATGCAGACCAGCGGATTCACCACCAATCTGAGCGTCAAGTTCCGCAAAGCCATCTCCACCAATGAGCCTGTGCTTACCATCCGCGCCAACATCGTGAAGCAGATGCGCAATCTGCTGTTCATCCATGCCGAAATCACCAATGCTGCTGGCGAGGTCTGCGTAGAAGGTGAAACCACCTACTTCCTGATGAATGAGGAGAAGGCCAAGGAAATGGGCTTCGTGCATTGCGAGGTAGAAGAATGAAAAGTGATAAACCTATGGACAAGAAGGCTTTTACCAACTTATTTGATAAAATCAAGACGTGGCTCCAGTCGCTCTCATTTCGCACTGGAGTCATCGTCTTGCTCTGCTGCATCCCCTTCTACATCTTGTCTTTTGCCCAAATGCTACTCCCCATCAGTGCTGCTGCCAAAGGGCTGCTCTGGACCATTCTCTTCGGCCTTGCCTAGACCTGCCAATATGGTGGTCTCACCATCCTGGGCGTGGAAGGGTATAATCGGCTGAAAAGGTATTGGAGGCGGGAAAGGGAATGAATAGACACCGCTGTGGAACTCCTCAATAGCATGTGTTTTGTCCTTTTTGCATATTATTTACACCTTAGAAAAGTAAAATCCCTCATAAGCCATTGACTTACGAGGGATTGAGATTTTTGCGTTGTACCCAGACCCGGGGTCGAACCGGGATGGGTTGCCCCACTGGTGTTTGAGACCAGCGCGTCTACCGATTCCGCCATCTGGGCATTTTGCGAATGCGGATGCAAAGATAAGGCTTTTTTCTGAAACTACAACACTTTAGCATAAAAAATAATAAATTTCGAAATTTATCATAAAAAGTTTTTTTATAAGAAAAACATGATTTATATTAGCATCGAACTTTTAGAACATGTTGACTATGGAAAATAAAAATAACTTCTGTGTAGTGATGTGCGGTGGCATTGGAAGCCGCTTTTGGCCTATCAGCCGTAAGACTCTTCCTAAACAATTCCTAGATTTCTTCGGAACAGGACGTTCGCTCCTCCAGCAGACATTCGACAGATTCAGCAAGGTAATTCCTACGGAGAATATCTTCTTTGTGACCAACGAGGCTTATGCCGACTTAATCTGCAAGCAGCTGCCAGAAATCAGCAAGGCGCAGATCTTGCCGGAACCTATGCGCCGTAATACGGCTCCATGTATAGCTTGGGCTTCTTACCACATTCGGGCACTAAACCCGGAAGCCAATATCGTAGTGGCTCCGAGTGACCACCTGATTCTGAAAGAACAGGAATTTCTGGATGCTATCACCAGCGGACTGAAGATGGCGGCTTCGACAGATAAGCTCATCACGCTGGGCATCAGACCTAACCGCCCTGAGACGGGTTATGGCTACATTCAGATAGCAGAGCATGTACGCGACAAGTATTATAAGGTGAAGACATTCACTGAGAAGCCAGAACTGGAACTCGCCAAGGTGTTCTTGGAGAGCGGGGAATATTATTGGAACTCGGGGCTCTTCATGTGGAACGTGAATAGCATCATCAAGGCTCTGGGAACAAGCATCCCAGAGCTGACAAATATTCTCTATGCGAAGCCTGAGGTTTATGGCACTGACAAAGAGCAGCCTTATATAGACGAAATTTTCCCATCGTGCCCGAATGTATCTATCGACTACGGGGTGATGGAGAAAGCCAGTAAGGCCAGCAATGTCATCGTAGCCCTGGGCGACTTCGGATGGTCTGACCTTGGTACTTGGGGATCGCTCTACGACCTCTCTCCAAAGGATGACACCATGAATGTGACGCTGAAAGGAAAGTCTATGCTGTACAACTGCAAAAACAACATCGTAGTGATGCCAAAAGGAAAGTTGGCCGTAATAGATGGCTTGGAAGACTTCTTGGTGGCAGAAAGCGACAATGTGCTGCTGATTTGCAAGAAAGATAACGAAAGTGCTATCCGTAAATATGTGAACGACACCCGGATAAAAATGGGGGAGGAATATGTTTAGGGTTTTGAGTTTAGGGCTTAGGGTTTAGGGTTTAGAGTTTAGAGTTTAGAGTTTAGAGTTTAGAGTTAAAAATGAACCCCGAAAGTTTTTGTCTGACTTTCGGGGTTCATTTCATAATTTTCCAACTTTATTTCTTAAAGCTCTGCGCGGATGGCTGCTGCTATCTTTTCCATCTCCTCGGCAGGGAGTGAAAGTTTCGGATTAGACAGGATCAGATCTTTCTCTGTCTGCATAGGTACCAAGTGGATATGTGCATGGGGCACTTCCAAACCCAGCACAGCCATGCCTACCTTACGACAAGGGAAGGCTTTCTTCACGGCCACAGCTATCTTCTTAGCAAAGACGGTCATCTCGGCAAGGTCTTCATCACTCAAGTCGAAGATATAATCTACTTCCTGCTTAGGAATGACCAGCGTGTGCCCTTTCACCAACGGATTGATGTCAAGGAATGAGAAGAATTTCTCGTTTTCTGCTATCTTGTAGCATGGAATCTCACCTGCTACGATTCTACTAAAAATGGTTGCCATAAGACTCAAATTATTAGAATGAAATACTCAGAATCTCTAAGTTGATGATACCACTTGGCACCTTGATAGCCACCTGGTCGCCTACCTTCTTACCCAGCAAACCCTGTGCAATAGGCGTATTTACAGAGATCTTACCTTGCTTCAGGTTGGCCTCTGTATCCGACACAATGGTATAGCTCATCTTCATGCCATTCTTCAGGTTCTTCAACTCCACCTTGTTCAATATCTGCACAGTATCTGTCTTCAACTTAGATGCATCGATAATCTTGGCATCGGCAATGATTTGCTTCAACTCATTGATCTTCCCTTCCAGAAGACCCTGCTCTTCTTTAGCAGCATCATACTCGGCATTCTCAGAAAGGTCGCCCTTATCACGTGCCTCCCGGATAGCTTCTATGACGCGGGGACGGTCCACCGCCTCCATGCGTCTTAATTGGGCTACCAACTTGTCATAGCCCTCTTGTGACATATAAGCCATATAATTCCTCCTTTATTTATTATTACCTTCAAAAACAGAATAAAAACAAAAAGAATTCCAACATGCCATACATGTTGGAACCCTCTTTCCAGACTTTTACGCTGCAAAGATAAGCGTTTAAAAGCATCCAATCAAATAAAAAAAGATGCTTTTTAACACAATTTGTATTATTTTTGTTACCTAAGCGCCTTTATAGCAGACTTTTAACGGCTGCTTCGAGCGTAGATTCCTGACTGGCATGCAATTCTCCCTCCCTATTAATAAGGTAGATGGTAGGGATAGTCTGCACATTGTAGGAAGCCACATTCCGAGAATTAGTACCCAGCTCATCACGCACGCAAATCCAAGGCAGATTATCTGCAGTGAGCTTCCAGAAATGCTCATTGGTATCCAATGAAATCTGGTAAATCTCCAAGCCACGCTCATGGTACCTATCATAGATGTCACGCAGCATATAGTTGTGATTGGCAGAGAAATCGCTCTGATAAACAGTGAAATCCAGCAACACCACCTTACCTGTAAGATCTGAGAGCTTATGCTCATTTCCCTGCAAGTCGCGCAATGCGATGTCTATCAAACCAGACTCAGTATAAGCCTCAGCAGGCAGTTCTATCTCTTGCCCCTGACTACGGCGATCGTTCTGCATACCCTTAATGACGATGTTGTACAGATTCTGCGAACGTTGAGCATTAGGATAGGCAGCATGAAGACTGGTGGCCACAGCAGCAAACACACGCATGTCTTCACGACTGGCCAGAGGATCGAAGAGCGTATATTGACCTACCTGCTGAAAAAGAGCAAAGTAAGCATAAGGCTTGTTGGGTGCCTCAAAGATATATTTATTCTTCAGTTCCTCTTTGTAAGTATTGACTACTTTCAGCAGACTGTCTTGATATACACCGGCAGGCATGCGGTCGTTTTGCACAGCATCAACCATGGCATCCACCTTATTCTGCATCTCTATCTGCTTCAGCGTAAGCTCTTTGATTTTCTGGGAGTCTTCAGAACCCTCTACTTGATAAGCTGTAGCAAACTGAGAGGCTGCGGCTTTCACCTGGATGGTTTCAGTTGAATCTACAGCCAAATTGATGACGTTTCTATCCAGACGCAAACGATAGAAGTCTGGCGCTTCTGGGCGAGCCCAAGAAAAGCTAAACTTACCATCAGTACCCAATTTGACAGAATCCAGAGGGATGATGCCTTGCAAGCCTGAATGCTCGAACACCAGCGTCTTCCCTTCTGCACCGCTGACCTCTCCTTCGATGCGGAACCCACCTTGAGGGGTAGCAGTTTGATTATTGCAAGCACTCAGTGCCATCAGCGCAAGTGCCATGATAAACAGTTTCTTCATATTCGTTTCTTTTTTTGCAGCGACAAAGATAGTGCTTTTTGTCCATTTTAGCACTTTCTAAGCCAAGAAAAGTATAAAATATGTAATAATGCTAAAGATTTTCAGCCTTTTACTCTCCATGAAACGATTAATTATGTATCTTTGCACGAATTTTATGAAGTAATAAAAAGAAATTTTAGAAAAACATTTATGAATCCAATCGTTAAGACAATCGAGTTGCCTGATGGAAGAACCATCACACTCGAAACGGGAAAGCTGGCAAAACAGGCAGATGGCGCTGTAATGCTGCGCATGGGAAACACCATGCTGTTGGCTACTGTTTGTGCCGCAAAAGACGCAGTTCCCGGAACAGATTTTATGCCGTTGCAGGTAGAGTATAAGGAAAAGTTTTCTGCATTCGGCCGTTTCCCTGGCGGATTTACAAAACGTGAAGGCAAGGCTTCAGACTATGAGATTCTGACCTGCCGTCTGGTGGACCGTGCACTTCGCCCTCTGTTCCCAGACAATTATCATGCAGAAGTTTATGTAAACATCATCCTCTTCTCTGCCGATGGCGTAGATATGCCTGACGCATTGGCTGGCCTGGCTGCTTCTGCAGCACTGGCTGTTTCTGACATACCTTTCGGTGGTCCTATCTCTGAGGTTCGCGTAGCTCGCATCAATGGCGAGTATGTCATCGACCCAACCTTCGAGCAACTGAAGAATGCCGACATGGATATTATGGTAGGTGCCACTTACGAGAATATCATGATGGTGGAAGGCGAAATGAGTGAGGTTTCTGAACAAGACCTGCTCGGTGCACTGAAAGCTGGTCATGAAGCCATCAAGGTGATGTGCAAGGCTCAGATGGAACTGGCAGAGGAAGTTGGTTCTACTGTGAAGCGTGAATATTGCCACGAGACTAATGACGAAGAGCTGCGTGAGCAGATGAAGAAGGAACTGTATCAGCCAGCTTACGACATCACGAAGCAGGCACTCGATAAGCATGCACGTGCCGAGGCATTCGACAAGGTTTTGGCAGATTTCAAGGAGCAGTATGCTGCTGCACATGCCGACCTGACAGAAGACGAGTTGGCCGAGAAAGAAGCCATGATGGATCGTTACTACCATGATGTGATGCGCGATGCTATGCGTCGTTGCGTTCTCGATGAGGGTAAGCGTCTGGATGGTCGTGTGCCAACCGAGATTCGTCCTATCTGGTGCGAGGTAAGTCCACTGCCTGGTCCTCACGGCTCTGCTATCTTCACCCGTGGTGAGACACAGTCGCTCTCTACCTGTACACTGGGTACGAAACTCGATGAGAAGATTGTGGACGATGTGCTGGATCGCAGCAAGATGCGCTTCCTGCTCCACTACAACTTCCCACCATTCGCAACGGGCGAGGCTAAGGCTCAGCGCGGTGTAGGCCGTCGTGAGATTGGTCATGGCCATTTGGCTTGGCGTGCCCTGAAGGGTCAGATTCCTGCCGACTATCCATATGTGATCCGCATCGTTTCAGATATTCTGGAGTCTAATGGCTCTTCTTCTATGGCTACCGTTTGTGCTGGTACGTTGGCACTGATGGATGCTGGTGTGAAGATCAAGAAACCTGTATCTGGCATCGCTATGGGTCTGATCAAGGACTCTGAGAGCGACAAGTATGTGGTTCTTTCAGACATCTTAGGTGATGAGGATCATCTGGGTGACATGGACTTCAAGGTGACTGGTACACGTGACGGTATCACCGCTACCCAGATGGATATCAAGGTAGATGGTCTCTCTTATGAGATTCTGGAGAAGGCCCTCATGCAGGCAAAGCAAGGCCGTGAGTTCATCCTCGGTAAGATCACCGAGACCATCGCAGAGCCTCGTGAAGATCTGAAGCCTCATGCTCCACGCATCTACACTATGACTATTCCTAAGGAGTTCATTGGTGCCGTGATAGGCCCGGGTGGAAAGATTATCCAGGGTATGCAGGAAGAAACTGGTGCTACCATCACCATCGAAGAAGACGAGCAAGGTGGACAGATTGAGATTGCTGCCAGCAACAAGGCAAGCATCGATGCTGCAGTAAATATGATCAAGGCTATCGTGGCTGTTCCAGAGATTGGCGAGACCTACACCGGTAAGGTGAAGAGCATCATGCCTTACGGCTGCTTCGTAGAGTTCCTGCCTAACAAGGATGGCTTGCTGCACATCTCCGAGATCGACTGGAAGCGTCTGGAGACTGTAGAGGAAGCTGGCATTCACGAAGGTGACGAGATAGAAGTGAAGCTGCTCGACATTGATGATAAGACGGGTAAGTTCAAACTCTCTCACCGTGTGCTGCTGCCAAAACCAGAAGGTTATCAGGAGCGTCCTGAGCGTCCACGCCGTGAGAATCGCGACGGCCATCGCGAAGAGCGCCGTGAGCACAGCGACCGCCGTGAGTTCAATGATCGCCCACGCCGTGAGCATAACGATCGCCCACACCGTGAGCATAACGACTGATAGTTTACCTTATATATAATATAGAAGGAAGAGAGCTCACGGTTCTCTTCCTTCTTTGATAATAAAACTAAGCGAATGATGGAAGCACTGACATATCCTCCTTTCTTGGAAAAAGGCGATAAAGTCATTATCATCTCCCCTTCTGGGAAGATAGAACGTGAGATTGTGGCCAAGGCATGGAAACGGTTGGCTTCATGGGGACTACGTGTGAAAGTGGCTCCCCACTACGCAGATAGCTATGCCTCTTTTGCAGGCACTATCCGTGTGCGTTTGAAAGACCTTCAAGCAGCCATGGACGATGAAACCGCCAAAGTCATCCTTTGCAGCCGTGGTGGATATGGAGCTCAGCACCTCATGGGAAAACTGGATTTCTCCAAGTTTCGCGAACATCCCAAGTGGCTGATTGGATTCAGTGACATCACAGCCCTGCACTGCTATTTCCAGCAGCAAGGCTTTGCCTCGCTGCATGGTCCTATGGCACGCCATCTGGCAGAAGAGCCTACCGACGGCTTTGCTGCAGAAGCCATGCGCCGCTTACTCTTCGGAGAATGCCAAGACCGCAAGAGCCTCATCACTTATACCTGTGAGGCCCACCGCCTCAATCATAAGGGAAAGGCTGAAGGCATCTTGCGTGGAGGCAATTTTGCGGTGTATTACGGACTGCGTGGAACCCCTTATGACATTCCTGCCGATGACACCATCCTTTTCTTGGAAGATGTAGGGGAACGTCCGCATGCCGTAGAACGCATGCTTTATAACTTGAAAATAGGCGGTGTGTTGGAACGTATTAAAGGCCTCATCATCGGACAGTTTACGGAATACACCGAGAACATGGGGCTCGGAAAGGAGCTCTATGGAGCCTTGGCCGATGTGGTGAAAGAATACCATATTCCTATCTGCTTCGGATTCCCAGTGGGACATGTAACAGCCAACTATCCGCTGATAGAGGGTAGTCGTGTGAAACTTGAAGTTGGAAAACAAACTAAACTTACGATACTAAAATGAACATCCCTTACACTTTCTCCATACTTACGGCATGGCTGATACTAAACATGGCCGCTTGTGGCAGTAGTCAGCAAGCGGGATATGCCGAGGACGAGACTTTTAGTACAGAGAATGTACCTGTATTCAATGCCGACAGTGCTTACCACTACGTGAAGAGCCAAGTGGACTTTGGTCCTCGTGTTCCCAATACAGAAGCACATCAGGCTTGTGGCGACTACCTTATCCAACAGTTGGAGAAGTTCGGAGCAAAGCTGTATGTACAGCAAGCCTCTGTATCCAGCTATGACGGGAAACTGCTGAATGCACGCAACATCATTGGAGCGTTCAATCCTGAGAGTAAAAAGCGCGTAGCTTTATTCTCGCACTGGGACAGTCGCCCTTGGGCAGACAATGACCCTGATCCCCAGAAGCACTTCACGCCTATTTTGGGTGCCAATGATGGAGCCAGCGGTGTAGGCATCTTGATGGAGGTGGCCCGACAATTGCAACAGCAAGCCCCATCCATAGGCGTTGACATCATCTTCTTCGATGCCGAGGATTATGGCACGCATAGGGATTATAATGGCGAGCATAAAGAAGAACACTGGTGCTTAGGTTCACAATATTGGGCACGCAATCCTCATATTCAGGGCTATAGTGCCCGCTATGGCATTTTGCTGGACATGGTGGGTGGCAAGGATGCCACATTCAAGTATGAATACTACTCGGAGATGTATGCCAAAGATGTAAACCGAAAAGTGTGGCGTACTGCCGATAAACTGGGCTTTGGCAGGTATTTCAAGAAACAAGACGGTGGTGGTGCCACTGATGATCATTTGTTTGTGAATAAATTGGCTCATATCCCTACCATCGACATCATTGCTACAAGCGACCAATACAGTTTCTTCGAACATTGGCATACCGTGAGGGATGACATGGATGCCATCGATCGTCAGACTTTGCAAGCTGTGGGGCAGACACTGCTTCAGGTGATTTATAGTGAGAAATAATTAGTTTAGGAGAGATTATGACTATCAACGAGATACAAGACGAAATCATAGCCGAATTCAGCGATTTTGACGACTGGATGGACCGCTATCAGTTGCTTATCGACTTAGGCAACGAGCAGGCTCCACTGGACGAGAAGTACAAGACAGAGAGCAACCTCATTGAGGGTTGCCAAAGTAGGGTGTGGCTGCATGCCGACTATATAGACGGAAACATCGTTTTCCAAGCAGAGAGTGATGCACTCATCGTGAAAGGCATCATCGCATTGCTCATCAAGGTGCTCTCTGGACATACTCCAGAAGAGATCCTTAATGCCGACCTTTATTTCATCGATCGCATAGGTTTGCACGAACACCTATCACCTACGCGTAGCAATGGTCTGCTGTCTATGGTGAAGCAGATTCGGATGTATGCCTTGGCATTCAAGACAAAAGAGAATCCTCAGAGTTGATTTTCTCCACGGCATTTAGTTTCACTACGCTGATATACACCACTGCAAGGGCAATCAAAATGCCAAAGGCTACAGGTGCCGTTCCGCCCATCAAGTCGAAGATGCTCTCTGCTTCTGGATGAGCAACGGAAAGGTAACAGGATAGTGAATTATTGATAATGTGGATGATGATACCAGGAATGATGCTTTTGGTGCGCCAATAGAGCCACGCCAGCACGAACCCTATCAGCATAGCAGGTAATATCTGTGCTGGATTGATGTGGAAAAGGCCGAATATCAAGCCAGAGAACAAGATGGCATGCTGGGGTTTATAATGCTTCAGCAATTCTCGCGTGATGGCACCTCTAAACAGCATCTCCTCAAGGATAGGGCCAAGCACGGATACGTCAAAGATACCCACCCAACCGGATTCTAAAACATCGAACGTTTCTTCCATGATATCGGGCAGGAAGTCAAACATACTGAGCAGGCTGTCTATCAAGAAAATCAATGCAAATCCCAGCAAGGCTGTCCATCCCAGATATGAGGGCGTAAGCACGTTCCACACCTCATTGAAAGGACGTAGATAGCCACCTTTCCATAAGATGATCGACATAAACACAATGCCAAGTACCAAGGTTGGCACCACGGCTTCACTGCTAATATCTGTAGTCACATAGCTACCTGTCTTGATAAACTGGTAAGCCAACACGCCACCCATGCTTACCACGCCAGCCAATAGCTGCATGAGGAAATACACCAAAACTAAGATAATCGCCTTCTTCATCTTTTTAGTATTAGTTATCTGACTCGTTAAACATTTGCACGATTTTTCCCTTGTCTTCATTTAATTGTGTGGCTAATTCTTCCTTAGAGCCGAATTTCTTTTCCTCACGTACACGATCTATCACCCAAACCCTAAGGAACTTGCCATAGAGATTTTCTTTATAATAGAAAAGATTGACCTCTATGCTACGATCATCGCCATTGCCCACTGTTGGACGCTTACCTATATTCATCATTCCTGGATGTAGCCCATCGTCCACAAGTACCCTCACTCCGTACACGCCATCGGGAGGCAATAGCTTGTCATCCTCGTCGAGTTTGATATTCGCTGTAGGGAAACCTATAGTGCGTCCTATCTGATGCCCATGAACCACCGTGCCACTTATAAGATAGTCACAACCCAAATTTAAAGCTGCTTCTCTCATATTACCTTCTTTTACAAACTGACGAATGATGGAAGAACTTACCGTTAAGCCTGTCTGTGTCTTAAACGGTTTGGCCTGCAATACCTCGATGCCAAGCTCTTTTCCGTAGCGCACATAATCGTCAAAGTCTTCAGAGCGATTATGCCCAAACTTATGGTCATATCCTATCAAAAGTCCTTTCACATTATATTTGTCTCTTAGGAACTGCATAAAATCTTTGGCACTGAGGGCTGCCAGTTCCACAGTAAAGTCGAGCATAAAGTATTCATCCATATCGCATGTGGTCTCTAAGAGCCATTCTTTCTCACCGCACGATGTGAGGAGCTGAGGCTGATAGTCTTGATTCAACACCTTTCGAGGATGTTGTCTGAACGTCACCACCGCAGATTTCATCTTCCGCTTCTTGGCTACTTCTATCAGTTGGTTGATAAGGTCCCTATGTCCTCTATGCACGCCGTCAAAGAAGCCTATTGTTGCAAAGTACGATTCCATTATCTTAGCCTATCACGTTACTTATCCGTTAATCTTCTGACGCACCTCACTGCTTCGCCTATCCACAGCACCACAGATGTGCCTCCTATTATAATTCCCCACATCTGCAGATCGAGAGGCTCTGTGCGGAACACCTCTCCGCCAAACTGCACAATGAGGAACTGCCCTACCAAGATAATGGCTGCTACCAGCTCTAAGCCATACGACTCTCTGAGATGGCTCAGTGCCGAGGCTTTTCCTCCAAAGGCACGCGCATTAAACAGATTCCAGAACTGCAGCATCACAAACGTAGTGAAGAAGATAGTGAGACGACGCACCGTCATTCCTCCTGGCATCTCATTGAAGGCCATGAGCATGCCCAGCAGCAAAGCCAGGAAGCAGACTCCAACCCCTAAGATATTTACCCACATCGTGCGTGATATGATAAAGTCTGACGACTTGCGCGGCTGCTCTTTCATCACATCTTCACTTGGCGGAATAGAGGCCAATGCCAAGGCAGCAAAAGTATCCATGATGAGATTCACCCAAAGCATCTGCGTCACCGTAAGAGGCAGTTCCGTTCCAATGAAAGCACCTATCAGCACGGCAAACAGCGCCACAAAGTTAATGGTAAGTTGGAACAGAATGAAGCGCTGGATATTCTTATAGAGTGAGCGTCCCCACATCACCGCCGTACCTATGCTATGGAAAGAGTTATCCAGAAGTGTGATGTCACTGGCTTCTTTCGCCACGGAAGTACCATCTCCCATAGAGAGCCCCACCTGCGCATGATTCAGTGCAGGTGCATCATTGGTGCCATCACCCGTTACAGCCACCACTGCCCCACACTTCTGCAGAAGCTGCACCAAGCGTTGTTTATCCGTAGGACGGGCACGACTCATGATCTTTATATCCATCACTCGCTCCAGTGCCTCTGCATCCGATAAATTGGCAAAATCTGCACCAGTGATAGCATTACGTTCGGTGTCCGTTTCTTTCCACAGACCTATCTGTCGTCCTATCTCGCGAGCAGTAGCAGGGGTATCTCCAGTGACTATCTTCACATCGATGCCTGCCTGTTGGCATTTTTGCACAGCTGCAGGCACATCAGCACGCACAGGGTCGCTGATGGCAGCTATGGCCGTGAAAGCAAGTCCGTGTTTCGAGATAAGATCCTTACAAACTTGAGGCTCATCGGCCTGTACTTCCCGGCAAGCAAAGCCCAAGGTACGCATCGCACGTTCTTGGAAAGCCAGCAACTGTGCATCTATCGCCTTTGAACCTATCTTAGGTTCATAACAGAGAGAGAGCACTATCTCGGGAGCCCCTTTCACATAAAGCATGCGCTTGCCATTCACCTTAGAGTGCACCAACGTAGCCATATATTTTCGCTCGGTAGAGAATGTAAGTTGGTCTATAATCTCTGCCTCTTCACGTAGCTTCAGGTAATCCACACCCTGTTCGTAAAGCCAGAGTAGCAGAGCCACCTCCGTAGGATTTCCCACGCCATGCGGTTTTTCATTCTCCGCCTTCTCTAAAAAAGCAGTAGAATTGACGGCTATACTCTCATGAAACAATGCATCAGGGACTACATCTGGAGCCAACTTCACCATCTCTTGCACCTGCATCAAGTTCTGCGTCAGTGTACCTGTCTTATCGGTACAAATCACAGTCACAGCACCCATCGTTTCAGAGGCATGCATCTTGCGCACTAGGTTATTAGTTTTCAGCATGCGGCGCATATTCAGTGCCAGACTCAACGTCACGCTCATAGGCAGTCCTTCTGGCACTGCCACAACGATGAGTGTCACCGCCATCATGAAATACTGCAGCGTGTCTTGCAACGCTGGCATCCAGTCGCCGAAGGTATGGAAATTGGAAAAGTCGTAATGGAGCAACACATCTTTCACGAAGAAGACGCCAAAGGCCAGAGCTGCCACTGTGAATCCTACGTTTCCTATCAGCTTTGCCAAACGTTCTAGCTGTAGGTTCAGCGGTGTAGGCTCCACACTCTCCTCAGTGCTCTGCCTTGCCACTTTGCCTATCTCTGTGGCATCACCCACCTTATCTATAATATAGCCCGCATGTCCATCCACTACCAGCGTACCACGCAGCAGACGGTTGCTGGGATAGGTAGCCTCCTTATCGAAATGCTCCGGACTGGCAGTCTTGTTTACCACAGGTTCTCCTGTGAGGTTAGACTCGTTCACTTGCAGGTTCACGGCTTCCACCAGATTACCATCGGCAGGTATTTCTTCGCCCGTTTCAAGCAGCACCACATCGCCCACTACCAGATCTTTGCGTGGTATCTCGCACACACCGCCATTGCGTCGCACTTTCACCAGCGTGTCTTCATTCACTTGGTTCAGCAGGTCGAATTTCTTATTGGCATCATATTCGAAGAGAAAGCCAATGCCCGTAGCCAGTAAAATAGCCACAATGATGCCGATAGTCTCTGCATATTCATTCTCGATGATAGAAATCACCAAAGAAAGACATGCAGCCACCAGCAATATCTGAATCACAGGGTCTTGGAATTTCTCTAGATACAGTTTCCACATTGAGGGGCGCACAGGTGGCGTGAGCAGGTTCACGCCATGCTGTTTCCTGCTCTCCTGCACTTCTGCATCGGTCAGTCCGTGTAGATCGAGGTTTGTTTCTGTCATTTTTCTTTCATTCTATTATACCGACCACAAAAGTAGTACATTTAATCTTTCTAACCCAATGAAAAGTTTTTTTTCATCAAATCGTAAAAATAATTTCCCATTCTTGATGCATTCCTCAAATATTTTTCGTTCCTTTGCCCATGTATCACTAACTAATTAAAAAATCAGACTATGGACAAATTTGTTTGCACCGTATGTGGCTATGTGTATGATCCTGAAGTAGGTGATCCTGATAATGGCATCGAGCCAGGAACTCCTTTCGAAGCTCTTCCAGAAGATTGGGTGTGCCCTCTCTGTGGTGTTGGTAAAGAAGACTTTGAGAAAGAAGCATAACTACATTTAAAAGAACACATAAAGCCCTCTGTTTGGGGGCTTTATTTTTCATCCGCCAATAGCTATGTTACAGATTTACTGTAAGAACAACAATACTTACTACAGCGTAGAAAACGGAAGTTCACTGCTGGAGATCTATCAGCAGATAGGCATCAAGCTACCTCATCAAGTGGCATGTGCACTGGTAAACAATACCACGAAGGAACTTAACTACAGAGTCTATAACAATAAAGACGTAGAGTTTCTAGACCTCACTACTTCCGAAGGCATGCGCACCTATGTGCGCTCGGTGTGCTTTGTGCTTTATAAAGCAGTGACCGAACTTTTCCCAAAAGGAAAAATCTTGATGGAGCATCCAGTCTCTAATGGCTACTTTTGCGACCTCCGCATAGGCAGGGGTGTGACAGAAGAAGATGTGCAGGCCATCAAGCGGAAGATGCAAGACATCGTCAGTGCCGACATTCCTTTTGAGCAGGTAGAGTGCCACACCGAAGATGCCATTGCATTGTTTCGCAATCAGAACCGCATAGATAAAGTTCGTTTGCTCGAAACATCCAAATTGCTCTACACGCGTTATTATAAATTGGGCGATACCACCGATTATTATTACGGCAGCTTGCTGCCTAGTACGGCTTATATATACCTGTTCGACCTCTTGAAATATGAAGACGGACTGCTATTGCTTGTTCCCGACATGAAGCATCCGCAGCAGTTGCGCATGCCTATCCGTCAAGAGAAGATGTTTGCAGCCTTCAAGGAGCATCTGCGCTTGGAAGAGATAGGTGGCATGGGCAATGTAGGCGACCTTAACCATGCGTGCATGGAGGGGCATGCCACGATGCTCATCAATGTGGTGGAGGCTCTGCAGGAGAAGCAAATCACTCATATGGCCGATGAAATCTATAGGCGTTGCCAGACCGACGAACCTGTGAAACTGGTACTCATCTCTGGCCCTTCTTCTTCGGGAAAGACTACCTTCAGCAAGCGACTGAGCGTGCAACTCATGGCCAATGGTTTGATACCTTACCCTATCTCGCTGGACAACTACTTCCTCAATCGTGCAGACACGCCACTCGATGAGCATGGAGAATACGATTTCGAGAGCCTGTATGCACTCGACTTGGAGTTGTTCAACGCACAAATGAAGGCCCTCCTAGAAGGGGAAGAGGTGGCACTGCCTACCTATAACTTCACTACGGGCTTGCGGGAATATAGAGGGGAGAAGCTGAAGCTGAGCCCCAACATGATTCTGGTAATGGAAGGAAATCATGCGTTGAATCCAGACCTCACCCCACACATCCCCGATGTCAATAAGTATAAGATCTATGTGTCTGCACTGACCACCATCTCTCTGGATGATCACAACTGGATACCTACCACCGATAATCGTTTGATTCGTCGCATCTTGCGCGACTATCTCTATCGTGGCTATTCGGCAGAGCAGACCATCATGCGCTGGCCCAGTGTGCGCCATGGGGAGGACAAGTGGATCTTCCCATTCCAAGAGAATGCCGATGTCACGTTCAACTCTGCCTTGCTCTTCGAGATGGCAGTGCTGCGTCCGCATGTAGAGCCAGTGCTGAGGGAAGTGCCTCAGAATTGTGAGGCTTACTCAGAGGCACACCGCTTACTGAAGTTCCTGCGCTACTTCCAGCCCGTGAAGGATAAGGATATTCCGCCTACCTCACTGCTGCGCGAATTTTTCGGAGGGAGCAGTTTTAATTATTGAGAGATGAGAGATTATCACTATATTTGCAGAAATTAATTAATCGATAGCAATTATGAAATCAAAAGCATTACTTTTAGGCGCTTGCTTGCTGATGGCAGGCAGCGTCAGCGCACAGTTCCAGCGCACACCTACTCCTAATGACACATTGCATTCAGTAACTGTCAACCCTGATAACACCGTGATTTTCCGCCTCTATGCACCCGATGCAAAGAGCGTGAATGTCAGTGGCGATATCGTGCCTTGGGGCAAACCCACTACGTTCACCAAACAAGCCAATGGCGTGTGGGAAGGTAAGGTAGAGAACGATAAAGTGGGTGCTTTCCGCTACAATTTCGTGGTAGATGGCATGCAGGTAGATGATCCTAAAGCGCTCTTCGCAGGCAGTCTGAAGCCTGTGGTCGATGTAGATCCTGCCGGCAATGCGTTCTGGCAGATGAAGGATGTGCCTCACGGAGCTACCGCAGAGATTTATTATAAGTCTTCTACGTTCAACACTACCCGCCGTGCGCATATCTGGACACCTGCTGGCTATGAGAAGGGCACCGACAAACTGCCTGTGCTCTACCTCATTCATGGTGGTGGCGACAACGACTATGCATGGCCTAACGTGGGGCGTGCCAACTTCATCATGGACAACCTGCTTGCCGAGGGTAAGATCGTGCCTATGATCGTGGTGATGCCTGATGGCAGCGTAGATACAGACAAGTTTACTGATGACATGATGAACGATCTCATCCCATACATCGAGAACAACTACCGCGTGATTGCCGATGCTCAGCATCGTGCGTTGGCAGGTCTGTCTATGGGCGGTTTGGAGACATTGAATGTTTCCCTGCTGCACTATAAGAGCTTCGCTTACGTCTTCCCTCTCTCTACAGGTTGGTTTGAGGGGTCTGACCTCTATGCCCAGTGGGAGCCTTATCTCAAGGAGCATGCTGCTGAGATGAACAAGGCATTCAAGGTCTATAAGTTCTTCATGGGTGGTGAGGAAGATATCGCCTACAAGAACTGCATCGCTACGCGTGCTTCTTTCGATAAGTTCGGCATTAAGCATGAGTACAGTGAGATGCCTGGCGGTCATACATGGTATGTATGGCGTCATAATCTGCGCGACTTAGCTCCGCTTTGCTTCAGATAAATCTTGATGAAACAAACTTTTGGAAAATATCTCTTTGGCGCAGCATTCACACTGTGTCTGATGGCAGCAGGCTGTTCCTCTCCAGAGGAGCAGCCACTGCCTTCTGTGATTCTTGAGACCGATATTGGCAACTATATCGATGATGTGGTGGCACTCGACATGCTCTATAAGTATGTGGACGATTGTCAGATCACGTTGGCGGCAGAGTGTGTCAATACCGACAGCCCTTATGCGGCAGCGTTTCTGCACCTTACCAACCATTGGTATGGCTATCCCGACATTCCCATCGGACAAGCAAGGCAAGGCATCAGCAGCAATTTTGATGCCCCCAACTATGCGGAAACCGTTTGTCAAATGACAGATGATCAAGGCCTGCCTCTGTTTCAGCGTCCAAATTTCCAGAGTGACAGCATCCCAGATGCCGTGGCCCTCTACCGAAAAACATTGGCTGCACAGCCCGATAGTTCTGTGATTCTCGTTTCTGTAGGTTTTTCTGTCAACCTCATCAATCTGCTTCGTTCTGGGGCTGATAGCATTTCTGCACTGACGGGCAAAGAGCTTATCCGCCAGAAGGTGCGCCTGCTCTCTATGATGGCGGGCAGCTTCGGGGCCTACCCCATTGCCGAATACAACGTGGTGAAAGACATTCCTTCTGCCCAAGCCATTGCGCGTGAATGGCCCTCCCCTATTGTCTATACGCCTTTCGAGGTGGGAGTACAGGTGAAATACCAAGCCACTACCGTGGAGCAAGGACTGCTTTGGGCAAACCATCATCCTTTGAAGGAAGCCTATGAGCACTATCAAGCCATGCCATACGACTGTGAGATCTGGGATGCCATAGCCACCCTCTATGCCGTGGAGCCTTCAGAGACATACTTCACCCTCAGCCCTTGGGGCGATGTCCACGTAGATGACGAAGGCTACACCACCTTCACTCCCCGCACTGGCGGCCTACGTGCCTACCTCAGCATGACTGCCGAGCAAGCCTCCGCTGCCCTTTACCGCATCAACCAACTTACCACAAGGCCAGCCAAACGATGAGACCATGAGACCGTGAGACTGTGAGATCAAGTGGTATTTAAGGCTGAAGATTCATTCTGCTTAGCCAAAGATCAAGCAGAGGGTCAGAAATGCTATATATTTGTTCTTTACGGGTGATGAAATCATACTCCAACAGTTTCAGGGCTGCACTTTGTGATGAGCTGGCCGATTTAAGGCGATGCTTTTTTATGAAGGCTGCAGACGTAATGCTCTTCACCTTACCCTCTGCATGAATGGCATAAAGCAGCTCTTTTTGAGCCTCAGAGATAAACGCCATCTGCTCTCGAAGCCGTTCGTCATTCTCTGCGATATAGCGTTCCACAAGCTCTTTCACCAATTCCTTATCACAAGTAGCTCCCTTAGGAGTTTCAGCATACGCATCCTTCATGATACGTTGCACATAAAGTGTTACCCCATGGAATATATCATAAACGTATTCGAAAGCATCAGCCGTAAGATTCTTTGCCCCCTGTTTGAACAGGGAGATGGCAAAATCACAATAGACCGCTTTCTCTATAGGCTCAAGCCTTATAGACTTTGCACTCTGATAGAAAGGTCGCTTGTTCGAGAAGAACATCTCTTCCATAATCCTTCGCTGACTTCCTGAAAAGACGAAGTTGGCATTTTGCAGTTTTTGGATGTGCGTGCGCAGCAATGCCTCTACATTCTTTTCTGGATATTTAGTCACTTGCTGAAATTCGTCTATAATAATCAGACAATGTGTGTCTGCATTTTCTAAATACTGAAAAATCTCTCCTAAAGAGTAAGCAGGATTGACGATGTCACCAATCTTCAAATCAAATGTGGGTGAGTTTTGCACAGGATCATAGCCGAAGCTGGCACTTAAGGAGCGCAGTGTGGATGCAAATAGACGCATCAGCTTGTCACTTCGAGTAGCCAACCTATCAAACACAGCACTGCCAAATGCCAGAATAAACTCTTTGAAAGTCGTAGTATGCAATATATCTACAGCAATAGTGACATATTCTGTTTTAATCTCTGGCTTATCGAACACGAAATCCACCAAAGACGTTTTCCCCATACGTCTTTCTGCCGTCAGCACCACATTCATCTGATTAGTCAGTGCATTTAGCAACACCTTTGATTCCTCTACCCTGTCACAAAAATAGGCCGTCGGGATCTTACCTGTAACTACAAAAGGATTGATAGTTCTTGTCATAAGCTTACTTTTTCGCAAAAATAGCGACTTTCTTCATCCACGCAAAATTTTACCGAAAAAAAATTACCGAAAAAAAATAATTACGTTTCTCATCACTTCTTCTCGTGTAATAATCATAGATTCAATCCCCTATACTCCTCCTGTGCAACACCGTTATTCTGCAACAAAAAAGCGGAGTCACAACGAAGGAACATAGGAGCCACATAGGAGGAAGAATTACTTTACTGGTCTCAAGGTCTCACGACATCTGTAATTGCATATAATGCCTCTTTTAATTACCCCGTTAAGAGTAAAAGACTGACCACCGTCTTCGCGTAATTTGGGCAAATCTTGTCTAAAAAAAACTAAATTACACTTATCGCCTCTGCTACTCAATTAGAATGTCGCAGCCTCATAGTAAGCATATTCTTAATAGCAGTCAGCTTGTCATTTGAAGATTGTTCATAGATAACCCTCCCGTCTTGGTATAAATCTTTATACTTCCTTCTCAGATTAGTCTTGTAACTTAAATTATCCTTTTTACCAGTAACGTCCAAACCAAACTTAATGGGGACTGGAGACTTTATCAAGTCTATATGAAGGTTATAGTCGAAATTAGTAGACTGAGTACCACCTACAACAGCGACATATCTATCCCACTCTAGCATAAAAGGCAAGACTTCTACCTGATTATTCTGCAAAATAAGGTCTGCTGAAAGATAATCGATGACATTCTGTTCTTTATTTTTGAACATTAACTTTTCTGCAATAGCCTTATAAGTTTGAGTATCGAATAGGATAAGATTCTGTCCTTTCAGAGAGCATACAGCCGTAGCAGTAGAGAGGATGGGCTCCATCTGATTAGAGATTTCACTCTCCATGCTCAGTTTGCAGTCAACGACCCCATCCATAGTCTTTATCATAGGAAACATCACTCCAATAGCTGGTATGGCATTATATATCTGTGATACAATAACGCTCTGCAAATTCATGTCAACTACCGCTTTCACATGATGTTTGTCTTTTGGATTGTATAGCATCTCAATGGCTGCTGTTCCCATATTGGTCCTGGCATTCATTTTTGAGGCGGCCTGCCCACCCAACAGATTGATCGACCAATTTACATCTTGCATCACCATCTCTTCAATCTGAAGATTATTAGCCATTATGGATAAATCCATCTGTATAGTATTTGGAATATAGATAGGATGCTCTTCAATACTCACATCATTCTTACGATTCATCATGTATTCTTCCATATTGTCAATCGTCACATCATCCTTCCGAGAACTATGGTTATGGGCCTCACTATACAGATATATTTGTCTTAGTTCATTATAATTAAGATTGTCTGAAAAGATATTTAAACTTCCGCGAATTTGGCTTCTGTTGGATAAAGAATCCCTTTTTGTATTTATATGTCCCGAAATAGATATATCAGATTCTCCTATCCGAGCATTGATTTTATTGAGTAGCAATAAGTTATTTTGGAACCCCATATGAAAACTTGATGCATTGACAAGTTCTGGAAAATCTGAGAAATAAAGCTTCGACTGATTGGCATTCAACATTCCCTTGATCTCCCAAGATTTTAGATTCTGCCAATCCGTTGCATTCTTACTTAATTTACCCTCCATAACCAGGTCAAAATCGTCCATGACAAAAGCATCTTCTGATTCCAAATCTAGATATTTGATGTTATGAGACCTAAAGACAATCGCGCCATCCAGCTTCTTCTGAGGATTAAATGAAGGTTTATATCCCCCATGGAATTCAATGTCATCTGCTTTAAGCCACTGATGATCATTATACCTCAAATTGAAGATCTTACAATCTGCATGAGTAGTCAGAGGTGTGACTGAGGTGCTATCAGATTGTAAGGTCGTGTTTGAGCGAAAATGAAGCCTAGAGACATTCAAGAATAAGTCATCTCCATAAATAAGTCGCATGGAGTCTAAAGAGAAAACGCCATTAAGTACCTCATCCTGAGCAATAAAGTCACTTTGATTCTTTTTGTATCCCACGGTACCTGATAATCCAGAGATATAAGCTTCTACTCCCTTCTCAGGACTAGCTATATGCACATGGTTTGATGAAACTATTCCATCCAGCCAGATCCTACTGAAGTTCAGTTCCATCAAATCCTTTAAATTGAAAGAGAATGAGAGATTAGAATCTATTTCCCCTTGCAGAAGCATCTTGTCAGAAGGGATAAATTCTTCACCTATACGAGAGAAATCTATATTGCCCCTTAATTCGCCATAAATAAAAGGACTCTCTTTCAAGTTGTTTATTTGTCCGTTTAACTGGAAATCACTATTGAGGCCTCGTAGTTTCACATTCTCAAAACTCAGATAACATGAGTCTGGCTGTTCGTCTATATATCTGAGGTTTAAGTTAAGATTGATAGTTTCAAAACCTTGCTTGATGCCTCGGCGATACAAACTACCGTCTCTGACACTCCCCTTTATCGACATCGAAGGAATGGAACCTTGGGCCAAATATCCATTGATATGACCTGCCAGAGAAGTGGCACCTGACAAAATATAGTCGTCCTTATTTTGGAGAATCTCAAATGGGAGTGCCTCTTGCAATTCTTTAAGGTCTGATGCATGTAACACAAAATCAGCATCAATCTTTGGTTTTTCATCTCCCTGGAGATTTGACAGGATGCCATCCAGTTCTAATGGAAATTGATTGAGCAGCAATTTCATTCCCTCAAATTCCAGAGTGTTGAAGTCGTCCTTGGTAAGACAGTTTCCCTCCCACGAAATATCAGCAGATATGGGGAATAGTAAGTCTGCTTGTTGGTGGGATATTCTAGAATGAAAAGAATTGAATTCTAATGTCGTAATATCCCTTTTCTTTATCCTTAAATCGGCGGAAAGATCAGATAAATAGGAATAGGATTTCTTAATTGAATCTGAGACACTTATGTTTATTCTTGAAAGAATGGCTTTCTTAATACTTAACAGAGGGTTTTGAAGCTGATTATAATTGTTTGTCTTAAGTAAACTGGGGAATTCCGCTTCTGAAGAGACAACGATATTAGTACTGTCTATAGTGATGCTGTTGAAATGCAGCTCTTTATCCATAATAAACTTCATAAGCTGGATCTGCCCTGAAAGGTATTGTATATAGGCAGAGGCTGCTATGACTGTGCTATCAGTCTCTGACGGCACATCTAGTTGGAGGTCTTTAAACTCTATGCTTACGAATGGCCATGCGTCAATGTAGTTCAGCTTAATGTCGTCACATGTTATCTTAATGTTTGTCTCTTTATTTACATATTCTACAATTTGGTTACGAAGTGTAGGAGATGGCAAGATATAATAGTGTAGGGTCAGGGCACTTCCCCCTAACCCTACAATGATAAATAATATACACCCAAACAATATTTGGAATAATCTCCTCATATTATTACTTTACTGAACCTAGAAGCATAATCCTATACCAAATACATGTCTTGTCTTATTTATCAGCTCTTTGTCATCTTTTGACAATGGGAATCTGTATTGGAAGGTGTAGCGCAATACCACAGGTCCTATTTTGCCCAGCAAACCTATCTCAGGAGAAATAGCTCCGTGAATCTTCAGAGAAGGTTCATCAACAACTTTTCCTGCTGCTATTTCTTCAGGAGTTGCCCCTGGTTTATAGGAATATGGGATATAGATACTTCCATCACCCTTAGTGTTTTCATATCTTCCTAACAAGGTGAATCCAGGACCAAAGAACAGCCATACGGGGGCTTCTTTTACGGGGCATAACGTCCAACCAAAGGACATATTCATTTCTGCTTTTTCAGCTTTATCATAATCATTTTGGATTAGTTTGAATGCGTCAGGATGCAAACTGAAACTGAAATAACCGCCGACCTTACGACTCTTATAAGAACCTGTCGTGATACCTATAGGAGCACTTTTGCTGTATTCGTAAGCTACCACCCTCGCTTTTTGCTTGCGATTTTGGAGCAAAACCTGAATTTGTCTTGCTTTCTCACTTGCAGCTACAGCACTTCCGCAATTTTCATTTACAACTCTTTGATAGAGTTCAAGAGCTTTATCATATTCACCATTCTCCATATATAGCTCAGCTGCATCATAATATTTATTGCAATCTGCGTCATACAGACGGCTACTGGTGTATCGTTTCTCGGAAGCATTGGTATCTGTTGGGTTTAGTGTCAGGATCTTCGCGTAGAGTTCACTGGCTTTTTGATAGTTCAGCGTTTTGTAAGCATCTTCTGCATTTGCCTGATAAACCATGATTGAATCAATATTGCTGATAAGTTCTTCAATATTAGAATCAGATGGACAGTCAGAACATTCTTTAGCCACACTGTATTGTTCACGAGCCTCTATATACATCGCTTGCTGGAAAAACTCTGTACCGCGCTTACGATATTCGTAATAGCACCCGTAAACAAACTCAGCATCGGGATCCAACAATTTATACTGCTTCAGTTCCTTTGGACTGAGATCTGCATCAATAGTAATTGGATTAAAGTCATTGGCTCTCATAGTAAGCTTTCTGCCACTGTACCTCCTCCCAGTATTGAATCTCAGATAGTAATAGTTCTCTTCACCTTTCTGCTCCTGATTGAACACATCAACGACCTTATCATGCGTAGATTCGAATGTTAGCTCTATGTTCATCGGACATGAAATGACCATACCTGCTTCTGTATCCTTACCAGAAAAAACGTTCAACTCTGTAGAAACATCTCTGATTTCAAGATTTCGCTGTGCATAAGTGCTGGTAATGGCAAAAAACAACAGCACTGACAATAGTATCTTTTTCATATTATCAAACAATAATTTAGTTAATCATCTAACAATGAGCGGACAATATCAAAATCTCCCAAGTCGAAGATTTCATCGTGTTGTAATACACGCCCTTCCAATTTTTCTGGCTGCCAAGTGCGAACCTGGATCAAAGGATTCATCTCGTCTTGGAAGTCAATCATCAGAAAGACAAAACCCACATCATGATAACGGTCTGCATTCCATTCTTGTTTCAAGGTCACACCATAGATATCAGGATGCTTAGGGTGTTGAATAACTTCTACTTCATCAAACAATACGTTGATGTATTTATTAGAAGAGAAAACCCTTTTCAGATTATCTATATATTCTTTCTTTGTACGCTTCTGATATACTATTCTCTCTTGACTAAGCGAACGTAAAGCATAATCGGATTTTGGTTTCTCGCGGATCACTTTTCCAGTAATAATCAATGCATTATCACTAAATACTGATTGTATGTACTTAAGGTCTTTTCTATTGTAGGATGTTCTATAGTTCTCCACAAAATCCACTATCACTTGCCTTCTGGCTAGGTCTTGAACAGACTCATGCTCGGCCATAATCTCTTTATATTTATTCTGCTCGATAGCCACAGACACACCCGTGATTATGCCCGCACGATTGAAGTCAATGACCAATTCCTGCTCTTGTTCCCCCTCTTGGGCCTCCATCATGATGACAGGAATATTTCTGACCTGATATCCATTAGGGGTCTCTAAACAGATTTCTTCTATCATTGATACAGGACAAGACATCGGACTGGACTTCCACATTTCCTGCAGATACTTCTTTGCACTATTATCCATCTCCTTATTCATAGCTGGCGATTTCCCTGTAATAACAGCATTGTTTATCGCAACTAAAAAATGCGATAAGTTATCCTCAATAGTAGTTCTCAACTGCTGATTGGAAATCCCGTCGCTAATGGTAACTTTCGTCTGCTCTAACTGAGCTTGGACAGCCAAAGATAAAAAACTTAGGACTAAAACTAATGTAAATTTAATGCATTTCATTGAATTAAAGTTTTAATATAATGTTGTGGAATATTTGAGTAAAAATCGCAACTTAACGGTTTATCCTCTTCAAAAAGTTCTTGAACAGAGGTTCTTAACTGCAATAAGTGTATATAATTAAGCAACTTATGGTTAAACACTACGATAATTTCTAGTTCCCCTTTTCTGGTATATCCAGCGTGGCAATAAGTAAGGAACTCATCACTGAAGACATTCAAGAAGTTCACCAGTGGCATTTGCAATACAGGTGTGAAATGTCCATATTGCCTGTGGGTTATTAACAGTCTCTTATTTTTCCCCAAAACTGAAGACAGAAAAAGATTACTTAGGGAATACTCTGGATACTGTTTATCAAAAAGCATTTTGAACGAGTTGCCTTCCTTTAAATAATATTTATTAGAGGTTAAGTTTTTGACCATAAACGTTTCTCCATTGAGCACATATACATTATTGAAAAGCAATGAATAATATGAGTTATTCAAAGATTCTTCTTCTTGATTGACAGACTCTTGGGAAGCCATCTCCAATAGATGATAGATCTGCCTGTCAGACTCCGCCTTGTCTGTTCCATCTATTATTTCCCTATAGAGTGGGAAAACCAGTTCTATTTCGTGCTTGTCAAATGTCCACAATGCCCTCCCTTGCATATCTTTCTGTTCAAACCTGAACTCCACGGGCATGATCATGATCTCCAGCAAATTAGAGACAGAATTGAACCCTTTGCTTCCAAAGGGCGCCCCATTTTTAGAGAGTTCAACATGAAACTCTTCTAGTTTTCTTTTTGCATCAGTGGTATTCTTTTGTTCTACAAGTTCCAAAAAAAAGCGCTCTATAAAATTGCATATAGGTTTGTTGATCATTTCCTTGTTCTCATCACTAAATAGCGATACGCCAATATGAACTAGTAGCTGTTTATCATATCTGAAAACTATAGACTTTCCATTGATTAGTGATGGAATCGGCATAATAGTATCAGTTTCAGGCATAGGAATCATAAGAGCTTCTGCTAATTGCTTAATTTTCCTATTAGCGAAAATACTATCATTCTGTCCTTGTAAAACCAAAGGCGTGGATAGTAAAAAAAGCCCTATTGTGATCAATCTTCTCATCAAGAATTTCCTATTTTTTATTAAGAATGGTAGTAATCTCTTTACTGATTGTATTATAACCCTCCATTGTGCCTTCCTGCGCTTTCTTGGATCTCATAAGCCAATCTTTTGCTACTGCAAAATCGGGCTTAACTCCTATTCCTAAAAGATACATCTGAGAAAGTTCAGACATGGCTTTAAAGCTACCCTTATTTGCAGCCTTTAACAGCAATTCCAATGCTTTTGAATAGTCTTGCTCTACCAGCTTCCCTTCCTTATAAAAGATTCCCATATCTGTGATAGCTTCTAGGTATTGAGAATCCATAGCCATATTAAAATAATTCAAAGCCATCTGAGTATCTTTAGGCACTCCCCAGCCTTCCAGATACATCAGACCTAATCTATGTGCTGCTGCAGGACTTCTCTTCAGTCTTGCCTCTTGATAACAGCTTACAGCCTTTTGATAGTCTGGTTCGCTGGTAGCAGTGCCATAGAGATAAGAATCGCCACATTCCACCATGGCATCAGAGAAGCCTGAATCAAACGCTTTCTTATATAAAGCAAGAGCTTTTTCTGTATCATTTGCGATTCCTATACCATGGAAATAATATCTCGCCATATTCAGCATGCCGAACAAATTATTTTTCAGAGATGCATCCTTAAAATAGGCTACTGCCATCTTGATATTCCGCTTAACCCCAATTCCAGATTCATACATGCATCCTAAATCATTCGAAGCAGAACTATTGGCATTTGATTCCTCTATTTTTTGATTAAAGAGTCTCTTCAAATCAGGATTTGTGGCCAAGTCTGCCTCATTCAGTCTATGGTATGTGAAGCCTGAATAGTTCTCTGGGGCTTTAACAAACACGACACTACTTTTAGATTCACTGATTAATTTACTACCAGATGACAAATCATACGTTTTCCTATTCAATTCGCCTTCCATTTTCCCTGTAGTATAATGAAGGTTGAACTCATAGTCAAACCTGTGTATTTTTTTCCAATAGGCAAATGTTGCATCCGTATTAAGGCTATCACTTTCTGCAGATTCAATAGGATCATCACTAAGTAATTCATCTAAATCCACATCAAACATTCCGCTTAAGACATCACTCAGATTTTTAAGCTTAGATCTTCTTACTCCCTTACTTATATTCTCTTCCAAGCGGACACTGATAACAAAATTATACATATCTTTATCCACATAGCCTTCTGTACTCAGATCTGTATATCCCGCAAAGTGTTTGTTATTCTTTATATAAGAACTATCATTCAGATGAATATTAAGCTTATTGTTCAGTACTTAGAAATCAAGAATCCAGTCTTCTCTACCTTCTGTAGAAGTTGAAACAGAAGCCCACGTGCCAAGCACGTCTTCATTAAATGTAGATGATTGTTTGTCTATATTTACCTCAATTGGCGTGACTGACTTCGTTTCTACATCACGAGATGGTTCATCCTCTTCCTCTTGAGATATTGCAGCAGCTATAACAGGTGCGTTTTCTACCTCCTCGACCAATTCCTCTTCTTCCTCTTCACTTTCCATAGCCTCAATTCTCGACTTTAGCACATTCATTTTCTTTTCAATCTCTAGAGCATCTTCTGCATCTGGCCTCAACTTCAGATATTGGGCAAAGCATATCAATGAGCGCTGTTGGGAGAGAATATCAGCAGTTTGTTCGAAGTACAAATTACCTAACTGTAGATAAGGATCAGGCAAGCCCGGAGAAAGCCTCAAAATACTCTTATAAGCATTGATCGTACTTCCTATATCACCAGATTTCTGAGCTGTATGCGCTTCGTGAAATAACTTTAGCAGCTCAGACCTCGTTGGCTGTTGAGCAGGTAAAATAACTGTAATTGCTAATAATAAAGCAAACAAGAATATTCTATTCTTCATTTCTGTAAAAAATACATTATTGCACCTTGAACTTCCATTTCTACGACCTCTACTTGAGGCTCTTCGTAAAACTGTTTCATTGCAATAAAACTTTAGGCTAACAGTTTCCCAGATGTAAGCGATAAGAAAAAAGAAAGGTGTGGGAACTATATCTCGTTCTATCCAACATTCAGGTCTTCGCATTACCTACAGCACGGATAAAAAACAATAGCCCACACCGATTTGATAATATCAAAAACCCTGTACGATGAATGTACAAGAGGATATATCAAAAGGTGCGGTGCTATTGCCATCGTCTCCGTGCTATATTCAAAATTGCAAAGTTTGAATGTTGGAGAAAATGTCAATAACACCTCATGTTAACATGTCCTTCTGGCTCATTATTACCATAATATGCCAGAATTGCTACAAAGATAGGAAAGTTTTTGAAATAGTTAATGCATTCGGTTAGATTTTTTATGATTGTGATTCGATTTACTTCTTTTAGGGGAATGTCTCATCATCTATAACTGGAATAATATGATATAAGTATCATACAGTATCTATTATGCACCATTACGTAACTTGCATAATATGATTATGCACCAACAATAAAACCATTATACAACTACCATAACAGTATTATGCTGTAAGCGTAATGGTACTATGATAGATGCATAACGGCCTTATGAATAGATAAAAACTATGAAACGCGGCAACATCTTCCACATCTTCCACGCATCTTCCACGAGATAGCGCATGATTAATATGCCACCGTGGAAGATGGAAGATGTGGAAGATGTTTTTTCATTCTTTAAACAAGTCAGTAGCTGTAACCTCTTTTTGGATATCACCCCAATACATGTTGTGCACCAATCCGTAGGTAGTAATCATAGTGAGATGCAGAGCTTTTCGATTCTTCGTACTTTCCGCAAAGCGGGCTTTTTTCATACGAAGTGCATCTGACAGAACCCTGTCTATGCTGAACTCACGCGCAGAGAACTTGACCTCACAGAGGTTGATGACCTGATCAGCTCTGTCTATAAGCATATCTATCTGAGCGCCTGGTCCGGCCTCCTCACTGGCTTTTACCTGCCAAGCATATATATTAGAGGCTATCCCCTCTATACCCAATGCCTGCTTAATCTGACGGATGTGCATGAAACAGACGCGCTCAAATGCCAGTCCGCACCATGTGTTATAAATAGGTGTATCTATATGATGTGTCCAGAAATGTGAATCATTTTCAACATTATCCTGCAGAAAGCGAAAATAGAACAAGGTGAAATTATCTATCAACTGGAAAACTGCACTGCGTAGTTTCTTTCCGATGATATTATATCGGCGGATAAAGCCGCTGTATTCTAAGTCCTCCAACACCTGCGTCAGTTTCCCATTGTCCGACAAATCACTATCTGAAGCCAAGATTTCCTCACGCGTCATACCGGCATTTTTCTTTCCCAGAGCTGCAATCACTCTGACGTAGGATTCTGGATGCTTAAACAATGATGCATACAACTCGCTGAACTCATGACGCAAAGCGCCATCTGCCGAAAAGAACAATTCATCGATATTCTGATCAAGGCTGAGTCCACGCTGCAGCAACGACCAATAGAAAGGCACACCTCCCATGACCATGTAGCCTATCAGCAACTGATGCTTGGAAAAGTCGAGCTTACGCTCTGCCACAAAACGTTCACATTCATTGAGCGTGAAAGGCTGAAGATGAATACGGCAGGTGACTCTGTTGTGTAATCCTCCGTGATTTTTGAATACATTATTTATAATCCATGTGGTAGCCGATCCGCATATAATCAACAAGATATCTTTGCGTGCTGATGCAAAGCTATTCCAGAAATGCTCCAGGGCTGCAACAAATTTAGAGCGAGGGGTATCCATCCAAGGCATTTCATCAATGAAAATCACTTTCTTCTTCTCCTTAGACAGCTTTACGACATCTTTCAACTGGTCAAATGCCTCTAACCAACTCTTGGCCACTTTTCCTTGATACCCTACATCTTGGAGTGATGAGTGCCAAGCTATGAGTTGGTCATTCATCAAAGAATTGGCCAACCCTGCATGCTGGAAAGTGAACGAATAATTAAACACTTCCCGAATTAGGAAAGTCTTACCTACACGCCTACGACCATATACTGCGACAAACTCAGATACTTCTGAGTCGTAAGCCTGCCTCAATTGTTGTTGCTCTTTTTCTCTGCCAATCATCGCGTGCTATTATTTATTGAATGATGCAAAGATAATAAAGTTATTGAACAAAACCTGCGGTAAGTCGTTTTTTTTACCACTTACCGCAGATTATAAGCTCAAAAAGAGGCGTTTTTAGAGAATTCTGACAATAAAACCTGCGGTAAGTCGTTTTTTTTACCACTTACCGCAGATTATAACCACATTCCTTATCTCAAAGCTTCCACTTCCTCTGGCGTAAGAGGTATTTTCTTGCCTAAGCGGCGGGCACCGGTTTCGGTGATGAGGTAGTCTTCCTCATTGCGGATGCCGCCGAAGTGGCGATACTCTTCCACCTTGTCGTAGTTGATGAAGTCGGTGAACTTCTTCTGGCCCTTCCACAGATCTATCAGCTCTGGAATGAAGTAGATGCCTGGCTCTACAGTGTGCACGAAGCCTGGTTCCAACGGAATGGCAAGGCGCTGACTCTTACGACCGAACTGGGTGCTCTTAGGCTGACCGTCGTAGCCTACCCAGATCTCTCCCAGATTCTCCATATCGTGCACGTCGAGGCCCATCATATGGCCCAATCCATGCGGATAGAACAAGGCATGAGCACCCTCACGCACAGCATCTTCGGCATTGCCCTTCATAAGGCCCAGCTGCTTCATGCCTTCCACCATCACGCGGGCAGAGAGCTCATAGACCTGCATGTAGGGGATGCCAGGGCGCAGGGCCTTCACAGATTCCAGATGCATGGCATTCTGAATCTCATAGACCTCACGTTGCTTGGCGGTGAAAGTCTTGTCGGCTGGGAAGGTAGATGACATGTCGCCTGCATAGCCCATCGGGGTTTCGGCACCGGCATCTATCAAGAAGAGGTCGCCCGGCTCTACCTTATTGTCATAGGAATGATTGTGCAGCGTCTGTCCGTTCTTCGTGGCGATGGTAGGGAATGAGAGTTCCATGCCATGCTCCATGGCCACGCGTTCTATCTCTGCGCGCACCTGATATTCATACATTCCTGGGCGCAGGCACTTGATGGCAGCTATGTGCATCTCTGCCGTCACGTCGCAAGCCTTCTCTATCTCCACCACTTCCTCGGCAGTCTTATGGTTGCGCTGCTTCACGATGGCGCGGATGAAGGGGATGGAGCCTTTCTGCTCTGCCAGAGGCACGCCCAGCCATTCCAGCAGCTTGATACGGTGCTCGGGGCGATAAGGAGGCAAGTAGTGCAGCGCACGGCCGCCTTCCTGTGCTTTCTTCAGATAGTCTGCCACTTCCAGCGCCGGACGGGTGTCTGATATGCCCACTTCCAGTGCCTGAGCATGCAGCGTAGGCAATATGCCCGTCCACACGATCATGTCGATGCTCAGTTCGTCGCCGAAGATGATCTCACGGTCTTCGTCAATGTCTATGATGGCAGAAAGTCCGGCATTGGAGATGCCGAAATAGTAAAGGAATGATGAATCCTGGCGGTAGCGATAGGCATTGTCCTCGTAGTTCAGTCCCATGTCATCGTTGCCCAAGAAAAGCAAAACGCCCGAGCCTACTTGCTTCTTCAGCTCCGCACGGCGTTGTATATAGGTCTCTTTAGAAAACATAGTGATAATTTTTTTGTTTTTATTTACGGCAAAGATAGGAATAAAAAATGGTTTGCACTATCTTTGCCCTAAAATTTATAACACCCTATCGCTATGCCTCAAAATTCGAAGATGACTGGCGTCCAGACGCAGACGCAGGTACAGGTGCAGAAGCTCTCTGCACAGCAGATCATGGTGGTGAAGCTGCTGGAACTGCCTACCGTGGAGTTCGAGGAGCGCATCCATGATGAGCTGATAGACAATCCTGCGCTGGAAGAGGGCCGTGAGGTAAGCACCGATGAGCATGAGGAGGAGCAGGACTATGAGGAGCGCGAGGGCGGCGAGGACAGTCTGCACGACGATCAGGAGATGAACGACTACCTGCTGAACGATGATGACGAGATCCCTGCCTACCAGCTTCAGACGCACAACCGCAGTGCGGGGGAGCAGGTGCGCGAGATTCCTTTCAGCGACTCCACCTCTTTCTACGAGAGTGTGCGGGCACAGATAGCAGAGCATTACTTCACACCGCAGCAGAAGCAGATTGCCGAGTATCTGATAGGGTCGCTGGATGATGACGGACTGCTGCGCAAGCCTATGGACGGACTGATGGACGATCTCTTTGTCTATGAGGGCATAGAGGTCACCGAGGAGGAGATGCTGGAGGTGCTGCGCGTGGTGCAGGAGTTCGACCCTGCGGGCATCGGGGCACGCAGCCTGCAGGAATGCCTGCTCATACAGATACGGCGCAAGAAGCAGCAGGCACGGGGCAATCAGGAGGCACTGGCGTTGCTTCAAGACGAGGAGACCATCATCTCCAAGTATTTCGAGGAGTTCACACATAAGCATAAGGAGAAGATCCAGCAGCGCATGGGGCTGGAGAAGGATTACTTCGAACGGGTGTTCAAGGAACTGACGCGCCTGAATCCTCGCCCTGGGGCTTCTCTGGGGGAGTCTATCGATAAGAACTTCCAGCAGATAGTGCCCGACTTTATCGTGGAGACGGGCGACAATGGGGACATCACGCTTTCTCTGAACGATAAGAACGTGCCAGAACTGCACATCAGTCAGGAGTATAAGGCTCTGGCGGAGCAACAGGGGAAGCTGAAGACGCAGCAATCCAAGGATACGGTGAAATACTTGCGCGACTATATCGACAAGGCGCAGAACTTCATCGATGCTATCCGACAGCGGCAGCAGACGCTGCTCACCACCATGAGGGCCATCATAGAGCTGCAGCGCGACTTCTTCCTCACTGGCGATGAGGCGCAGCTGCATCCCATGATCCTGAAGGATGTGGCGGAGCATGCCAAGCTCGATATCTCTACCGTGTCGCGTGTGAGCAATAGTAAGTATGTGCAGACCAACTTTGGCATCTTCCGCCTGAAGCATTTCTTCAGCGATGGCTATACCACCGAGGATGGCACGGAGCTCACTACCCGACAGATCTTGAAGGTGATTCAGGAGGCTATAGACCACGAAGATAAGGAGCACCCGCTGACGGATGATGAACTCACGGCCTTGCTGGGCGAGAAGGGGTTCCAACTGGCGCGGCGCACGGTGGCGAAGTATCGCCAGAATCTCAATATCCCTGTGGCAAGGTTGAGGAGGTAGTTTGGTTTAGGGTTTAGAGTTTAGGGTTTAGGGTTTAGAGCTATATGGCTATGGTGTAATATGCAATAATGCAAAGATGCAAAGATGCAAAGATGCAAAAATGCAAAGATTAAGTTTATGGAGGAAGAGAAAGTGACTACGGCGCCCAGCATGGGCTTAGAGCAGCGGATAGCCAAGGTGGTATCTACGGTGTTCACACCGTTTAGCATCCCCTTCTTGGCGTTCCTCATTTTGCTCTTGATCTCCTACCTGCGCATGCTGCCTCTGGCCTACAAGCTCATCATCTTGGGCATTGTCTATACGTTCACCATCCTCACGCCTTCACTGGCCATCTGGGTGTATTGCAGGCTCAATAAGCTCAGCACCCGAGACCTCACGCTGAAGGAGCATCGCTACCTGCCCTTCCTGCTCACCATCCTGTCGTATGTCTGCTGCTTGCTGCTTATGCGGCAGATGAATATCCCGTGGTATATGTCGGGCATCATCCTCGTAGGCCTACTCTCACAGGTGCTGTGCATCTTGCTGAATCTGTTCTGGAAGGTCAGCGAGCACATGGCGGGCGCTGGTGCCATCGTAGGCGGTCTCATCGCTTTCAGCGAGTTGTTTGGCTACAACCCCATCTGGTGGCTCTGCCTCATCGTCTTCATCGCAGGCCTACTGGGTTCGGCACGCATCTCCTTAGGCCATCACACCCTCAGCGAGGTGCTCGGAGGGTTTGCCATCGGCCTCATCTGTGCGCTGGTGGTGCTGCATCCCTCTCTGGGCATGCCCCTCGGCTTCCTGCTCTTCTAAGAATTTCGGCACAGAGAGTGGATAATTGGAAATTATTGCTTACCTTTGCACCTATATGTCAAACCTTTTAATATTGTAAACTATGAATTTCCCAGAGAACATCAAGTACACCAGTGAACATGAGTGGATACGCCTTGAGGGCGACGTGGCCTATGTAGGCATCACAGACTATGCACAAGACCAGCTTGGCGACATCGTGTTTGTTGATATTCAGACCGTTGGCGAGACTTTGAACGCAGGCGATGTGTTCGGCACCATCGAGGTGGTGAAGACCATCTCAGACATCTTCCTGCCTGTAGGCGGTGAGGTGCTGGAGCAGAACGAGGCTTTGGCCGATCAGCCTGAGTTGGTCAACCAAGACCCTTACGGTGAGGGCTGGCTGGTGAAGATCAAGCCTGCTGCCGATGCCGACTTCGACAGCCTCCTCAGTGCCGAGGATTATAAGAAACTGATAAACGCATAAATGCATGACTCCCGTAGTAAGTATTATCATGGGCAGCACCTCCGACCTGCCCGTCATGGAGAAAGCCGCCAAGTTGCTCGACGAGATGCACGTTCCCTTCGAGATGAACGCCCTCTCTGCCCACCGCACCCCTAAGGAGGTGGAAGCCTTCGCCACAGGGGCACAGGCACGCGGCATCAAAGTCATCATCGCAGGGGCAGGCATGGCTGCCGCACTGCCTGGCGTGATAGCCGCCAGCACCACCCTGCCCGTCATCGGCGTGCCCATCAAGGGCTCAGCGCTCGACGGGGTAGATGCTCTTTACTCCATCCTACAGATGCCTCCGGGCATACCTGTAGCCACCGTGGCCATCAATGGCGCCATGAATGCTGCCATCCTGGCCGTGCAGATGCTCGCACTGGCCGATGCCGATCTGGCCGCATCGCTGGCTGCCTACAAGGAGGGCCTGAAGTCGAAGATCGTGAAGGCAAACGCCGAACTGAAGGAAGTGAAATACGCGTATAAAGTGGACTGATGGACTTATTCAACTATCAACGTCGCAAGACCGTAGAGGTGCATGTGGGGCAGACGCCTCTGGGCGGTGACAACCCTATCCGCCTGCAGAGCATGACCAACACCTCTACCATGGATACCGAGGGCTGCATCGCGCAGACTAAGCGCATCGTGGCTGCAGGGGGCGAGTATGTGCGCCTCACCACGCAGGGTACCAAGGAGGCAGAGAACCTGCGCCTCATCAAGGAGGGACTTCGTCAGGCGGGCTGTCAAGTGCCGCTGGTGGCCGATATACACTTCAACCCCGTAGTGGCCGATGTAGCTGCCACCATTGCCGACAAGGTGCGCATCAATCCAGGCAACTACGTAGATCCTGCCCGCCTCTTCAAGCACTTGGAATACAGCGATGAGGAGTATGCGCAGGAGATAGAGAAGATCCGCCGCCGCTTCGTGCCGTTCCTCCAGATCTGCAAGGAGCATCACACCGCCATACGCATCGGTGTCAACCACGGCTCCCTGTCAGACCGCATCATGAGCCGCTATGGCGACACGCCCGAGGGCATGGTGGAGAGCTGCATGGAGTTCCTGCGCATCTGCGTGGCAGAAGATTTCCACGACGTGGTGATTTCCATCAAGGCCTCCAACCCTGTGATCATGGTGAAGACCGTGCGCCTGCTGGCCTATACCATGGAGCAAGAAGACATGCACTTTCCGCTGCACCTCGGTGTCACAGAAGCTGGCGAGGGCGAAGACGGTCGCATCAAGTCGGCCCTGGGCATCGGTGCCCTGCTGGCCGATGGCTTGGGCGACACCATCCGTGTCTCTCTCAGTGAAGCGCCCGAGGCGGAGATTCCCGTAGCGGAGAAGTTGCGCGACTATGTGCTGCTGCACGCAGGCCTGCCGCCTATCCCTGCGCAGGCTGCCCCGCAGTTCGACTACCTGCACCCCTCACGCCGCGTCACGCGCCAAGTGCGCAACATCGGTGGCAGTGCCGTGCCCGTGGTGATCTCTGGGCGTCTCACCAACAACTGGGACTTCCATCCCAACTTCACGCCCGATTACCTCTACGTGGGCAGCAAGTTGCCTAAGAAGCTCATCGAGGGTCAGCAATACATCGTAGATGCCAATGCGTGGGACGGCGAGCCCGACACTTGGCCGGTGTTCAAGACAGACATGCTCCATCTGCTGAGCTTCTGCCCTGCCCCGCTGAAGTTCCTCTTCGTCAACTATGAGAGCTTCGGCCCCGAACTGTTGGCCTGTCTGAAGTATCATCCCGAGATCGTGCTGCTGGCGCAGAGCCGCCATCCCAACCGTCTCGGAGAGCTGCGCGCCATCGCACATCGCCTGCTGATAGCCGACCTTCAGAATCCGCTCGTCTTCATCCAGGCCTATGCCGAGGCCGAGGTAGAAGACCTCCAGATACGTGCCGCTGCCGATATGGGACCCCTCATCTTCGATGGATTCTGCGACGGCCTCTTCCTGTTCAACAACGGCAAGATACCCGTCACCACCACCGATAGCATCGCGTTCTCCATCCTGCAGGCAGGGCGCCTCCGCATCAGTAAGACCGAGTATATCTCTTGCCCCGGATGCGGCCGCACCCTCTACAACCTCGAGGACACCATTGCCCGCATCAAGGCAGCCACCTCCCACCTCAAGGGCCTCAAGATAGGCATCATGGGATGCATCGTCAACGGCCCCGGCGAGATGGCCGATGCCGACTATGGCTACGTAGGAGCTGGCCGAAACCGCGTCAGCCTCTACAAGCAGAAACAATGCATCGAGAAGAACATCCCCGAAGAGGAGGCCGTGGAAAGACTGCTTCAACTCATTGCCAAAGATTTGGCAACGAGTTGAAAATGCAAAAATTAAAACATTAAAAAATGCAAATATGCAAAAGGGGATGCCGTAGGCACATATACGGCTACGCCGTAAAATTAAAACATTAAAAAATTAAAATATGCAAATATGCAAAAAGGGGATGCCGTAGGCATCTAATAGGGTAGCCAGCCATGTCAATAATAGGGTAGCCAGCCATGTCAATGGCTGGATAAATAGCGGCCATAGAATGCGTGCCTTTAGGTACGCCACCTATATTTATTGCGTACCTACGGCACGCTGTCTCTCTTTAGCATCCATATTACCAGCCATTGACATGGCTGGCTACCATATTTCGCCCCTCTGGGGCTTACCAATCCTCAATCCTCCAAAAAAAATCCGTATAATCCGTTGTAAAAAAACCTATTAATCCCTCAATTCTCAATTCTCAATTCTCAATTTCCTAAAATTTCCCTCAACCTACTTTCGTCCGTCAGCACGGCCACGGCAGCCTCCAGATCCTTATCCCCCTTCAGCTGCTCTATGATAGAGCCCCGCTGGAAGTAGTAGCGCTTCATCAGCTCTGCCGACAGCAGCATCTTAATCTGCTCCGCCGCATGATCCAAGTCATAGTCCAGGTTGTGCGTCAGCTTCTGCTCCAGCGCAGCAAACTCCGCATCCGCCCCCTGCAGGTAGCCCTCAAACTCCGCCATACGCTTCAGATCCTTCAGCATGCGCTCCGTCTGCTGGTCATACTTGAAGTCCTGCTGCTTCACATACGCCTTGAAATCCTCATAGTCGGCCTCCGTGAGCTTGAACTCCTCGGCAGGTGCTACCTTCGGGTGCTTCAGGCAGTACTGCGTGGCATAGTCGAACACGATGTTCTCGTTCATCAGGTAATACACTATGTTCGGCATCGTGTCCTGCTCCACCGTGATGTCAGGCGTCACGCCCCCACCATCGCGCACTATGCGCCCCTTTGCCGTGTGGAACACGTTCGTCAGGCTGTCAGGTATGCGCCCCACGCTCCCATCCTCATTGCGGTGCTGATAGTCTATCGCCTGCACGCAGCGTCCGCTCGGTATGTAGTATTTAGAAGTCGTCAGCTTCATCGCCGCCCCATAAGGCAGCGAGCGCGTCATCTGCACCAGACCCTTGCCATACGTGCGAGAGCCTACCACCACCGCCCTGTCCAGATCCTGCAGAGACCCCGCCAGAATCTCCGACGAAGAAGCCGTGCCACTGTTCACCAGCACCGCCAGCGGCAAGTTCAGGTCTATCGGTTCGCGCAGCGTCTTGTACGTCTCCCTCACCTTCTGGTCGCGACCCTTCGTGGTCACCAGCGTCTGTCCCCGAGGCACGAAGAAGTTGGCTATCTCCACCGCCTCATCCAGCAGTCCGCCTCCATTGCTTCTGATGTCTATCACCAGCGACGTGATACCCTGCTTCCGCAGATCCTCCAGCGCCGCGCGGAAGTCGCTCGATGGGTTGCCCGAGAACGTGCTCAGGTTGATATACCCCACCCCCTTGTCCAGCTTCGCATAGTAAGGAATCAGAGGCAGCTGCACCTGTCGGCGCACTATGTCGAAGTCCATCAGCTTCTCCACCCCTGGGCGTTGCACCTTCAGATGAAACTCCGTGCCCACCTGTCCGCGCAGCAAGTTGCTCACCGCCTGGTTATCCTTGCCCGCCAGGTCCTCGCCATCTATCTCCATCAGCACATCCCCCACCTTGAGGCCCGCCACCGCAGCCGGCATGCCCTCATACGGTTCCGAGATCACCGAACGTTTCAGCTTCGCGTTCCACGATATCACCGCCCCTATGCCCCCATAAGAGTTGCTCACCATCTGCTCCAGTTCGCTCTGGTCATCCTCTGGGTAATACACCGTGTAGGGATCCAGACCGTAGAGCATGGCATCTATTCCCTGCCTCACCGTCTTCCCTGCATCTATCGTATCCACATAGTTCATATCCAGCTCCTTCATCACCGAGTTGAATATATCCAGATTCTTCGACATCTCGAAGTTGTGCGCATCATTCAGCTCGAAAGCCATCCAAGCCCCCGCAGCCACGCCCGCCAGCGCCCCCACACTTATTTTTACTATACTACTTGCTTTCATAATTGAGAATTGAGAATTGAGAATTGAGGATTAACACTGTTCATTCCGCCCCATCCCCATCAATCTTATAACGTTTTAATTTTTTAATATTTTAATCTTTTAATATTTGCAATTTTGCAATTTGCATCTTTGCATTTTTGAATATTTGCATTTTTGCAATTGCAATTGCAACTCGCATCTTTTAATATTTTAATTTTTTAATTTTGATTCCAGAAAAGCATTTTCTGGAATCACCGTTCCCATCACCTGTATCGCCAGTGCCGCCAGCCTAGCCCCCAGCACCGCGCACCTATCCAGAGCCTCGCCGCGCAGCATCCCATAGAGGAAGCCCGCCGCAAAGTGATCGCCAGCGCTTGTAGTGTCCACCACCTGCGCCACCTTCACCGCTGGCACCTGCCACACCTGCTGTCCATGCTGCACCAGAGAGCCCTTCGCCCCCACCTTCACCACCGCCGTCTCCGTCAGAGCCGCCAGTGCATGCAGCGCCTCCATCGGTTCCAGATCCGTCAGCGCCCGTGCCTCCTCCTCGTTGGCAAACACCACATCCACGTAGTGCTCCACCAAGTAGCGCGAGAAGTCCAGGTCCGCCAGTATCACGTTATAGCTCGCCATATCCATCACCACCGTCATGCCCAGCTCCTTCGCCAGTGCCGCTGCCCGTTCTATCAGCGCATGGTTCTGCACCAGATACCCCTCCAAGAAGAGGTAGTCATAGCCCTCCATCCGCTCCGCCGTCATCTCCTCCGCGTGCAGGTCTATCGAAGCCCCCATGTGGTTGGCAAACGTGCGCTCACCCCCTTCCGAGATCAGAGCGCAGCACACCCCCGATGGCAGCTCCTCCGTCACTATCAGTCTGTTCTCCACCCCCACGCTCGTCAGGCTCTGTGCATACCGACGTCCCACGTCATCCTTGCCCACCTTGCCCAGGTAACCCGTGAGCATGCCCATTCGCGCCATTGCCCTGCAGGCGTTCGCCACCGATCCGCCCGGAGTCACCGTATGCGATTGGTTAGCCAGCCACCCCCTCAGTCGGTCATACGTAGGCGCATCTATATGCGTCATTCCCCCCTTAGGCAGAGCCATTTCCTGCAGTATATTTTCCTCCTTCAGTGCCACTGCCACATCCGTCAGTGCATTGCCGAGACCTAAAATCTTGTCCATTTTTAAATATTTTTCTGCAAAGATATTGCATAATTCAAAATATCCTATTACTTTTGCACCGCATTTAAGAATTAAAAACAAAAAATTCTTCTTTAGCTCAGTTGGTTAGAGCATCTGACTGTTAATCAGAGGGTCCTTGGTTCAAGTCCAAGAAGAAGAGCTTAAGGCTTAAATGCAACCTTCTTCTTTAGCTCAGTTGGTTAGAGCATCTGACTGTTAATCAGAGGGTCCTTGGTTCAAGTCCAAGAAGAAGAGCAGAAAGGCTTTCCGTTTGGAAAGCCTTTTTTGTGTTTTCTATCAGCCCCTTTCCTAAATGAAAAGCATGCAAAATGAATAATCTTATTGCAAAGTCATCTGTTTGAAATAGGTTAGTCACTAGCAAGAATGAGTTCAGGCAAAACTTAGACTTAGGTCAGTCATAACTGTGACTGACCTACTATCCAACTAAGCAGGAAATGGCTGATAACTATCAGACAAAAAAAATGTACGATTTTAAAAATAGACTTCACACTTCACAGAAACAAATAAAGAGCATATTTATCATCACGTATCTATATTAAAAGAGAAAAACGAGACTTCACAAGACTTCACACAGATCTCACGAAGAACTAATATTCACCTCAAGGAGTAGATAGCACATGCATATCATAATGTTCCATGAATTAACAGCGTGATGTCTATGTGAAGTCTTGTGAAGTCTCTACGAAGCAAAACAATCTGTATGCAATTGATTATCTGAGATTTAATATACACCCGTGAAGTGTGAAGTCTAAAAAACAATTTAGCATAGCATTCTATCTCTAATGCCCAGCCAATGCCAACGCCAGAATACTGATTGTGATGCCCTTAATATCTTTCATGCTATCAGCACATGCGGTAAGTGTGGCACTGGTGGTGAGCACATCGTCTATCAGCATCACATGCTTATCTTGCAGTTCTGCAGCAGACATATTAAGTTTAAAAACATCCTTCATATTCTCAAATCGCTCTTGGGCTGTCTTTTGAGTCTGTGTTTCTGTATATTTTACTCTACGTACAGCTGCTGGCCATACAGGGATTCCCGTCTGCTCAGAAATACCCGCTGCGATGCGTTCGCTTTGGTTGTAACCTCTCTGTTTCAGTCGTTTTTCATGTAAAGGGACAGGAATCAAAACATCTACTCCCTCAAAGAAACCTTGAACAGCCAATTCTTTTGCCATAATTCTACCCATGGCGCATCCCAGATCGCTTCTTCCTTTGTACTTTAACAAATGAATCACTTCTGCATAGGAATCACCAGGGCGATAGTAAAAGAATGCTGCAGCACGCCCTAAAGGGAATTTCCCCCAAAAAAGGCGTTCCACCAAATGACCATTACTTAGAAGATAAGGTGTGCGAGGTAAATCACTAAGGCATTCACTGCAAAGTGCTTCTTCATTATCTTGCAAGCGGGCTCCACAAACAGCACAATAGTGCGGATAGAACAGACGGAACAATGAGGTCAGCCAGAGTATATCGTGTTTCATCGTTTATCATTTCCTTAAATAAATTATCCTGCCCAGTTTTCACGGTCGAGGCTTCGATACCCGATGGCTTCTGCCAGGTGATTAGAAAGCACTTTCTCACTACCCTCAAGATCTGCAATAGTTCGCGCCACTTTCAAGATGCGATCATAGGCACGGGCAGAAAGATTAAGACGGGTCATTGCCGTACGAAGCAACTGTAGCCCATCAGCATCTGGAAGGGCATATTTATCCAGCAACCGCTTATTCATCTGAGCATTACAATGCACCTGTGGTTCATCTTGGTAACGTTCCTCCTGAATATGCCGCGCTCTAATGACACGTTCACGGATGGAAGCACTGCTTTCTGCTGGACGATTTTCGGACATTTTCTCAAAAGGCACCGGCACAACTTCGATATGCAGGTCTATCCTATCCAATAAAGGACCTGAAATCTTATTAAGGTACTTTTGAACTTGACCTGGATTGCAAGTACAAGGATGTGTCGGATGGTTGTAATATCCACAAGGGCATGGATTCATGGCAGCCACCAACATAAAGCTGGCAGGATATTCAACATTACTCTTCACACGGCTAATACTGATATGTCTATCCTCTAAAGGTTGGCGTAGCACTTCAAGCACGCTACGACTGAATTCTGGTAATTCATCCAGAAAGAGCACTCCATTATGCGCCAAACTTATCTCCCCCGGCTGTGGATAACTACCACCTCCCGTCATAGCCACTTGGGAGATAGTATGATGTGGATGTTGAAAAGGACGGGTAGTGATGAGTCCACCGTTGGCATTGATTTTTCCTGCTACCGAGTGTATCTTAGTAGTTTCCAAACTTTCATGGAGTGAGAGCGGAGGAAGAATAGAAGGCAGACGCTTGGCAAGCATAGACTTTCCGCTGCCAGGAGCTCCAATAAGCAGAATATTATGACTGCCTGCCGCTGCTACTTCCATAGCACGCTTGACACTCTCTTGTCCCTTCACCTCACTAAAATCGGCTTCATAAGTGCTTTGATGGGCAAAAAACTCCTCTCTAGTATGCACAATGGTTGGTTGTAGCTGAATCTTTTCATTCATAAAGTCAATTACTTCTTTCAGGTGCTCTACTCCATACACATCCAATTGATTAACCACCGCGGCCTCTCTGGCATTCTGTTTGGGAAGTATCATGCCCTTAAAACCGAGCTCACGCGCCTTTATGGCAATTGGAAGCGCACCTTTAATGGGTTGCAAACTACCATCCAAGCCAAGCTCCCCCATCAAGAGATAATCGGCAAATTTTGATGTCTGAACTATCTCAGAAGCTCCCAATATACCTATAGCCAAAGGAAGATCATAGGCGGAACCTTCCTTACGAATATCCGCAGGAGCCATATTGACAATAATAGATCCTACGGTCATTTTAATGTTAAGGACTGAGAAAGCAGAATGAATACGTTGCTGACTTTCTTTAACAGCATTGTCGGGAAGTCCTACCATATAGAAAGAACATCCTCTTGTCTTATTTACCTCAATAGTGATTAGAGTAGCGTCTATGCCTTGAAGGGCTGCTGCAAATACTTTTGTTATCATAATCTGTCGCGTTTTTAATTAAAGACTAAACTAGATTTTTTTCTCTTACCTCCTCGCTCTACTATTCCGTTTCTGCTCGGCATATTCCTCGCGGATGGCTTTGAGCTCTTGCTCAATCTCCTCGGGAGTGAGGTTGATGCCGCGGATGATGCCGCGGTCGTTGATGAGGATATTGTAGGGAAGCTCGCTGATGCCAAGGCGCTGCACGAGGTCGGTGTCCCAAGAGCGGAAGTTGCAGAGCTGCGCCCAGCGCAGGGTGTCGGCATGGATGGCGGTGACCCACTCATGGCGGTCGCTATCGAGGGAGACGCCCACGAGGGCGAGGCGGTTTTCTTTCTGGCGGATCTTCTGCTGGGCTTCATAGAGGGGACGCAGGGCACGGGCTTGGGCACGGCTCTCGGGGCTCCAAGAGGCCCAGAAGTGGAGCAGGATGGGCTGCTCGGGGTAGGTGAAACGGTTGGTGACCACGCCTGCGGTGTCGGGCAGGGCGAAGGTGGGGATGTTTCGGCCTACGGTGATGCTGGTGTACTTGCCGGTATAGTCGTCGAGACGGGCGATGAGGGGGTAGTCGCGCATCAGAGGGGCAAGCTCACGCAGGGCTTCGTCGGCTGCGGCATCGTGGATGGCGGTGCCGGAGGCGTAGAAGTGGCGGATGACAAAGACGCTGCTGGCTTCGGCGGGGTGACGGCGGAGGTAGCTGAGCACCAGGGTACGGAGCTGGGCGGTGTCGGCCTTCAGGGCTTCGGCACTGCGGAGCAGGGCGTAGATGGAGTCGTTGACGGAGCCGCTCACGGTGAGGCTATCGGTGCTGCCTGTGATGCGGAGCTGGGCACCACGCTCCAGATAGAGGGGGTGCTGACGGCCATCGGGGGTGTAGAGCACGGCCTCGGCGAGGGTGTCTATAGGGATATCGGCCTGGAAACGGCCATCTACCACGGGGATGGTGTCTATGTGGGGGTAGAGGTGATCGGCTCCCCAGAGGAGGAGGGTATCATGAGATAAACCTGCAATCTCACCGCTGATATGGCAGCTGTTCAGGGGTTGGTGGTGACAACCGCCCATCAGGGTGAGTAGCAGGCATAGAAGATATAGCACGCGACGTGTCATGTGCGCTATGGGTTTATCTCAGCAGGCTGGTGAAGCTGCTGTTGCCAAAGAACTTGGAGAACTCGAGGTCGGTGGCTGCCTTGGTGGCCAGCGTACGGTCTTTGGCGATGGCATCGCGCAGGCCGCTGATGACGAGGTTCTCATTGTTGGTGCGGGCACCGAGCACGGCTTTCAGGTAGCTGGTGTAGGCATCGGCATGCTGCACGGCATCGAGGGTGTTCTTGGCTTTGTTGTAGTCCTTGGCCAGAATCTGTGCCAGGGCGGCACTGTTGGTCTTGGCATCGCCGAAGGCGTTCACAGCGCGGTCGTACTGGCCCTGTGCCACGTAGAGGTTGCCCATGGTCTCGTTCAGCTCCTTGGCTCCGGCTGCCTTGCCGATGAAGGCTTCGGCCTCTTCGAGGTTGCCCTTGCGGATGGCGAGGAGGGCGAGGTTATTGTTGACCTCTGGAGCATCGTTGATGCGGGCTGCCTGACGCAGCAGTTCCTCGGCCTTGGTGTAGTCGCCTGCCTCGTAGGCCAGCTTGCCCAGGTTGTTGAGGGCGCGGTAGTCGGAGGCGAACTGCTGTGAGGCTTTGGTATAGATGTCTTGCTTCTGGGCAGGATTGTCGGTGAGGGTGGCGGCGTAGAGCAACTCTTCTACATTGAGCTCGCGTGGGCTGCTGGCTGCCAAGCGGCTGATTTCCTCATCGCTCTTGCCGATGATCTCGTAGTTGGCTGTGAGGCGTGAGCGACGCAGCTTAGGCAGGATCTCGTCGGCGAGGTTCTTATAGACTGAGGAGATGTTCTTGATCTCACGCTCGCGCTGCTCTGGGTCTTGGTACATGGAGAGCACACGGAGGATAAGCTCCTTGTCCTGGATGTTGCTCTGCTCTACCAGCTCCTTGAAGCCTTCCCAGTCTTCGGCGGTGTAGTTGGTGTTGACATCGACATCGAGCTTGTCGCGCTTGAGGTTGCGGTTGACCAGAGCGGCGGTGTTGTCTTGACGCTTCTCGGCCAAGTCGCGGTTGAGGTTGAGGGCACCGTCAGGTGAAGCGTAGGCGCTCACCTCGATGTTCTCTAAGCGGCGGTTGGCGGTGTTCTGGATGTCTTTCACACCGGCATTGAAGTCGGTAGCTGCCTTGGCCTCACTGCTGCGGATGTTGCTCTGCTGGATGAGGAAGAGGATCTCGCCCTGCAGCTTCTCCTTGATGATGCGCTGGAAGGCATCTTCGCCCAGAGAGACATTGGCGCCTGCGAGGGTCTCGCCCAGCAGCTCAGAGGTGCTAATGACACCATCGGCCACCTTCACGCTGGGGATGGTGATGGTCTTCTTGCCGATGCGGGCGGTGAAGTCGAGGTAGAGCTCGCTCTTGGCCATCTGTGGCACGTAGTCGAACACGGTGCGCATGGTGAAGGTACCACCGCTCTTATAGTTGATGGTGCGGCCATTGCCAAGCACTTTCTCACCCTGGAAGGTGATGCCCTGGCCTACAGCCTGCCCACCTGCCCAACGGAGCACGGGGGTGACTTCTACGACGGCTTTCTTATTGAAATACTTTGCAGGGAAACGGCCGTTGATGGTGGCGGGCACGGTACCTGCAACTGACTCTAATACTTGTGGGGTGCATGTGAAGTTGTCGCTGCTTAATGCGCCCATCTTGCTGCTGCATGATGTCAGGACAGCAAGGATTGCCATAAGGAATGGCAGAACTAATTTCTTACTCATAACTAAGTGTTTTTAGGGGCTATGCCCTCGGTTACGCTTACAAAGATAGGCTATTCTTAACAAGAAACAAATTCAAACGCCTATATTTTTACAAAATTAAGAATTTTTCTCCCTATATTTAATGTTTCGGGGGTGGTGCTCGATGATTTCGGCACGAAGCAGGCTGCGGTCTATATGGGTATAGATCTCGGTGGTGGCGATGGATTCATGCCCCAGCATGGCCTGGATGGCGCGCAGATTGGCCCCGCCTTCCAAGAGGTGGGTGGCGAAGCTGTGGCGGAAGGTGTGGGGGCTGATGTTCTTCTGCAGCCCGGTGGCTTCTGCCAGATTCTTGATGATGCGGAACACCATGATGCGGGAGATGGCGTTGCCCCAACGGGCCAGGAAGACGTAGTCTTCGAAGCCGGGACGGTAGCGCCAGCGCTTGCGGTCGATCAGCCAGAGGTTGATCTCCTTGACGGCGCGCTCGGAGATGGGCACCAGGCGCTGCTTGCTGCCCTTGCCTTCTACGCGGATGAAGCCTTCGTCGAAGTAGAGGTCGCTGAGCTTGAGGTTGCACAGCTCTGATACGCGCAGGCCGCAACTGTAGAGGGTCTCAAGGATGGCGCAGTTGCGCTGCCCCTCGTACTGACTGCGGTCGATGGCACCGATGAGCTGGTCTATCTCCTCGATGGTGAGCACTTCGGGGAGCTGCATGCCTATCTTGGGGCCTTCAAGGAGCTCACTGGGGTCGGCTTCTATCTCATCGGTGATGATGAGGAAGTGGAAGAACGACTTGATGCCGCTCAGGATGCGTGCCTGTGAGCGTGGATGAATGCCAATGTCGTGCAGCCCCGCAGCAAACTGCTGCAGGTCATTGAGACTGGTTTCCCATACGTTGATGTGCTCACTCTCGAGGTAGGTGAGCAGTTTCTGGAGGTCGGACATATAGGCCTCGTAGGTGTTGGGAGAGAGTCCTTTCTCTAGTCTCAGGTACTGTTGGTACTTTCTTACAAGTACGTTTCGCTTCTCAGTGTCTTCAGGTTTTTCGTTAGCCATTGCTTAAAAACGTCTATTTTTCTAATGCAAAATTATAAAAAAAAGATAAAAAACAATATCTGTGGGGTTTTTATATTACCTTTGTCACAAAATCTTAATAATCTTTGGCAATGAAAATACAGATTATCAATGGGCCGAACCTGAACTTGCTGGGGGTGCGTGAGCCTTCTATCTACGGACAGAGCACGTTTGAGGACTATCTGAAGACGCTGCGCAGCCGCTATCCGGAGGTGCAGATAGACTACTTCCAGAGCAATGTGGAGGGGGAAATGATCAACAAACTGCAGGAGGTGGGCTTCGAAGCGGATGGCATCATCTTGAACGCAGGGGCTTACACGCACACATCGGTGGCACTGCACGATGCCATACGTTCTATCACCACGCCTGTGGTGGAGGTGCATATATCTAATGTACACGCGCGCGAGGCTTTCAGGCACCAGTCTATGATCTCGGCGGCCTGCAAGGGGGTGATACTGGGCTTCGGCATGGATTCTTACCGCCTGGCACTGGAGGCGCTGCTGGCTCTGAAGCAATGACACTGGAGGAGTATATACTGGCGCACATAGACCCTGAGGGCGACTATCTGCACGAACTGTATAGGCACACGCACCTGGAACTGCTCTATCCGCGCATGGCGTCGGGGCATCTGCAGGGACGCATACTGAAGATGCTCACGGAGATGGTGCAGCCTAAGCAGGTGCTGGAGATAGGGACCTACAGCGGCTACTCGGCACTGTGCATAGCGGAGGGTCTGCCTGCCGACGGGCATCTCTACACCATAGAGATAAACGACGAGCAGGAGCACTTCACACGCCCGTGGCTGGAGAGATCGGCTTATGCCGACAAAATCACGATGCTGATAGGGGATGCCATGCAGCTGGTGCCGGAGCTGGGGGTGACGTTCGACATGGCGTTTATCGATGCGGACAAGCGGCACTATACCGACTACTACGAACTGGTGCTGAAGGTGCTGCGCCCAGGGGGGTACATACTGGCTGACAACACGCTGTGGGATGGTCATGTGGTGGAGGAGCATGTGAAGGAGAGCGACCAGCAGACGCAGGGCATCATGCACTTCAACGACCTAGTGGCGGCAGACAGACGGGTGGAAAAGGTGATATTGCCGCTGCGCGACGGACTGACAATCATTAGGAAAATTGAGGATTGAGGATTGAGAATTGAGAATTATTGCTGGCGCGATGAATAAGCATTCCGCATGGTAATCCTCAATCCTCAATTCTCAATTCCACAATTTTCAATATTCAATTTTCAATTCTCAATTTTTCAAAAGTTTCTTGCTGAGGTAGATCACGGGGTAGCGCACGGCTAGGAAGCCGACGAGGAGCACGGTGACGAATACGAGCAGGACATCGGTGAGGTGGACGCTGACGGGATAGGCATCAACGAGGAAATTGTCGCCTGTGCCCAGGGTGATGAGCCCGAAACGCTGCTGCAGATAGCAGAGCAGAAGACCGAGGACGATGCCAATGATGGTGCCTGAGAGGGTGATGAGGTAGCCCTCCATGAGGAAGATGCGCGTGATGAGCTTATCGTCGGCACCCAGATTCCGCAAAGTCTGCACATTCTCTTCCTTATCGATGATGAGCATGGAGAGCGAGCCTATGACATTGAAACTGGCTATGATAAGGATGAACGTGAGGAAGAGGTAGGAGATGAACTTCTCTATCTCCATAATCTTATAGACATCGGCTTGCTGCTCGTACTGATTTTTCACAGAGAACCTATCGCCTGCGATCTGCTCCATCTCTTTCTTTACCCTATTGATATCGCTGCCTGGCTTCAACTTCACCTCTATGGCGGAGACCTCCTTGGTATAGTTGAACAGTCTGCGGGCGAAACTGAGGGATGTGAGGATGTAGTGGGCATCGTACTTGTCTTGCCCCACGAGGAAGGTGAGGCCTGGGGAATGCAGGTATTCACGATTGAACGCTGCGGCGGGATTGGCGATATTGACATGCACATTGCGCTTAGGGGCATAGACCTCTAGCGGATCTACAAACTCCAAGCCTGTGCCAAGCTGCGCCAAGATCTGCGCACCTGCCACGCCGTAATCGGCCACTTCATCTTTCAAGACGAACCGCCCCGTGCCATAGAGCAGGCTGTCTATCTCGGTGAGCGCCTCGAAATTATCTCCCACCCCCTTGATGGTGACCATGAGTTGGCGGTCTTTATAGCGCACCATGGCATTCTCTTCTACCGTGGGCATCCACACGGCCACCTGTGGCAGTGCTTCCATGCGCTTGAGGCGCATCTCATCGGGGTCGAACACCTTGCCTTCGTTGACCGTAATCTTCAGTTGGGGGTCGAAGTTGGTGAAGAAGCTCGCCACCATCTCCTGAAAGCCATTGAACACCGAGAGCGTGCACACCAGTGCCAGAGTGGCCAAGGCTACCCCACACACCGAGATGGCCGAGATGATGTTCACGGCATTGTGCTTTTTCTTGGAGAAGAGGTAGCGACGGGCTATGTAGAGGCTCAAGTTCATGCCGAGGTCAGTTGCCTTTCAGCAGTTGGTCGATGTGCTCGATATAGTCCAGAGAGTCGTCTATGAAAAAGCGCAGTTCTGGAATGATGCGCAGCTGCTTGCCCAGACGCTTGCCAAGGTCGAAGCGCACGGTCTTCACGTTGGCATTGATATTCTTCAGCAATTCCTCTCCGCGTGCGGAAGGGAAGATGCTCAGGTGGATGGTAGCCACACTGAGGTCGGGACTGATGCGTACGTTGGTCACAGAGATGAGCACCCCGTGGGTGGCCTGCGTCTGACGCTGGAAGATCTCACTCAGCTCCTTCTGTATCAGTCGCTCTATCTTATTCTGACGAGTTGTTTCCATATAGTTCTCCTTTTTTGGTGCGAAGATAATAAAAATTTTTATCTTTGCGCGAGTAAACGCTAATTGCTATGAAAAGATATGTCGTTTTAGTGCTCTGCGCACTGATTTCCATAGGTGGATTTGCCATTGATGACGTCAAAGACCTCCGTGGCATGTGGGGGTTGAAGTTGGA
>CADALZ010000004.1:88055-117061 GCA_902788865.1 uncultured Bacteroidales bacterium | reverse complement strand
GGAAAATCCGACAATGATAATCATAATCACAAAGAGCAATGGAACCAAAACCTTTGATACCTTACCGAGACCTGATTCCAAGTCTCTGTGAGAAATTACCCAAATAATAACCCAACCGACAAGCATTGCAACAGCAATTAAAGGAATGAAATTAAACAGCCCATCCATGGAATCTGAAGACTGCAATAATGTAGTTGTGAAATAGGTATTAGGATCTGCTCCCCAACCCTTAAAGAAACTTAAAATAATGTAAATTCCATCCCAGCCCAGAATAGCTGAGTAATAAATCATAATCATAAAAACAGCGACCGGCAAGAACCAGCCAATATACTCCCATTTGGAATTGATCTTTCTAATTGCTTTTGCAAAAGAAGATTTATAGTTATATCCTACTCCATACTCCAATATTAAAAAAGGAATACCCATTAAAAGGATAGCCACAATATATGGAATGTAAAAAGCTCTGACCACTATGGCAAGTAATCCTGACTTTGTGCAATACATCGCTGACCAATGTGCGGAAGCTGGTGAGATAGCGACGCGAAAGATGTTTGGCGATTATGGCATCTATTGCAACGGCAAGATCTTTGGCCTCATCTGCGATAATCGTTTCTATCTGAAACCTACAGAGGCAGGAAAGGCTTTGTTGAGAAAACTGGAGCTTCGGCCAGCATACGAGGGTGCCAAGGATTATTTCTACATCGAAGATGTGGATGATCATGAATATCTCGTCAGACTGGTGCGTGCCACTTGCAAGGCATTGCCAGAGCCAAAGCCTAAGAGAAAGAAACAATGATAAGTGGATGCAGTATATTGGATAAATATGAATTTTTAAAGTATGAAAAAGACAGTTATTATAGGGACATTATTTCTGCTGTTGGTCGTGGGTGCTAAGGCACAAACCAACCTTACTGGGCGTGTGTATGCCAATCCCAACATCTTGGCTGGTGTATTAGATGAAGCCGTAAAAGAAGTGAATATAGAGGAAGCTAAAGCTGAAGCCATTGCCAAAGCTGAAAAGGATAAAGGCAGACAACTGACAGACAAAGAAAAAGCGGAGCTTGACAAGCAGACAGAAGAAGCCAAGCAGATGATAGAAGCCATGAAAGAAGGAATGGTCACTGCTATCTCTGTGGAGTTCAAAAGCGAAACCGAAGTGGTGTCGAGGACGAAAATGAAGATTGACGAGGAAGTCCTGAAAAAAGCTGGTATCAGTTGGCTGAAGCGAAAGGCACTGAAAGCAGTCATCGCCATGGCACCAGAATCGGAGAAAGGCACTTACATCGTCAAGGACAATCTCATCATTATAGATCCAGACGATAAGCCAGACACTCTGCGCCTTAGCAGCGATGGCCGCCAGATATTTGGGAAAATGGATGATAAAACGAATTTCACACTGACATTGATGCAATAAATGTATAAAGTACGCATCACAGCTATACGCCAAACGGTTTATCCCGACTTAATGGCGAAGTATGAGAACCCTATCGAGCATACGTGCGATGTGCTGGAGGGGCAGCAATGGATTTCTGAGAACGGACAGCGCCCAGAAGGCTTATGTCTATCTGCTTGGGGCTCCATGCGTGAGTTTGTGGAGGCTTTGGCACGTGGTGAAGGCAATTTCTTCGATGGTTGGATGCAGAATCCCAAGAGTGCGATGATCAGTTGCAACGATGGTTTTCGTCCATTTAGTTTTTATTTGGAAGTGGTGGAGGATTAGTTAATGGAAATCAAGCCATTTTATCCAGAAGATATCACTACGCTTGCAAAGAGAGTGTCGGAAATCTGGAGATTCGACGATTCTCCGGAATTTACGCGGATATTCTGCGAATATCTGGTGCGCTGCAACTATTATTCTCCTCAGCTTTCCTTTAAGATAGTGGATGAGGAAGGCTTGCAAGCCATTGCTTTTGGCTGTATGCCAGAAGAAAAGAACGATGCTGAGGCTTGGCTTCAAGAACAACTCAAAAGTGTTTCGCCAGAAGTGGGAAAATACATCGTGCGCAGTACCAACTATGCCAAACGCACGGAAGCTGAACTCCAGACACTGATGGAATCTCAGCCTCATGCTGCCAAACTCTCATTCTTCTTCAGTCGTAAGCCTGGCTATGGGACACTGGTCTTGGAGCATCTCGTGGAAAAACTCAAACAAGAAGGCGTGGAGTGGCTATACCTCTGGACAGACAGCTGGTGCAACTGGCAATATTACCCCCACCATGATTTCGAGCAGATAGGCAAAGGCATCCTACCAGAATTCAGCGATGATAACGAGAAGTACTATTATTATATGTTTCGGAAGCAGATTGGATAATTTTTCCTATTTTTGCGCAAAATCATTTAAACATGAAAAAATACCTTCTGATATTATTGCTACTGACCATCCATATAGTTCTGCAAGCTCAGCAACGAGAAATAAAAGAAACAGTAACTTGTGATCTTGTTCCTAAAAGCTCTAAAACTGTAGTGCCTGCAGCTATGGGAAGTACTCGCTTTGGGGTTCAATCCATGAAGAATGCCATCTATCGGGATTCCCTTATCAGGCTTTTTGACAAGATAGAACTTTATCAACAGGACAAAGATACTGCCGTTTTTCAATATTATAGAGCGATATTCGGCAATGATACACTTTGCTATAAAGAACGCAAACCTGTCATCACCACCTCGTATAAGGGTAAAACCACATTAGAAGTGGAAAGTCTGAAAGCACCTCATCAGCGGTTTTCGGTAGTCATCGACGGTCTGACAGGAACTGAGATTACTGCCTTAAAAGACTCTATGCAGCAGATGAAAACCTCAGACATGCTCTTGAACAACGAGCAGACTTGCATTTTCTATGCTTTGAACTGCTTACTAGATTCTCATGGCATTAATCCCGCCCCTATCATCACGCGCAACACCACCTTTACCGATGGCTATCAGCTCAATGCGTTCTTTGACCATATCCTCACACTAAAAGGTAGATATCCGTGCAAAACTAAGGAATTGAGAAAAATGGATTTACCCGATGATTGTGTTTTAGTATTCCAAAATGCTCACAAGGAGTTTATCCATGCGGTTTTTTATCGGAAAGACACGAAAGAATATTACACCAAAAATGGTTTTTGGTCGCCTGTCATCCTTACAGACCTACGCCCTGTGACAGAACGCTATGGGCGATATGACACTAAAATGGAACTTAGCAAGGAAGGACTCGACATGCAGGCTGATACAGTGCTGGTTTATTGCCTAAATTAAATCTTTTCTTTATTTTTGCATCATTAAACTGAAAATGACATGGTACTAAACTACATTTGGATTGTTTTTTTAAATATGCTAGCCCATTGCTGAATTATTAAAAAAGGAGAGGGACCCTCTCCTTTTATTATTTTTTCAGTTGTTTTAGAAGGTCGCTGATATCATATTTCACAAATTCATCGTCAGATGAGGAAAACAGATAGAGCTCACCCCTTGTGAAATCTATATCAAAGCTGGTAACGATTCTATTGACATTAATCGCAGCTAAAGGCTTCCCATTCCAATCGAAAAGTTGGATTTGAGAAGACTTCTTGATACCTAAATCTCTCTCCATCCATGTATGGTTGTAAAAAGCTGCTCCGAAAAAATCATTAAATGCTTTTATTGCCGTATAAGTACTTTTTCGCAATGGTTCAGACTTATCTGTCACAGAACTGATTTTCATTAATTCATCTTCCACACATAGTGTCTTAGAAGTTTTCCCATCTAAAGAGAACAGATTGATATAGTTTAAATAAAGGGGAACTTCGACAAATAAGTTTCTTTTCCGTCTTATCAATGCGGATACCATGTTGAAAGTAAAACCATCATTTTCTGCATCTACTGTTGCTCGATTTAGTTTCTCTAACACATCCGGTATTGACTTTTCACCATTTTTCATCACATAGAGGTTTTGATGTCTTCCATCTTCTGCTATCTCTCTGCATAGAAACGCTTCATCATCTATAGCACAAGCATAAACAATCGAAGAAGTAAAACCTTTAGGAAAGAATTCCATATTCACTTGCCCAGATTCTAATGATTCTGTGATATTCAAACGATAGACACCCCCTTTATACTGATCAAGTATCATTGCAAACAAATTTCCATTCTCCTCTTCCATAGTATAATAGTTCCCGGAGCTAACTGGATATCTAAATTCATTTGGCCCCTGACCTATACTCAGCATTTTTCCGAGCAATTTATGATCATTCAAAGAATAGAATCTCCAAAATCCTTGGCTGGAACTCTGACAGATAAGGAGAAGGGAATCAATAACTTGAAAATTCTGTATACCGATAATATCTAATCCAGTATCTAATCCTTCATCTGGCAAGTTTAAGTTGACGGGAAATTCATTCACATACTCTATTTGATCCAGCACCATATAGTCCTGAGATGGTTCTGGATATGATGTCCCTCTGTTGCATGCTGTGCAGACAGAAAGTAAAAGAAATAGCAATAAAACTTTTTTCATAAATAATCCGTTACTCCACATTGCATTCACTTACTCCAGCCCAAGTTGAAGGTCTTCCTGGCACTTCATCGCATGTACCACAATAGACAGTTACATAACCTTCCACAAAAGTAACAGTATCAAAACATGTTCTTTTTAAAGGTAAACTCGCCAAAGCTTCAATATTTGCTTTAGCCAAATCAGAGAGGGTTGGGGAATCATTGGTATATGCCCCATAAGCATGTAAAGCACCTATCACCGAAGCGATAGCGAGAATCATGGAAAATAAAACTCTTTTCATTGTTCTTAAATTTTAAAAGGTTAATAATATACAACTGCTTAAATCACATTTCCTTTAACTCTTATCTGAAGTGGCATCTTGCCAGTATTACAATATATGGTGACGGTCTTTGAAAAGAAACCTTTCTTATCGGGATTGTATTTAATCGTTACTTCCGTTTTCTGATTTGGAGCAATAGGCTCCTTACTATTTTCTACTATCGTACAGCCACATGAAGTTGAGGTCTTTTCTATCACCAATGGATTTTGCCCTATATTACTTATGGTTATAGTTTGAGTTTGCTCCACACCTATGGGAATCTGGCCAAAATCAATTTCTGTAGCATCTACACTAATTTCTGTTGAGATTCTAGTTATCAAACTTTCTCTCTCCCTATTAGACATGATATCGTAATAAACCTTCTCCACGTTAATGTTTCTTATGGGATTGCCGATTCCCACCACTCTATTGGCCTTGTCTAACAAAAATGTCTGAAAGTCAATTTGTGTAGGAAAATGATTTATTCGATTGAGCTCTCCACTTTGATCAATACATAGAGGATATCTAAAATCTTCGTGCTGAAGAACCATATTCAGCTCATCTGTATCATTGGCATTCACATAAAATATCACTGGCACCAATCTTCCCATAGTCGCATTAAGACCCATGATATAATGATTCCATAAACCTAATTGCTTTAGAAAAGGCATGTAGCCTTTCTCATCTACATAACAAAGAATTTTAAATTCCGCATCATGGAACTGGAAGTCCACTATATCTTTTCCCTGAATGGTAAAAATGGAGTTTTCTGGAAAGACGATCTCCCTGCCGTTCCATCGAGATACCACATCTGTCACGGAACCTTCCTTATCAGCACTGCAGGAAGACACTAAAAGAAACATTGCCCCTACAATGAAACACTGTTTGATGTATTCTGTATTATATGGCATCATTTGTTGTTTTCTGGTTTTCTTATTAACTAAATAACTATTTTGCTACAAAAATAGCCATTACGATGATATTATGCAAGTAAATCGTAATTATTTTTTCCAATAATCCCGTATTTTACCGTAAGACATTTCGTAATGTAACAGAACTGTGAGTTGTTTATAGCTTTGCGGATATTCATACATTAAGATAGGAAATAAGTGTAGAAAACACGTGGTTTAAGGATTTTTCTTTATTTTTGCATCATTAAACTGAAAATGACATGGTACTAAACTACATTTGGATAGCATTTTTCGCCATTGCCTTTATCGTGGCACTAGGCAAGACGGTGTTCATGGGCGATACGGAGATTTTCACTACGCTGGTGAACTCTACGTTTGATTCCTCAAAGTCGGCCTTTGAGATTTCGTTGGGTTTAACGGGACTTCTGGCGTTCTGGTTGGGCATTATGAAGATAGGGGAAAAGAGTGGCATGATTGATGCCCTCTCAAGGTTTTTGAGCCCTGTACTTTGCAGACTGTTTCCTGACATCCCTAAAGGTCACCCTGCCCTCGGCTCTATCTTCATGAACCTGAGTGCCAATATGCTGGGACTGGACAATGCGGCTACCCCATTGGGACTCAAGGCGATGGATCAACTCCAAGAACTGAACCCCAAGAAAGATACAGCTACCAATCCGATGATTATGTTCCTGGTGATCAACACCAGCGGACTGATCTTGATTCCTATTAGTATCATGATGTATCGCTCGCAGATGGGGGCTGCACAGCCTACCGACATCTTTATCCCCACGCTCATCACCACCACTATCTCTACGATGGTGGGTATCACGGTGGTAAGTATTAGTCAGAAAATCAATCTATTCAACAAGGCGATACTCTCTCTGGTGGCAGGCATCTGCGTGTTCTTCAGCTTGCTGATATGGCTGTTTGTCTCAGTGAGCCGTGAAACCATGGGCACCTACTCCACCCTGGTGGCCAACATCATCCTTTTTGGCATCATCATCCTCTTCATCGTGTGGGGCATGTGGAAGAAAGCCAATGTCTATGATGCATTCATCGAGGGGGCCAAGGATGGCTTCAACACAGCTGTGCGCATCATCCCCTACTTGGTGGCATTCCTCGTGGGCATCGGCGTTTTCCGCGCTTCTGGTGCGATGGATATTCTGGTAGATGGCATCGGATGGCTGGTAGGGCTTACGGGCATAGACACCTCTTTCGTAGGGGCATTGCCTACAGCCTTGATGAAGTCGCTAAGCGGCAGTGGTGCCAATGGCCTGATGATAGACACTATGCAGCAGTATGGGGCCGATTCTCTGGTAGGCCGCATGAGTTGTGTGGTGCGTGGCGCTTCAGACACCACCTTTTATATATTGGCAGTGTATTTCGGCAGTGTGGGTGTGACTAAGACGCGCAATGCCGTGACTTGCGGTTTGCTGGCCGACTTCTCGGGCATCATCGCAGGCATATTTATCAGTTACTTATTCTTTGCATAAACTATGATTACGTTTCAGACAGAAGATATAGAGATGCCTGCCATCAACGAAGAGCAGGTACGTGAGTGGATCAAGGCAGTGGCAGCTTCATACGGCAAGCGTGTAGGCCCCATCAGCTACTTTTTCTGCTCCGATCAGCGCATCCTGGAGGTAAATCTGGAGTATCTGCAGCATGATTACTACACAGACATCATCACTTTCGACTATTGCGAAGGCCATCGCCTCAGTGGTGATATCTTCATCAGCCTCGACACTGTGCGTTCTAATGCAGAGATGCTGAATCAGCCCTATGAGCGTGAGTTGCATCGCGTCATCATCCACGGCATCCTGCATCTCTGTGGCATCAACGACAAAGGCCTTGGTGAGCGTGAGATCATGGAAGCTGCTGAAAATCGTGCACTTGAACTACTAAAAACAATAAGTATATGAAAAAGATTTTGGTTTGCATTCTCGCAGCATTACTGGTTGCCTGCGCATCAGACAAAGCAGACAAGCACTCTGAGGCATATCTTTCTGAACGCATCACCGCTATCTACGACGATGTGTTCGGAGTGTATAACGAGAATAATACGGCCAACGGATTGGCCATAATCAGCCAGCGGAACTTCGAGCAAGACTACTGCTCTGCAGACTTCAACGCGGTGCTGAAGCAAGTGGAGGACTATGACAAGGCGCATGCCGAGGAAGACGACTTGGGCTACTATGAATCCGACTACTGGATTCAAGGACAAGACTGGCAAGACCTCGCCATGAAGATAGAGTCTATCTCCGAACTGACGGAGAAAAGTGCCAAAGTGCGCATCGTGATCACTAACTTTGGCGAGGAGACACTGGTGGAGCTGCCTATGGTCTATGAGCGGGGCGACTGGTACATAGACAATTTCATCACCTTTGGCGAATATGGCTACGACGAGAAACTTGGAATGAAAGAATATATAAGCTATTGACACTATGAAAAAGTTATTTACCCTCATGGTTCTCTGCACACTGATGTGCCTGAGCCTCAACGCTCAGCAGAAGAGCTTTACGAAAATCACCGTGGCCAGTTGGAACATAGGGCACTTCGCCCTGGGCAAGTCTGGCGATACGAAACTCACGCACAATGTGCTCGACTTCTACAAGCATGCCTACCGCACTTACTTCAACACGCTCAATGCCGACATTCTGACCTTGATAGAGTATAACCCGCTGATGGTGAATGCCACAGACACTCAGGCGGCAGTAGATACGCATGAAGCCATACTGAGCAACTACCATGATGCGCAGATAGGGCCGAAGTATGCCTACAACTGCAACGCCATCTTCAGCAATGGCATCGAGGTGCTGGGCACAGACACCGTGATGTTTTCTAAGATGGTGCAGCAGCGCTACTACTTGGTGACTACCATGCGTCTGGATGGCGACATCGTGAAAGTGGTCTCCACACACCTGGATTGGAACCAGGGAGAGAATGGGGCAGCCTATCGCGCTATCCAAATCAAGGAACTCATCGAGGCTTTCAAGAACGATAAGTACGTGATCATGTGTGCCGACTGGAACACGAGCAACAGCCCCACAGAGTATGACCCCTTCATCGAGGCTGGCTACGAGATGTCTAATCATGGCTATCTGGGCGACCTGCCCACTGCGCCTGCAGGCAGCAATCCTCGCCAGTGCATCGACAACATCATCACCAAGGGCTTTGCACACTCCAACGTGTCTGTCATCAACGATGCGCTGCTCAGCGACCACTGCCTCATCAAGGCCGACTTGACCAAACTGGTAAAGTAAGCCAACAAAAATAGCAGACATAGGCAGACAAAACCGCTCGCCTTGCCTTCCATTCTTCAGACAGCACTGCTGATTGTACAGACGCCACTGCTGATTGTACAGACAGCGGTGCTGTTTGTACAGACAGCAGTGCTGTCTGAACTTTGCATCGCCATGCTCCAAATTATAGATGCTCATAACGGAGGTTTTACTCCGTTGATAAGCCACCTTCGATTTTACCCTTCACCCTTCACAATGGGAGAGAAAACACATATATTTTATCTGGAAATTGCTGTGAAGGGTCAGTGCTCACCTTTCACCACCCTTCACCACCCTTCACGCTTGTGGTGAAAGGTCGTGAAGGGTTGTGAAGGGTTGAGGGAACCCTTCACAAGAGTTTCTTTATAGTTATTATGGCTTTTCTTACTCACTGTGAAGGGTGAAGGGTAAAATGCAGATGGTATGTCAAATTTTTTTATTATCATTTGCAATGAATATTATTAACTTAAATCAAAATGACTATGAAGCGAAGAACTTTTCTAAGAAATGGCATGCTGCTCGGAGCCTCATCACTGGCATGGAACAATGTTTCACTACTCGCTGCACCCACAAGTATCAACCATGCAAATGCCCCCAAAGCTGGCAGATTGAAAGGTAAGATTTGTGCGCAACTCTACACGCTACTGAAGACAAATGTGTCAAGAAGCATTGAGGTGCTGAAGCAACTTTCTGAAATCGGTTTCGACGGTGTGGAACTGATGGGCACCTTCACAGGAGGCATGAGTACTCAGGAGTATAAGGCCTACATCAAAAGCCTGAACCTGAAGCCCGTATCCTCTCACAACCTGACTACTGAAGCCGACTTTGCATGGGCGCAGGAGATGGAGATCCATCATGGTGACATTCGTCCAGATCTTGGCGATGGCTCTTATGATGCCATCATGAAAGCGTGCGACGCGATGAACGAAGCGGGCAAGATTCGTGCCAAGTATGGCATCAAGGCTGTGCTCCACAATCACTCTCAGGAATTCCGCTGGGTAGATGGCAAGGAAGGCGGCCAGCGCATCTATGACATGCTGGTGCAGAACACAGACCCTCAGTATGTGGGCTTCGAGCTGGATACTGGTTGGTGTGCATTCTCTGGTGCCAATCCTGTGGAGTTCGTCAAGAAGTATCCAGGCAGATTCCCTGTGATTCATGCCAAGGAAGCCGGTCGTGTGGCCTATTGCGATGACGAACTGGAGCATTTCCCCAACGATGTGCTGAAGATAGGTGTTCCTGTGCAGAACAATCCGAAGAGAGCAAAGACTGGCGAACTGGCTGATATCTCTATGTTTACAGAGGAGCAGGCCAATATCCTGTATTGGGGCCGCCACTGGAATGTGCGAATGGGAAATGGTATCATCAACTGGAAGGAACTGTCCGACGCGCTGGAAGCTCAGGGCATCGAGGCATATATCTGCGAGCGTGAGTACTTCAGCTATGAGGGTGGAGGTGGCAGCAGCTACACTTGCGCTAAGCAGGATTATGAATACCTCTGCTCATTGTAATTTACTTTCTGCCAGAATCAGCCATAGGATGTTGGTTCTGGCAGAATTTCCTACTCCACAGAAATAGTTTCCCCCTTGGAGAGGATAAACACAGAGTATTGTCCATTTTGCTTGGCAAATCTGAGGGCTGGAATCAGTGAATCTTCTGGGAAGAGGCGAGTGCTGTCGAAATAGTACAGACTATCATCGCTATTGAACCAACCACCTACGATGCCATCATGCTTCAATGCATGACGGACCACCTTACGGAGCTGCCTGCGTGAATGGCTGTTCTGCGTCTCTGCATAGGCCACGGAGATGCCTACCGCTGGCTCTGTCATGGAGGGGATGGCAAGCGTGAATCCATCGGGATGGTCTTGACTGAATAGCCATATCCTATCAGCAAGGGCAGAAAGGCTCTGCCCTGCATAGCGACTACTGGAGCAAGAAGAGCAAAGCGCTATGCTGCAGATAGTCAGAATGACGATAAAAAACCTTGATTGCCTCCTCATTTTTACATCTATTTCTCTCCAAGCACGCACCAGCGGATCACGGGTATGCGATGGATGATTTCGTAAATTAAAGGTGAGAGCGCAAAGACGGCTAGCGTCAGAATCATATACATGGCCCATGGAGGCAACTGTGTATAGACCTTCATCGTATAGCCCAAGCCTGCTATCACCAGATAGTGCACCACATAGAGGCCAAAACTGGAGCGCGTCATATAGGTGGCAAAGGCATCTGTGCCATCAAAGCAAGCCTTAAACCACCCCATCATCGCTAAGCACATCAGCCATCCGTAAAGGCAATTCAGCGGACTGCCCAGATACTGCGGAGAGGTATTATTCTCTCCGAATGTAGTGACTATAAGCACCACGCCAGAGATGACAGCAGCTGCCATCAATGGCTTCCAAATCTTCGTCACTTCCTCTTGCACCTTATCATGGGAGAAGACGAAATAACCCAGTAGGAAGGGTACGAGATAGAACAAAGGCTTGTAAAGGTTCAGTAAACCATCAAGGCTCTCAGGACGAGGTTCTTGTATCAGCGTGTGCTCACCTGCCCAAAAAAGTAAGGCTCCTATCACGATAATAGCGAGGCTATTGGCTTTTCCACACCACGCCCACAACTTGTCGTGCGCATCGACCACACGAATCAAAAGTAGCACGATGCACAACAGCCATAGCAGTTGGATGAACCACAGGGGTCCAATGCCAGAAACAGCCATAATTAGATACTTTCCCACTAAAGGGATGCCCTCAAACAAGCCTTCTCTGACTGCCACCACGGTATTGAAATATCCCACTATCCAATGGAATACCAAAAGGCCGATGGTGGAGGGCACCAATAGTTTGCGTGTACGAGCCTTAAACCACTCTTTGGCAGAATGCTTCTGCAAGGCATACCTGGCACTCACACCTGCCAAGAGAAACATCAAGGGCATAAACCACGGATAGAGGACATACATCACCACATCCTGATATTGTGGCACTGCGGGATAGTCACCAAAACCTCCCACACCACCAAATACGCCCTTGTTGTTGTAGAAGTAAAACACATGATAAAACAGCACTAGCAGTACTGTCACCCATCGCAGATTATCTATCCAATGTTTTCTCATAGCGTTAGTAATTTTACACAACAAAAATAGGAAAATAAAACAATCCCTACAAGATTCTGGGATAATATTGTAATGAATGGCACTCTTTTTTTTATTCTTCGTATCCTAATTGTCCTGGCAAGCGGAGCTTTTCTTTCTTTGGGAAGCTCGCTTCGTAGGCCTCGAAAGCCTCTGGGTGCTCTTCTGCCACAAAGTAACCCTTAGGTGGGGCATAGGTTCCCTCACGATCTCCCCAATAGCCAGGGATCAGTTCTTGGGCAAGGAAATAAGGCACTTCCGATTCTCTCGGCTCTGCATGATAATGTATCTTCATTTTGCTGGCCAAATCGAAACCTGCATGCTTGTAGAATTCGATATTCCCCTCCATCTGCAACAGGCCTATACCCATCTCCTTAGCCTTCTCCAAGGCATATTGCAACATTTTCAGGCCGTAGCCTTTGCGTTTATAAGCTGGATGAATGCTGATGGGGCCAAAAGTCCATGAAGGGAAGTGACTGCTATCGTCGAGTATAATCTCAGCTTTCGAAAACATCACATGCCCTATAATCTTGTCATCTTCCTCCATTACTAGATCCAATTCAGGAATGAAGTCTGGATTCGTTCGAAACAGATGGAGCACATAATGTTCCGTGCACCCTGGACGATACACATTCCAGAATGCCTCTCGTGTGAGATTCTCTACCTCACGATAATCCTTGGGTTGTTCTAATCTTATCATCTCAAATCATTCATTGTTTTTTGCAGCTCTACTAAAAAGTGTGTGGCTTGCTGGCCATCCATCTGTACATGATGGAATTGGAAAGAGATGGGCAAGGTGACTTTGAACCAATGACGCCTGTATCTGCCCCAAGCTAGGAAGGGGTTATTGTAGATACCAGAGTATTGATTGACGATGCTATCTACTTCTGTGCTTACCAATGCCGATGTGCCTATAATGACGGCTTCACTATCTAAGATGTCCTGACAGGTTTGTCTGACGGTCTTTGTCAGGTAGAGGTAATTGGCGTTAAACTGTTCCAGATTGTCATCACTGACAATATCACAGAAACTCAGTCCGCCTTTCACATTGTTCACAATCATGTTGATGGCAAGGCGATCGTATTTATACAATTTTCCATTTCCAGGCAGCAGGTAGAATTCTTCCATCTTTGATGCCGTCTTGGCGATGCACCAGCATAGGAGCATATTGAACTTAAAGCCTTTTCGCTTGCACATCTTATATAGACGTGTCACATCGAAGGTCTTGGTAAGCGTCACCATAGGCATAGGCGACTTCATCCAATGCTCAAACGCCTCTTTGCGATTGGTGTCTTTAGGGTCAATCTCTTGTTTCATGCCTTTATTTCAATTCAAAAAAGTAAAAATCCGTCCAGCCTGTATTCTCTGCATAGAGATGCTGTTTGCCTCTGTACTCAAAGCCTAAGCGTTCGTACATTCTGTGTGCTGGGATGTTGGAAGCCAGGGCATCAAGGCGGATAGCCTGCATGCCTTTCTCTTTAGCCAAGTTGATAGCTTCACGGACCATCTCCGATCCTATGCCTTTCCCTTGACAGTCAGGACTGACTGCCAAGATATGTATCACAGCCACCTCATTGTCAGCTACCTGCTTTGACCACTCTATAGCGTGATAGTCCTCCTCTTGGTACATCGTGACAGCCATTGCTCCAAGAATCACATTCTCTTCTCTATACAGATACAGACTTCCCTCCTCAATATAGGCCTTAATGCCTCCTGCGGTAGGATGCTTTCCTTTCTGCCATCGGGCATTGAGTTCTATCTCAGGAGTGTGTTCAATTACATCATCATAAAAAGCGATGATTGAATTGAAATTTTCAATGGTTGCTTGATGTAGTTTCATTTCTGACTTTTTCTTTTAGATTATTTTTTGTTCTTATGAAATGTCCCTCTTGTATGGCAGCAAACGTGGAGACAGAAGCTACAATGGTGATGGGGACGATAGACCAAAATGTCATGGGAACTGCAATGAATAGTAGGATTCCCGCCCACTTGTTCGCGAGGGTGTGAGGGAAGCAGCAGCGCCCGTACATCACAAGTGCCGAAAGCTGATTCACGACTTTAATCGCGACAATTACTCCTACCCACAGCCATAACCATTGCGGCAGTTCGAGTATCGGCAGAAGTTTCCAAGCAAAACACACAACGAAGCAGAAATCTGCCAAACTATCCAGCAATGCTCCAGTCCTGGAAACGCACTTCAACTTCCGAGCCAGCCATCCATCGGCTATGTCGCTGATACCACAAAGACCATAAATTATCCAAAATACCACACCCGTCACATCATAAAAGAGCAGACCAAACGAGCCTGCCATCCTGAGCAAAGTTATGATGTTAGGTATCTGAGTCATTATCTTATTCCAGGCTAATAGCACCATGCGATAAAGACAGTCTCAATACTCTAATTGGCCTGTTCTCACCTTGATACTGATTCGCATCGATGCAGGTTTCGCCTGTGGGAACAAAGCCGCATTTCTCCATCACTCGTCCAGAGGCGGGGTTGTCAACGAAATGACCACTGATGAGCGATTTGATGTCAGTCGTCTGTCGGATATGGTCTAACATCAGCCGCAAAGCCTCCGTACAGATACCACGATTCCAATAGGGCTTTGCCACCCAATAGCCGACGAGCGGTTCACCTTCACGTGCTGGCAAGTCACACTCACAAGATGGACCGTAGCCCATTGCGCCAATCGCCTCACCAGTTTCTTTCAACTCGATAGCCCATGTGTGCAACGCATCATTGAATACAGTACGGATAATCTCCAGACTCTCTTCTACACTCTTATGCGGTGCCCATCCTGCACGAGGCCCGACATCCGGATCGGATGCCCATTTAAACAGTGTCTTCGCATCCGATTCACGCCAAGGGCGCAATAAGATTCTATTTGATTCCATCATGTCCTCCAGCGTTTCAGTTTCGGGAAGAAAGCTGATGCCATCTGGCGGTATTCTGCTTCAGTCATAGGCTTGGGCATCATCTGATTCATCTCATCGAGATACTTCACGCAGTGGTCTATCATCCCTTCCATCGTCACATCTTGCAGGAATTCGCCATCCTTATAACAGAAGATGCAATAGTCTTCATTCTTACTCCCATCGGCATTCGTACCGAGCAACTCGTCAGTCAGCGGCATTCCACAGCTCTGACAGAATTTCATTTCCTTTTCCATATTTTTATTTCATTTGTTTTCGGTTACTAATATATCGCTTTTTTCTCAAAAAACAAAAAACACGTCACATTCTTGCCTTCTCATCTGCACCAGCACCAGTGCCACGATACTTACTCTGGGCTGTATTGAAGGTGTAGCGGATAGAGAACTTCACCTTCTGCGTATCCATCATGTTGGTCTGCTTGATGGTATGACTGCCAAAATCTGAATCTACATTGGCATGAGCCTGCCTTGCTAAATCGTGACCTTCCAAGCGCAGCACCAGCGAATTATCTTTCAAGAGCGTCTTCTGCACTGCAGCCGTGAGGTCGAAGTACACATTCCTCAGATAGAGATTCTGCGTATAGCCTTTCGACTGCATCAAGCCACCCAACTCGAATTGCCAACCGTTCTTCACTGTGAAGGTGTTGAGGAGTTGTGCCAAGAACATCGGTTTGTCATTGAACTTGGTCACACGGATACCAGAGGCCTCACGAGGATCAGGGGCATTGATAGTGAGCCATTGCTTCTGCAAACCAACGGTATAGTTCATGTTCCAAACGCCAAAGGTGCGATTGAGCATGGCATAAACCACCAGCATTCTGAACGGCGTTTCGATATTGCATGGTTTTACCAGTACCACACCTTCATCATTGTATGGTGATGACCACGTCATGATGGGATCGTTGGTGCGCGAGTAGTTCGCCATCAGTGTGATGAACTTCCATACAGCCGTGGCACTGACGTTATGCGTAATTTCTGGTTGCAGTTGCGCATTGCCACTCTGCCAGATATAACGGCTATTGTAGCGGATCGCACTGGAAAGATTGGCATAATTAGGCCTTGTGGTCTTGGCACTATAGCTCAGCATCAGTTGCACTTTGCCCACTTGTCCTGCATAAGAAAGCGTCGGAAAGAGGTTGCTATAGTTACGCGTCAAGTCATTCTCTGGCATCAGTGCGTCTTCATAGGCATAGCGCACATGCTCGTAGCGTGCTCCAGCACTTATCTGACCAAATTTTGGCAGATAAAAAGCATAGGTGGCAAAGCCTGCATAATTGTCTTCCTTCACTTGGGCTTCTGAAGCAGGAATAGAGATGCCCGTAATGGCATAGTTGTCATCACGACGTGAAAAGGTCTCTTCCGTACCAAATTGCAACTGTCCTTTCCAGATAGGGTAAGACAAGACTGCCTTAGCTGCATAAAGTTTGCTGACACTGTTGCTAGTGCTGTGAATTTCAGCATCATGCGTCATCGAACTGCCTTCTTTAGAGATGGATTTTGTGGAGCTCTCTGTATCGTAATAATCCAGATTCACGTCAATGCCCCATTTTTGCACCTTACCATTATAATAGAGGTTGGCTCCCAGATTGTAAATAGGTTCATCGCCAATGAGATCATCAGAGATGGTAGATAGCTTATCGGTTTGAATGCCATCCTTGAAGACATTGTCGTTCACTACCGTATGCACATCATACTGCAACTGCGTGCCCCACTCTACTTTGCCGCCTACAGAGTGATTGTCAGAAATCTGCCAGTTCACACCTGCATTTCCATAGAGGTTCTGCCCTTTATATTCATTCAGCAGACTTCCCTTGTTCTCGATAAGGTATTTTCCAAAAGTGGCTTTCTCCAAATCGCTTTCTTGACGGGAAGTATTACGGGCATAGTTAATACCACCAAAGAGATCTACCCCACCCGTGCGATAATTCATGTTGAAGGCGCCATAAGGATCGTTCCCTTCACTCCAACGCAGCGACTGGGCATCAGAGGCATTGAGGTTGAAGCTGAAGCCATCGCCTTGTCTTCGGATGGTACGGATGCGTACCACACTACGTACGGTTGCATCATATTGAGCCCCAGGATTAGTAATTACTTCAATACTCTGAATCTCGTTGCTCTGCAAACGACTTAATTCGGAGGCATCAGTGAGCTTGCGTCCATTGATATATACAAGTGGCGCGCCTTTTCCGATGACTTCTATGCCATTCTGCCCTTTGATGATACCTGGTGTTTTGGCCAATACATCATCAGCAGTTCCAGCATTCTCCAACACAGAGCCACGGATATTGGTCTGCAAACCTTCGCCTGTCAATTTGGTCTTTAGCAATGTGCCTTTGACTACTACCTCACCAAGCATCTGGGCGTCCTCTTCCAACAGGACGGTAAGTCCATCAGCTGCTTTCTCATAGTGCGTCACATAACCTACACTAGAGAATTTCAACAAACCTTCGTTTTGGGTGGTCGTGATCTTATAAATTCCTTGTTCGTCTGTAACGGCTCCCTGCACAAAGGCAGAATCGGGCATAGAGAGCAATACCACATTCACATAAGGCAGTGGATTTCCTTGTGCGTCTACCACCTTTCCACCTATATCCTGTGTTTTGGCAAAGGTTGTCATTGCCACCATTAATGCGATAGTCAGTACAAATAATCTTTTCATTGTCTTCATTGTTTAATATCTTTTTTGCATTTGACGCAAAGCCTTTCGGTTTTGCTACACATATTCTATTTATTTCTCACACTCACGCCACCTATTAAATTGCTTGCTATGATATGCAAACAAGGAGCATCAGGGTTAGCACTCTTTATGGTTTCATTACCCACACCACCGATAAAACTGCGACTTTTCACCACAATATTAACAGTGGTAGGGACCAATAACTCCACACCTCCCATGAAAGTGCTGATGTCTATTTCCTCATCCTCTGTGATAGTGGCATTACGCAGATCCATGCGGATGCCTCCACATTTGGTCATGAGGTGTGCGCCATGAAACGATTCGCCATGATAGACGTACTCATCACCTCCAAAACTAACGGAGCAACTGATGCGCTTGCCTTCCTCTCCAATAGGTAAAGGACGTTGCAACCATTGGTCATGATTGTTTCTGAATCCATCGACAATCAGCCAAATGCCTACGTATAGCATGACGAAGAGCACTACGTATATTTCCAACGTATTCATGGAGTTACCTTCCAGCCAATTAATACGAAAGAGTCCCCACGTGGTGCCCAATTTAAGCAAACTGGGCACTACCAACAAGATGCCGATAATGCCTTTTATTTTCATAAATAGGTATTTATTCTTTATCTTCCCATCCCTGAGGTCGTTGATGATGAGGCTGAGACCTACGAATATCAGTAAGAATATAGCGAAGTATATGGCAGCAGGTCCTTCTGTGGCACTCTCCAGGAAACTGAGATGAACGATTCCCCACATGGCGGCCAGTTTAAGTAAGCTGGCTACTACGAAAATGATTCCTATAATACCTTTTGCTTTCATGATTTTTCCTTTTTATTGTTAGACGTTATTTGTTTCTAGATAGTTGCAATGCATTATTCTGGAAACAAAATTAGCATTACCAATTCCCCTTTTCCAAATAATTGGGACATAATACAGCTGTTTGTGACGAGTGACAACGTTCTGTGATGAATAACGTGACGAATGACTTGACTATGCGAAAGATTTAGCATATCTTTGCTAACCTTATGAGCAAAGATTTTCAAGATATGATCAAGGTTCGCACTATCAGCGTAGGGTTTACTATACTTGCATTGGTAGTTTTCAAGCCCTTCGAACTCGGCGTATGGCAATGGGAGGCATATGTCCATCTGATAGCTATAGGTGTCATAGGAATCGGAGTCTGCCTGATTACAGAGAGTATCTTGAAGTATGTTATCAAAATGCCGAAGTCTGATAAACAGGGGGTGGATTACATTATCCACCGCAATCTTTGGTTCCAATTCATCAACACGCCTCTGATAGCTCTGATGATCTGTCTTTATCGCCACTTCTTTCTAAGCAATCGATTCGAGAGCAATCAGCTTTCATGGAGCAACTTTCTGGAAACACTGCTCATCATCGCTTTCTGCTCTTTTGCCATTGGCTTATATTGGCGCTTCAAATACCGTAGCAAATATCTTAGGATAGAGTTGGAAGAAATGCAGCTGCTCAACAAACAATTGCAGAAACCTCAAGAGCTATCCGTTACACCACAATCATCCCGTCACATACTCATAGGTACTACCAATGAGAAATTGTCACTCCAGATTTCAGATATTCTCTACATTGAATCGGTAGGCAATTACGTCAAAGTCTATCAGATACACGATGGCAAGGTGCAGACAAATATGCTCCGCTCTACTTCCAAGCAAATAGAAAAGGATTTAAGCCCATATCCAACGATAGTGCGTTGTCATCGAGCCTTTCTTGTCAATCTACAACAAGTAGAGCAGATTATCTCCAGATCTGGCAATGTCCAACTTCTTATAAAGCATTGTCACGAATTCATACCCGTTTCACGCAGCAACATGACACAAGTGAAGAGTGCCATCAAGAGCATTTAGTCACTTCTCAAATTCTTTCAGTTCTTTCAGCCCCTGCTCTATCTCCTGCAACTGCGCAGCATGACGACGGCGCTGCCAAAGACCTACCAAATAGCCGAAACCACAGGTGGCTAATGACAGTCCTATAGGAAGCAAGATGCGAAGGCTGATCTCATAGCCAGCTCTTTCATTAAATCCCAACTCTGCCACATAGAATGCCACCATCACCAGACATACCAATGTGATAGACCATACAATGGCTTCGTAATAAGCCTTCTTATAGCGCAGCGTCAGACTCATCAGTTCGGTGCTCGACTTCTGTTCCATGTTGAACTTAGAGAGCAGGAAAACCTTGCGACACTCCATGAGAAGTCCGATAGCCATCACCACTTCCACCATCGCAAACGAAAGAGGCATAATAGGCGTGTGCATATAAATCCATGGGAAAACCAAGGTAATCATAAAGAAAATCACAAACAGATTATAGATACTCATGCGATAGATTTTATCGAAAGCCGACTTAGTCTTCTGCGAGATCATCTCCTTCACGATGCGCTGATTCACTATTTCGTTTTCTGCCAAGCGCTCATTGAGCACGTTCCAACTGGCACGTAATTCTTCAAGTTCCATATAGCTAAGTAATTAACTGTTAGACATTTTTTTGAGTTTCTCTTTCACCCGATTGAGCTTCACGGCAATGTTGTTCTTCGAGATGCCCAGGATGTCTGCCATTTCCTGATAGCTTCGCTCTTCCAGCCAAAGGAGAATCAGCGCGCGTTCCAATTTCCCTAGTTGACTGATAAGCCTATACAGTTCACGAAGCTGAGCAGCCTTGCTCTCCTCATCATCCAATGGCTCCGACATTTCTACCGTCAGCGAAACGGTCTGCGGACGGGCATTGGAATGCCGAAGATAAGTGATGCAAGTATTCATGGCTATGCGATAAACCCATGTGACGAGCTTGCTATCCCCCCGATAGCGCGGGAAGCCCTTCCACAGATTCAGCACCACCTCCTGATACAAATCGTTCAATTCTTCCTGATCGGCAGCATACATATAGCATACCTTATAGATAGCACGCTTATGTGCATCGATCAGCGTTAAGAATTCTTTTTCCAGTTCGTTTGTTGCCATGAGTCTCAATCTTTCTTTTGCCTTATTAGACGCAAAGAAAGCAAAATAATTACAAAGAAAAGAGAAAAAAAGTGGCTATGCTCTCACTATGAGCAAAAATGCTCACAGCGGTGAGCATAAATGTTCACAACTGTGGGCATACGACGCAGAAACTGAAAAGGGGAGCCAGAGTGGTTGTCGTACCCACATCTGCTCCCCAACCTTCAAAGAAAACTATCAAAGTGCAATCTCTTTACCAGCCTCTGCCTCCTGGGCCTCCGCCCATGCCGCCCATATTTCCACCGCTATACTGCGAGAGTGATATGGATGAGCCTCCGCTCACTGTGGCACCCGTAGTGCCCATGCCGTCAAAGATGGAGGTTCCGCCAGAGACGGTGACACCCGACTTCAATGTAGGCGTAGATGAAGCGGAAACTACCAATCCGTTGCCACCGCTTGATGGGGTCTTGAAGGCGAAGGTAGTGCTGCCGTATGTGAGTGCATACCATGTATTCTTGTTCCACGAAGAAGCTGCATAGCAGGTCTGTGTAAGGCTGGAACCACTCTCCAAGCCGCCTATGGCTACCAGTGTGCCTCCAGTGACGTAGAGCTTCTTGCCTCCCTCTGTATTGGCATCGATGGCCACTTCGGGCTGAGAAGCACCCACGGCAAATACCAATCCACCTTTTATATAACAGTTGCCATTGGCATCTATGCCGTCATTGTTGGAAGCATGTGCATAGACACTACCGCCAGAGATGGTCATGTCGCCCTTGGAGTTGAGGCCATCATCATAGCTGTTGACAGTGATCTCACCACCAGTGATGTTCATCACGCCCTTGCTCTCTATGCCTTCGCCATTGGTACCTGTAGTAGTCACGCTGGTGCTGCCACCGCTGATGGTGATGTTGCCATCGGCCTTGATACCCTTTGGCGAACTGGTATAGTCGCTGTTGTTGCGATTGTTCCCATAGACATACTGAGAGCCTGAAGTCTTCACGGTGATGTCGCCTCCAGCGATGTCGATGGTGCCATCGGCACTAAGGCCCTTACCTCCTGCTCCAGTGCTTGTAAGCGTCAGCGTTCCTGCACTGATGGTCATGTTACCATCGGCCTTGATGCAAGAGCTGGCCTTCGTCTCACTGTCGTCGCTATCCCACTCGCCTCCACCGCTGGTAGTGATGGTGATTTGCGGTATGCTCTTCTCTTCATCTATCACCACATCGCCCTCGGCCTTGATGCCCTTGGCAGCTGTGGCAGTGATGGTCATATTCAGCGTGCCACCATGAATACTCATAGCACCCGTATCTTCTTCAGAGCCATCGCCCTCTAAGGTTATCTGAATGCCATCATCACCCACATTCTTGATGGTGACGGTACCCCCGTTCATCTCTACATACTGATTCACGTTGAAACCATCTTTCACAGCACCCTGCACATTGATGGTGCCCATCGATTTCTTGAACTGCACATATTCATCACCCCAGAAAGCATGCTTCAGATTGCCTGTCAGATTCAGCGTGCCACTGCCCTCAAACTCGGTATGGCCATTCACCATGAAGCAAGCTTTCTGCGAACCGCTCGAACCGTCTTTCAGCGTATTGGTAGTGCCATCTGCCAGCACCACAGCGATGCGCTTACCATTATCGATAGCGATGGCAGGACCATCAGAGTTGGTCAGCGTGAGACCATTGAGCACTACGGTAGCCTTGAGTTCGCCATCCATATAGAACATACCATCTGTGGAAGAACCCCTGAGGATATACGTCACCTCATCAGCAAGGCTGCTGCTCTGAATGATGCTCACATCGGCTCCGCTGACAGAAACAGTGAGATAGTCGGCAACGTCTTCTGTTATGCTCACATCGGCAGAAGAACCATTATAGACGATTTTCACTTCGGCAGTGCCATCAATCACAGTCGTTGAGCTCTCGCTATCATCAGAGCCTTGTTCATCATCAGAGCCTTGCTCGTTTTCAGAGTTTTTCTTCTCATCGCTTGAAGAATCTTCATCCTCTGCAGTGTCTTCACCCACCACTTCCTTATTGATGATATCGCTGAAATCCGTATCATCATCCTCGCATCCTACACATGTCATGGCAGCAACGGCCAAGATCATAAAAGTCAAATATTTAAAGTACTTCATAAGGCATTAAAATTTAAATTTATAACTCAATCCGAGCACATGACCATTAGGTTCATCATCGTCATTGACGTTCTGATAACGGTAATAGGCTCCTATCTCATGCTTCTTGTTCAGCTTCCAGTCGGCTCCCAGCGTATAGCGTGTTTTCTGCAAGCTCCAGGCATTGAACAGCTCTACGCTGGCATATGGGGTGATTTTGCTATGCGGTATATCATATTCCACTTGCAGGCGACTGCGCAGCACATTTTTCCCCTTTCCCTTCACAGTGGTATCTTCCCACTTGCTATTGTCGAAATCGTAACGCGTCGTAGTGGCCTCTGGCCTGTAGGTGTACTGCCAGCGCTCACGGAGTGAGAATTCGAAATCACCTAATGTCAGACTTCCCGTGAGGTCCAGATGCAATCTGTGGCGAGTGCTCCAATAAGAAGGTCGCCAGTTGTTATAAGCTCCATTCGCATTGTAGGTGATCTTCTCCTTATTATTATTGTAAAGGAACTTATATCCACCCGATGCCTTCAGCCATGGCAGTATCTTGTATGACACATCTAATGTGCCCGTCCAGCGATCTACAGTCTTAGAGTCGTTTCGCGTGCGGAACTCCGCCTCTGCCCCTACACTTAGTTTCTTATCAATCTTCTTCTCCGCTCCCACGGAATACCACATTCCGAAGTCGTCTTGTGCGTTGATATTCAGAGCTAACACCAATAAAATCAATGCACTTAATAGTTTCTTCATAATCCCTGTTATTTTCTTGATAATTCACTTAACTTCAGTTTCACTTTGCCATCGGTCTCAAGCACCTCGTTGCCCTCGTAGCACACCTTCAGCACAGCCATATCACGCAAAGTGTCTATGCCGCCAACTTCCACCTTCAGTACCTTGAGTCCGAAGCGCTGCTCAATGTCGGCTATCAATTCGGCACGATGCTCTGGCTTCACCAGCTCTATGCGGTCGTACTGGATGAGCTTGCAAGGATGAATCTTCAGCTTCTGCTCGCAAATCCATACGCAGAACACCACGATAAGATTGGTGAGGCAAAGCTCCAAAATAGTTATCGAATTGGCCAAGGCATTGAGCACAGCCAGGCAAATCAGTACAAAGAGATAGGTCATTTCCCTCACTGGCATGGCATCTGTGCGATAGCGCATAATGGAGAAAATGCCAAAGAGTCCGATACCAACACCCATGCCTGTCTTTCCCTTCATATCATCGAGCACAAAAATCATGAAGAACACGATGAAGAAAATGGCTACCGATATCAACATGAACGTGAAGTAGAAATCACTGCGATGACTTTTCGTAAAATACAGGCGGTCTATAATCACCCAACTAACCACCATACAGATGGCAAAACGCATCAGCATCTCCCAGAAATCGGTAGATACGCTTAACTCTAAGAAATTCATACGGCCCTCCTTATCTTATCTATTTCTATCAATTTTCTTTTAAATCTGTTGACGTTCAATGCCTCGTTGGTCAGCGCTGATCCCATGCAGTATTTACTGAATCCATGCGGACGGATATGCAAGGCGCACAACTTCTCCAAGACTGGTGAGTAGCAAAGTCCCTCACGCTTCAGTTCGATGATGACCAAATCACGCATATCCAGTCCCTTTCCAGATACCAGATTTTGAAAGCGCAGATTTGTATCAATAGTCAATCGTTCGGTCTTATTTCTATTCACCAACGTCACACGGTCGAATCTATTCTGAATCGTTGGCCTCAGCGCCTCAATCTCATAGTGCAGATATTGGTGCAGAAAGTCGGCCTTCGAAGCCTCCTCCAGTTGCATATCCTTCACTTCCATGCGTTTCTTCTTGGTGCGCCCATGATTGTTCTTGCTTTTTACCTCCATAAATTGGAGGTCTGAACAGAGGTAGGTGCGGAAACGGAGTTTCTGACGATTGGCACGTCCCGTCTGATGTGCATTATACATATCATAGTGCTCTGTATCCCAGTAGATGGTGTCGTATGGCATGTTCCATGCACCGTCTATTTCCTGTACCAGATAGTCGCCTTCAAGCATGCGGAGCAACTGCAACAAACGCGGACGGGTAGTCACGAACTTGGTGTCGATGCGATTCATCAGCTTTATGCCACTCATCTCTTCCAACGTAATTGGCGGAAAGTTGTTCAATATTTTATCCATCGCTTTGAGTTTTATGCGTTACACTTTCTTTTTGTCGATACAAAAGTATGGTCAAAGAAAAAACGTTACAATTATTTTCAACGAATGCGCTGTTTTCTTCAGCGAATGCGAAAAAAGAAGTATCTTTGCATCAGATAATCAGATACTGATGGAATTTACATACGATGTGATAGTGATAGGTGGCGGCCATGCGGGATGTGAAGCTGCCCATGCTGCTGCGCGACTTGGCTCCAAGACGTGCCTCATCACTATGGATATGAACAAGATAGCACAGATGAGCTGCAACCCTGCAGTAGGAGGCATTGCCAAAGGCCAAATAGTGCGTGAAATCGATGCCTTGGGAGGCATGATGGGCGTAGTTACCGACAGAACGGCCATACAGTTTCGCATCCTCAATCGCTCTAAAGGACCTGCCATGTGGAGCCCTCGTGCTCAGTGCGACCGCAACAAGTTCATCTGGACATGGCGTGAGGTGCTGGAAAATACGCCAAACCTCAGCATCTGGCAAGATACCGTAGAGGAAATCATCGTGAACGACGGGGAGATTCAAGGCGTGAAAACCATTTGGGGAGTTACGCTTTGGGCCAAATGCGTGGTGCTCACGGCGGGCACTTTCCTCAACGGCTTGATGCACATCGGACGAAAGATGGTGGCAGGAGGACGCATCGCCGAACCTGCTGCCTATAAGCTCACAGAATCTATCGCTGCACACGGCATCACTTTCGCACGCATGAAGACGGGTACGCCTGTGCGCATCGATGGTCGCAGCGTCCATTATGAAGACATGGAGATACAGGATGGAGAGGACGATTTCCACAAGTTCTCATTCCTCGATACGGCTCCCAAGCACCTGAAGCAACTGCCCTGCTGGACATGCTATACCAATGATGCTGTGCACGAAGTGCTGCGTAAGGGACTGCCAGATTCACCTTTATATAATGGACAGATACAAAGCATCGGTCCGCGTTACTGCCCCAGCATCGAAACCAAGATCGTGACATTCCCTGATAGGGATCACCACCAGCTCTTCTTAGAACCCGAAGGGGAAACCACACGCGAGCTTTACCTCAACGGCTTCTCTTCTTCATTGCCAATGGATATCCAGATAGAGGCGCTGAAAAAGATTCCAGCTTTCCGCGATTTGGTGATCTATCGTCCAGGATATGCCATAGAGTATGATTACTTTGATCCTACACAACTGACGCACTCGCTGGAGTCTAAGGTCATCAAACATCTGTTCTTTGCAGGACAAGTCAATGGCACTACAGGCTATGAGGAAGCAGCTGGACAGGGATTGATGGCTGGTATCAACGCACACCTATGCTGTCATGGCAGCGAACCGCTGGTATTGGCAAGGGATGAGGCTTACATTGGTGTCTTGATAGACGATCTAGTGACAAAAGGTGTGGATGAGCCTTACCGCATGTTCACTTCTCGTGCTGAGTATCGCATCCTGCTGCGTATGGACGATGCAGACATGCGTCTCACACCGAAGGCCTGGGAATTGGGATTGGCAGATGAACATCGACACCAGTTGCTGCTGTCAAAGAAGGAGGCCATTGAACGCATCCTTGATTTCACAGCCAACTATGCCATTCATCCTAATGACATCAACAGCACCCTTGAGGCTTGGGGCACCACCCCACTTCGCCATGGCTGTAAGCTCAAAGATCTCATCATCCGTCCGCAAGTGACGCTGAAGCAAACGGCAGCCGTAATACCCGATTTTCAGCAACTGCTCGAAGGTATCACAGAGCGCAAGGAGGAAATTATCGAAGCTGCAGAGATTCAGATAAAGTATGAAGGATATATTGTTCGTGAACGCTTGATGGCAAGCAAGCTAACACGGTTAGAATCCATAAAAATCAAAGGAAAATTCGATTACAACAGCATTCAATCCTTATCTACGGAGGCGCGTCAGAAACTGACAAAGATAGATCCAGACAACATCGGACAAGCCAGTAGAATCCCAGGTGTCTCCCCAAGTGATATCAATGTATTGCTGGTATTATCAGGCAGATAAATCATAATTGTTTCACGTGGAACATTAAAATTTTTAGATATGACAAAAGAATATTTAATCAAGAATGTAAGAACCGTCCCAGACTTCCCCATTAAGGGAATCTTGTTCTATGATGAGACCACGCTCTTCAAACAACCAGAGGCGCTGAAGGTTTTAGCAGATACTCTGTATGAGACTTATAAGGATAAAGGTATAACCAAAGTAGTGGGCATCGAGAGTCGTGGTTTCATCATGGCTCCTGTCTTAGCCACTAGACTTGGTGCCGGTTTCGTGCCTATCCGCAAACCAGGAAAGCTTCCCGCTGAAACCATCGAAGCCACGTACGATAAGGAGTATGGCAAGGACACCATTCAGATGCATAAGGATGCCATTAGTGAGGACGATGTAGTGCTGCTTCACGATGACATTCTGGCAACAGGCGGCACGATGAAAGCTGCCTATGAATTGGTAAACAAGTTGCATCCAAAGAAGGTGTATGTTAATTTCATTATCGAACTGAAGCGTCTCAATGGCCGTGAAGTGTTCGACAAGGACATCGAAGTAGAATCTATCCTTTCACTTTGACACTATGGAAAAGCGTACTGGCGAAGAAAGACTGAGCTATCTCAAGACCATTGTTGACCGCCTGCCAGAAGAACCTGGCAGCTATCAGTATTGGGATGAGACTGGCACCATCATCTACGTCGGTAAGGCAAAAAATCTCAAGAAGCGTGTTTCGTCGTATTTCAACAAAAACCAAGAATCGGCCAAAACACGCATACTGGTGAGCAAGATTCAAGACATCAGCTACACCACCGTACGCACAGAGGAAGACGCACTGAATCTGGAAAACAGGCTCATCAAGAAATATAAGCCACGCTACAACGTGATGCTGAAGGATGACAAGACCTACCCGTCCATCGCCATCCCCAACACCCCTTTTCCCAAAATCTACAAAACCCGTCAGACGGATAAGAAGCATGTCACTTACTATGGCCCCTATACGTTCGTGGGAGCACTGAATAATATCATGGTGCTTATCAAACACCTGTACCCACTGCGCACATGTAATCTTAATCTTACAAAAGAGAACATTGAGGCTGGTAAATTCAAGGTTTGCCTGGAATACCATCTGGGAAACTGCAAAGGTCCGTGTGTGGGAAAGCAAACGGAAGAAGACTATATGAAAGGGGTGGATCAAGTGCGTGAGATCCTGAAAGGGAATACACGCGCTCTGGAGAAATCGATGGAAACGGAGATGAAGCAACTGGCAGAGGAATGGCGCTTTGAGGAGGCTGAAGCCGTGAAGCAGAAGATTAACATCCTGCGCAACTTCAACGCTAAATCGGAGGTGGTGAACTATCACATGGACAACATTGACGTCTTTTCTATCGAGGAAGATACAGAGCATAAGTCGGCCTTCATCAACTTTATGCACGTGAAGAACGGATGCATCAACCAGTCGTTCACCTTCGAATACAAACGTCGTATGGACGAAAGCCTCGAAGAGTTGCTTACATTAGGCATCTCGGAGATGCGCGAGCGTTTCGGAAGCAAGGCAAAGGAGATTATCGTTCCCTTTGCGGTAGAGATGGAGATGAACAACGCTTCCTTTACCGTGCCACAGAGAGGTGATAAGAAAAAACTATTGGAGCTTTCAGAACTCAATGTAAAGGAATACAAGAAAGATCGCTTACAACAGGAAGAGAAGCTGAATCCAGAACAGAGGGCGGTCCGACTGCTTAAAGAATTACAAGACCTACTTCATCTGGAAAAACTGCCTATACGCATAGAGTGCTTCGACAATTCCAACATTCAAGGTTCTGATCCTGTAGCTGGATGCGTGGTTTTCATCAAAGGAAAGCCTTCAAAAAACGATTATCGCAAGTATAATATTAAAACGGTGGTGGGTCCAGACGACTATGCGTCTATGCGTGAAGTGGTTTATCGCAAGTATGCCCGTGCCCTCAAAGAGGAAACTCCCCTACCCGACCTCATCATTACGGATGGTGGTAAGGGCCAGATGGGC
>CADALZ010000004.1:0-88032 GCA_902788865.1 uncultured Bacteroidales bacterium | reverse complement strand
GGATGAGCTGAATATCAAAATCCCCATTGCAGGTTTGGCAAAAGACGACAAACATCGCACCAACGAACTGCTCTATGGCTTCCCACCACAGACGGTAGGCATCAAACAAGAGTCGGCCCTCTTCCATCTGCTCACTCGCATACAAGATGAGGTACACCGTTTCGCAATCACCTTCCATCGTGAGAAACGTAGCAAGCACCAAATAAGTTCGGAGCTTGATAGCATTAAGGGTATCGGTACTAAGACCAAGCAAGCACTTCTAAAACACTTCAAGAGCGTGAAGCGTATCAAAGAAGCAGAACTTGAAGCCCTGAATGAAGTCGTTGGAAAGCAGAAAGCAAGTCTGATAAAAGCATATTTTGACAACAATATAGTGAGTAAACTATCATGAGAGTAGTGATACAAAGAACCAAACGAGCCTCTGTTACCATTGATGGGCATTGTAAGGCTCAGATAGGACTGGGATTACTGGTACTTATCGGGGTGATGGATGAAGATAATGAAGAAGATATCGCATGGTTGACCAAAAAAATCGTAAATTTGCGAATCTTTGATGATGAAAATGGTGTGATGAATAAGTCGGTGCTGGATGTAAATGGTGAAATCCTCGCCATCAGTCAGTTCACACTATACGCCTCCACCAAGAAGGGCAATCGCCCTTCCTACATCAAAGCGGCAAAGCCAGAAATATCCGTGCCGCTTTATGAGCGCTTCTGTGAGGCATTGCGCAGCGAACTTGGCAAGGATATAGGTACGGGTGAATTTGGTGCCGACATGAAAGTTGAACTGCTAAACGATGGACCTGTGACCATCTGTATAGACACTAAAAACAAGGAATGAATATGACGATAGAAGAAGCTCAGAAAACTGTTGACGAATGGATAAAGACTTACGGAGTACGCTACTTCAGCGAGCTCACCAACATGGCTGTGCTCACCGAAGAGGTGGGAGAATTGGCACGCGTCTTGGCACGTAAATATGGAGATCAATCGTTCAAAGCGGGCGAAAAAGATAATATGGAAGAGGAAATGGCCGATGTGCTTTGGGTACTCATTTGCTTAGCCAATCAAACGGGGGTAAACCTCACGGCGGCGTTCCAAAAAACCATCGAGAAAAAGACAAATAGAGATAAGGAAAGGCATAAAAATAACTCAAAACTACAGTGATATGGAGATATTGAATATCAAAAGAGAACAGAGTAAGTATGATCAGGCATTGGCGCTCTATGACACCAAGCTCAATGATGAGCAAGTGCAGAAGGAAGTTGCCAATCTGCTGACAGAAAAAGTAGAAGAGAACAATTCGCTGGAAGTGAAGAAACTACTCTTCAACTGCATCGACCTCACCACCCTCAAGGAGACAGATAATGACGAGAGTGTGATGAAATTCACACAGAAAGTCAACAATTTTGATGAAGAGCATCCAGATATGAAGAATGTAGCTTCTATCTGTGTATATCCATGCTTTGCGGAAATCGTAAAAGATACACTGGAGGTAGAAAATGTACATATCACCTGTGTGTCTGCCGGCTTCCCTTCTTCTCAGACATTCCCAGAAGTGAAAATGGTAGAGACAAGCTTAGCACTGAAAGATGGAGCCGATGAGATAGACATCGTGATTTCTGTTGGAAAGTTCCTTGCAGGTGATTACGAAGCCATGTGCGACGAGATAGAAGAGATTCGTGATGTATGCGGAGATGATCACACGTTGAAAGTAATCCTCGAAACAGGAGCGCTAAAAACGGCTGAGAACATCAAGAAAGCATCTATCCTTGCCATGTATTCTGGAGCAGATTTCATCAAGACATCTACAGGTAAAATAGGTGTTTCTGCTACGCCAGAAGCGGCATATGTGATGTGCCATGCCATCAGGGAGTATTATGAGAAAACAGGACGTAAGGTTGGTTTTAAACCAGCAGGTGGCATCAGCAACGTACATGATGCGCTGGTATATTATACCATCGTCAAGGAGATATTAGGAGAAGAGTGGCTCAATAACCAACATTTTCGCTTGGGTACCAGTCGCTTAGCCAACTACCTACTGAGCGATATCTTCGGAGAAGAAGTAAAAATCTGGTAAAGTCACTCAACACTATATAAGAAAACAGGCTGAGGTCTAAAAACCCCAGCCTGTTATTTTATAAAAGTATTTGTTATTTCTCACGATAAATCACAAAATCTAGATAAGCGAGAAGTGCAGTTTTCACCTCTGTAGGAGGAAAGTTTTTTAGCAAATCGACAGCTTTAGCACGAAGATCTTCCATTACAGATTCAGCATATTGGATTCCCCCCTCCCCTATCGCAAAGTTGATAAGCCAAGAGATTTCCTCTACATCCACTGTACCAGCTTTAACCTTCGCTGCTATACGATGAGCCTCTGCATCTTTCGTCTGATTAAGTGCATATAGCACGGGGAGCGTCAATTTCCCTTCACGCATATCATTGCCAGTAGGTTTTCCAAGTTGCTTACTATCAGAAATATAGTCGAATATATCATCTTTGATTTGGAAACAAAGCCCTATGTATTCACCAAAACGACGCATCACTTCCACTTCTGCATCAGATGCACCACCAGAAATGGCTCCAACAGAGGCACATGCCTCGAAGAGAACAGCCGTTTTCTTGCGTATCACATCATAGTAAATCTCATAGGAATGCTCTTCGATGGCATTGTTATGTAGTTGTAAAATCTCTCCATCTGCCAAATCCCGACCCATGCCGAAGACAATCTCCATGATTTTCAGATCTTTCGACTTATCCACTTCGAGCAATCCAGTAGCCAACATGAAATCGCCAGAAAGCACGGCCACCTTATTAGAAAAAGCAGCATTGACAGATGGCTTTCCACGACGCTCATCGCTCTCATCTACCACATCATCGTGCACCAAACTGGCATTATGCAGCAGTTCCAGAGCTACTGCCGCATGGAGCGTAGCATCAGTCACTTCTCCAAAAAGCTTGGCAGCAAGCAGCACAAGCATCGGACGCATCTTTTTTCCAGAGGTATGACGCACATGTTCCAGCACCTCATTCAGTAGAGGGTTGGAACTCTGGAGCGCTTTGTCGAAAACGGCATTGAAACGCTCACGTTCTGCGACTATAGGTGCTAAGATGACTGATTTATAATCCATAAATACTTTTTTGGCGATACAAAAGTAATAATAAAAGTCGGAATTAGCCATTTTTTTGTAACTTTACCAAGAAAAAATAGAAATAGAAATGAAAACACCCGAAAAACTCTTCCTGTTAGATGCCTATGCCCTCATCTATAGGGCTTACTACGCACTGATAAAAAGTCCGCGAATCAACTCCAAAGGACAGAATACATCGGCCATCATGGGCTTTGTCAACACCCTTGAGGAAGTGCTCCATAAGGAGAAACCTACACATCTGGGCATCGCATTCGATCCTGCAGGCCCAACCTTCCGTCATGAGCTTTACGAAGCATACAAGGCTCAACGTGAGGAGACACCAGAGGTAATTCGCCAATCTGTACCTATCATAAAGGAGATAATCAAAGCCTACAATATCCCTATCCTTGAAGTGAAAGGCTATGAGGCAGATGATGTCATAGGCACTTTGGCCACTAAAGCGGGAAAAGCAGGAATCACTACGTATATGCTCACCCCAGATAAGGATTATGGACAGTTGGTGGGAGAAAACATCTTTATGTATCGTCCGAAGCACAGTGGAGGATACGAGATTATGGGTCCTGAGGAAGTGAAAAACAAATTTGGTATCGAAGACACAAAGCAGGTAATTGATTTCCTCGGACTGATGGGTGACGCATCAGATAATATCCCTGGCTGTCCTGGTGTAGGAGAAAAGACAGCTCAGAAACTGATAGCTGAATTTGGAAGTGTAGAAGGTTTGCTGGCACATACAGACCAACTGAAGGGTGCTCTTAAGAAAAAAGTGGAGGAGAATACAGATAAGATAAAACTCTCCTACTTCCTTGCGACCATCAAGCGTGATGTGCCTATCGAACTGGATATGGAGGCGCTCGAAATGGGAAGCCCCAACATGGAGGAACTGAAACGTCTTTTTGGTGACTTGGAATTTCGTACCTTATTAAATAAGGTGGCAGATCGTGTGGGTGCCTCTCCCCTACCCTCTTCGTCGGATACATCATCTATGGGTGGGCTCTTTGGTGGACCACTCTTTCAGCAAGCAAATGCAGAAGCCCCTAAAGAGGGACCCGTTCAAGGCGATTTGTTTGCGATTTTTCCGTCCGACGGGCAAGGCGATGCCGAAAATTCGATTCTCGCGGGCTTAAATTCTCTGGATTATGATTACCAACTAGCTGATTCTGAGGTAAAAAGAGCTGAATTTCTACAAAAACTCCTGTCTGCAAAAATCGTTGCAATAGATACAGAGACCACCAATACAGAACCCATGAAGGCCGAATTGGTGGGCATGAGCTTCAGCGATGCTGAAAATAGGGCATACTATGTGCCTGTCCCTTCAGATGAAGCAGAAGCACGAAAAATAGTGGCTGCTTTCAAACCATTGTTCGAAAATGAAGAAATCACGAAGGTTGGTCAGAATATCAAGTCCGACATGATAGTGCTACAGCAATATGGTACTGAAGTGAGAGGCCCTCTCTTCGACACCATGTTGGCTCACTATGTTTTGCAACCCGAACTCCGTCATAATATGGATTACCTAGCAGAAATCTATCTGCACTATAAAACCATACACATCGACGAACTGATAGGTCCGAAGGGAAAGAACCAAAAGAACATGCGTGACCTTCCTCCATCTGAGGTGTACAAGTATGCATGCGAAGATGCTGATGTCACACTGAAACTCTACCACATCCTGAAAGAAGAGCTCCGAAAGTATCAAGTGGAAGATCTCTTCTATAACATTGAAATGCCATTGGTACCTGTACTGGTAAATATGGAGAGCAATGGCGTGCTGATAGATACTGAGGCACTGAAGCAGACCTCTACCCTATTCACTAAGCGCATGGAAGACATCGAACACGAAATCTATGCACTAGCGGGTACGGAGTTCAACATCAGTTCGCCAAAACAAGTAGGCGATATTCTCTTTGAGAAACTACACCTCATGGAAAAACCAAAGAAGACCAAGACGGGACAGTATGTCACCAATGAGGAGATACTGCAAAGCCTAAGAAACAAACATGAGATTGTGGGAAAAATCCTTGATTACAGAGGACTGAAGAAATTGCTAGGTACCTATGTGGATGCCCTACCCCTCTTGATAAACCCAAAGACAGGACGCATACATACGTCATTCAATCAAGCAGTGACAGCCACTGGCCGATTGAGTTCCAGCGATCCCAATTTGCAAAACATCCCTATCCGTGATGAAGACGGTAAGGAGATACGCAAAGCCTTCATCCCCGATCCAGGATGCGAGTTTTTCTCGGCCGATTATTCGCAGATAGAGCTTCGCATTATGGCACACTTGAGTGGTGATCACAACATGATAGAAGCCTTTCAGCATGGCTACGATGTACATGCAGCCACCAGTGCTAAAATATATAAGGTGCCTATCGAAGAGGTGACAAAGGACATGCGTCGTAAAGCAAAGACGGCCAATTTCGGCATTATCTATGGCATATCCGTCTTTGGATTGGCAGAGCGAATGAACGTGGATCGAAAAGAAGCCAAAGAACTAATAGACGGCTACTTCCAGACCTATCCACAGATTCAGGATTATATCGAGCAAAGCAAACAGTTTGCTAAAACACATGGCTACGTGGAAACAGTGTTCCACCGCAAACGCTATCTGCCAGATATCAACTCCCACAATGCCACCGTACGTGGCTATGCAGAGCGTAATGCTGTGAATGCTCCTATCCAAGGAAGTGCTGCAGACATCATCAAAGTAGCTATGGCACGCATCTATCAGCGCTTCAGAAGTAACAACCTGAAAGCGAAGCTGCTTCTACAGGTGCACGACGAACTCAATTTCAGTGTTCCAATGGAAGAAAAAGCCATCGTAGAAAAAATCGTAAGTGAAGAAATGGAGCAAGCCTATCAGATGAAAGTGCCTCTGAAAGTGGAGTTTGGATGGGGAGAGAATTGGCTCGAAGCACACTAAGACACTTCGATAACATTTTTTAACTTACAATCCAAAAGTTAGGTGAAAGTTTAAAGCACTTCGCTTGGTGAAAAGAAAAAGAGCTGGAAGACCAACTTCCAGCTTTCTTTTTGTTACAAAAAGTAAATCTTGGAAAGTGAAGGAAGGTCTTAATTCTGACATAATGATAAAATATTTTTGAAAAACTATTGTTCGTGTCAAAAAAGTGCGTACATTTGCACCGCATTTGAGAAATAAATGCTTACAAATTGTAAAAGTAAAAATAAAAGCATAAAGTTATGAAAGCACTTAAAACAATGATCCTCTGCGCCATCATGATGGTATGCGGGATGAACGTAATGGCAGACAATCGTGACAATCTGATTTACAATTCAGAAGAGATAAATGGTTTGGTAATGAGCCAGACAGTTTATAAGAACGAAGGTGGTATGTTGGTCAACTACCAGAAGCTGGTATATCAGTACGATGCACAAAACCGTCGTATTGAGGAAGTGACCATGAAGTGGAACAACTCTAAGAACGCTTGGGTGAATGATGTTTGCATCCGTTCTTCATACGAAGGCAAGAGCATCACCAACACTTACTACAAGTGGAACAACAAGCAGAATGAGTTTGTTTTGGTACCAGAAATGACACTTACGATCGACAATCCGAATCTTTAAAATAAACCCAACCATATCATAATCTATACTCTTTGAAACAACAGAAAAAGGCCAGGGCAAAACCCTGGCCTTTTATATTATTGCATTTTGCACATACAAAAAAAATGAAGCTGCTTTCACAAGTAGCTTCATCCACAACACAAACACAAAATAAAACACGACAAAACTTATATCTTTGTAATAATTTTACTTCTTGTTTTTGAAATTTACCGCTCTTCACAGAGAAGTAAACCTATACCAAAATGTTTAAACCGATGCAAAGGTAAGCATAGTTTTTAAACTGGCAATCTTTTTATTGATTTTTTTTCATTCTGAGTGCTTCTTTTCTGATTTTGCGCCTACGCACAAGAAAAATTGTTGCTGTGTGCAAGCGCAATTTTTTCCTAACTAGAAAAAAAATTTTTCCTAACTGAGAAAAAATATTTTCCCAACTAGCTGGTTCAAAAAGATAAGCTGCATCTTAGCAAAAATCAAAGTAAACTTTGTTTTTGCATTCGATTTGCATTATATTTGCACATTATTTATAAATAGAAACAGATTATGGCGTTACAATGTGGTATAGTAGGTTTGCCAAACGTAGGTAAATCAACCCTTTTCAATTGCCTTTCGAGCGCAAAGGCACAAGCAGCGAATTTTCCTTTTTGTACGATAGAACCTAATGTGGGCGTGATCACCGTGCCTGATGAGCGACTGGGCAAACTGGCAGAATTGGTGCATCCAGGACGCATAGTGCCTGCCACCGTGGAGATAGTGGACATAGCCGGACTGGTGAAGGGTGCCAGCAAGGGTGAAGGTCTGGGAAATAAGTTCCTGGCCAACATCCGTGAGACGGATGCCATCATCCATGTGCTGCGCTGCTTCGACGATGGCAATGTGACGCACGTAGATGGCAGCGTGAACCCTGTACGCGACAAGGAAATCATAGATACAGAGTTGCAACTGAAGGACTTAGAGACCATAGAGAGTCGCATTCAGAAGGTGCAGAAGATGGCTACTACGGGTGGCGATAAGGAGGCAAAGCTCACTTATGGTGTACTGCTGAAGTATAAAGAGGCACTGGAGCAAGGCAAATCGGCTCGCACGGTGGAGTTTGACACCAAAGACGAGCAGACAGCTGCCAAGAATCTCTTTCTACTTACCTCTAAGCCCGTGCTCTATGTGTGCAACGTCGATGAAGGCAGTGCCGTGAAGGGCAACCACTATGTGGATGAGGTTCGTGAAGCCGTGAAGGATGAAAACGCAGAGATACTGGTGATAGCTGCCAAGACGGAAGCCGACATTGCCGAACTGGAAACGTATGAAGACCGCCAGATGTTCCTTGAGGAAGTAGGCTTGGAGGAGTCGGGCGTGAACCGATTGGTGAAGACGGCCTTCCACATGCTGAATCTGGAGACCTTCATCACAGCAGGTGAGATGGAAGTGAAGGCGTGGACATACAAGAAGGGCTGGAAGGCTCCACAATGTGCGGGTGTGATACATACCGACTTTGAGAAGGGCTTCATCCGTACAGAAGTGATCAAGTATGAAGACTATATCCACTATGGTAGCGAAGCCGCTGTGCGTGAAGCTGGTAAGCTGAACGTAGAAGGCAAGGACTATGTGGTGCAAGACGGAGACATCATGCACTTCAGATTCAACGTCTGACACGCAGAAACTGAAGATTAAAAAATTAAAAGATTAAATAATTATAATATGGCTTTGCCACATATTTTATAACTGAACATGAAGGCTTTACTTTTAACTATCAACTGGAATCCAGATCCGGTATTTCTGAATATCGCAGGCAATTTTTCCATCCGCTACTACGGATTATTGTGGGTAGTGGGCATCGCATTGTCGTATCTCATGGTGCGCCAGCAGTACATAGACCGCAAGATAGATGAGAAGAAGTTCGACCCTCTGTTTTTCTACTGCTTCTTCGGCATGATTATCGGTGCACGTCTGGGACACTGCCTGTTCTATGAGCCCGAATACTATCTCAACCATGTGGCAGAGATGTTTCTTCCAGTAAAATTCCTACCAGATGGTGGTTGGAAATGGATTGGTTATCAGGGACTTGCCAGTCATGGTGGCACACTCTGCCTCATCTTGGCATTGATGCTCTACTGCCGTAAGTACAAGTTCCACATGCTCGATATCTTCGACATAATCTCCATAGCCACTCCTATCTGCGCATGCTGCATACGTCTGGCAAACCTGATGAATTCTGAGATTATCGGCAAGCCTACCGATGTGCCTTGGGCGTTCATCTTCGAGCGTGTGGATATGGTGCCTCGTCATCCTGCACAGCTCTACGAAGCGATGGCCTACTTTGTGTTCTTCATCGGCATGGTGGTGCTCTACAAGACGCTGAAGACCTATAAGCGTGGTTTCTTCTTCGGCTTGGTGCTCACGGAGATTTTCATATTCCGCTTCTTCATCGAGTTCCTGAAAGAAGACCAGGTGGCATTTGAAGAGGGCATGACCTTCAATATGGGACAGCTGCTTAGCATTCCTTTTGTGATTATCGGCGTTTACTTCATGTGTTTCTATAAGGGTAAGCGCATGAAGATGGAGGTGCTGGAAGAGGTTGAGGATTAAGATGTTAAGGATTGAATGAAGAAAGGGTTTTATAGCTATTATGGCTTTGTGTGGCTGATGTTGGGGTTCATCAATGTGCTGATGATTCTGCTGGCAGACGAGCATACCAGTAAACTCCGTTTCGGACTCTACATCATAGCTGCCTGCTTTTTCTTCGCACTGAGCATCCATCATTACATCAAATACAAAAAGTTATGAAAGACAACAAAGTAATCATCCTTGTGATTAAGTTTTTATCCGTTTTGATGTTTATCTGCGGATTGGCATTAATTATAGATGCATTGACTACTCTAATAGGAGAGGGGAGTAACCTCGTGGATTGGATATATCTATTAGGAGGTGCTTGGTTTATTTTCCAATCATGTTACTTCTTTTTTGTGGAAGTGAAGAAGCGTAAAGAAAAAGAAAATATTAAGGAATCATGAAAAAGTTTTTTAATTTATATTTACTATTTCCAATCTACATCATTGGATTTATAGCGGCTACGTATGATTTCTTTTTTTATGAAGGAAGAAGTTCATGGCATAGTGCTTTTTATGCGCTTGTATTCTTAGGAGCAGCATGGGCACAGTTCAATGATTATAGAAAACAAAAGGAATTAGAGCAGAAAAAGCAATAATATTCAGAAAATTAAAGTAATTTTGCAACCGATTATTAAACAATAGGTATTATGGAATACAATTTCAGGGAAATAGAGAAAAAATGGCAAAAGAAGTGGGTGGATAATAAGACCTACAAAGTGACGGAAGATGAGAGTCGTCCGAAGTATTATGTACTCAACATGTTTCCTTATCCATCAGGAGCAGGACTGCATGTGGGCCATCCATTGGGCTATATTGCCTCTGATATCTATGCACGCTACAAACGTCTGCAGGGCTTCAATGTGCTGAATCCTATGGGCTATGATGCCTACGGACTTCCAGCAGAGCAGTATGCCATTCAGACGGGACAGCACCCTGCCATTACTACCGTAAATAATATCAACCGCTATCGCTCACAGCTCGATAAGATAGGTTTCTGTTTCGATTGGGATAGGGAAGTGCGCACATGTGATCCTATCTACTATAAATGGACACAGTGGGCTTTCCAGAAGATGTTCGAGAGTTTCTACTGCAACAAGTGCCAAATGGCACAACCAATCTCTGAACTGGTGAAGCATTTTGAAACTGAGGGCACCGAAGGACTGGATGTGGCTTGTACTGAGGAAATTAGCTTCACAGCTGCCGAATGGAATGCCAAGAGCGAGAAGGAGAAACAAGAAACCTTGATGAACTACCGCATAGCCTATCTGGGAGAAACGATGGTAAACTGGTGTCCGAAACTGGGTACGGTGTTGGCTAATGATGAAGTAGTAGAAGGTCTCTCCGTACGTGGTGGCTATCCTGTGGAGCAGAAAAAGATGCGTCAGTGGTGTCTTCGTACTTCTGCATATGCACAGCGTTTGCTCGACGGACTAGATGTGATCGATTGGACAGATTCCCTGAAAGAAACTCAACGCAACTGGATTGGTCGCTCTGAAGGTGCAGAAGTGCAATTCAAAGTGAAGGACAGCGACTTGGAGTTTACCATCTTTACTACGCGTGCAGACACTATGTATGGTGTGACTTTCATGGTTTTGGCACCAGAGAGTGAGTTGGTTTCTCAAGTAACTACAGAGGGTCAAAAAGTCGAAGTAGAAGCCTATCTGGACAGAACGAAGAAAAGAACTGAAAGAGACAGAATAGCAGATCGCAGTGTAACTGGCGTATTCTCTGGCAGTTATGCCATCAATCCATTTACTGGTGAAGCCGTACCTATCTGGATAAGCGACTATGTATTAGCTGGCTATGGAACTGGTGCCATCATGGCTGTTCCAGCACACGATAGTCGTGACTATGCCTTCGCTAAGCACTTCAATCTTCCTATCGTACCACTGGTAGAAGGATGTGATGTAAGTGAGGAGAGCTTCGATGCCAAGGAAGGCATCGTGTGCAACTCACCAAAGAGTGGGGTAGAGCCTTACTGTGACCTCAACCTCAACGGACTCACCATCAAGGAAGCTATTGCTGCTACGAAGAAATACGTCAAGGAACACCATCTGGGACGTGTGAAGGTGAACTACCGTCTGCGTGATGCCATCTTCTCTCGTCAGCGCTATTGGGGAGAGCCATTCCCAGTGTACTACAAGGATGGTATGCCTTATATGATTCCTGCAGAGTGCCTGCCACTGGAACTTCCTGAAATTGATGAATATAAGCCTACTGAGACGGGCGAACCTCCATTGGGACGTGCCACAAAGTGGGCTTGGGATGAAGCTAATAAGCAAGTGGTTGAGAATGCTAAGATAGATGATAAGACTGTATTCCCATTGGAACTGAGCACCATGCCTGGTTTTGCTGGCTCTAGCGCTTATTATCTGCGCTATATGGATCCTAAGAACGAGGAAGCATTGGTGTCTGAGAAAGCCGACCATTACTGGAAGAATGTAGATCTCTATGTGGGTGGTACAGAGCATGCTACTGGCCACTTGATCTACTCTCGTTTCTGGAATAAGTTCTTGAAAGACCTGGGTGTTTCTGAAATGGAAGAGCCATTCCAGAAATTGGTTAATCAAGGCATGATTCAAGGCCGTAGCAACTTTGTATATCGCATCAAAAACACCAATACCTTCGTTTCATTAGGACTGAAGGATCAGTATGATGTAACGCCTATCCATGTGGATGTGAACATCGTAAGCAATGATGTGCTGGATATAGAAGCCTTTAAGAACTGGAATCCTGAATACAAGACTGCAGAGTTTATCCTCGAAAACGACAAATACATCTGCGGATGGGCCATCGAGAAGATGAGTAAGTCGATGTTCAATGTGGTGAATCCAGATATGATCGTAGAGAAATATGGTGCCGATACACTCCGCATGTATGAGATGTTCCTCGGTCCTGTGGAGCAATCAAAACCATGGGATACCAATGGTATAGATGGTGTGCATCGCTTTTTGAAGAAGTTCTGGACACTCTTCTACGACCGTAACGATAATTTCTTAGTAACAGATGAAGAACCTACTAAAGAAGAACTGAAATCACTGCATAAGCTGATTAAGAAAGTCACTGGTGATATAGAGCAATTCTCATACAACACCAGCATCAGTGCTTTCATGATTTGCGTCAATGAGCTCTTCACACTGAAATGTAGCAAAAAAGCCATCTTGGAACCATTCATCATCACTTTGGCTCCATTTGCACCACACATAGCTGAAGAACTTTGGAGTATTTTGGGACACGAAACATCTGTATGTGATGCTCAATGGCCTGCTTACAATGAGGAGTATTTGAAAGAAAGTACTATCAACTATACTGTTTCCTTTAATGGTAAGGCTCGTTACAACAAGGAATTTGCTATCGATGCTACAAAAGAAAGCATTGAGAAAGAAACCATTGCTGATGAGCGTTCCGAAAAATGGATGGAAGGCAAACAAGTGGTCAAAGTGATTGTGGTACCAAATAAGATTGTTAACATTGTCATTAAATGATAAAGCTACAAAAACCTTCTAAGGAATACATACTGGCAGAGATCAAAGATATGTTTTTCATTACCTTTGGTCTTTGCTGCTATGCCATGGCATGGGCGGCTTTCATGCTGCCTTATCAAATCACTACTGGTGGTACTACGGGTATTGGCGCTATTATCTTCTACGCCACTGGATTTCCTATTCAGACAACCTATTTTATAATTAATGCTATCTTGATACTTTTTGCCATAAAGTATTTAGGCTTTAAATTCACACTGAGAACCAGCTATAGTATCGTATTGCTTACATTCTTACTTTGGTGGTTCCAGAAACTTATCAATGATGAAAATGGTATAGCACCACTTATTCTCGGTGAAGGTCAGGAATTTATGGCATGTATCATTGGTGCTGTAATCTGTGGTTTCGGACTTGGTATCGTCTTTAATGCCAATGGCAGTACTGGTGGTACAGATATCATAGCTGCCATAGTAAATAAGTATAAAGATGTAAGTTTAGGTCGTATGATACAGATCTGTGATCTTATTATCATTGGTTCTTGTTACTTTGTATTTTATGATCTGAAGCGTGTAATCTTTGGTTTAGTCACATTGTTTATTATCGGCTATGTTCTCGACTATGTAGTCAATGGTGCACGTCAAGCCGTACAATTCTTCATCTTCTCTAAAGAATACCAGAAGATAGCAGATCACATCAATAAAGATACACATCGAGGAGTCACCGTGCTGGATGGTACTGGATGGTATAAAAAACAACCAGTGAAAGTATTGGTTGTATTGGCATATAAAAAACAATCTGTAGAAATATTTCGCCTTATAAAAAGCATAGATCCCAACGCTTTTGTCTCTCAAAGTGCAGTCATTGGTGTATTTGGTGAAGGATTCAACCAAATCAAAGCCAAGGTCAAAAAAGACAATAAACAAGAATCTATCATATTAGACGGTCAAAACATTACAGAAGAAAAAGCATGAAGAAAATAGTTTTTGCAACCAATAATGCACATAAACTTCAAGAAGTATCTGAGATTTTAGAGGATAAAATCCAAATAATGAACTTGAAAGATATTCATTGTGAAGAAGAAATTCCTGAGACTTCAGATACCATTGAAGGCAATGCTTATCAAAAAGCAAACTATATCTATGAACATTATCATGTAGATTGTTTTGCCGATGATACTGGTTTGGAAGTAGAAGCCCTGAATGGTGCTCCTGGCGTTTATTCTGCACGCTATGCTGGTCCGCAGCACAACTCTAAAGACAATATTCGGAAGTTACTGACGGATATGCAAGATATAGAGAATAGAAATGCGCAGTTCAGAACGGCCATAGTTTTGATTCTAGACGGCAAAATGCATCTTTTTGAGGGAACTATCAAGGGAACTATTATTCGCTCTGAGAGAGGCTCTGGTGGCTTCGGATACGATTCTGTCTTCGTACCAGATGGATTTGAAAAGACATTTGCTGAATTAGGAGAAGAAATAAAGAACAAAATCAGCCATAGAGCCATAGCTACCAAGAAGCTGGTGAAGTTTTTACTGCATGAATAATTCACACTCACATCATCAAGATATTATTTAGGTTTAAATATTTATTCATAAATCCATGTTGATGATATTAGTTGGTTGATAGTGTGGAAAACTTTTTCTATAATTTCTTGCTTTTTAAGTTATTATTTTCTGAAGTAAAGTTTTTTGAAAGTTATGAACACTATTCATTTTATTTGAAAGTACTGAAATAAAATGATTTAAGAAAAATGAAGATAGAGTTATGAACAGGTGTTGAATATGTTGAATGTAGATATTTTTTTAGATGTTTATAGTTGATTTTTCTTCTTCTTTTAGTGGGAAACTTTTTAAAAAATAAAGCTTCATTTTTTTGGAAGGTTAGTTGGAATGGATACTAATGATATTTTTGAGTAATGCAAGAATATTTTTTTAAAAACTTTCAACTATTTATTGACAAGTTTTCAACAGTTTTCAACAGGTATATAAACAATAACGAAAAGATATGCGTAAACTTAAGATTACAGAACTAAACAGAATCTCTACAGAGGAGTTTAAGGAAGCTAAGAAGTTGCCTCTGATAGTGGTATTAGATAATGTGAGAAGCCAATATAATGTTGGTTCTGTATTTCGTACTTCAGATGCTTTTCGTGTAGAAGCTATTTATCTGTGTGGTATATCTGCTACACCTCCACATCAGGAAATACATAAAACGGCCTTAGGAGCAGAAGATACAGTCGATTGGAAATATTTTAAGGATACCACTATAGCAATCAATGAATTGAAGGCAGCAGGTTATTTTATCTATTCCATCGAACAAGTAGAAGGGAGTGTAATGCTGGAAAACCTTCAGTTGGATGCCACGAAGAAATATGCTGTAGTCTTAGGAAATGAAGTGAAAGGCGTACTGCAAGAAGTGGTCAATCTTTCAGATGGGTGTATAGAGATTCCTCAATATGGCACGAAGCATTCATTGAATGTCTCTACAACGGCAGGCATTGTGATATGGGATTTCTTCAAACAGATGAAAGCAGCATTATAGCTGTCCGTTAAGCACTTGCAAAATCACTCTTTCTGTGAGTTGATCATCGCCTTCTGCATCGTATTCTTTCTTAAGACTGGCACCAAATGTCCATGCAAAAGCTTGATAGAATCCAGCTTTAAATGGTCCTAAGAAAGCTTTCACCAGTTCGTAGGAAGTCTGATTATTCTGACGATCGATAAGCTTTATAAGCAATTTTCCTTGATTGAATGTAAGTTTCTTCAGTTTGGGTGTGTATTGTGCTTTCAGTCCTTTTTCCAGATCTTTAATATGACGATCCTTTGCTTTTTCATCAGGAAGCGTCTGTAGATATTCGTAGGTTTCTATCACTGCCGCATTGATTTCATTGGCAATGGGGAGCACTTTCTTCACATCACGCACCAACTTGGTATAATTATTCTGCTGACGCTTATTTCTGAAGTGAAGTGGTTTGAAGCAATAGAGATTTGGCAGATCTAAATCGGGAAGTGTATCTCCATCGATGATAATGACAGGTACCATATAGCCACCCTCAACCTTCAAGGGGGCTCTTCTTCTTCGTTGCGCATCGGCATTGCTGATGCAGCAGAAGAGTAGTAGGACGACTATGAGTACATAATTTTTCATGTTGCAAAAATAATGCATTCCGCAAAAAATAGCACATTTATGCTTGTTTCTTAACTAATTTAAAGTATCTTCGCACCGATTTTTAATTTTATTATTAAGCAGACATGAAATTTGCACGATTTTTAGGCATATTTTTTATGCTTAGCATAGCAGAAGTTTATGCGCAGAACAAGTCTTCACTGTTGCTCAATGACAATCTGGAGCAACTGGCAATGGATGGTTTGGAAGTAGATTGGCAGAGTCAATTGGAAGAACTACAGTATCTTACAGAAAATCCCATCAATCTGAATGTAGCTACAAAGGGACAGTTGGAACAACTCCCATTCTTATCTGATCTGCAGATAGAGAATATCTTGGCGTATGTCTATATTCATGGTGAGATGCAAACCATCTATGAACTTCAGTTGGTGGAAGAAATGGATCGTCGTACCATTGAATTGCTATTGCCTTATGTATGCGTGGCACCAGTGGAAGAAACAGAGCGTTTTCCAACTTTTAAACAACTATTGGAGTATGGGAAGAATGAAGTGCTCACGCGTTTGGACATTCCTTTTTATCGACGTAAAGGGTATGAAACGGCCTATTTAGGTCCATCGCTCTATCACTCCGTGCGCTATCAGTATCGTTATGGTGACTATCTGCAAGCAGGCATACTGGGCGAAAAAGATGCGGGAGAGCCATTTTTTGCCTTGCACAATAAGCAGGGATACGATCATTATTCCTATTATGTAGTGTTGGGACATCTTGGACGATTGAAGACCTTGGCTTTGGGAAATTATCGTCTGAGTTTCGGACAGGGATTGGTGCTAAATTCAAGTTTCAAGTTAGGAAAAACTTTTTCCCTAACTAGCGCACAATATCGTGCTAACGGAATAAAAAAACACAGCAGTGCCGATGAGTATAATTACTTCAAGGGCATCGCTGCTACAGTAAGCTTACTGCCATCGCTCGATTTGTCGGCTTTCTATTCGCATCGCACACTGGATGGTAGTCTTTCAAGTGGGAAACTGACTTCCATCAATGAAAGTGGCTTGCATCGCACACAGAAAGAAGCCGATAAGCGCGGCAATACGACTTTAGAAATGATGGGTGGCAACCTCACATACGAGCGTAATGCATGGAAAGTAGGACTCACTGGTATCTATTATAGGATGGATAGGAATCTGCAGCCGTCGAATCTAAAATATGGCAAGTATCAGCTGCAAGGAAATCACTTCTACAATCTCAGTATGGATTACCGTTTCCGCTATCGAAAATTCGAGTGGGTAGGAGAGGGCGCTCTTGGAAAACAGGGATTTGCCACACTAAACAGATGGATATATAATCTGCATCCTACCACCAATTTCATGCTGCTGCATCGTTACTACAGCCATGACTACTGGTCGATGTTTGGAAGTACTTTCGGAGAGGGGAGCACCGTGCAGAATGAGAATGGTTGGTATCTGGCCGCAGAAATGGCTCCTATAGCGCATTGGCGGTTCTTTGGAGGTGTGGATCTCTATGCCCATCCGTGGTGGAAATACCGCATCAGTAAGCCTTCCAAAGGTCTTGATGCCTTGTTTCAAGCCACCTATCTGCCAAAAGAGAACTTATCTTTCGTCTTTAATTACCGCTATAAACGCAAAGAGCGTGATGTGACGGGAGCGAATAAAACGCTACCCACTTATCAGCATCGTGCAAGGCTTCGCATGGAGTATGAGAAGGGGCATTGGCAAGTGCGCTCAACACTGGATTTCAATCAGTTTCAGCAACTATACTACCGTCCTAGTCGTGGTTTTGCTTTCACGCAAATGCTGCATTATCAGCAGGTTGATTTGTGGCAATTCACGCTGCAAGGCAGCTATTTCCATACCGATGACTACGACAGTCGTGTATATGCATATGAGCGTGGATTGCTCAATACCTTCTATTCTCCCTCGTTCTATGGTGAAGGGTTTAGGTTTTCAGCACATTTTCGTTGGGATCTCAATGAACACTTCATGTTCTTAGGAAAACTGGGATATACCCACTATCTAGATAGAGAGGAGATAGGAAGCGGAAATGATTTAATACGCAGCAATCATAAGACAGACCTCCAACTCCAATTACGATGGAAGTTTTAAAAAATCTGCTTCACAGATGCAGGGTTTTCTAATCTTTTGCATTATCTTAGCAGACTCAATTTAAAATAAGAAGATATGAAGAAATTTTACTTAATACCGATGATGGTCGTTCTGACCTTGCTGTGTGGCTGCTATTCCGACAATGACGAACCGCTGTTTCCACAGATACCAGAGGAAGAAGAAGTGCTCACTGAAGACGCGTTGAATCAAATGTTGGAAGGAAGACTATTTGCTCTTACGAAAGTTGTTCCATTATCGGGTTCTGGTGATTCGTGGACAGAAAATGATATAATTATTCCTGGCATTTACTCTATCTACGACTTTCTGTTGCCTTATGTAAATAGGTATTTCTGGTCGAAAAATGGGCAAATGTTTGTGGATTTCAACTATAAATCAAGCAATTTACGCGAGAAGTTTGGTGATGATTTCATGGATTTCAGTAAATACATGGCAGAAAATAATGGTTTCGGACAGCCGTTCTTTATAGCTACCACTTTAAAGTATAATGAAACCACCCATGTGCTCAGTACTTCAAATCAAGCGTTTGATAGAGAAGAGATTCCTGGTATGCGCTATGTGATAGAGAGCTTCAAAGATGGCGTTTTGGTGGTAAGAACCGAGTATAATGAGCCTTATGTATCCAATATAACGGGTCATAGAGTTTACTACAAAGCTACCACCGAGATACCTACTACTTCCAGAGATTTCGGTAGTAAAAGCGAATTTCTGGAGTTTTTCGACCAGATCGTCAGTCTTTGGGCAGAGAGCAGGGGGAAGGTAAAACCTACCCTATAATATATCGGTGTCCTGGCAGATAGGATATAAGTTTGGTGACTATGGCAGCTGCTGCAAAAGTTAAGACGGCAGAACACATTATTATAAAAGGTGGGGCTATCCATGGATTCATGGCAGAGAACCAATCGCTGACCATGCCGAAAATCCATCCCAAAAGGAAAATATGCACTAAGTAGATGCCATAGCTAAGCTTTGAGAGTGGCACTATCAGGTGCTTGTAAATAGTGCCGTCTGCCGTGAACTTTCTGGCGATGAGAAAGTAAGCAAGGGTAGTCATCACTACACCAAGTGAGCAATAAGTCCATGTGGTTTCCATATCCTTTGCCAAGTCGATGCTTTCGTGTATAGGAAATCCCTTCGGCATCAAGTACCAGAATCCTCCTGCTACAATGGCATATCCTACTATCCAAAGCGGAAGGGCAAGGCTCAGTGTCTTATTCCAAGTAAGCTTGGGGATGTATTTCTTAAAATAATGCCCCATCACTACATAGCCGATAAAGCCATTGAAGTAATAGAGAATGCCAAATTCATTCCAACTGGCTTCTCCCCATACTTCGGGGAGTCCATAGACTTCAAGCGCTATGCGGCGCAGATAGGGTAGGAGGGTGGTGAGAAGCCAAAGGGCAAGAAACCACTCTTCTCCGCATTTCGACAGTTTTTCTACCCATGGTGAGAGCATAGGCATGAAGAGATAGACGCCAAGCAGCATGTAGAGAAACCAAAGATGTCCGCCAGCATCTGGAAAATTCAGTAACAGATGTTTCAGATTATCGGAGAAGCTATAGTCGCTGAGGCTACTTCCAATAGCCGGTACAAAGGCATAGAAGAGCAACCAAAACAGAAACGGAATGCCTACGCGTGTGAATCTGCGCTTCAGGAATGTACGAGTTTCTCCCTTGACGGGAAAGAGCAAGTAGCTGGAAGTGAGCACGAAGAGCGGCACGGCACTACGAAGTGGAGAATCGATAAGGGTACTCCACATGGCATTGGCTTCACTGGTAATCAGTGTGCCTCCATCGCCCAGATAAAACGGCTCTGTACAATGCACCAAGATTACCATCAAGCAAGCCAATACTCGCAGCCAATCTAGAAAAACGATGCGCTCTTTCATTTCCCTTTCAGTATCTTCTTGATTTCATTCAGTTTATTGAGTGCCTCCAGAGGCGTAAGGTTATTCACGTCAAGATTGAGTATCTCATCACGGATTTGACTAAGCACGGGATCATCCAATTGGAAGAAACTCAGTTGGTAGCCATCGTTGCTCTGCGTCTTTCCTACATTGGCAGCAGATACGCCTTGATTGTCTTTTTCCAACTGCTTCAGTACTTCATTGGCACGATTGACGATGCTCTTTGGCATGCCTGCCAGTTTGGCCACATGGATACCAAAACTATGCTCAGAACCTCCACGTTCCAGTTTGCGTAGGAAGATCACCTGATTGTTCACCTCCTTCACAGAGACATTGTAGTTCTTGATGCGCGGATATTGCTTCTCCATCTCGTTGAGCTCATGGTAGTGTGTGGCAAAAAGCGTGCGAGCTTTGGCCTTCGGATGCTCATGGATATACTCCACAATGGCCCAAGCGATAGAGATGCCATCGTATGTTGAAGTGCCTCTTCCCAATTCGTCGAATAGCACCAAACTGCGAGGCGAAAGATTGTTCATGATGTCGGCTGCTTCATTCATCTCCACCATGAAAGTAGATTCTCCCACGGAGATGTTATCACTGGCTCCCACACGCGTGAAAATCTTATCTACCAAACCTATGTGAGCGCTTTCTGCAGGCACGAAGCATCCCATCTGTGCCAGAAGGGTGATAAGGGCAGTCTGTCGTAGTAAGGCACTCTTACCAGCCATATTTGGACCCGTGATGATGATGATTTGCTGACTATGGCTGTCGAGCATCACATCGTTTGGCACATACTTCTCGCCTATTGGCAGCTCTTTTTCTATCACAGGATGACGGCCTTGATGGATATCCAGCACATCATCATCGCTGATGACAGGACGGATGTAGTTGTTCTCCTTCGCTACATTAGCAAAGGAAAGCAGGCAATCGAGGCGTGCCAACTGTGTGGCATCTATCTGTATGGCAGGAATAAATTCTCCTACGGCTTGCACTAATTCAGCGAAAAGCTGTGCCTCCAATGCCAGGATTTTGTCTTCAGCGCCCAGGATTTTCTCTTCATACTCTTTGAGTTCCTGCGTGATGTAACGCTCCGCATTCACAAGTGTCTGCTTACGAATCCACTCGGCAGGTACCTTGTCCTTATGACTGTTTCGCACCTCTATATAATAGCCGAAGACATTGTTGTATGCCACCTTCAGACTCGGGATGCCCGTGGCGTCTATCTCACGTTGCTGCAGTTTCAGCAGATAGTCTTTTCCGCTGTAAGCGATGCGGCGCAGATCGTCCAATTCGGCATGATAGCCCTCCTTGATCACCCCACCTTTATTGACAAGCAACGGAGGGTCGTTGTTCACCTCCTTCTCTATGCGCTCACGGATAGAAAGACACACGTTCAGCTGCTCTCCCATGCGGTTTAGGGTTTCATTGTCGGCTTGCAGACAGGCCTCCTTGATGGGTTCTATGGCTTGGAGTGCCTGCTTCAGAGCCACTATTTCACGCGGACTTACTCGTCCTGTAGCCACTTTGGAGATGATGCGCTCCAAGTCGCCTATGCGATGCAGCTGGTCTTCTATCTGCTCCTTGAAGTCGGGTTGACGGAAGAAGTATTCCACCACACTCAGGCGGTCGTTGATGGGTTTGATGTCTTTCAAGGGGAACACCATCCAGCGTCGCAGCAGTCGTGCACCCATGGGGCAGATGGTCTTATCTATCACATTGAGGAGGCTACGGCCGTCCTCGTTCATAGAGTTTAATAGCTCCAGATTGCGTATGGTGAACTTATCCAGACGCACGTACTTCTCCTCCTCTATGCGTGAGATAGCGGTGATATGGCTTATCTGCGTATGCTGTGTGATGACGAGATATTGCAATATGGCACCAGCAGCGATGATGCCTTGTGTGAGGTGCTCCACACCGAAGCCCTTCAGGTTTTTCACTTCGAAGTGATCGAGCAGCTTCTTGCGGGCCGATTGCTCAGTGAACACCCAGTCGTCGAGCTCGAAAGTGTAGAACTTATTCCCGAAATACTGCTCGAAAAGCGGGCGTTTGCCACGCATGAAGAGCACCTCCTTAGGGTTGAAGTTGCTCAGCAGCTTGTCGGCATAGTCGAAAGGCCCTTCGGCCACGAAGAATTCGCCTGTCGAGATGTCGAGAAACGAGAGTCCCACCACATCTTTGCAGAAATGCACTGCTGCCAGGAAGTTGTTCTCCTTGTAGTTCAGCACATTATCGCCCATGGCCACACCAGGTGTCACCAGTTCTGTGATGCCACGCTTCACCAACTTCTTGGCCAGTTTCGGATCTTCCAGCTGGTCGCAGATAGCCACCCTCTTACCAGCGCGTATCAGCTTTGGCAGATAGGTATCCAGTGCATGATGTGGAAAACCAGCCATCTCGATGGTCTTGCCTCCACCCTTGCCATTATTGCGTTTCGTGAGCGTGATACCTAGGATCTCAGAGGCTATCACTGCATCTGTGGAGTAGGTTTCGTAAAAGTCGCCACAACGAAACAGCATCAGGGCATCGGGGTGTTTCTCCTTCAGTCCTAAGAACTGCTTCATCATGGGGGTCATTTCTATATCTTCGTATGCCATACGTTTTTCTGTTTTGAATGTACAAAGATAATGTTTGCCAACTGAAAAGACAAATTTATCCTCTCTTTTTCCATGCATCAACTTTAGCAAGATGCTACGAATGGCAAAAAGCCACGAATCGAGCAAAAAACTTACAAAAGTTTAATATAAGGCACAAATATGCAAAAATATGTTATAAAACACATTTTTTTGCTTTCAATATTTGCAGGTATCAGAAAAGTGCGTAACTTTGCATCGTGTTTTTCATAGTATTAGATTTAAGGTTAACAAAGGTTGGGATACGGCGGTATCCCTTTTTTTTATGCCCGTTGCTTGGCGTTCTCTCCGTTATTTCTTACATTTGCGCAGTTATATGGGCTTATGCTCACAGTTGTGAACATTTATGCCCACAGTTAGGAGCATTTATGCTCACAGTTAGGAACATTTTTGCGCATAGTTAGCAAATAAAAAGAAAGTAAGTTATGACTATCATTTATCCTTCGCCGATTTTCGGTCCTGTGCATTCCAGGCGTTTAGGCGTTTCGCTGGGCATCAATCTCATGCCTGGCGATGGCAAGATTTGCTCGTTCGACTGCATCTACTGCGAGTGTGGTTTCAATAAGGATTTCAAGCCGAAGGCAGCAAGACCTACCCGTGAGGAAGTGCAACAAGCGCTGAAATCCAAGCTGAAGGACATGCAGCAAAACGGTCCGGCACCCGATGTGCTGACGTTTGCGGGCAACGGAGAGCCCACACTGCATCCAGATTTTGCTGGCATCATCAGTGATACGCTCCAGTTGCGCGATCACTATTTTCCCAAAGCGAAGGTGAGTGTGCTCAGCAATAGCACCATGATTCATAAGCCAGAAGTCTTCGAGGCATTGCGCCGCATCGACAATAACATCTTGAAGCTCGATACCGTGGATGAGGCTTATATTCAGGCACTTGACCAACCAGCTAAGGGGTACGATGTGCAGCGCATCATCCAACACATGAAGGCGTTTGAAGGCCGTTGCATCATCCAAACCATGTTCCTCAAAGGCAGCTATAACGGCAAGGATATGGACAACACGTCGGACAGCTACGTGCTCCCATGGTTGGAAACAGTGAAGGAGATAGCTCCCCATCAAGTGATGATCTACACCATTGATCGTGAAACGCCCACACAAGGACTGCAGAAAGCCACACATGAGGAGCTCGACCGTATCGCTGCCATGGTAGAGGCTGCAGGTATCTCTTGCAGCGTGTCTTATTGAAACTGAAATTGAAATATAATGAATAATGTGATATGAAGCGTGCGCGCAAGGAATTCAGCAAACTGATTCGCAGGAAGAAAAAGTAAGGAGAAGCATTAATTCCCCCAGTTCCAGAGGTTCTGATTGTAGTTAGCTTCCACCATATTCTCTATCTCGTCAGGTAGGGAGGGGAAGAAGTCTATGTCTGTGTGCTCCTCCACCTCATCGATGCTGTAGGCCTTCCAAGGTTTGCGGGAGGCATTATTCTGGAAAATGTAGCCAATGGCTTGAGGGGTGTCGTTGTTTACCACCATGATGACTTTGAAAAAAGCATCTGGCACAGCAACTTTATGCCATTTGCCTATGGTTTTAGGTCTGTCGGGATTCTGAACGATGGGACCACACACCACATACACCTTGCCATAGCGTCGTGCCCATCGGCGACAAGCCATCTCCAAGTCGTTCCACGACTCTTTATTGAGTTCATGGTTTTGCGGACAGATATTGGTCATATAAAAGCACTCATCCATCGCTGTGGCATCGAAGTGATTGTCGCCTGCTGGGCACATGTGCCCACGATCGTATCCAGAACCGCTGTAGTCCTCGTAAGCCACTGCCTTAGAGGCTGCTATGTCGGGATCAGACACGAAGAAGTCATTGCGTTGGTACTGATCATTGTTCACCTCTTCCTTCGTGATATCCCAAGCCACCCAATTAGGAATGTTCCATTTAGTGTTGAAAGAAACCGTGTAATTGGTGCGCTGCATGATGCGTTCAGAGCGTTGCTGTATGCGTGCAGGAATCTCCAGTCCTTGCTGCGCATAAAAAGCATCGCTGGCTTCAGCTGCGATAGTTTGCTGTTCCACGGGGATAGAAATCTCCGTCTGCACGGGTTCGTTGATGTTTGGAACAGGCTCCACGGCAGTAGGTCTATAACCGAAAAGGGCAGAGAGCACGGCACCTATCAGCACACAGATGCCAGAGACTATTTTAGAGAGTTTGTTTCGCATATTCTGATTTTTGCTGCGAAGATACAAAAATTATTTGTACATTTGCTTCCACGTAATGATTAACTAACTAACTAAGGATATAATTATGAAAAGTGTAAAAGGAACTCAGACAGAGAAAAATTTACTCACCTCTTTTGCTGGTGAGAGTCAGGCTCGCAATCGCTACACCTTCTTTGCCAGTGCGGCCAAGAAAGAGGGTTTTGAGCAGATTTCTGCCATCTTCACGGAAACGGCAGAGCAGGAGAAGGAGCACGCTAAGCGCATGTTCAAGTATCTGGAAGGTGGCACGGTAGAGATCACCGCTTCATTCCCTGCAGGTGTGATAGGAAAAACCATCGACAATCTGAAAGCTGCCGCTGCAGGAGAGAACGAGGAGTGGACTGAAGCCTATCCTCACTTTGCCGAGGTAGCCGATGCCGAAGGCTTCCCAGAGATAGCAGAGATGTATCGTCGCATCGCCATCGCAGAGAAGGGTCACGAGGAGCGCTATCGTGCTTTCATCAAGAACATAGAGGAAGGCACCGTCTTTGCTAAGGAAGAAGAAACTGTATGGCAGTGCCGCAACTGTGGCTACATCCACGTAGGTAAGGAAGCTCCAGAAAGCTGTCCTGCTTGCAATCATCCTCAGGCTTACTTCGAGGTGAAGAAGACCAACATGTAAGGCGTGTATTATTGAAAATCATCTTCCACATCTTCCATCTTCCACGGCTGCATAAAAATCATGCATTATCTCGTGGAAGATGTGTGGAAGATGTGGAAGATGGTGACTATTTTTGTGCAGAAATGTAGCATTTTGAGTTATATTTCTGCACATTATTGTTTTATTTTGTAATTGTAATAATCCTGTTTCATCTTAATCCTAATACTTTTATGCAGTCACCATAATGGTTTTATGTTTCCGGCATAAAGGTATTATGCTAGCGACATAAAACTATTATGCAGGGCAAATAACGCTGCATAATAGGTAATATTTGATGATCAATCATTATTCTATTTCTTGGCCAGGTACTAATAAGATGGAACCACTGCAAGAGATGCCATAAGCTACATTGCGTACGCTGCCACTTTGAGGAACAAGGATAGATTTATCTACCAAATCTTTGATGTCACGTGCTGCCGTATCAAGCGATGTTTTGCTTAGTCTTGCCCAATTTTTTGTGGTGAGTTTTCCGATGTATCCATCCAGGTAGATATTCAGAACCTTACGTTGGCGTTCGCTTATAAGTGTTTGAGCATGTGTCTGCCAGAATGTAGCTTTATTTAAGACTTGTGATAATGATTTTCCAGAGTCATCTATCGCTCTGAGCATACAGTCTAAGTACCAATCAAGCCATAATGTTATATCCCCGTCGCTTTTCTGGGTTTTCTCCAACACCTCGTAATATGACTTTTTATCCTTGCTAATCTGTTGTGACATGCTGAAAAAACGCATTTGCGAATTGTCTGCCTGAGAAAGAGCCATATCTGCAATAGCCCTGCCAATGCGTCCGTTACCATCATCAAATGGGTGAATGCATACAAACCACAAATGAGCTATGGCCGACTTGATATAGTTGGGTTCTTGTTCTTGGTTATTAAACCAATCCAAGAAAAGGGCCATTTCTGTAGGTACCTTTTCTGGATTTGGTGCTATATAATGAGTTTTTTCTCGTCCGAACATACCAGAAACTACTTTCATCTCACCTGTCCTATATTTTCCTACATCAATGGGCATAAGTCCGCTTCTTCCGTTGGGGAATAAGCAGCTATGCCATCCGAAAAGTCTCTCATGCGTGAGAGGTTGCTTATAATTGGTTGTGGCATCCATCATCATTTCCACTATGCCTTCCACATAATGCGATGGCGTTGTTTCATTAGTGATTGGTACACCAAGTTTTCTTGCAACTGATGAACGCACCTGATCAGAGTTAAGTTGTACTCCTTCGATTTCAGAAGAAGCTAGAATATCATGTGTGAAAGTCTCCACAACAGCAGATAATTGAGAATCAAAGCCAATAGTACTAAGTCTACCAGCTAAAAAACTGGCAGCTTTTACTACACAGACCAGTTTTTCTGTGACCAGGGTCTCATTCCATATGAAATGAGGCCATTTGTTGCTTTGGTGTATATACATATTATATAATTTAGTTCCTGCTGCAAATATATAAATAAGGTTTATAAACCGCAAATTTTGCGGCTTATAAACCGCAAGAGTAAGAAATATGCAGATTTAAAGCATACTTTAGTTGAAATAAGTAATAGTGTTCTTGTATACTGCAGAAATCCTTTTTCGTATCACAAATCTTCTTTTTTATCTCAAAAAAATTATCAAAAATGTATTGAGAAGAGAATAAAAAATCTTGAAACAGAATCGACAAGACCATCGAATTTTCGTAACTTATTTTTGTAACGAGAAAAATCTTAGACTTAATAGTGGGTTAATTTTAATTGAGATAAAAAATTTCTAATAATTAAAAACAATATTGCTATGTTTATAGTTGATTCGTACAATTTGGCATTGGTAATGTGTGTGATAACAATGATTTGTTGGGGTTCACATGCTAATATGCTGAAAATGCAGAGTAAGGGCTATGCATACTCTTATTATTATTGGGATCAGGCCATTGGTTATTTTTTATTGCCATTGGTTTTAGCTCTGACAATGGGTTCTATCGGGGATAGTGGACAGTCTTTCATTCCCAATTTAGCTCAGGCAGATCTTTCTTCATGGTTGTGGGCCATAGGTGCAGCATTTGTCTTTAATCTTGCTAATATCATCTTCGTGGCCTCGGTTGATATTGCAGGTATGGCTGTTGCATTTCCTGTTGGCATGGGATTCTCTCTTGTGCTTGGGGTGGTTTTGAATTATATTGCAAAACCAGAAGGAAATCTTACTTTGATTCTTGCGGGTATGATATGTGTTATCATTGCCATTGTGATAAATGCGAGAGCATATGCAAGGATGAATGCAAAGACAGATAGTGTAATGGTGAAGAAAGGGTTAAAATTAGCCATTATAGGTGGTTTTTTAATGGGATTGTTCTATTATTTGCTCCAAAATTCTATGCCAGAAGTGTTAAATGTAGAGAGCCTTTCAAATATAGCAGGCACAGGCAAATTTACACCATATTCTGCTGTGGTAGTTTTTGCAGGAGCCTCATTCCTTTCTAACTTCATTTACAATTCTTATATCATGAAGCATCCGTTTAAGGGTGAGCCTGTCACGTATGCAGGATATTTCAAGGAGTCTGCGCGTGATCATATTATAGGCGTTATAGGTGGAGTAATCAATGCTACTGGTACTACATTCAATATTATTGCTTCAGGTATGGTAGGAGCAGCCATTGCTTATGCTTTGGGACAGAGCAATCCTATGATTGCTGCTATTTGGGGTGTATTTGTTTGGAAGGAGTTTAAGGATGCTCCTCAGGGGACCAATAAACTTATCGTACTTATGTTTGTATTCTTTGCTGCTGGTGTTGCATTGTTGACATTGGCTAAATAAATATGGAGGAAGTATTATGAAGATTGCGATGGGTTGTGATCATGTAGCCGTTGATTTTAAATTACAACTTAAGGATTACGTTGAAAGTTTAGGTCATGAGGTGGTTGACTATGGCACCTATAGTTATGAGCGCTGTAATTATAATGAATATGGTGTGAAGGTTGGTGAAGCGGTAGCCTCTGGAGTTTGTGATTGTGGTATCATTTGTTGTGGTACGGGGGTAGGCATCTCTATTGCAGCCAACAAGGTAAAAGGTATTCGCTGTGTAGTATGCAGCGAACCTTATTCAGCAAGGCTTTCTCGACAGCACAATAATACCAATATCCTTTCAATGGGCGCAAGGGTGGTAGGTATTGAATTGGCTAAAATGATAGTTGATGAATGGTTGAACGCTGCGTTTGAGGGCGGCCGGCACCTCACGCGCATCAATCAGATTGCAGAATATGAAAATACACACTAATGGATATGAATAGAAAACATATAGGAGTAGATGTTGGTGGAACCACCATCAATATTGCCATAGTAACACCTCAAGGTGAGATTCTGGCAAAGGAATCACTTAAGACTACAACTTATTTGCATGATAATGAGAAGATGATTCTTGCCATAGTTTCAGAAATTAAGTCTTTATTGGCAAAGAATAATGTAGAAAAAGATGAAATCTGGTCTATCGGCATGGGATTTCCTGGAACAGTGGATTCTCAGAAAGGCATAGTTGTATTTGCTCCAAATATCTTTTTTGAAAATGTCAATGTAAAAGGCATCATGCAAAATGCTTTTGATTGCCCTATCTACTTGGGCCAAGATTCAAGAGCTGCGGCTTGGGGCGAATTTTTAATAGGACAAAAGAAGAAAGTGAATGATATGGCCTCCATAACAATAGGTACAGGTATTGGATGTGGACTGATTATCAATGGGATGTTGTATCATGGAGCTTATAATACGGCAGGTGAGTTTGGGCATCAACTTATGGATGTAGATGGGCCGCAGTGCAATTGTGGGCGTAAGGGTTGTTTGGAAACATATTGTGGAGGGCTCAGCATTGTGAGAGCTGGCAAGCAAATCATGGAGGGTCTTTCAGTGAAAGATATCTATGCTTTAGCGGATGTAGGCAATAAGAAAGCTCTTGACATTACCAGACAAGTAGTAGAGAAACTCGGAACAGGTATTGTCAACTTGGTCAATCTCCTTAGTTTGGAATTGATAACGATTAGCGGTGGAATTAGCAATGCTCCAGATAATCTATTGTTAAACCCTCTGCGTCAGTTTGTTCGTGAACATGCTTATTCAGCTATTGCAGATAAAGTAAAGATAGAACGTTCAGTTTTGGGCGATGATGCTCCTTTGATAGGTGCCGCGCTACAAGACGAGACAACTGAGTATTGAAAATGTATTAATTATTAAAACTAAATTGCAATGAACAAAAGAGAATTTTTGAAAACTAGTGCACTTGCAACAGCGGGTGCTTTTGTTGGTGGAAAGGTGCTTGCCAAGCAGAGTGATGCTGCAGGCATTAAGATTGTAGATCAGTTTGATCCAGAAGCTTATCGCAAGGCTCAGGAGAAGAAGCAGAGACTGAATGGTCCTGTGACTGCTATGGGAAAGATTAAGAATCTGACTGTTTCTCGTCTGATCTTAGGTGGCAACCAATTGGGTGGCTGGCTACATTCACGTGATCTTAGCTACGTTTCAGAGTTGGCAAAGGCTTATTTGTCTGATGAAAAGAAAATGGAAATACTTCAGATGGCTGAGAATTGTGGTATTAATACTTTCCAGGGTAACAACATAATGCTTCCAGTATTGGCAAAATATTGGGGACGTGGTATAGGAAAGATTCAGTATATCTCCGATTGCGGTGGCCGTTCTTTTGCTGATGGAGCTAAGGCTGCTGTTGATGGTGGTGCTTGTGCTGGTTATTGCCAAGGTGAAAATGCAGACCGTATGGTTGAGGCTGGCGAATTTAGTAAAATAGAGGAAGGTCTTAATATTCTTAGAAATGCTGGTCTCCCTGCAGGTATTGGCGCTCATAAGATTACTACCATTAAGGCTTGTGTGGAGCATGGTTTGATTCCAGATTTCTGGTATAAGACGTTGCATCATCTGAACTATTGGTCAGCTATGCCAGACAAAGAAGCAAGGGACAACCGTTACTGCATGGATGCAGACGAGACCATTGCTTACATGCAAACCCGTCCAGAACCATTCGTGGCATTTAAGGTGATGGCCGCAGGTGCTATTCCTCCAGCAGAAGGTATCCGCTATGGCTTAGAAGGTGGTGGTGACTTTGTTTGTCTTGGTATGTTTGACTTCAATATGATTGAAGACGTGAATATATTCAATGAGGTTATAAAGGACATTCCAAATAGGAAGAGACCTTGGTGTGCATAAACAGAATGTTGTGACCATGATATAGTTAATATTTTGTTGATCTCTCTGTCTCCCTCCCTCTTTCCTTATAGAGGAGGGGGGGTTTAGAGAATAACTTCTTCGTAGATTAAAAACTTTAAAGTAAAAGCTATGATAAACAAGCGATTTTTTGCAAAATCTTATTTGTTAGGACTCTTTGCGCTTACTTATTCTTTAAGTAGTATGAGCGCTATACCTAATGAAGCAAATGTCCTTTCTGTGAAGGATGTGCTTAATCATCCAGTGAAAATCACAGTATCCGATGCTATGGGTCCTGTGACTGGAGCAAGTGTAGTTGTCAAGGGAACGACCAATGGTGGCGTAACCGACCTTGATGGTAACTTGGAGCTGAGAGATGTACCAGAAAATGGTACACTGGTTATCTCTTTTGTGGGTTATATAACTCAGGAAATCAGCGTTGGTAATCAGACAACGATTGAAGTGACCTTGGTTGAAAGTTCTCAGGCCTTGGAAGAAGTCGTTGTAGTTGGTTATGGTGTGCAAAGAAAAAGTCAGGTGACAGGTGCCATATCTTCTGTGAAATCTGAAGATATTTTGAATCGTGCTTTTACAGATGCAACTCAGGCTTTGCAGGGTAAAACAGCTGGTGTACAGCTGATTCTTAGTTCTGGTGCTCCTGGAACAACTGGTAATATACGTATCCGCGGTATTGGCTCAAACTCAAATAATGAACCTCTTTATGTAGTGGATGGTCGTCAAGTAAATAATATCAGTTATCTGGACAGTGATGATATTCAATCTATGGAAATCTTGAAAGATGCTTCAGCAGCTGCTATTTATGGTGCTCGTGCAGGAAATGGTGTTGTATTGATTACAACTAAGCAAGGTGAAAATAACACAGCAGGCCGTGTGAATTATAGTTTCATGACTTCTTGGCAGACTAACAACAACGTTCCTACCATGTTGAATGCTAAGCAATATTATGATTATCAGATTGCTTTAAATCCATCCAATCAGTCTGCTTTGGATAGGGATTGGGGAAATAAAACTACTGATACTAATTGGCTTGATGAGATTTTCAAAACAGGTCGTTTGACCCGCCATAACCTTTCTTTCTCTGGTGGAACAAATGATTTAAAGTACTACATGGCGGGTTCTTATAATACCAATGACGGTCCAGTGGTAGGAGACAAGGATAAGTTTGAACGACTTACTGGGACATTCAATGGTGAGTATCAAGTGAAGAAATGGCTGAAAATATCTTCACAGAACAATCTTTCTATTTCAAAAACGAAAGGTATGGCAGGTATGAATAGTCTGTTTGGTTATACCATGCGTTATACTCCTCTGGTAGAACCAACAGTATCTGAACCAACAGAATTTATGCAGACGTATCTTGGGAGTGGTTATCAACTTATTCAAGACAAGGATGGCAATTATCCAATTATTCCTGTATATTCTATGGGAGATGACACCAATCCATTGAATGCTTTGAATAATTTCAATACCAGAAACAAAATGACAAATTTCAGTGGTACCACTTCTTTGATTTTGACTCCGATTAAAAACTTAGTGTTCACTTCGCGTTTGGGGTACAATATAGCATCTAATAAGTCTTATACCCAGACATTGCCAGGTGTAAGAAATACTCAGAATATGCAGTATTACCAACAAGTGACAGCCACGAATACTAATAATGAGAATTATCAGTGGGAAAACTTTGCCAATTATTCATTCTCCTTAAAAGACCATAACTTTACTTTGATGGCAGGTATGTCTTTCATTGAGAGCTCTAATATGTACACTACGGGTTCAGTACAAGGAGCTGGGACTGATATTGGCTTCCCCAATACAGATCCTTTATACGCCTATTTTGCTTATAAAAGCGGTAGCTATTCACAGACGGTAACAGGCGGTGAAGAGATTAAAGCGCGAAAGTTGGCATATTATGGTCGTTTCAATTGGGATTACAAAGACAAGTACTTTGTTCAAGCATCTATCCGTGCTGATGCTGCCGATTTGTCACAGCTTCCGCAGTCAGGACGTTGGGGTTATTTCCCTGCAGCATCTGTAGGATGGACAGTCTCTAATGAAAACTTTATGCAGGATGTGACTGCCATCTCTCACTTGAAATTGAGAGCTTCATGGGGGCAGAATGGCTCTACTGCAGGATTGGCTAACTATGCATGGCAGAGTGCTATTGCTACAGGCTCTGTTTATCCATTCATAGCAGATCAAATGACATATACAACAGGCAAGATGCCGTCAACTGCTGGTAATGAGAAACTGAAATGGGAAACATCAGAGCAGCTTGACTTTGGTTTTGATATCCGATTCTGGCAGAATAAACTGACATTCTCATACGATTGGTATAAGAAGACTACAAAGGATTTGATTCTTACTAATATAAATCCTTCTTATATCATGGGTAATACAGCCTCTCCTTTCAATGCTGGCAAGGTGGTGAATACGGGTCATGAATTTGAGTTGTCTTGGAGAGACAGGATAGGGAAAGATTTCAATTATTCTGTGACAGGAAACTTTACCACATTGAAGAACGAAGTGAAGGAGATTACCAGTTCTTTAACCTATATTGAAGGTACAGCTCAAGACTCACATACCGTGACATGGTTTGAGCAGGGCTATCCTATGTGGCATTTCAAGACATATCATTTCACAGGATTGGATGCTAATGGAAATCCAACTTTCCAAGATGTGAATGGTAATGGACAGCTTGATGCCAATGATAAAGTAGATGCAGGAAGTGGTATTCCTACTTATTCTTATGGTATTACTTTGACTGCCAAGTATAAAAACTTTGACTTGACTGTTTTTGGCTCAGGCCAAGGTGGCAACAAGATCCTGCAAGCTGTAACACGTGCATTCCAGTTACAATCTAATGTACCAGCTTATTTGTTGGAGGATGCTTGGACACCTAATAATACGAATACCAATGTACCTAAGGTTGGCATGGACAATGTGGGTTACTATTATGTCAGCGATGCTCAGATTTATAAGGGTGACTATTTCAAACTCAAGCAGCTTCAATTAGGTTATACTTTGCCAAGCAAGTGGGTAAGCAAGGTTTCTATCGGCAGTATTAGAGTTTATGGCTCTATTGAGAACTTGTTCACAATTACCAACTATCCTGGTTTCGATCCAGAAATCATGAATAATGGCAGTAATATAGGTATGGATACAGGAAGATATCCGAATAATCGGAACTTCATTATCGGTGCAAACATTTCATTCTAATTAACTTGTATAAATTGAAATTATATGAAAACAAAATATTATATTACATGTTTATTAGCAGTTCTCATAGGGTTGACTGCATGCAATGAAGATTTGCTGGATATTAATCGTCATGGTGTCATGCCTACCGACCAGTATTACAAAACAGATCAAGATGCAGAAGAGGCGTTAGCCATTATCTATCAGTATGCATTTACTTCGTTATACCACTCTGGTCTTGGAGTATATCCAATGCTTAAAAACAATTTAAGTGATGATGTTTTTGCAGGTGGACAGAAACGGAATGACCAGCCGATGTATGAAGCATTGAATGAGTTTACATTTGAGGCCCAGAATAACTATATTCTGACTTATTTCCAGAATTTATACAATTTGGTATATAGATGCAACTTGATTATTGATAATTTTAATGGAGATAATTCGAATACATTTACTAAGAAAAGCGCAGTAGCTCAAGCCAAGGTATGGCGTGCATGGGCATACATGGAATTAATCTCTCTTTGGGGAACACCTCCATTGGTTGACCACTGTCTGACACCAGATGAATATAAACAGCCTAATGGTGACCCTCAAGAACTTTGGAATTTGGTTACCTCAGACCTGACAGATGCAATCAATTCTGGTGGACTAGAAAAGAAACAGTCTAAATATGATAAGATTGCTACTGTAACTGAAGGATATGCGCAGGCATTATTGGGTAAGGCTTATGTATTCATGACCTATTCTTTGGCAGGTGGTGCTAAGGGTGGCAATGATGCTATTGCTGCAGTGGCTGCAAGTAAGAGTTCACCTTATTGGAAGAATGCTGTTGAGGCATTTGATAAGGTAATTAATAGTGGCATGTATGAATTGTATACAGGTCCTTTTGTTGATCTCTTGAGGACTGCTACAAATTGGTGTCCAGAGAATATGTTTGAGTTTAATCATATGTGGAATACTTCTAATACAAGTGTCAATATGACCAACTTCTTTGAAATGTTCATGATTGGATGGGATAGCTCTTCTATGACTGCTTATGGAAAAGAGATTCCATGTAACCGTTCTAGTAATTTCCTTACTCCTCGTAAGGCTGCATACGATGCCATGGTGGCATGGTCTGGTGAGAACAACCCAAGAACTTATGGAAGTATCAGAACTTACGACCAGATTGTAAATAATATGGGAGTAGGTGTAAAGGATGGTGTATATACCATATATGCATGTGAAGGTGTGTTTGACATGAAATTCTTCAGATATGAAGACAAGGACTGTAAGACAATGCATCAGACAGAGAAGAACTACCCAATGATGAGATATGCAGAAGTATTATTGCTTGCAGCAGAAGCTAATTTGATGGTGGGAAATCAAGCTAAGGCAGATGAGTATATGAATATCGTCCGTCGTAGAGCAGAGTTGCCAGATATGGCAGGTGTTACCTTGTCTGACATCCAGCAGGAGAAACGTTGTGAATTGTATAATGAAGGAGTCCGTGGTTATGATCTTATTCGCTGGGGACTGGCCCCTGAGTTCTTGGGTAATCAGGGTGGCACGGTAAGCTACTATACCGCGTATACGGCAGGTGCTACTTATGATGCAGCAGGCAATTTGGTGGCTTTAGATTCTACGGATGAAGGTACTGCCACCCAAGGTGGTGAGACCTATCAGCTTGGACTTAGCAAAAATCCTATCAATGAAAGCGGATATGGTTTTAAGGCTGGCAAACATGAGCTTTTGCCATTTCCACAAAACGAAATATTGTTGAGTGGTGAGATCGTTGGTGGACCATTGAAGCAGAATCCAGGATGGTAAAAATGAAAACTCATAGATTCTTAAATAATGTTTTTTCAAAAGATTGTTAATATATTGAATACATTTTCAATAGGTATGTTAGTGTCCCCCTTTGTGAAAAGGGGGCACTGTTTTTTCATCTTAATATGTTGATTATTCTCTGTTGTTTCATATCATGATACAAATTCGAATGTTTATGAAACAATTTTATAAAGTAAGGTTTCTGTTAAATACATATATTTGTGCACAATAGTTATGAAAAGAACAATTAAAATCAGTGCCTCTTTGGCATGTGCCGATTTATTGAATATCGAAGATGATATTCTTCAGCTTGAAGAAGCAGGAGTGGAGTATCTTCATATAGATATAATGGACGGAATGTTTGTTCCCAATTTTTGTCTAAACATCGACTTGATGAAGGCCATCAAAAAGCGGAACAAGATACCGATGGAATGCCATCTGATGGTGAATGATCCAGAGAGATACGTTGAGAGAATTGCCGAGGCAGGGGCAGAATGTATGTCAATACACTATGAAGCAACGCCCCACGTGCAGCGCACTCTTTCATTAATTCATCAGAATGGCATGAAAGCTGGTGTAGCCTTGAATCCTTCAACACCCATATCTGTCTTAGACTATTTGTTGGATGACTTGGATGTGGTTACTCTGATGATGATAAATCCTGGTTTTGCAGGTCAGAAACTCATTCCAGCTATGCTAAAAAAGCTTAAAGATACTAGATCTTTTTTAGATAAGAATGGCAAACAGAATATGGATATTATAGTAGATGGGAATGTGAGTATAGAGAATATTCCTAAGATGGTGGATGCGGGGGCAACTGTTCTGGTTGGAGGAACTTCAAGCATCTTCAGAAAAGGAATCCCTATAGCTGATTCTGTTAAGCTAGTTAGGACGTTATATTGAATACTATAAAGATGATATGAATTACGTGTTCCAACTATATTAATAATGAGGAATTATGACTCAGCTTTTTAATATCATTTGCATGTGCCTGCTTACCATTATGGCATCTTGTACTTTTAATAAGGATGACGACGGTTGGAGAGACTTGCTTGATATGAATCTCTCCCAGTGGCGTATCTGGCAGAGCTATCAATTGTCTAATGGTTATCGTGGACAAGCTCCTACCGATGCAAAAGGCAACGCTTTGCCTTTTATTGGTTATGACAAGAATCTTTACAACATGGTTACAATGGAGGAAGAGAATGGCGAACCAGTGATCCATATGCGTGGAGTCACTTATGGTTGTGTGATAAGTAACCAAAGCTTCCGTAATTATCATTTGCGTTTACAAATGAAATTTGGTACACAAAAGTGGGAACCTCGTCTGGATAAAGCAGAGGATTCGGGTTTGTTGTATCACTCTATCGGTGAACCAGGTGTTGATTATTGGAAGGCATGGATGCGTAGTTTTGAATTTCAAATGATGGAAAGTGGTACTGATGAAGGTAATACTGGCGACTATTGGAGCATTGCGGGTACTCGTGCAGATATTCGAATTGCCCCTAATACGAATGAGATGCCTACAGAGCGTACTATTGAGGCGACACGTCCTTTTTACCTCTATGATCCACAGGGAGAATGGACTACTGTATCAAGAGCATTTGCCCCAGATTATAATAGTCCTAATGACCAATGGACTCAGATAGACTTGATTTGTTATGAAAACCAGAGTTTACATATCGTAAATGGTAAGGTGGCGATGGCATTGAAGAACTTACGTTATGTACAAGAAGGAAAAGAAATCCCACTAACGGAAGGCAAGATTCAGCTTCAGAGCGAATCTGGTGAAGTTTACTATAAAGGCATTCAGATAAAGGAAATCAAAGAGATGCCTGCAGAGTATCTTCCTTATTTTGAATGAAAAAGATTTTAAGTAGTAACGTATATGGCGTTAAAAAGTCTAACTAATTTATAAGTTATGGATAATGTATACATAGGAGTGGATGTCGGTAGTCCTAATATTACTATAGGGGCTATAACAGACAAGGGGAAGATTATCAAGAAGAAAACAGTTAATTTGAGTCGAACGATTGGTGATGGAGTGAGTTTTATAGATGCGATAATAGAAAGTATATATCTTTTCATAAATGATATAAACTTATCGATTCATGAAATTGAGTCTGTTGGATTAGGATTCCCAGGTACTGTAGATTCTAAAAAAGGAATAATAGTTTTTGCTCCTAACATGTTTTTTACTAATTTTGAAGTCAAACAGATTTTGGAACAAGCCTTTGACTGCCCTATCTATATAGGACAAGACTCAAGGGTAGCTGCCTGGGGAGAGTATAATGCGGGGAGGGGAGAGAACCATAACAATTTTGCTTTAATAAAGTTGGATGTTGGCATTGGTTGTGGAATTGTGATAAATGGGCTTCTGTATCATGGCCCGTTTAACACGGCTGGAGAGTTTGGCCATCAACTTATTGATGTAGATGGTCCTCAATGTAATTGCGGACGTAGAGGATGCCTTGAGACCTATTGTGGAAAGAAAGCTATAGAGAAAGCAGGCGAAGAGATAAAGGAGGGCTTGAAGTTGAAAGACATATATATCCTTGCACAGCAAGGGGATGACAAGGCTCTAAGAATAACAAATCAAGTGGTTGAGAAGTTGGGGATTGGCATTGTAAACCTTGTGAATCTTTTGAGCTTAGAACTTATAGCCATCATTGGTTGGATCAACGATGTCCCAGATGAACTACTTTTGAATCCACTACGTGAATTTGTGAGGACACATGCCTATCCAGCCATAGCTCATAAGGTGGAGATAATTCGTTCTGTCTTGGGCAATGATGCCCCATTGATTGGGGCTGCCCTTCAAGATGAAACGACGGATTATTAAAAAATAATTAAAGCAAAGGGATTATGAGAAGAAGAACTTTTATAAAACATACTTTTGCCATGGGTAGTGCCATGCTTGTGGCGAGTCAGGAAATAATGTGTAAACCAATAGAAAAAAGAAAAATGAAAGTAGAAGTAATGTCACTGAATTATGCTATGGGGGCGTTGTCTCCTTATATTAGCGAGAATACGATGAATTACCATTATGGTAAACATTTGCAGAGCTATGTCAATACGTTGAAAGACTTAATAGCTAATACTGAGATGGAAACGATGCCTGTAGAAGATATTTTTCTTAAGGCAGAAGAGGGGCCATTGTTCAATAATGCAGGTCAGGTATTGAACCATAATCTTTATTTCCAACAATTTGCACCTGTTGATAGAAGGCAAGAAAAACCTACAGGTGAGCTGGAGAAAGCCATAGAATCTCGTTTCTCAACTTTTGAGAAGTTGCAAGAAGAAATGAATGCTGCATCAACCTCGTTATTTGGTTCAGGATGGGTATGGCTGGCTACAGATGAGAAGGCAAACTTATCAATAAATAAGTGCCCAAATGGCACCAATCCATTACGTGAAGGATTAACCCTTTTGCTCGGCTTTGATGTGTGGGAGCATGCTTACTACCTAGATTATCAGAATCTAAGGGCAAGTCATGTGAAGGCTTTATGGAATATTATAGACTGGCGAGTGGTTGAAGAGCGATTTGTACAGCGTTAAATATTCTTCTGTCCTATCCTTTAGCTCACACCCTAATAGAAAATGAAATGAAATTAAAGAAAGGAATCTGTATTATCTTACTTTTCTTCTTTTGTCAATTAGAAGCAAAAGTTATCAACCCAATTCTGAAGCATTATAATATGAACAATGGATTGGTGGATAATTATGTCACTGCTATTCACCAAGACCAACAGGGGTACATCTGGATAGGCACAAGACTGGGTGTGAATCGCTTTGATGGATATCAGTTTAAAACTTATGGGGGTAATATTGATAATGTTAGGATAAGAAGTATGTCTTCGGACAACAATGGAAACTTGTTTCTGGCAACAACCAATGGGCTATTTGTATATGACAGAGAACATGATAACTTCAAAGCATTTGATAGCCTGAGAGTAGAAAGTGAGAATGTTTCTTTGTGCAAATTTGACCAAGATAATTATTTGTGGACTATTGATATGAATGGGGTAATCAGAAGCTATGGTCCAGAGTTTGAGTATCTGGAATCATATACATCTGATTCTTCATTAGGCTATACCGATTTTTGTATTGATAGGAATAATCAATTATGGCTATGTGATTATTTTGGCAATCTTTTATCATTGGATAGAGTTTCAGGAAAGAAAAAGAGTTATTATCTATTTAAAGGAAATGAAAAGGAATTGTCTCATAAACTTTACAGACTTGTTCCTTCAGATTATTCAGATAAGATATATGTGGCATATGAGAAAGATGATGTAAAGATCTTTCATACAAAAACGAAATCGTATGAAGATATAAACATTCAAAAGCATTATGGCCGCTCTATTCTAATTAATGATATTATTGAAGTTTCTGAAGATATTATATGGATAGGTACCAATATGGGAGTTATTATATATGATATTAAGAGAAATGAATATTCAGAAATAACTTATAGTTCTTCTAATAGCTATTCTCTTCAGAGTCAGGGCGTTCGTAACCTTTTCCAAGATAATGAAGGCAATATTTGGATGGGCAGCCATCAAAATGGAATCAGTTACTATTCTTCACAACAATTTGATATCTTATATCCTTCGGATAATGATGGGAGTATAGCATGCTCTGTGATCTGCGATATTAGACAAGATAACTATGGAAACATATGGGTAGCCTCGGAGGATAATGGCATTTCGGTATTAGACAAATCCACGGGAGAGTTTGTTAATTATACGAATCTACCTTATCTTGATATCTGTAGCATAACTATTCACGACAATAAATTGTGGATTTGTTATTACATACATGGATTAGAATCTTACAATTTAAAAGGTGAGAAGTTAAAAAGCTATGTACTTGGGACTCGAGAAGCAATGGTGAATAACCACATGTATGCTCTTCAAACATTGTCCGATGGCACATTGCTTGTTGCAACGGCAAATGGATTGTTTAAATATATTGAGGATCAAGATGAGTTTGTCTTTATTCAGGAACCAATATCCGGCAATCAATATTATACTATAAAAGAAGATTCAATAGATGGTAGGGTTTGGTATGCAGGCTTTTATTGCAACTTAAATGATCTGAAATCGGGACAAAACAGATTCTCGAATCAATATTCATTTAATTCAGATGAGTTAAATAATGATTTTGTTATAGATATGACCAATGACTGCCAAGGTAATGCATGGTATTTGTTCCGTAGGGCTGGGATAGTGAAATATGACAGGGAGAAGAAACAGAGCATTAAGATGACAGGATTGGAAATACCTGCTAATCAATTACTGAGAATTGTTGCAGATAACAATGATAAAGTTTGGATTAGTAGTATGAGCGGATTAGTTTGTGTGGGTATTAACGATGGTAAGGTCATTGTATATAATGATGCACATGGATTGCTAACCAAGCAATTTAATTATAGAGCAGCTCTTAAGGATAGCGAGGGCGAATTGTATTTTGGAACGAATATGGGGGTGGTTAGGCTCAGTCCAGAGAGTTTCTTTATGCAGCCTAACAAGACACATGTATATGTAACGTCAATAGATTATTATGATAGGAAAAAGAACATAGTAGAAACTCTTGCTTCTCATAGTATAGGGCAAGAAGTGAGTTTGGATTATTTTCAGAACACATTCGATATTTATCTTTCTACATTGAGCTATCAGCGTTTAGGTGCGATGCGATTTGCTTATCAATTAAATAAAAATGGGTGGACGGATGTTCATTCGAATATGATTTCATTTATTGGATTGGCACCTGGAAGTTATTTATTAACGATCAAGGTGTTAGATAATAATGGAGAGGATGTGACAGAAACCCCTTTAAGAATTAAGCTTAGGATACAATCGCCATGGTGGAGTTCAAATTTGGCCTATATTCTTTATAGCATAGTAATCTTAGGTTTTGCTTTCATACAGATTCAAAGATATAGGAAAAAACAGAAGTTGAAGTTACAGCAACAATTGAAAGATTACGAGATAGAAAAAGAAAAAGAGTTGTATCAAACAAAAATTAACTTCTTTTATAATATTGCGCACGAGATAAGAACTCCTGTCACTCTGGTAAAGACTCCTCTCGAGCATCTAATAAAATATGCTAAGATTTGTGATAGAGGATATAAGTCTCTTCTTATGATGGATAGGAATGTAGACCGTTTGTTAAATCTTGTGAATCAACTGCTAAACTTCAGATCAGCGGAGAATCAAGGTGGGAGCCAATTGTGTTTCCGCCATGAAGATGTATCTGCATTGCTTTCTTCTGTTATTGAGTTATTTCACGATACCATGGAAAGTGAAGGACGGCAATTGAACATTTCTTTGCCAGAGGGTTCACTATATGCTGATGTTGATAGGGAGGCATTTGGAAAAATATTGTTCAATCTCTTGTCCAATGCAGTGAAATATGGTGAACACATGGTTTCTGTCTGTCTCTCAAAAATCGAAAAGGAAGATGTCTTCTACATAGATGTTTCAAACGATGGTATTCATATCCCATCAGAGGATTATGACAAGATATTTGAACCATTTTATCGGAATGAAGAAGCATCTCATGTGCAAGGAACGGGGTTAGGACTTTCGTTGACTAAATTCCTTGTCACTCTTCATAATGGAAGTATTCAGCTCATAGAATCTAATGATGTAAAAACGACATTTAGGGTAATTCTGCCCTTACATCAAGAAAATGTTTTATCAGATGATAAGGCAGGAGAAGTGGAGGAGCCGGTGCAAATAGGTAGTTTAGAAAAGGAAGGGGAAGGCACTAAACTATATACAGCTCTGGTGGTTGAAGATGATAAGGAAATGGGGCTGTATATCGTTTCTTTGCTTGCACCTCTTTATAATGTTCAAATAGCTCAAGATGGCAAGCAAGCTATGGAAATCATAAAAGGGCAAAGTGTCCATTTGGTTATTAGTGATGTTTTAATGCCAATTATGGATGGGTATGAATTGCTTAAAGCGATTAAATCAGATGAAAATATTTGTCATATTCCAGTCATTTTACTAACGGCAAAGTCTTCAATTCCAGAGAGACTAAAAGGAATTGAGATGGGGGCTGATGCCTATATAGATAAGCCTTTCTCGGCTGATGTCCTGCTGGCTCAAGCATCTAATTTAATAGCAAATAGAGAAAGTATCCGGAAGTTTTATTTCAAGTCTCCTTTTGCTAATATGAAAGCAGTAAATGTATCCAAAGAAGATGAGGGCTTCTTGGATTCTTTGAATAATGTTATCAATGAACATTTGGATGATGTGGACTTAAGTGTAAACTCTTTGGCAGACTATATGAATATGAGCCGTGCTTCTTTTTATAGAAGAGTAAATGCTATCTCTAATACATCTCCTAATGATTTGGTTAGAATCGCTCGCCTGAAAAAGGCTGCGGAACTATTGTTGACAACAGATATGAAGATATATGAGGTGTCTGAAGCAGTAGGATTCAGATCTCAATCGTATTTCTGGAGTTCATTCATTAAGCATTTTGGGTTAAGTCCTTCAAAATATGCCAAGGTGAATAGGAATCAAGGACCTAAAAGAACGTAACTATTAAAGAATTTTAGTGATGACAGATCTCATTATACATACTTCGTATTTTTGCATAAAGAAAATGGTTTTTAAGCCTCAAAGAGCTTTCTTTAGTGATAAGGAACTATACTCCATTGCTTTTTTGAAGGATGGAGGAAAGATTTGTTATGCAGGTAAAAATACTTTGTTGGATAAATCAGCTATTATTCTTAGTGATCCTACTTCTCCATATGTATGGGAAGCAGGATCAGGCGTAAACGGGTTTTGCTATGTTCTCCTTTTTGATGCGAAATTTCTTGGTGACGATGGCGCGTCTTCTTTTTCTGCACTGCTTAAGCGGGAGCCTGTGTTATTGTTGAGTTCAGACAACAAGGCCTTTTTTGAGTCAATCTTTCAAAAGATGGATGATGTGTTTCAGACTTTAGATGTGCATGGACAAATCCTCATAAAGAACTATATGGCAGTTGTTTTGTACGAATTAGGAAAGTTGCCGGTCTTATCAGATATTTCATGCTATCAAAGTGCAGCACAGAGAATAACAGAATTGTTCTTTAATATCCTTGATAGTCAATTTCCTGCAGAAGGTGAACTGCAAAAATGTATTCTTACAACCCCCAGTCAATATGCAGATAAGCTATGTGTCCATGTGAATTATCTAAATAGGGTTATTAAAAAAGTGACAGGGAAAACTACTTCAGAAATATTAGCAGAAAGGGTTGTAGAAGAAGCCAAACGCTTGCTCCGCACCACTAATCTAAGTATTGGCGAAATTGGTGATATACTTGGTTTTGAAGAAATTGCATCGTTTAGTAAATTCTTCAGAAAGCGGACGGGGTATTGTCCTAAATTTTTTAGACTGGGATGCAAACAAGAGATGGTCGCCTAAAAAGCGACCATCTTTTCTTATTCTACTGCTTCTCCCATCAGCGTGGCAGAAGAAGAGTCTGTGATTCTGACTTTCACGAACTCGCCCACATGGTGATTGCCCTTGTCGAACACCACCATCTTGTTTTGCTCTGTGCGTCCACAGAGTTGGGCACGTGAGCGTTTGGAGAAACCTTCCACCAGCACGATGTATTCTTTTCCTATGCATTTGGCATTCTGCTCAGCACTGAGGCGATTCTGCAAAGCAATTATCTCATTGAGGCGACGAATCTTCACATCTTCTGGCACATCATCGGGGAGGTGCTTGGCTGCATACGTGCCACTACGCTCGCTGTACTTGAACATGAAGGCGGCATCATAAGCGCACTCTTCCATCAGCGAAAGTGACAGCTGGTGGTCTTCCTCGGTCTCAGAGTGAAAACCGCAGAAGATATCCGTACTGATGCCACAATCGGGAATGATGCGACGGATGGCAGCCATGCGATCCAGATACCATTCACGCGTATATTTACGATTCATCAATTTCAATATGCGGTTGCTTCCACTCTGTACGGGCAAATGGATATGCTTACAGACGTTAGGATACTGTGCGATGACTTCAAGCGTCTCATCGCACATGTCTTTGGGATGTGAGGTTGTAAAGCGGATGCGAGTCTGAGGGGCTGCTTCCGCTACGATGCGCAGCAGGGCAGGGAAGTTCACTACTTCACCATCAGCCTTCTCAAAGCGATAGCTATCCACATTCTGCCCCAGCAGAATAATCTCCTTATAGCCCTTTTCTACTAGATCTTGAACCTCTTTCAAGATGCTTTCCACGTCACGACTGCGCTCACGTCCACGGGTATAAGGCACGATGCAGTAGGTGCAGAAATTGTTACATCCGCGTGTGATGCTCACAAAGCCAGAGATGCGATTGCCCCCAATGCGTGAAGGAATCACATCCTTATAAGTCTCAGTCTTAGAGAGTTCCACATTGATGGCTTTCTCACCATTCTCCACAGCAGCTATCAGTTCTGGCAGATTCAGATAGGCATCAGGGCCCACCACAAGGTCGGCATGGTGCTTGGTGATAAGCTCGTCTTTGATGTGCTCTGCCATGCATCCCAGCACTCCCACTATGAGGCCATTCTTACGCTTGCCTTTCAGTGAGCGGAAAAACTCCAGGCGGTTATAGATTTTCTGTTCGGCATTCTCACGCACCGAACAGGTGTTCATAAAGACGGCATCGGCCTCCTCAAGTGTTTCTGCCACCTCATAGCCTGCCATCTGCATGATAGATGCCACCACTTCACTATCGGCCACATTCATCTGGCAGCCGTAGGTTTCGATGAAAAGTTTCTTAGTCTCCTTTTCAGTCGCAGATTTTAAGTCTGCTCCCGTTTCGTTCTTCATATAATAATAATGTATAGTTGATTTCTGGTGCAAAGATAATACAAACCAGATGCAGAATAAAATCTGGCCGCTTATTTTTTTGAAGGTATGGCAGGAGTGAAGCGTATAGAGATGGGAATCTGATGTGCAATCTGAACTAAAAAAGTTTGCTCTCTGACAAAAAGAAACTATCAAACTGAAAGATAAACAGCTGGTATTGTTAAATATTCTAAATATAACGCTGTTATTATTACAGTTCTTTATTATTTCAGAATTTATGATTAACTTTGCATCGGAGAAAAAATTAGATTTTTTCATAGTTAAGGTTTAGGTTAAAATTGGAAGGAGGGTAGTTGTGAAACTGCCCTTTTTTTATTTTCCCTTGCTTAAACGAAAATATCTTTTTATATTTGCTTGTCGAATTTTTAAACTGGTAGGATTATGGATGACGGACTATTTGGATTTCTGGTATTCCTGGGCATGATGGTGGCCAGCGTGGTGTACAGTAAGCGGAAGTTGGCCATGGAAGAAGCTGCTGAGGATGAAACTGCTGCCCCTACGCCAAAGTCGATCATCAAGGATCTGACAAAGCTGCGCAAGAAAGCTACTGCTCCCAAGCCTGCCACTAAGAAATCTTTCCAGCCTTCTTCCGATTTTATTGGGCGCAATAATTACGTGAAGGACGAACTGAAAGCGCCAGAGGAACATGAGGAGCAGCCTTCACCTTATGCTTTCGAGTCTATGGACGATGTGCGCAAGGCTTTCATCTGGTCGGAGATTCTAAAGCGGAAGTATTGAAGCTACCTCACTTCTATGCCTCGCTCCTTGCATAGCTGCACACTCATCTCGCGCAGTTTGTATTTCTGCACCTTACCACTGCCAGTCAGAGGAAAATCCTTGATGAAGAAGATGTACTTCGGTATCTTATAGCGGGCTATCTGTCCGTTGCAGTAGTCGCGCACGTCAGTTTCTTGCAGAGTGCATCCCTCTTTCAGCAAGATGAAAGCCCCCACTTCCTCGCCATATTTCTTGGATGGGACGCCTACCACTTGCACCATCTTGATTTCTGGCATGCTCTCGATATATGACTCTATCTCGATGGGGTAGATATTTTCACCACCACGGATAATCATGTCTTTGATGCGTCCCGTCACGTGGAAGTTGCCATCGGCATCCTTGAATCCTAAGTCTCCACTGTGCAGCCAGCGGTTCTTGTCTATCAGTTGTGCCGTAGCTACCGGGTCTTTGTAGTAGCCCAGCGTGTTGTTATATCCCCGATTACACAGTTCTCCTTCGACGCCTACAGGGCACTCGTTGCCTTCTGGATCAAGCACTTTCACCTCTATGTGCTCAAAGACGCGTCCCACCGTATTGGCTCGCACCTCCAGCGGATCGCTCCACCAAGTCTGTGTCATGCCAGGCGATGCCTCAGTGAGTCCATATTCACTGGTCACTATCATGTGCATGCGTTGCTCCACCTCTTTGATAAGCTCGATAGGGCAGAGAGAGCCAGCCATGATGCCAGCATGCAGGCTGGTAAGATCGAAAAGGTCGAACATGGGATGGTGCAGCAGGTTGATATACATCGTTGGCACTCCGAAAAGCGAAGTGCAGCGCTCTTTGTGAATGCTGGCCAATACCAGCAGCGGATCGAAGCGTTTGGTGATGACCATCGTGCAGCCGTGTGTCAGGCAGTTGAGCACAGACAATACCAGTCCGAAGCAGTGAAACAGCGGCACACAGATGCAGAGCTTTGTGTTTTGTGTGAAGCCCAGATGTTCCCCTGTAGAGAAGCCATTATTGCAGATGCCATAATGTGTGAGCATAGCCCCTTTGGGGAAGCCGGTGGTGCCACTGGTGTACTGTATGTTGATGGCATCGTAGCAGCTGCAGGCATTCTTAGCTTTCTGATAGGTACCCTCTCCGATGGTCAATCCCAGCAGCATCAGCTCATTGAGGGTGTACATACCCTTATGCTGCTCTGTGCCCATATAGATCACAGCCTTCATATTAGGGAAGCGGACACTGTCAAGTTTCCCGCGTTCATGCGTACGCAGTTCTGGTAGCATCTGGTAGGTCATGTCCAAGAAGTTGTTGTCTTTCTCATGCTCCACGATGCAGAGCACCTCCATGTCCGACATGAGGCAGAGGTCTTCTATTTCAAACTGCTTGAAGTTGGTATTTACGGTGATGGTGATAGCTCCTATCTTAGAGCAGGCAAAGAACATGGTGTTCCAGTCGGGCACATTGCTGGCCCAGATGCCTACATGCGTCCCTTTCTTCACGCCAATGGACATCAGTCCTTTGGCCAAGCTGTCCACACGTTCGTTGAACTTTCTGAACGTCCATCGCAGATCACGGTCAGAATAGATGATAAACTCTCGTTCTGGGTCTCTGGCTGCCCAGTATTCCAGCCATTGCCCTATAGTTCTTTCAGATAGTTGCCACATAATTTTCTTTTTCTTTTGTTCGTGGCAACAAAGATACGGAGATAATAATGCGTAGAAGCCTCGATTTGTGAAAGGATGTTAAATTGGGGCTTAATAATTTGAAAAAGGGGATGATTTTATCCGTTTAGCGAAGCAGTGGAGTAGTAATCAATTCATCGCAGAGCTTGTCTTGGAAATTGCGGGCTGCTTGTGCGGAGAGGGCATTCTGGTTCATGATGGCGAAAGCGATGTCGTGTCCACTTCTGGTCTTGAGATAGCCAGCTAAGCAATTCACAGCAGTGTATGACCCTGTCTTGGCATGCACCACATTATACGAAGGAGTGCCCCTACGCATGCGGGTCTTGAGGGTGCCGTCTATGCCTCCGATTGGCAGTGCTTTCAGAAGGCGCTGATAGATGGATTGATTGGTATAGGCATATCTTAAGAAAGCTACTAATAACTGGGGAGAAAGATAATCGTAGTTGGAAAGTCCGCAGCCATCCACCAATCTGTAATTATCTGCTTTCAGTCCCAAGCGACCAATCAACTTCTTGATGGCATCTGTACCATCGGCAGCAGAGAGATGCTTTTTGCCAGTAGTCTGTGCGGCTATTCGATAAAGCATGGCCTCGGCATTCAGATTGTCGCTCTCCTTTAACATCTCATTGAGCACATCTTGCATAGGGGTAAGATAAACCACCAACTGTTTGCACCCATTGGTGGGAAGTTCGGTGTAGCCATATCCCTGCGCCACCACTACGCCACGTGTCTTCAGCTGGTCGAGCAGTGTATGCATGAAGAAGTCTTGCGAGCGATACATGTTGATGCTCGCAGTACCTCTGTTGCTGATGTTGCCACTCACGATGATGTGATTGTCGTTCTCCAGCCATCCGCGTGTCACCTTGAAAGCACCGGCCTTAGTTTGCTTGCTTACAGTCTGGTTGCTGATGGTGTAGTAGGTCGATGCGGGCGTGGCGACAATATGCGCCCGTTCTCCAGCATTGGCGGCAGTTGCAGTGATCTTCACGGCACCTTTGTTGAGCATCAAGGGTGAGAGGTAGGGCTGGAAAGCTTCAGGGTTGTCATCCCAAAGCCACCCGCTGCCCCAATAGAGCGAATCTTTCATTGATACATCGCCATAGACATACCCTGCGATATGCCTCACTTTCAGTGCTGCAATATTATCAGCAAAGAGGTTCAGCGCTTCTTCATCAAATTCAGGATCGAAACCTCCCACCACATAGACATTGCCATAGAGGGTGTCTTGCTTTATTTCGCCATCATACCACAGCTCCGTGCGGAAAGGCTCTTCGCTTTGTGGCAGAGAGAGGGCTGTGATGGAGGTCAGCAGCTTCATGGTGGAGGCTGGTCGTCCCAGCATTTCCGACTGGTATTCATAGGCGGTCTTCCCACTCATGAGGTCATAGACCATGATGCCCACGTTGGAGCCACTGGGTAGATTAGCTTTCACCACACTGTCCAGACGTAAGGTCAGTGCGTCAACTTCTGTCGTTGTCTCCTGGGCTTGCATCAGCCACGGCAGGAGCAGACATCCTATGAATACCAGCAGATGCTTCATCTTACCAAATCTTTACACGATCTTCAGGTGCACGCCACATGCCGTCGCCTTCTTTCACATCCCATGCCTCGAAGAAGGCATCACAGTCTTGCAGCGGACCCCATACTCTCCACTTGGCAGGAGAGTGCTCATTGCTCTTCACGCGCATGGCCAGGGCCTCTGGGCGCATCTGCACCATCCAAGCCTGTGCATGCCCCAGGAAGAAGCGCTGCAGTGGGGTATAACCACCTATGATGACATTGTTCTTATATTGTTCTGTCTTCTTGAAGGCATCCAGACCTACCATGAGGCCACCCAAATCACCGATGTTCTCACCAGCAGTAAGGGCACCGTTGATAAACAGACCAGGCTGCACTTCGTAGCTATTGAACTGGTCGATGATTTGCTGCGTCTTAGCCTCAAACTTGGCACGGTCTTCCTCGCTCCACCAGTTGGAGAGGTTGCCCTCAGCGTCAAACTGACTGCCCTCATCGTCGAAGCCATGACTCACCTCATGACCGAAAGTGCTGCCACCGATAATGGCATAGAGTACGGCATCATCAGGCATGCGGCCTTCGAAACCAGGCACGATGATGTTGCATCCTGGGATGCAGATCTCATTGTTTGATGGGCTGTAGTAAGCATTGTAGGTGTGTGGCTGCATGTGCCATTCGGTGCGATCTACAGGCTTGCCATAGCGTTCTATCATGCGGGCAGTGCTCCACTTAGAGGCGTTGATGGCATTCTGCACGAAGGAGTTGCGCGTGATCTTGAGAGCGCTGAGGTCCTTCCACTCATCGGGATAAGCCAACTTCATATTAACAGCTTCCAACTTCTGCAGCGCTTTTTCCTTGGTGGCATCGCTCATCCAATCCAAGGCGCGGATATGCTCTGCAAAGGTCTCCTTGATATTCTTGCCTATCTCCACGAATTTCTCCTTAGTGCCTGCAGGGAGGTACTTAGCCACATATTCCTGACCGATAAGGTCGCCCAGAATGCTGTTGGTGATGCTCACTGTGCGCTTCCAGCGTGGACGTGGTTCCTCTACACCGTTCAGAGCCTTAGAGAAGAAGTCGAAGCTCAGCATGTAGGTCTTATCGTCCAGATAGCTGGTCAGGCCGTTGATGTACTTAAACTTCAGATAGTCTTTCCAAGTGTCTATGCTATATTGCTTCAATGTCTTGTTCAGTGTGGTGAAGAATTCAGGCTGACCTACGTCGATGGTATCTACCTTCTCCAGGCCCAGCTCCTTCAGGTAAGCAGTGAAGTCGAAGTCGGGAGTCAACTTCTGCACCTCTTTGAAGGGCAGTGGGTGATAGTTCTCATAAGGATCACGCAGATCTTCGCGCTTGCGAGAAGCCTGTGCCAGTGAGGTCTCTACAGCCAGCAACTGCTGTGCAGACACCTTGGCTTTGGCCTCGTCATAGCCTAAAGTCTGGAAGATGCCCTGTGCATACTCCACGAACTTAGCGCGTATCTCCTGCGCATTGGCATCGTTCTCTACATAGTAGCGACGGTCGGGCATAGAGAGACCGCCCTGTGCCAAGCTGGCTGTGTTCTTGCTGCTGTTCTTGGTGTCTTGGCCTATACCGAAGCGGAACATCGGAGAGCCAGAGATGGTAGAGACATAAGCCACCATAGTAGGCAGTTCCTTGAGGTTCTTCACAGCATCTATCTTCGCAAGGTCGGGCTGCAGATCCTTGATGCCGTTTTGGTTGATAGTCACGCTGTCCATGCCACTGAAGTAGAGGTCGCCTATCTTCTGCATGTTGCTGCCTTCAGGGGCTCCCGCCTCCATGGCCTCCAAGCAGATATTATAAACCTGTGCGTCAACCGTATCACCTACAGTCACGAAGATACCATTGCTGGTTTCAGACGCAGGGATAGGATTCTGTTTGAACCAAGCGCCGTTGGCAAACTCAAAGAAGTCGTCTTGCGGACGTACGGATGAGTCGATGTGCGAAATCAGTGGGTCTGATTCCTGCTGTTGCTGACAAGAGGTAAGTGTGCCTGCCATGATGAGGCTCAGAGTTACCACATTAGATACTAACTTTTTCATTTGTTTTCTGATTTGTTATAATGTTTCCTTAAAAATCTCTCCAACGGTAGGGTGGGGGAATACCATGCGCTTCCAGTCCTCAGCCTTCAGTTTCATGCTGATAGCCATGCCTGCCAGCGTGATAATCTCCGAAGCCGGATTGCCCAGCAAGTGAGCGCCAAGAATGGTATCATCTTCTGCTATCAGGAGCTTACAAACGCCATTTACACCCTCGTTTTCGGCCACGAAGCGACCAGAATAGGCCATTGGCAGCTTTGATACGCGGTAGCTGATGCCTTCGCGTATCAGTGCTTCCTCCGTGAAGCCCACGCTGGCAACCTCAGGATTGGTATAAACCACACCCGGGATGGCATTGTAGGTCATTTCATCCGCTTTGTTTAATAGATGGTGTACGGCCACTTCTGCTTCTCTTACTGCCGTATGTGCCAGCATGGAAACGCCTGTGATATCGCCGCAGGCATAAACACCAGTTGCAGAGGTCTGCATGTGTGCATCTACACAGATTCTGCCCCTCTCATCCGTCTTGAGTCCTAAGTTTTCGAGGCCGTAGCCCTTGGTTACAGGTCTGCGTCCCATGCTCAGCAGCACGCGCTCTGCCACCACTTCACCACCTTCATAGTTCACCTTCACGCCCCCTTCTGCATTCTCGAAGGAGAGCACCTTGGTGCTAAGCAAGAACTGCACGCCGCGTTTCTGATACTCCGCACGAAGCAGGAACGAAATCTCCTTATCCAGTCCGCCCAATATCTCATCAAGCATCTCCACCACGGTTACCTTCACCCCCAGACTGGTGAAGTAAGAGGCAAACTCCATGCCTATCACGCCACCACCGATAATGGCCAGTGTCTGAGGCAGTTCCTTGCAGTCGAGTGCTTCGCGATGTGTCCAATAAGGGATGTCCTGCACACCAGGAATAGGAGGCACGAAGGTCTCACTACCCGTGCAGAGCAGCATGTGGGCACACTCGTAGGTTTCTTCGCCACAGCGGATGTGCTGTGCATCCTCGATCTGTGCCTCACCAGTCACTATCTGTACTTGATGTGCCGTGAGCTTAGCCTTTACGCCCAGCACCAACTTGCGTACCACTTTTTGCTTGCGTGCCACGATCTTCGGAAGGTCGAACCCCTCCACCGTCACGTTCACGGCATATTTCTGTGCATGGCGGGCATTGTCCAGTGTCTTGGCACTATAGAGCAAAGTTTTTGTGGGGATGCATCCTTCATTCAGACACACACCACCCAGACTCTTCTTCTCGAAGAGCACCACACTCAGTCCTGCCTTTCCCGCTGCTTCCGCAGCTGTATATCCCGCAGGACCACCACCTATTATCGCTACATCGTACTTCATAGTTATTTTTATTAATTGAGAATTGAGAATGGAAAATGGAGGATTAAGCTACATGTTTATCCATCCGAATGGTGATTCTCGACGCTCAATATGTTTTAATGTTTTAATGTTTTTATTTTTTAATTATCGAGTTTTGAATAAAATTCAGAAATTCGATTTCGTTCACTGGTTGCACAGCCACGTGGTCATTGGCTCCGTAGAAGATATCCACCCCATGCGTCAACCATCCTTTGAAGCGCTCAGCCTTGCGGATGTCCGAAAGTTTTATCTCCCTGCCTTTGGTGAATCGTCCATAATAAAGCACCAGCATCCCATCCGTGGTCACCGTATAGGTGGTATGAATGATGCGCTCTATCAGTACGATAAGCATCAGCAGGAATACCACTGCCAGCAGTGCCTGCTTGATCCAAAACGCCCAAATTGCCAGCACTGCAGCCACTATCATGACCACCACTTGGTTCCATGTGATCCGTGCGTGAAAGGTTCTGTTCATCTCATTTCTCAAATTTTCCGCTAAGATAGTGATAAATTGGTAAATCTGAAAACCCGTCTTATTTTTTCGAAAGAAAGTTGGATTAAATGGAATGCAATAGTGTGAAAATAAACTGACCAACTGACCAACTGACCGGTTTGGAAACTCTGAATTGCATATTTATGCAGTTTCTTAGCCACTTGCTTCTGAGTCTGATTTAGTAGGGAAAAAATTACGCTCTCACTAGGGCAGAAATTTTTTCTCACTTGGAAAATAAAAATTACTCTATAAGCATTTAGCATTCCCACTTGTATATTTATGCAAACAAACAAGTGTTTTACCCCATTCCTACATATTTATGCAGTATGATCCTAAAAAAACCGGTCGGTTGGTCAGTTGGTCAGTTTTTTTTTACACTATTGCAACTAAACTAAAGATGCCTCTACACTTTGATAGGTGCAGAGGCATCTTTTTATTCGGAGATATGTGTATCGGTTTACAGCTGTGCAGCGTAGGCTTTGCCTGGAGCGATGGCTGGACCTACTACCTCGCCTGTGCGCAGATACTGGAAGCGAGGCTCGAAGAGGATGGGCTTCAGTCTGCTGTAGTCCACCTTCTGCTTCTCATCCAGGAACTCTTCTTTCACATAGGTGTTCACCACCTTGCAGATGAGCAGGTGCATGCCGTGCTCTGCATAGGTGTCGAGGAGCTGGCACTCCATAGTCACAGGGGCATCGTCTGGGATAGGAGCACCCAGCTCTCCCTTGCTCCATGCGAAGACCTTGCTCTTATCTACTTTGGCACCGCTTACGATGCCTACATAGTCGGCACGCTGCAGCAGCGCATCGTCTGTGAGGCTGATACTCAGCACTTTGTTCTCATTGATGCCCTTGCAGGTCTCATGACTTGGGGTCACGCTCAAGGTCACGATATTGGCATCACCGATGCCACACCAAGCCACTTCAAACCAGTTGGGCTTCTCGCCAACCATAGCACCTACTACCACGATGGGGGTAGGGAAGGCGGCATTATAAGATCCGATGTTCTTTTTCATAACGATTTTGTTCTATTGTTTAACTTCGAATACAAATGTAGTCAAAAAATGCGGAGGATTTCAGGAAATGGTGTTATATTTGTGCAAAATAAACTATAATTAACTACTACTATGAAGAATATCGCCGTAGCACTGATGGTTGCTGCATTAGCCTTGACAAGCAGCATGACACTGCATGCTGCAGATTTCACTGCAGCCAATCCGAAAGACATAGCCCTCTATCCACAGCAGAATGCCTATCGCAATAGGTTGGACCTCTCTGGTATCTGGAACTTCCAACTGGATCCTGAAGGGGTGGGAGAGACGGAAGGATGGCAGAACGGATTGCCAAATCCTGCATCTATAGCCGTGCCAGGTAGCTGGAACGATCAGCTGGATCAGCAGCACAACTATCTGGGGTGCTCATGGTATGAGACTACGACCTATGTGCCTACTGCATGGCAAGGTAGCGACATAGGACTGCGTGTAGGTTCGGCTGTGTATATGGCCAAGGTCTGGATCAACGGACAGCCTGTGGGTATGCACGAGGGTGGCCATCTGCCTTTTGCCTTCAGCATCAATAGCTACATCAAGTGGGGAGCCGCTAACCGCATCACCATCATGGTGGAGAATATGATCAGGCCCGACCGTGTGCCTGGCAATATTGACGGTGGTGAGATGTCAAGGACCAATTTCCCGAATAATAATTACGACTTCTTCCCCTACTCAGGACTGCATCGCGCTGTATGGCTCTATTCCGTGCCGCGTGAGCACCTGACGAATATCACACTGACAACCGACTTCACTGGCCATGTGGGGCGCATCAAGGCGGTAGTGGAGAAAGTGGGTAGTGCCAATGCTGGACGCCTCGTCGTGATGGACAAGCAAGGGAAACAAGTGGCTACGGCTGCGTTGCGCTTTAAAGGCACAGCGGCAGAGGTGGAAATCAGTGTGCCTGATGTGCAACTTTGGAGCCCTGAGAATCCATACCTCTATGAGGTGACGGCGCAGCTGGAAAGAGGTTCGCGCACAGTGGATAGCTATACACTGCAAACAGGCATTCGCACCATACGTGTGGAGGGCGACCAACTGCTCTTGAACGATAAGCCTATCCACCTGAAGGGCTTTGGCAAGCATGAGGACTTCCCTATCTTCGGACGTGGTGTGGCGCAGCCTGTGATGATACGCGATTTCGGACTGATGAAGTGGCTGGGTGCCAACTCGTTCCGCACCAGTCACTATCCCTATGATGAGAGCGTGTATGCGGAAGCTGACAAACAAGGTATCTTAATCATCGATGAGATGCCATCGGTAGGCTTAGGTTTCTTCGACGAGGAAGCCAACATCAACCGCCGTAAGCAGCTGTGCGACCAGTATCTGGAGGAGATGATCACACGCGATAAGAATCACCCCAGCATCATCATCTGGTGCGTAGCGAATGAACCATCGCCAAAGGCATTGGGGGCTAATGTGATGGGTGGTCGCAGTGATGCTGATGAGAAAGAGAACCGCATCGCCAAGGAGTTCTTGGGTGACTTAGTGCATAGAGCTAAGGCGGCAGACCCTACCCGTCTGGCGGCTTTCGTAGGCGTGATGGGCGGCCCTGCCGAGTGGATGGAAGAGTGCGACATAGTGCTCATCAACCGCTACTATGGATGGTACACCAACAATGGTAACTTCAGCACTGCGAAGATGTACTTCAATGGTGAACTGGATAAGTTGCATAATGAACTAAAGAAACCTATCATCGTCACGGAATTTGGTGCCGATGCTATCGCTGGCCACCATGCCAATGAGGACGAGATGTTCAGCGAGGAGTTCCAGCAGATGATGATAAACTCCTACCTCGACATTGCCAATACAAAGTCCTTTGTGAGTGGCATGATGATCTGGGCCTTTGCCGACTTCCGCACCAGTCAGGCACTGATGCGTGTGGCAGGCAAGAACCTCAAGGGTGTGTTCACGCAAGACCGCAGGCCAAAGATGGCTGCGCACTTGCTCAAGAAGCGCTGGGTAGATGAGGTGAAAGGTAATTATTAGTTTTTTTTATTCATTTCTTTCGTCATGAAACGAAAGAAACGAATCAAAGAAAGGTTCACCGGCTGCACGAAAAAACCTAAAATAGAGGAACTTTTTCCTAAAGCGCAGAAACTCGCTTCGCTCAAACAGTCTGCGCTTTTTCACGGGAAAAGCCCCTCTATTTCTTTACGCTTTTTTCATGATGCCGGACTTATATGATTTATTCCTAATATTGAATAGGGGGTAGGATGGGTGACAAAGTTCCGTCCTCACATCTGGAGCGTGAATAAAACCACTCACGTTTTTGGGAAAGAGGGCCGCACCGCAAAGAGCGCGAAGCGCACGTCTTGCGGCACTCCCAAAAATGTGAGTGGTTTTTAGCGGAAGATGTGCAGACGGCGGCTCTTCTTTTGGTTCTTTTCTTCGGGCCGTGCCGAAGAAAAGAATGAGTAACTTCATCGGCTGTTAAGCCGAAAAAGAGATCTAAAGCTTACAATCAAACCCTTTGGCTTGAAGCAAAGACAGGAGTTGTTTCAAGTCTGCTTCTGATATCATGCGTCCATCGCTGTCTAAGAAGTGGCGTTTGCAAAGCGGATGCTTGCTGAAATAAGCATCAGCTTTCAACTCTGCGCTGGTTAGCAGTGGGGTGTCTAAGCGATTGCCCACATAGCAATAGGTGTATTGCGGATCTATTGGATCTACGATGGCATTAGAGAGTACGCGCCAAAAACCTGTGATGCCTCGCTTAGGCGTAGCCTCATAGCGCACCATAAGGTCGCCCTTACGTGCAGACGGGCGTAAATGGGTAATGGTGGTGCTACGATACTCATCAATAGATTCACGCTTCCCAAGCCACCAGATATGCGTAGGTGCGGGCAGGTCTCCAAAGTTCAGAGAAGGGATGCACATGGGCGCAAAATGGTATAGGAATGTCCAGAGTTCTATAGAGATAAGATCGTGCTTGATGCGGTAGTGGTAAAGCGTTTCACACAGTTCCCAATAGTACATACAGCGTGCACGCCAATCGTTTGCCTTTGGCATCGGAGGCAAGTCAAAGTCGCAAGCCTCTGCCGTTTGTACCAGTTGGTACATCTTATACCGATAGAGGTAGGGGATGAAGTAGGCTGGATAATTATGTGAGAGCACAAAGGAGAGGGAGATCAGTGCATGGAGCATGTTGCGGTAATCGCCTGCCGTGATGAAATCACCGTCAGCGGGATCTAAACAAGGCACCGTATGGTCGATGATTTGTATGTAGAGCGCCTTAGCTTCTTCGATGGAGTTTGGTTCTGGCATCTGTGCTATCACCTGCGAGAAGGCTGCGAGGTCATAGCGCATAAGGTCGGGCACCGTGCGCTCTGCTTCGATGCTGTTGAAGTCATCGAGCAGATAGAACACATTAAACAGTTCGAACTTGTCTTGTATCTCCTGGCCTTCGAGTGTATTCAGGAAGGCTTTAAATTCCTCTATGTATCTCATATTTTAGTATTTTGGCGTAAAGATAAAGGTTTTATAGATATCTACAAACAAAAAGCCCCGCCTTTTTAAGCGGGGCTCCTTGACGTTGGACTACCGAGACTCGAACTCAGTCAAACAGAACCAAAACCTGTTGTGCTACCATTACACCATAGTCCAAACAGATGTTTCACTTGAAAACCACTGCAAAGGTAGAGCTAAGCAGTGAATTTTGCAAATTTCAGCCGTTTTATTTCGCTATCAGTAGGAAATAATTCTTCTTTCCGCGCTGTACAAGCAGATATTTGCCACCTATCAAGCGGTCGGTACCGATGATTTCATCGAAAGCAGCGAGTTTCTCCTTGTTGACAGAAACGCCACCACCCTGCACCAACTTACGCATCTCGCCCTTAGAGGCAAACACCTGTGAATGCTCTGCAAAGAGGTCAACAGCCTTCACGCCTGTTTCGAGCAATGAGCGTGACACCTCAAACTGAGGCACACCTTCGAACACAGAAAGCAGCGTGTCTTCATCGAGCTTCATCAGAGCATCATGGGTATCATTTCCGAAGAGGATGCCAGAGGCTTCAACAGCTGCATTGTAGTCTTCCTCGGAATGTACCATGCAGGTCACCTCCTTCGCCAGGCGCTTCTGCAGCACACGCAGATGTGGAGCCTCGGCATGTTCTGCTACCAGGGCATCGATCTCTTCCTTAGTGAGTGAGGTGAATATCTTAATGTACTTCTCTGCGTCATCATCGCTCACATTGAGCCAGAACTGATAGAACTTATAAGGTGTGGTGCGCTTTGGATCCAGCCAGATGTTGCCACTCTCTGTCTTGCCGAACTTCTTGCCATCAGACTTAGTGATAAGTGGGCAAGTGAGGGCGAATGCTTCGTTCTCTATGCCCAGTGTGCGGCGGATAAGCTCTGTACCTGTGGTGATGTTTCCCCACTGGTCGTTTCCACCAAGCTGGAGCTTGCAGTTCTTATGCTGATAGAGGTAGAGGAAATCGTAGCCTTGTAGCAGCTGGTAAGTGAACTCGGTGAATGAAAGTCCATCACGAGCCTCACCATTGAGACGCTTCTGCACTGAGTCCTTGGCCATCATGTAGTTTACGGTGATGTGCTTACCTACCTCACGCGCAAAGTCAAGGAAGGTGAAGTCTTTCATCCAGTCGTAGTTGTTCACCATCTCAGCACCGTTAGGCGCATCCGTCTCGAAGTCGAGGAACTTAGCCACCTGCTTCTTGATGCACTCCTGATTGTGATAAAGGGTTTCAGCATCCAGCAGGTTGCGCTCCTGGCTCTTGCCAGAAGGATCGCCAATCATACCTGTGGCACCACCCACCAAGATGATAGGCTTGTGGCCGCAGCGCTGGAAATGCCGCAGCATCATGATGCCACACAGGTGGCCTATGTGAAGTGAATCTGCCGTTGGGTCGGTACCCAGGTAGGCTGTTACCATTTCTTTCTGAAGCAACTCTTCAGTGCCAGGCATGATCTGTGCCAGCATGCCACGCCATTTTAATTCTTCTACAAAGTTTTGTGTCATCGAATGAATTTGTTTTTTTAATTTGGGTGCAAAGATAGTGCAAGGTGAGTGAAAATGCAAGTTTACTTGCAATTTTCCGAACTGCAGCCTATCTTCCCTGAAGCAAAGATTGTAAAAATGGGCGATAGAGTATTGTTAATTGACAATTATTTGTCTTCGTGGACACAAGCGAACGTGTTATTGACGTTGTCCGTGAGTGTCTGTGTCATTTCTTCTACGCTGATGCCTTTTATCTCGGCAGCCTTTTCCAACAAGCTTTCTATAGAGGCATCGGCCTCATCTGTTTCTAAGAATAGACGGGAGAGTGGGGTGAGCCTTAGGCTCTCTGGGTGATAAAGGGTGCCGAAGGAGAGGCTGCAGCCATGACTGAGGAGCGACTGAGCCTGTGCGGGCTTGCCTCGGAATCCGTGGATGATCCAAGGCATGGAAGGACGCATGTCTTTGCGGATGCGGAGCAGCTCGTCTGTGCTCTTCACCAAATGGATAATAAGGGGTTTGGATAGCTCTTCGGCCAGTGCGGCTTGTTGGCGGAATACGCGTTCTTGCTCCGCCAACTGGCTGTCGCACAGCTTATCAAGTCCGGCCTCTCCGATAGCCAATACTTGTGGAAGGGCAGCTTGCTGCCTGAGCAGCGCCCACGGATAGTTTTGTTGATACGCTTGCACTTTCCATGGATGAATGCCTATGGAGAACCAGCCTTCTTCCTGTGCATCGAAAGTCTCAGGATAGCGATTCTGGATAGCTGCATGGGCAGGCTGAGGCAGCAGGTGTGTATGTATGTTGAGCGGAGTGATCATGGCACAGGATCATAGCCAGAGCCTCCCCAAGGATGGCAGCGCAAGATGCGACGGATAGCCAGATAAAGTCCCTTGAACGGACCATGCTTCTTGATGGCCTCCACGGCATACTGCGAGCAGGTAGGGGTGAAGCGACAAGACGGCCCTATCAGTGGGGAGATGAAACGCTGATAAAAGTAGATGGGCAGCAGGAGCAGCCAAGCGAGAAAGTCAAGCAGGGGTTTCATCTTCCTTGGGTTTGTGGAATTCGCAAAGTCGGAGGATAGCCGTCTGCACCCTTTGCTCGATGGTGGCATAGGTAGGCAGCTCGTCGGCCAGATAGATGAGTACCACTGCCAGTGGTTTCTGTTGCGCAGCCAGCAAGTGGGCCAGCGGTTGCTTCTGCAAGCGCCAAGCCTCTCTTACCAGTCGCTTTACCCTATTGCGCTTCACGGCACGCTTGAAGTGCCGTTTCGATACGCTGACCATCATGCTCAGCGGTACTTCCTGCTCTGGGGCTGGCATGAAGACAATACGTAGTGGAAAGATGGTAAATGAGCGTGATTCGCCCCCTTGAAACATCTTTTCTATGATCTTCTTCTTGCTTAGCCTCTCGGGCTTTCTGAGCGTAAAGGGCATTCCACCTTATTATATTATCACTTTTTATTCTGATCCAAGAACCAGTCGAGGGCTCCTGTCATAGAGTGTGCGTGCTCGTTGGGCACTTCCAGATCGAGGCGCAATCCAGCATCGCGTACAGCGTTCACCGTCGTTGTTCCGAAAGCAGAAATCTGTACGTCGCCCTGCTTGAAGTCAGGGCAGTTGGTCATCAGGGAGGATACACCTGCCGGACTGAAGAACACCAGCATATCAAACTGTCCCACAAACTCAGGCGTAATGCCGTCGTTGGCCACAGTGCGATACATCACGGCCTCAGTATTGGTGATGTTGTTGGCATCAAGGAGGTTCTTGATGTCATCATTGTGCACATCCGACTGTGGAACGAAGTACTTCTCTGTCTTATGTTTGAGGATAGAAGGCAGCAAATCGTTGATCTTACCAGTAGAGCCAAAGAAAATCTTGCGCTTGCGGTACTGGATGTATTTCTGCAGATAGAGAGCCACGGTCTCTGTCACACAGAAGTATTTCATCGTTTCAGGGATAGACACGCGCATCTCCTGGCAAAGGCCGAAGAAATGGTCGATGCCATGGCGTGAAGTGAAGATGATAGCTGTGTGGTCGAGTATGTTCACACGCTGCTGTCTAAACTCCTTCGCTGAAAGACTATCCACCTTGATGAAAGGATGAAATTCAAATTCTACTCCGTACTTAGCGGCAATGTCATAGTAGGGTGATTTCTCTGTCGCAGGTTTTGGCTGTGACACGAGGATTTTCTTTATTTCCACGTTCTCTTAAAGATTTAAAATCAATAATTCATTAATAATCAGCACTATAGCGCCCGCTAAAATTATGGGCACAATTTCAAGGGCACAAAAGTACAAAAAGAAACGCAATAAACCATATTTTTTTACAGAAAAAAGCTTAATCCACTTAAAGAATATAAATATGCGCAGAATAAGGAAGACACTGAGGTAAAGTGTCAAACTGCCCCAAAGTGGCAGGCGCATGAAGACTATGACCAAAGTGGATATAAGAAAATAGAACGTGGCGAAATAGATAAGGGTATAGTATGACTCCATGCTTAGCTTGGCGGTGTCTGAATCAAGGAACATCCAGCCAAGGAGCTTATAGAACACCCATTTCTGGAGCAGGTACAGAATGACCACCGCTACATAGATGCCCAGCAAGGCAATAGGGGCCAGATGGTCTGTCAAAGCGGGCTGATAAGTCACACAAATGGTGAAGAGACTGACGCCAGAAAGGACGCATCCCATCAGTATGAGAAGAAACAGGCGGTTTACCTCTGAGGTGGTGGAGGTGTCGAAGATGCTGAAGCGCTTGCGATTGAGCATGAAGTTCTGGAGCATCTGAAAAAGGAAGCGACCGTCTGCAGCGAGCACATAGAAGATGACGAAGAAGCAAACCAACAGCACCACAGACACGGCATCGTCACGTCGTGGTGCATAGGGGATGAGCTTCCCTGCCTGAATCATTATGGAGAGTAGGGGCATCATATCGCTGTCATGTTCCAGATGGTTTGCTGGTCGGCCAGTGGGGTGTGCAGAATCTTGTCTATTGCCTCTGTAGGTGTATCTACAAAGTCCCAAAGTTCACTATAGCCTGGATGCATGAAGTGTTCGTCAATGCTCTTCTGAAGCAATGTCTGAAGCGGGGCATAGAAGTGGTTGGTGTTGAGTATGACCACTGGCTTGAGGTAGAGGCCCAACTTCTTTAAGGCGATGATCTCCATCAGTTCATCAAACGTACCCACACTGCCTGGCAAGGCGATGCAGCCGTCGGAGATTTCTTCCATGAGCTTCTTGCGAGCCGACATGTCTTCTACTTCTATCAGCTCTGTGAGACCATGATGTTGCCATCCTGCTTCTACCATGAAATGTGGAATCACGCCCACAGCTTCGCCACCAGCATCAAGCACGCCCTTTGCCACAGCACCCATCAAGCCACGGTCGCCTCCGCCATAAATCAGGCGCAGACCGTTTTTGGCCATCAGTGTGCCCAGTTCCTGAGCAGCCAATGCATAGGTTTCATCTATCAGTGTGCTCGATGCACAATATACGCTTATGGATTTCTTGTATGCCATTATAAATAGGTGTTTAAAAGGTGATGAAGGGTGCGGTTTACAGTCCTGTTTTGTGCCTTGTGCGCAGCGTCTGCCAGTTCGGGATCTTCTCCACAGACATCGGCTCCTATCACCTGGGTTTCAAGGAATATGCACTGCAGCTGGTATGTGAGTTGCTGCAATGACAGGCTGCCTTGATCCCAATTGGTGTGTACCTCTGACGTGGCAAGCACATCCTTGTCTATGGAGAGGTAGATTTTTTCTTCCGCAGTTAGGAAAAAATTTTTTCCCAGTTGCGGAAATGAAATAGCCTCTTCCTCGGTGATGTAGTGCAGACGGTCTTCGTAGCCTTGCGCCTCTGCCTTTAAGGCGCTCGATGCTCCGATGATATAGACGCGTTGCAGCCATCGGCTCTCTTCCAGCAGCGCCCTTACCCATCCACCGCATGAGAGCACACCTTCGAAGCGGGGGGGCTGCATGTCTGGATGATGGTCGAAGAGCACCAAGCTGAATGGCTCTGCTATCTTTTCTGTCCAGAGTTTAGAGAGGTAGTGGTAGTTTCCAGAGTCGATGAAATGGATTCCTGCTGCCGAATAGGGAGCGATGCGTAAGCGCAGCTTCTCCTGTGCTTCCGCATCGCAGTAGCAATTGGTCCCTGTGATATCCGTGCAGTCTATCCATACGCCGTCAGCGGTCTCAAAGTCGTCCGCCGCATAGGTATGGGTGAAATCCATTATCACCGTTTCAGACATGGAATGCTTCCTTTATCTTGTCCACATAGTCGAGCTTCTCCCATGTGAAGAGCTCCACCGTCACATCCTTGTCGCCTTCGTAGTACGACTTATAGTGCTTGGTGATGGTCTGAGGCTCACGTCCCATGTGGCCATAGGCTGCCGTCTCTTCATAGATAGGATTGCGCAACTTCAGACGCTCTTCTATCTCATAAGGGCGCAAGTCGAAGAGCTGGCCAATCTTCTCTGCAATTTCTCCATCTGTCATCTTCACATGACTACGTCCGTAGGTATTCACATAGATAGAGATAGGCTCAGCCACACCGATGGCATAAGAGAGCTGCACCAGCATCTCATCTGCCACACCAGCAGCCACCATGTTCTTGGCTATGTGACGGGCTGCATAAGCTGCACTGCGGTCCACCTTGCTGGGGTCTTTGCCAGAGAAGGCACCACCACCATGGGCACCCTTGCCGCCATAGGTATCTACGATGATCTTGCGTCCTGTGAGGCCGCTGTCTCCATGTGGGCCACCTATGACGAACTTACCCGTAGGATTGACATAGTATTTAATGCCGTCTTTGAAGAGTGCCTTCACACTGTCCGACTTTATGGAAGCTATGACGCGTGGCATCAGTATCTGTTTCACATCAACCTCTATACGTGCCACCATCTTGGCATCGGCCTCCAACTGAGCTTTCTCTGTGTCGTCCACAGGTTTCACAAACTCGTCGTGCTGGGTAGATACCACGATGGTGTCTATGCGCTGAGGCACCCCTTCGTCGCTATACTCCACCGTCACTTGGCTCTTGGCATCAGGGCGCAGGTAGGTCATCTCCTTACCCTCATGGCGAATGTCTGCCAGGATGCGCAGAATGCGATGTGCCAGTTCCAGCGGCAGTGGCATATAGTTCTCTGTTTCGTTGGTGGCATAGCCGAACATCATGCCCTGGTCGCCTGCCCCTTGTTCCTTAGGGTCGCTGCGCTCCACACCACGATTGATGTCGGCACTCTGCTCGTGTATGGCACTAAGCACACCACACGAGTTGCTCTCGAACATATACTCCCCTTTGGTATAGCCAATGCGCTCTATCACCTGACGGGCCACCAGTGGCATGTCTATGTAGGCTTTGGTCTTTACCTCGCCTGCCAGCACCACCTGTCCTGTGGTAACGAGGGTTTCGCATGCCACTTTAGCGTTAGGGTCGTAAGCCAGCAGCTTATCGAGTATAGCGTCTGATATCTGATCTGCCACCTTGTCTGGGTGACCTTCTGAAACTGATTCTGATGTAAATAAATATCCCATTTCTGATTGATTGTTGTTTTGGTTTAGTAGTTTATTCATTGATTACCAAGCGTGTGAGCAGTTCGCGCATAGGCAGCTTCAAGACAGGGTGCACCAAGTCGGGTGCTATCTCCGTCATAGGCATCAGCACGAACATGCGGTATTGCAGCAAAGGATGTGGCACGGTAAGCATCACTTCATTGATTACCTGGTCTTCATAGAAGAGCAGATCCAAGTCGATGATGCGATCGGCATACATGCCCTGCGAACTTTTTGAGGTGCGTCCCATCTCCATCTCTATCATCTTGATGACGCTTAGCACCTGCATAGGGGTGAGGTTTGTTTCCACACAGGCAGCAGCATTGAAGAAGATGTTGTCTGAATGAAATCCCCATGGCATGGTTTGGCAGATAGACGATTGGATGATGATCTTGCCCACTCTCTCTTCCACGAGCTTCAAGGCAGTCTTGATGTTTTGCTCCTTGTCGCCCAGATTGCTTCCTATTCCTAAATAGATTCTACTCATAACGACCTCCGTTTTTTAATATTTTAATTTTATAATTCTTACCTGTCATCTGTCTGTGATAAGCATGGCATCGCCATAGGTACCGAAGCGGTATCCTTCACGCAGAGCCACGTCATAGGCGTTCATCACCTCCTCATAGCCTCCGAAGGCAGTCACTACCATCAGCAGGGTAGAGAGAGGCATGTGGAAGTTAGACACCATGGAGTTAGCCACAGTGAATTCGTATGGAGGGAAGATGAACTTGTTGGTCCACCCCTCAAATTCCTTCAGGTGCCCCTCTGTGTTCACAGCACTTTCCATGGCACGCATCACAGTGGTGCCCACGGCACAGATCTGGTGATTGGTGTCTCTGGCACGGTTCACCAGATTTACGGCTTCTGAATCTATGAACATCTGTTCAGAGTCTGTCTTGTGCTTGGTAAGGTCTTCCACATCGATTTCGCGGAAGTTGCCAAGTCCTGCATGCAGGGTGATGAACGCAAAGTCTATGCCCTTGATCTCCATGCGCTTCATCAGTTCACGACTGAAGTGCAGATTGGCCGTAGGGGCTGTCACAGCTCCCTCGTTACGGGCAAAGATAGACTGGAAGCGTTCGGCATCTTCAGGTTCCACAGGGCGATGAATCATGCTGTGTGGCAGTGGTGTCTCACCCAGTGCGTAGAGTGCTTTCTTGAATTCATCGTGTGGCCCGTCATAGAGGAAGCGCAGGGTGCGTCCACGTGAGGTGGTGTTGTCTATCACCTCGGCCACCATGGAGTCGTCCTCACCGAAGTAGAGCTTGTTGCCTATACGAATCTTGCGGGCAGGATCCACCAGCACATCCCACAGGCGTTGGTCTTCGTTCAGCTCTCTCAGCAGGAAGACCTCGATGCGTGCACCAGTCTTCTCCTTGTTGCCATACAGGCGGGCAGGAAACACCTTGGTGTCGTTGAAGACAAACACATCTTTGTCATCGAAGTATTGGAGTATCTCCTTGAACACCTTGTGCTCTATCTCTCCAGTCTTTTTGTGAAGCACCATGAGGCGTGACTCGTCTCTGTACTCTGCTGGATGCTGTGCTATCCTGTCGGCAGGGAGCCTGAAATTGAATTGTGAAAGTTTCATATCTTCTACTATCTGTTTTTTATAATTGTTCTTCTTCAAAAGGGCAAACGTCTTGCGCAGCCAGCCATGTCTCAAACACGCGTGGATCGAGGCAGTCTTCCACAGCCACATCGCCCACGCGGGTGCGGCGCAGGGAGGTGAGGTAGGCTCCACTCTGCAGGGCTTCGCCTATGTCTCTGGCCAAGGCACGTATGTAGGTGCCCTTGCTGCACACCACCCTGATTTTGATAGCGGTGGGAGCATACTCCAGCAGCTCTATCTCGTCTATCACCAGTGTCTTGGGCTTCAGCTCCACCTCTTCACCATTTCTGGCACGCAGATAGGCGCGTTTGCCATCTACGTTGCAGGCAGAATACATGGGTGGCACCTGCTCTATGCGACCCACGAAGCGTTTCAGCACCTCTTCTACCAGCTCACGCGTGATGTGAGCTGTAGGGTAGGTGGCATCTACGGGGTGCTCCATGTCATACGAGGGGGTCGTTGCCCCTAAGCACAGCCCTGCCACATACTCCTTGGTGTGGTATTGCAGCTCCTCTATCCGCTTGGTGGCCTTGCCCGTGCAAATCATCATCACGCCAGAGGCCAGAGGGTCCAGCGTTCCTGCATGCCCCACTTTCAGATTGCGACTCTTGGCCAATTCCAATCGTTTCGCTATCAGGAAGCGCACGTGCTTCACCACCTGGAAGGAGGTCCATTTCAATGGTTTGTCGAAGCAGAGCACTTCCCCCTGCTTGAAGTCATATACCTTTGCCATCAATCCACCAACTGCAAATCTATGCCCATGACGAGCAATGCCAATATCAGTCCGCCCACCAGTATGCGATACCACCCGAAGGCTTTGAATCCATACTTAGTGAGGAACGCCACAAACCATTTCATGGCCAGCAACGCCACGATGAAAGCCACTACACATCCCAGCAACAGTAGCCAGAGGTTAGAGGGAGTAGCCCAGTTCACTTCGCCGTCGAACAGCACCTCCAGCACATCAAGGCCCGTGGCTGCTGCCATAGTAGGCACTGCGAGGAAGAACGAGAACTCCGCTGCCTTGCGACGAGAGAGGTTCTGCGCCATACCACCCACGATGGTAGCCATAGAGCGTGATACGCCTGGTATCATGGCGATGCACTGAAACAAGCCTATATTGAACGCCTTGCGGTCTGTCAACTTCACTTCTTCGCTGCCCTTGTTGAAGAGCTTGTCGCAAAACAGCATGAAGATGCCACCTACCACCAGCATCACAGCCACCACTTCCACACTCTCCAAGAAGCGGTCTATCAGTCCAGTCTTCTTGGCCAGCAATCCTATCACGGCTGCAGGAATAAACGCCACCAACAGCTTCCAGTAAAAGTCCCACTTATGCAAGAATTTCTGCCATGCGGTGCTGCCAGCAGGTGCAGGCGTGTGGTTCAGCTTGAAGAAGCGGTCCCAATAGAGGCAAACCACCGAAAGGATGGCACCAAACTGTATGATGATGGTGAAAGCCTTCACAAACGGGGTGCTCTCCACGCCCAGCAGATTCTGGGCTATGATCATGTGACCAGTGCTGGAGACAGGCAAGAACTCCGTCAGTCCCTCCACGATAGCTATGATTATGGTCTGTATAATATCCACTTTCTAGAATTAAAAAATTAAAACATTAAAAAATTAAAACATTGCATCTTTGCATTTCTGCATTTTTGCATCTTTGCATTTTATTTCAAAGTTCTTTCTTCTTATAAAGTACTCCCACCAGCATCACGATGAAGCCGATAAGGCTGATGACAGGTGCCACGCGGATGCGACGCGCGCTGAAAATGTCTGGCTCGAAGTGGTCGAGCGTAGTGCCAGGGCCAGCCATTAGGCAGAATCCCAAGATCACCAGCACTGTACCTATCCCCACCAGCACGAAGTTGGTTCTATTAAATACCGAATTACTCTTCTCCATAATTATATTACTCTAAACCCTAAACTCTAAACTCTAAACTCTAAACCCTAAAGGTAGTACATCTCATTCTCGTTCATACTCAGGTACTTATTCACCGAGAAGTAGGCACACACCACTGTGATGATGATACCAAATCCCATCACTGCGCCACATGCCAGCAGTAGCGTCTTCACATCTACCACCTGCATCAGCTGAGGCTCATAGGTCAGTGCCCAATAGAGTCCTCCGCACAGCAGGGCGATGGCCAGCAGCCCCGCTATCACCCCTTGCCAGAATCCTCGTGCCATGAAAGGCCTGCGAATGAAAGCCCTGCTGGCACCCACCAACTTCTGCGTGTGTATCAAGAAGCGTTTGGCGTAGATGGTGAGGCGTATGGTGTTGTTTATCAGCGCAATCGAAATTAGCAGCAGCACGGCAGCCAGTGCCAGCAGCACCAAACTGATGCGACTGATGTTATGGTTGATGGTCTCTATTAAGTCACGCTGATAGTCCACCCGTTGCACCTGTGGTAGTGCAGTAAACGTCTGTTCCACCTGTGCTATGCTGTCTGTGTTGGCATAAGCCGATACCAGTTGCACCTCCATCGAGGCGTAGAACGGGTTGAAGTCTATAAACTCCGTAGGATCTGTGCCCAGGGCCTCTGTCTGCTCCTGGAGCGCCTCCTCCTTAGAGATATAGTCCACCTGCTTCACGTAGGGCAGTGCCTCCAGCTGATTCTGCAGCTTGGCAGCGTCGGCCTCCTGCACTTCATCGTTCAGCAGCAGTGAGAAGCGTACGCTCTCACGCATATAGTCGGAGAGATTTTGCGCAGCCAGCACGAAGAGCACCACCATGCCCAGCAGTAGCAGCACCAATGTGGTGCTCACCGTAGCCGTGACAAACTGCATTCCGAAGTAGGTCCGCGCTCTATGATTACTCTTGTTGCTCATGCGTTATCTCTTCTGTTTTAGACACCATTCCCCATTGCGTCTCTACACGTAAAGGCGCAATACTCCTAATTTTGGTACAAAAATAGATATTTTTAGCGAGATTTCCACAAAAGTTTTCAAGGAAAAATATTTTCTGTGCACAAGAAGGAATGTTGCTGTGCACAAGAAAAATTGTTGCTGTGCGCAAGCGCAAATTTTTCTGTGCGCAAGCGCAAACCATAGGTTTAGCGGTACTTAACCATGGGTTTGCCGTAACCAACGTGCTACTTTGCCGTAATCTCCGAATGCACGTTTTACCTACACTCCTACACCAGCACCTCTTATCTTTCTGAGTGTCAGCTTATTAAGATGGTGTAGGTAGAACCCTTCTCCTACACCCCACCTACACCGTCCTACACCATTGATACCACTGCAGAAACAAAAAGGTGTAGGTAAGTGTAGGTAAAGTGTAGGTAAACCATTTCACCTACACCCTCTGAAAATATTGTATATCAGTGTGTTAAGTGCTGCTGGTGTAGGAGTGTAGGTGAAATAGATTTACTTCAGTTTCCTATATTATGCTTCTATCGTCTTGAATTCGTAGCCTTCGCTCTTAAGGAAGCGGATGGAGGCGGGGAGGGCGTATTGCAGGTTGCCATTGTTCCAAGATTTCAGGGAATCGTGGAAGGTGATGATGGAGCCTCTGCGGGTGTATTTCATCACATTGGCCAGCACCTGTGGTCCTCTGAGCTTCTTGCTATAGTCACGTGTGATGACATCCCACATCACTATCTTGTAGTAGTGGCGCAGCACGATGTATTGCTCCCACCGCATCCAGCCGTGGGGCGGACGGAACAGGCGGGTCTTCAGCACCTCATTGGCGAGGTCGGCATCGGCCAGATAGCGGCTGCTGGTATGTCTGCCTCCGCTGATGTGGTGGTAGGTATGGTTGCCTATGGCGTGCCCATCGTCCACCACCATCTGGAAGATTTCAGGATACTTACGCACATTGTCGCCCACCATGAAGAAGGTGGCCTTGATGCCCTCATGTTTCAGTAGGCTGAGCACCCACGGCGTAACCAGCGGGATGGGGCCGTCGTCGAACGTGAGATAGACGGCCTTCTCCTGCGGATTGATACGCCAGAGTGCCTGTGGGTACAGGCGGCGGAATAGGCTGGGTACTTGCTCTATGAACATGGCTGCTTAGCTTTCGATGCGACTCACGTAGATCTCATACAGTTCGTCGAGCTTGTCTTCATAGTTGGCTGCCAGCGGACTCTCGTAGGCTTTGAGCGACTTCACGATGCGGTCGAGCAGGGCGAGGTGATACTCACAGTTGTCTTGCGTGAGGGTGAGGTGGTAGTCGCTGAGGCTCAAGTACCAAGTGATATACTCCACTTCCTTGTTGGCCAGAGCATCGGCAATGCGGTCGCCTTCCTGCTTTTCTTCCAACTGATACCAAGCATCGGCCATGTCGAGGGCACCATTCTGGTAGTCGTAAGGTATGTTATAGGTAGGGATATGCTCGTCTGCATAGCGCAAGACTTCCCTGGCCTTATCGGTCTTGCCTTCCTTCATCAGCTGATTGATGAGCAGGGAGAAGACGCGACGCAGTGACATGCACATGCGGCTCAGATTCTCATCGATGTAGAGGCCTGGTGCTTCCAGTCCGCCAAACTTGAACTTATGCATCAGATTGTCGTACATGCGCTCGCTGTCTATCTTCACGCCTGTCTCCTTACTGCTGAATGGGGTGAAGCGATAGGCCAGGCCTTCCTGAATGAAGTGGTCTTCCATGCCCAGCATATTGTCGCTTCCCACACTGATGGCAATGAAGATAGGACGCTCCCAGTTGGCCTGCAGCAGCATCTCCAGCATCATCAGTTCAGAGCGGATGAGCATGCGCTTGCCCTTCAAGGAGATGGTCATGTGGTCTGGGATGCTGTCTGTAGGTATGAGCATGCCACTGCGACGCACGGCCTCCTTGTCTATCTTCATCACGATGCTGTCTGTAGGTATCACATGGAGGTCTGCGTGCTTGCCGCGTACCCAGTACTTGAAGATGTTCTCCAACTCGTAAGGGTCTTCACCATACTCTGCGATGACGCTCTGCAGCAGTTGCGGATTGCCTTCCTCGGCTTGTTTGCGGGCATCGGCATAGAGGTTATCGATGCTCTGCTTGTAGCTTGGCACCACCTCTACATAGTCGTTGGTTCCTTCTACGTATTCACTGCGTTCCCATGAGATAGGCAGTGAAGGAGAATCATAAGCAGGACGACGCATCTGGTCGATATACCAGTCGGTCTGCAGGTAGCTGAGGTTGCAGATGCGAGCATCGAGGCGGAAGCCCTCTACGTCTTGATTGTACCACAGCGGGAAGGTGTCGTTATCACCATTGGTATAGATGATAGGATGTCCTTCTTCGGGCAGTGTCATGAGGTAGTTCTGGCCAAAGTCGCGCGTCATGTATCGACCGCTACGATCGTGGTCGTCCCAGTTCTGAGAGGCCATTTGGATAGGTACCAGCAGGCAGATGACTGAAACGGCTGCAGCTGTGACCATAGGCTTGGTCTTGGCATAGCGCAGCAAGGTCTCTATGATGGCAGCCACACCCATGCCTATCCAGATGGCAAAGGCATAGAATGAGCCTGCATAGGCATAGTCGCGCTCACGAGGCTGTCCTGGTGTCTGATTCAGATAGACTACGATGGCGATGCCTGTCATGAAGAACAGGAAGAAGACTACCCAGAACTGCTGGATGCCCTTCTGTCCGCGATAGGCCTGCCAGAAGAGTCCGAAGAGGCCCAGCAACAGAGGCAGACAGTAATAGACGTTATGCCCCTTGTTCTCCTTCATTTCTGTAGGCAGCAGCTCTTGGTTGCCTACCAGCAGATTGTCTATGAAGTTGAAGCCCGTAATCCAGTTGCCGTTCTCCAGCTCTCCATTGCCCTGCAAGTCGTTCTGTCTGCCAGCGAAGTTCCACATGAAGTAGCGCCAATACATCCAGTTGAGCTGGTAGGAGAAGAAGAACTTGATGTTCTCCCACTGTGTAGGAATCTTCACCATAATCATCTGTCCGCACTGGTCGTAAGGCACTTCATGCCCCTCAATGTCCATCCAGGCCTCGTACATGGCAGGATGTCCCATATCACTGTCCCACATGCGAGGGAAGAACATCTTCTGCTCATAGTCGTAGTTGGTACGACCTAAGATCTGCGTGTAGCTATCGGGCTCCTCAGGAGAGGTTTTCTCCTTGCGCACCCACTTATATTCTTGTGAGGCAATGCGAGGTTCGCAGTAGCCATTTTTCTCGTCGAGGGCTACCTTAGAGTTGTAGGTCTTGCCGTAGAACAGCGGATAGGTGCCATACTGCTCACGTCCCAGATACTCACCCAGAGTGAAGATATCTTCTGGTGAGTTCTGATCCATAGGCGTATTGGCGGTAGAGCGAATCATGATGAGCGCATAGCTGCTATAACCCAGCACCATCATCATCACTGCCAGCAGGGTAGTGTTCAGTGTACGTGCGGAGATGCGCCACTTCTCTGGCATCTTCTGCTGGATGGCAGGGCGAAGCAGGAACCACAGCACTGCCAGAATGATGAGGCCGATGATCACGGCACTGGTGCCATGTCCATAGAACGGAATGCCCAGCAGGGCCACTGTGAGCAGGAACGACACGTTCATCAATGTGGCGTTGCGTGCCTTATAGCTCTCGTAGATGCCCCAGATAAGCACGGCTGCCAGTACGATGATATAGACGATAACGCCTGTGTTGAAGCCCATGCCCAGCGTATTGACGAAGAACAGCTCAAACCAGCCACCTACCTTGGCAATGCCAGGCACGATGCCATAGAGCACAGTTGCCACTAAGATGGCAGAGGCCACCAAGGCCAGGATGGATCCCCATGCGGTGGCATTAGGCGTCTTCTTGTAGTAATACACCAAGACGATGGCAGGGAGACAAAGCAAATTCAGAAGGTGGACACCGATGCTCAAGCCCGTAAGGTAAGCAATGAGTATCAGCCAACGCTCACTGCCAGGCTGATCGGCCATGTCTTCCCACTTCAGTATCAGCCAGAATACTACGGCAGTGAACAGAGAAGAGAAGGCATAGACCTCACCCTCTACGGCACTGAACCAGAAGGTGTCGCTGAAGCAATAGGCAAAGGCACCCACCAAGCCACTGCCAATAATGGTGATGACCTTAGGCAGACTGATCTCTGTGCTGTCTTCTTTCACCACCAACTTACGCACTAAGTGGGTGACAGACCAGAATAGGAACATGATGCAGGCACCACTCATCAAGGCACTCATGTAGTTCACCATACGTGCTACCTGGGTGGCATCGCTGGCAAACTGTGAGAAAAGATTGGCTACCAGCATGAAGAAAGGTGCGCCAGGGGGGTGACCAACTTCCAGCTTATAGCCTGTGATGATGAACTCTGGGCAGTCCCAGAAACTGACCGTGGGCTCTATGGTAAGGCAATAGACCATGCTTGCTACCAAGAAGGTGAGCCAACCAGCCACGTTGTTTATCTTTTTGAATCGTTCCATGTTCTTTTTCTTCTATATGAAGTGCAAAGATAGCTATTCCGTTGTATAATTCTTGCATCTTTGCATTTTTTAAACTTATTATTCTGTTTTTTCAGGTGATGCTCAGCGTCGCTTGAATGATAAGGTAGTACCTCAGCACTTTGCCTACCATCATGGCGATGCAGGTGATCCACGGATTGCTTCGCATGAAGCCCAATGTGACGGTGATGGCACTGCCCAGTATAGGCACAAAGGCGAAGAATGCCATATAGGCTCCTCTGTTTTCCAGGTATTTCCGGGTTCTTTCCACCTTCTCACGCTTGATGTGCAGGTATTTCTCTACCCATTCCAATTTACCCAAATGCCCTATGAAGTAGCAAGTCATGCCACCTAACGTATTTCCCAATGTAGCAGCAATGAGGCATCCCCACTGATTGAGTCCAAGTTTGATGAGGGCAGCCAGCACTATCTCTGAGGCAAAGGGCAGCACACTGCCTGCAATGAATGCAGAGAGAAACATGCCCACGTATCCCCACTGTATGAGTAGCTGTATTAAGGAGTCCATCATAGCATCCATAGGCAGAAGAGGTAAGTGCCCACAAGGGCTATCAACGTAAATATCGTGAAAGCCAGCGAAAGCCTGCTCTCCGTGAGGGCGAAGAAATGGGCGGCTATCAGGCTGATAGGTACACTGGCCAATGGGAACAGATGGATGGCTTCCTGAGGTTGCAAAGGCATGCAAAGGAGTAGGAAACCGCCTAAGAAGATGAGGAAGCGCAGGAACACGCGGGTGCGCATGCGCTCATCATAAGTGGTGAGGTAGATGTGTGTGGTACTGACGATGAATAAAGTCAGTAAGAGAACGTAAAGAGGCAACTGCCAAAGTTCATAGCCTATCCCTAAAGGCTGAAAGGTGCCCAGAGATAGGAAGGGGGACACAATGAGGTCGATGTCACGCATCACCAGTCCATACGCCAGCAAAAACCAGAAGGGCATGAGCCCTCCCATCAGGGCTGCAAAGAAGCTGCGGGCATTCAGTGATAGGAACTGGATGGTACCTATCAGGAATATAGGGAATAGAAAGCAGAGCTTGGGATAGATCAGACCTCCGATGCCCAGCATGCAGAACGACTGGAATACATAGGGCTGTGAGAACTCTTCCTGAAAACTGCGCATCAGGAAATGGAGGGCGAAAACCAGAAACACAGCTGCCAAGAGTCCTTCGGAAAACTGGTGCAGGAAGGGGCAGCAAGCACCTAAAAGAATGTATAGCGAGTAGGGGGCTTGCGTACGCTCACGTATCAGAGCGAACGTCTTATTCAGCCAGTTGAGCAGCAAACCCACCACAAGGCAGCCAAGGCCTCCCAGCAGGTAGCTGGTCTGGGGAGAGCGCAGGTAGGAGAGACTCCAGGCACTAAGCATCAGCAGGGTGGCTCCTCCATAAGAGAAACCACCCGACACGATGCGTTGTTGTAGATTCCTTGCCTGCTGCATGACTTCTGTTTACAGGTCGAAACCGATGTCCCTGCGGAAGTATTTTCCTTCGAAGTCGATGATGTCTGCCACAGCATAGCTCTTCTTCAGAGCTTCTTCCTTAGAGGCTCCGTATGAGCTTACGGCTATCACGCGGCCACCATTGGTGACTACTGCTCCGTCTTTCAGGGCAGTTCCAGCATGGAAGATCACACTGCCGCTCTGGGCAGCCTCCTCCAGCCCTTTCATCACAAAGCCCTTCTTGTAAGCCTCTGGATAACCACCGCTTACCAGCATCACACAGCCCACATGACGTGGGTCTATCTCCAGTGTCTTCTGGTCGAGGTTGCCAGCAGCTACTCCTTCCAGCAGTTCTACCAAGTCGCTCTTGATGCGCAGCATCACGCTCTCGGTTTCAGGATCGCCCATGCGGGCATTGTATTCTATAACGAAAGGATCACCACCTACATTGATCAGTCCTAAGAAGATGAAGCCCTTGTAGAGGATGCCTTCTTCCTTCAGTCCATTCACGGTAGGCTCGATGATGCGGGTGCGTACCTTTTCCATAAATACCTCATCGGCAAACGGAACGGGAGACACACTGCCCATACCGCCTGTATTGAGGCCTTTGTCGCCCTCACCTATGCGCTTATAGTCTTTTGCTACAGGCAGCACTTTGTAGTGGGTGCCATCTGTCAGCACGAAGACTGAGCACTCTATGCCGCTCATAAACTCCTCTATCAGCACGGTGGCACTGGCTTGGCCGAACATGCCGCTTAGCATCTCGCGCAGTTCTTTCTTGGCTTCATCCAGCGAAGGGAGAATCAGCACTCCCTTACCAGCACAAAGACCGTCGGCCTTCAGTACATAAGGGGCTGGGAGTGTCTCTAGGAAAGCGAGGCCTTCTTCCAGATTGTCGGCTGTGATGCTCTTATAGCGAGCGGTAGGAATGGCATGGCGCATCATGAAACCTTTGGCAAACTCCTTGCTGCCTTCCAGCTGCGCACCTTCTTTTGTCGGGCCTATCACAGCGATATGCTGTGTTTGGGCATCCCCCTTGATGTAGTCGTAGATACCCTGTACCAATGGGTCTTCGGGGCCTACTACTATCATGTCGATACCTTTCTCTAAAGCGAAGGCTTTGATGGCAGGGAAGTCGGTTGCTTTCATAGCTACGTTTTCACCTGTCTGTGCCGTACCTGCATTGCCTGGGGCAATGTAGAGTTTCTCTACCTTGCGACTTTGGGCGATTTTCCATGCTAAGGCATGCTCACGTCCGCCCGAACCTAATAACAGAACTTTCATATAAGGCTTATTTTAAGTGATCTTCGAAATATTGTGTGATTTTCTCATACAGATGGATGGCATCCTTACCCGATACACCATGCTGATGACCAGGGTAGAGGAAGAGGTCTGGCTGCACATTGGCATCTACACAGGCTTTGATGAAGCCCAGTGTATGCTGTGGCACGCAGGTCTCGTCTTGGTAGCCATGCACCATCAGAAGATGTCCCTTCAGGTTGCCTGCGAGGCTGCGCAGATTGGTTTCTGCATAACCTTCTGGATTGGTCTGTGGGGTGTCCATATAGCGCTCGCCATACATCACCTCATACCATTGCCAGTCTATCACAGGACCGCCTGCCACACCTACTTTGAAGATGTCGTTCAGGCGCAGCATCATGCTGGTGGTCATGTGGCCGCCGAAGCTCCAGCCATGCACACCCACGCGGTCTTTATCTACATAAGGCAGACTCTGCAGGAATTCGACACCTACGCGCTGGTCTTTTGTCTCTTCCACACCAAGGTGGCGGAAGGTGGCCTGCTCGAATACCAAGCCTCTGTTTTCGCTGCCACGATTGTCGATGCAGAACATCACGTAGCCCTTAGAGGCCATGTAGAGTTCCCAAGCGCGTGCGCCATAGCGGATAGAGGCAGAGATGTTCTGGGCGTGCGGACCGCCATAGACATAGACCACTGCAGGATACTTCTTCGAAGCATCGAAGTCCACAGGCTTGATGAGGCGGTAATATAGGTCGGTCACGCCATCGGCAGCCTTGAGGGTGCCAATCTCCACCGTCGGCATGGCTATGTTTTCGTAGTTGTTGCCTACGGTCACCATGTTTTTCTTCTTGGCGGGTTTAGCCACTTCGTAGATATCTACTACACGGCTCTGTGTAGGCGTGGCATAGCGGTCGATGACATAGGTGCCAGAAGCTGAAAGCTGTACGCTGTGCACAGCTTCATCGTTGTTGATGGTGGTCACCTGTCCCTTCATGTTCACCTTGTAGAGATTGCTCTGCAATGGAGACTCCTGCGTAGAGAGGTAGATGATTTCCTTCGCCTTGGCGTTGAAACCTACGATGCTCTGCACCAACCAATCCCCCTTAGTCAGCTGGGTAGTCTTCAAAGACTCTGTGTAGGTACCTCCAGCAGCGGCACTGTGCTTCTCTGGATAGACGCTGACTTTGGTGTCCATCAGATAGAGGTGGTTGAAGCCATCACGCTCGGTCTGGTAGATAAACTTGGTGGCATCCCAAGGCAGAAAGACGATGGGGTTCTCTGGCTCCACGTATTTAGGATGTGTCTCTTCGTAGAGCACACCCATGAGCTTGCCACTCTCTGCATCATACTGGCACAGCTTGGCGTGGTTCTGGTCGCGATTGAGCTCTATGAGGTAGATGCTTTTCTCATCGGGTGCCCAAGAGATATTGGTGAAGTAGCGGTCGGTAGGGTCGCCAGCATCGAGGAAGATGTTCTTGCCAGTGGCTACATTATATACACCTACCCATACCTTGTGGCTGGTCATTCCTGCCATGGGGTAGCGCACAGGGGTCTCTTCGGCAATGCGTGTGTCGATGTTGACCAATGGATATTGTGTCACCATGCTCTCATCCATGCGATAGTATGCCAGCAGGTTGCCCTTAGGACTCCAGAATGTACCTTTGTTGATGCCGAACTCATTGCGGTGAACGCTTTGTCCCACAAGGATGCCTTCAGGTTCGTTGCTGATGGCCTTATCGTTCACATACAGATTGTTTCCTACACTGTAGGCCACATGCCCGCTTTCCTTGTTATAGTCGGCACGACCGCCACGCTGTTGTGTCTTGGTCTGTCTCACTACCTGCTTGGTTTGCCAGTCGTACACTACATAGTTGCCTGGGGTCACAAGGAGCATCCAAGGCTTGTCCGACCATAGAGCCTGTCCGCTGAGTTGTCTCAGTTCGCCTACGCCTGCAGCTTTCAGTGCATTGTTCACTTCTTCCAGCGTGGTGAGGGTATCGACTTTCCCTGTCTTTGGATTTGTAGCAGTGAGCTTGTTTCCATCTACCAGCAGATAGAGATCGCCCCACCATTGCAGGCCATTGATGCTGGCCATGGCTTGACTGGTTCTGCTGCTACCCGACATGAAGTCGGCGTATGTAGGCATCTTTTTCACTTGTGCCATCATGTTCGTTGTACCGAGTGCCATGACCAATGCCAAGGCACATTTGACTAGTTTGTTCATAATATTATTGATTATTCATTAGTTTTTCTTTCAGTTCGCGCTTCTTGCGTTCTGGATAAGACTCTGCTTTGGCCTTAGGCTTACCCTTGAAGTCGTCGCGCTTACCTTTGAATCCGTCGCGCTTGCCCTTGAAGTCGCCGTCACGCTTACCTTTGAAACCATCGCGTTTGCCTTTGAAGTCGCCATCACGCTTGCCTTTAGCACCGTCACGTTTGAAGCCACCTTTGCCCTTGAATCCAGCAGGCTTACGATCAGACTTGAAGCCACTTCGTCTTTCCTTTGGTTTGCTTTCGGCAGAGTCTGTTTCCGTCTTCTCTGCTTGTTCGGCTTCAGCAGCTCGGCGCAGTTTCTCTGCCTTGCGGGCTTCGCGCTGCTCCCATTCCTTGAATTTCTCATGCCCATAGTAGCGTTCATTTTCTACCACAACAGGTTCCTTGTCCTTGAACAGTTCTTCCCTACGTGGCTTGCGCTGCAACTTAGGGCGTACCACAGGTTCTTCCTTGTTGAGCTTTTCCCCTTCACTGCGGAACTCCTTGTACTTGCCGCCGAAGATTTCATACTGCAAGAACTTGCATTCCAGTTCTCCGTTGTAGAGGAGCACCTTCTTGGTGGGTTTCAAGCCTATTTCCTGTATGCACTCGTCTTTATAGGAGATGATCCAGGCAGAATTGCCCACGAAAGCATGTTTCAGGCGTTCACCGAGGGTTTGGTAAAGCCCCAGCAAGTCGGGACTTCCTATGCGTTCGCCATAAGGCGGATTGGTAATCATAAGAGCAGGCTGCTCTGGTTGCACGAAGTTGGCTATGTCTTGCTGCATGAAGGTCACATCTTTCGTCACGCTGGCAGCTTTGGCGTTGGTGTTGGCCACTTCGATGGCATATACGTTGAGGTCGTAGCCATAGATATGGTGTTCGAACGTGCGTTCCTCGCTGTCATCATTATAGATTTCATCCAGAAGTTCAGGGTCAAAGTCGGGCCACTTCTCGAAGTCGTAGTGCCTGCCGAAGACACCAGGCCAGACATTTCGTGCAATGAGGGCGGCTTCTATGGGGAGTGTGCCGCTTCCGCACATAGGGTCGATGAAGTCGCACTCTCCGCGCCATCCTGTCATCAAGATCATACCAGCTGCCAATACCTCATTCAGTGGAGCTTCCAGTGTCTTCTGCCTATAGCCGCGGCGATGCAGCGATTCACCCGATGAATCCAGTGAGAGGGTACAGTCATTTTCCGCAATATGGATGTTCAGCTTCACATCCGGATTGTTCAGGCGTACGTTAGGACGCTCGCCCGTCTTGTCGCGGAAATAGTCGGCTATGGCATCTTTCACCTTGTAAGCCACGAACATGGAGTGGTGGAAGGTCTCGCTGAAGACCACGGAATCTATAGAGAATGTGCTCTTCACATCCATGTATTTATCCCATTCCACACCTTTCACGGCCTCATATACCTCGTCGGCATTGTGCGCAGTGAAGCGCAGGATGGGTTTCAGTACACGTATAGCCGTGCGTAGGCAGAAGTTGGCCTTGTACAGCATACGTTTGTCACCTGTAAAGCGCACCATGCGGCGCCCTATCTCTATGTCATTGGCTCCCAAGTTGGTAAGCTCTTCCGCCAGCACCTCTTCCAGTCCCTGGAAGGTCTTGGCAATCATCTCAAAGGATTCTCCCATTTATATTGCGTAATTTGTAAAATTGTCTATTTCTTTAGCTCTGTTCTGGGTGATGCGTGCTCCAGGCTTCACGTCTTCCGTCACCCAGATGTTGCCACCCACTACGGCACCCTTGCCTATGGTGATGCGTCCTAAGATGGTGGCGTTGGAATATACGATGACGTCGTCTTCCAGGATAGGGTGGCGTGGAATGCCCTTGATGGGGTTGCCGTTTTCATCGAGTGGGAAACTCTTGGCACCCAGTGTCACGCCTTGATAGAGCTTCACGTTGTTGCCTATGATGCAGGTAGCCCCTATCACCACACCTGTGCCGTGATCTATGGCGAAGTGGTGCCCGATGGTGGCTCCCGGATGTATGTCGATGCCTGTTTCGCTGTGTGCCATCTCGGTGATGAAGCGGGGGATGATGGGTACGCCCAGTTCCAGCAGACGGTGTGCGATGCGGTAGTTGGTGATGGCACGTATGGCAGGGTAGCAGCAGATGACCTCACCGTGGTTTAGTGCGGCAGGGTCGCCGTTGAACATCGCTTCCACATCGGTGGCGAGGATGCGACGTAGGGCAGGCAGACCGCTGATGAATTCGGCAGCCAGTGCTGCAGCTTCTTGTCTTTGGCAGTCGGTACAGGGGGTGCTCTCTTCTTCGTTTCCGAAGCAGAGTCCAGAGAGTATCTGACTGCTGAGTTGCTCTTGCAGTTGCTCCACATGCACGCCGATGTGATAGGTTAGGGTGTCTGCCTTCACATTGCTGTTTCCGAAGTATCCAGGGAAGAGCAAGCCCCTACAGAGAATCACGATGTTTTTCAGTATCTTCGCAGAGGGTAGCGGACTTTCGTCCGTGTTGCGATGGAACAGTCCCTTGAGGGATTGACTCTCACTTAACTCGCTGGTGGCCTTTTGGAGTGCCTCAGATATTTGGGCCTTGCTCATCATATAGGTGTTATCATTAAAAATCTGCTGCGAAGATACGAAGAGTTCTGCAATTTTCCTACAAATCAGTCGCAGATGTTTGAAAAACTCATTATCTTTGCACACGATAAACCAAAAAACAAACGAATATGACTAAAATTGCAAGAAGCCTTACCGAATTAGTAGGGCAGACTCCCCTGTTGGAGTTATCGAATTATGAGAAACTGCATGGCTTGAAAGCACAGCTCATTGCGAAGCTTGAGTATTTCAATCCTGCTAGTAGTGTGAAAGATCGTGTGGCATTGGCCATGATCGAGGATGCAGAGGCGCGTGGCTTGCTGAAGCCAGGGGCCACTATCATTGAGCCTACCAGTGGAAATACGGGCGTAGGCTTGGCTTTCGTGTCTGCTGTGAAGGGCTATAAGCTCATCCTCACCATGCCCGATACTATGAGCATAGAACGTCGCAACTTGCTGAAGGCACTGGGTGCCAAGGTGGTGCTTACGCCTGGTGCTGAGGGCATGAAGGGAGCCATCCGCAAGGCCGAGGAGCTGAAGGCTGCTACTCCAGGCAGTCTCATTCCACAGCAGTTCGACAATCCTGCCAATCCTGCCATTCATTATAAGACCACAGGTCCTGAGATCTGGAACGATACCGATGGCACTGTAGATATCTTTGTGGCTGGTGTAGGCACTGGCGGCACAGTGAGCGGTGTGGGTAAAGCGTTGAAGGAGAAGAATCCTGCTGTGCGTGTGGTGGCTGTAGAGCCAGCCAGCTCTCCTGTGCTTTCAGGTGGACAGAGCGGACCGCATAAGATTCAGGGCATCGGTGCGGGTTTCGTACCTGGCAATTTCGACCGCAGTGTGATTGATGAGGTGCTGCCTATAGCCAATGACGATGCCATCCGTGCCAGTCGTGAGCTTTCGCAGAACGAGGGCTTGCTGGTGGGTATCTCTGCAGGAGCTGCCGTAGCCGCTGCCACGCAGATAGCTCAGCGTCCAGAGAATGAGGGCAAGCGCATCGTGGTGCTGCTTCCAGATACTGGCGAGCGCTATCTCTCCACCGTGCTCTATGCTTTCGATGAATATCCACTGTAATCACGATGTGATACCATAAAAAAGCGGCACTCCCTGTGTGGGAAGTGCCGTTTTTAGTTATAGATGTCCGAGCTTTACTTCAGCTCCTTGATGCGAATGTTGCGGAATTTCAGTGGAGAGCCGTGTCCTAAGAAACCGATGTGACCCGTCTTGTTGAAGAGTCCTGGATGTTCCTTATGGTCGGCCGTACCATTCACCGTCGCTTCACGGATATTGCCGTCCAGAATCACCTGTCCGTTCACTGTGACGCGGATATGGTCGCCATCTGCCATGATCTCCTCGCTGTTCCATTCACCTGCAGGGCGGAACGCACTGTGATGGTCGGCCATGGCAGGGATGATGCCATATACAGACCCATGGTGCTGCAGCGGTGTGATGTCCTTGTAGATTTCATGCTCACAGTCCAGTATCTGAATCTCCATGCCTACATAAGCTGCATCGCCCTCCATAGGGGTGCGGATGCCCACGCCGTTGTTTCCTCCAGGAGAAAGCTGGAAGTCGAAGCGGAAGATGAAGTTGCCATACTCCTTCACGGTGTAGAGGTTGCCTCCGAAGCTGGTCTCTGGGTTCACCTCTATGCAGCCGTCTTTCAGCGTATAGTCCACCAGATTGCCCGTCCACTCATACATGTTGGTGCCGTCGAAGAGCACCTTGAAACCTTCTTTCTGCTCCTGTGCAGAGAGCTTGAAAGGCTCTTGGCGCTTCAGTTCCTTCACGTAGATGTCGCGGAAGTAGCATTTGCTGCCATGTGCCTGCAGCTCCAGTTGCTCTATCGGGAAGATAGGCTGAGAGCGGTCCCAGTAGTTCTCCATGATCACATTATCTACCACCAACTCTCCGTTGAGGCGCACGGTTACGCGGTCGCCCACCATCTTGATGTAGAATGAGTTCCACTGGCCCAACTTATTATCCGCCACTTTCAACGGCTTGTCTTGATGCACCTTATTATTATATAAGCCGCCAGAGCCCACCTGTGCGCCTACGTTCACGCGGGCAGTATCCCAGATCTGCACCTGAGGCGCACCGCGTAGGTAGATGCCAGCATCGGCCTCAGGCCCTGCAGGATCCAGCATCCAGTCTATATACATCTCGAAGTCGCCATACTGCTTCTCCGTGCAGAGGTTGTCATAGCCACTGCCTATGTAGGCAATGCAGCCATCCTCCACGGTCCAGTTCTGGCGCATGGTGGCATCGGCCTTCTGCTGTTCGCGCTGCAGCTGTGCAGCCGTCATCTTGCTACGCTTGATAGGGTCTTGCACCAATCCCTTCCAGCCTGTGAGGTCCTTGCCGTTGAAGAGCGATACAAAGCCTGTCTCTGCCGGATTGTCCTCCAAGAACTTGCGAATATTCTGACGCTGATAGTCGGCATCGCTGTTGTTCAGCACCTGCGCTGTCTTCTCCAAGAGGCTACGCACGTTGGCACCATTATATTCAGGGTGACCTATGGCGATGTTCATCACCGCACTGGCAGCCTCCTGCTGCAAGGCACGATTGTCCAAGTATTTACCTGCCAGCATCAGCGCTTGGAAGGTACCCGTCTTCTCTATCTGCTTCAAGATGTTGTTGCGCTGGTCGTCAGTCTTAGCCACCTGCATGGCTTCACGCAGCAAGATGAGGCGGTTCTCACCCGTCAGAGCCTCGTCTGAAGCCAGGGTTACATAGCGCTGCAGAGCCTTCTGGAACTGGTCGCCAGAGGCAGTGCCACAGATGCGGAGTAGTTCCTCGCAGGCACGCTGGTCTTTCCACTGCAGCAGGGCATCGAAAGCAGCATCGCGCACGGTGGCGTTGGCAGCGTTCAGATTGTTCTTGATGGTTTCCAGTGCCTTGGCATCCCCTGTGGTGGCCAGCACCGTATAGTAGAGGTAACTCTTTCCCGCACTTTGGTTCATGCGCTGCGTCACCGTCTGCACCTGTTCGGCAGCAGGCAGTGTGGCGATGGTAGCTATCACGGCTTGCTGCATGTCGGGTACGTAGGCAGCGTCAGCCTCCTCCAACATGCCGCACATGTTGGTGAAGTTCTGTGCTTCCACCACGCTCTTCAAGGCCGTATAGGCAGCCTTGCGCACCTCGGCATTGTCGCTCTTGGTCTGTTGTATCACTGTGCCTAAGCCTAAGTTAGCCTTGCGTCCTGCCAGCAACTGCAGACCTGCTATCTTGCCTGCATTGCTGCCTTGTGCTATGGCGCGTGTCACGGCATCGGTGATGTTGCCACCAAAGGCAGCCAGTGTCTGCTGCCCCAGTGCCACTTCTTCGGCTTTGTCGCTACGCAGCAAGCCCGCAAGGTTGCTGATCACCGAGGTGTCGCCTATCCGTTGCAAGGCCCATGCTGCAGCCGTCTTCACTTCAGGGTCGGTACTCTGCAGCTGTTCCAGCAGCACCTGTTTGCCTGGCACGTCCAGACTCACTTGTATGTTCTTGATGAGGCTATTCTTCTCGGGCGATTGCAGCGCCTCATAACCCAACCAATTCAGGATGTCGGTCTTCACGAAAGGCTTCATTTTCGGCAGACGCTTCACCAACTTGGTGTACATCTCGCTGTTGGCATAGTCGGAGGCGAAGCGCAGGGCTGCGTTTCGATACTCCTTATCGTTGTCCTTCAGCGCTTTCTCCAGCGTCTTCAGCGCCTTGTCGGGTGCTGCTTGGAAGGCAGACGCCAGGGTAGGGATGCGCTGGTTGCGATAGTCGGCATTGGCAGACTGGTGAACGGTAGCCTGGCCTCCCAGATCTAAAGGTTCGCCAAGGAAATACAACTGTTGGTTGATGAATGCCTTCACCTCCTGCACGCTGGCAGTGGTCAGAGCTTTCTGGAACCCCTGCTTCACCACTTGCTTCAGCTGTGCCTTGTCGGGAGCCGAAGCATAGGCAGCCAGTCCGCTCAGTGCATATTCTACGGCCGCATTGCTGCCCTGACCAGGAGCATTGAGGCGGCTTATGAGCATCTGTACGCCCTCGGCACCTGTGGTACTAAGGTCGCCCATCAGTTTGTCAAACTCTGTCTGGTTCTTGGCAGGCATCTGTGCCAGCACATCGGCCACGATGGTGTTCACCGTGCGGTTTGCCGGCGATTGTGCCATCAGTGTCACCGCACAAACCAGAGTCAATATTAATGAACTTATCCTTTTCATAATGATTAATGTTCAATGTTCAATGTTCAATGTCAAAACGCTCTCTCTGGCTGATTGATCAGTGCATTGGCTGCATCGTCATTCACAAACTGCAGCTTCACAGGATCGAACTCCAGATTCCTATGCAGACGCAGAGCCACGCCACCCATGTTCACGATGGTAGCACTGCGGAAGGCCTTCGTCTCATTCAGGGCGAATGGCTGGCGCGTGCGCACACTCTCTATGAAGTCGGTCACCTCTGGCTGTGGGTCTGGATAGTCGGCCAACTTCTTCTCCCAGTTGGGCACATCGCAGACAAAGTTCTTATACACATTGCCGTTAGGACCAGCGATGTATGGTGTGTTAGGGTCGCCATAGTCGCCACCCCACAGCACTATCTGGCACCCATCGGCATAGGTGTAGGTGATGCTGCGCCACGTACCCACGGCATCAGGGTGCTGCTGTGGAGCGTCTATCTCCACCTTCACAGGGCTGTCATTGTCCTTGCCCAGGATATACTGCACAGGGTCTATGTAGTGCTGTCCCATGTCACCCAGTCCGCCGGCATCATAGTCCCAGTAGCCACGGAAGGTCTGGTGCGTGCGGTGTATGTTGTAAGGCTTGTAGGGGGCAGGACCCAGCCACATGTTGTAGTCCAGCTCTGCAGGCACCTGCTGTGGCTCCAGATATTCCTTGCCCACCCAGTAGAATTTCCAGTCGAATCCTGTATGCTTCGAGATGGTCACCTTCAGCGGCCATCCTAAGAGTCCGCTCTGAACCAACTTTTTCAGCGGTTTCACAGGCGTGCCCAGTCCGTAGAACTGGTCTGTGAAGCGGAACCACGTGTTGATGCGGAACATGCGGCCATATTGTTTCACCGCTTCGCACACACGCTTACCCTCGCCTATGGTGCGTGTCATAGGCTTCTCACACCAGATGTCCTTGCCAGCCTTGGCAGCCTCTATAGCCATCAGGGCGTGCCAGTGCGGCGGTGTGGCTATGTGTACTATGTCCACGTTGGGGTCATGAATCAGGTCGCGGTAGTCGTGATACTCCGCCATACGTTCAGTGCTCAGGTCGCGTCCAGCCTCCAGATGCTTCTGGTCCACATCACAGATGGCCACCAGTCGGGTGCCACCATAGTCCTTATGTCCGCGTCCCATGCCGCCCACGCCGATGATACCCTTGGTGAGTTGGTCACTCGGCGCCAGGAAGCCATTGCCCAGCACAGGGCGAGGCACGATGGTAAACAGTGCCAGGCTTCCTATCGACTTCAAGAAATCTCTTCTGCTGATACTCATGTCAGATTTTTTGATTTAAGGTTGATGATTAAATGTTCATTGCACAAATATAGTCATTTTTTCATTTTTTAGCACACGAATTTCAGTTTTTTGCATTTATCTGCCAGAAATTGCGTAAATTAGTGGCGCATAAAATGTATAAGCGATGAAAGAACTGATAGTAAAGCGATTGTCCGAAGCCCCTGCTTCAGCAGCTGAGGTGGGGCAGGTGTTGCAACAGCAAGGGGTAGAACGCCACGCGGTGGATGTGGTGAACTGGGCCGACTATCCTTATGCTCCGCAAGTGCATTTCCAGATAGCCCACGATGAGGCGCACATCTACCTGCATTGGGAGGTAGAAGAGGCCAATGTGGGAGCTGTGGAGGTGCATGACAATGGTCGTGTGTGGGAGGACTCCTGTGTGGAGTTTTTCCTCTCGCCCGATGGCGATGATACCTATTATAATCTGGAGTGCAACTGCATAGGCACTGCTCTGCTTGGCGGTGGCCGCATGGGCACCGAGCGTCCTCATGCCAATGCCGCTACCATGGCGCAGATACGTCGTTGGGCCTCGTTGGGCTACCATCCCCTCGATCCTGCGGTGGTGAGTGGCTCCTGGCAGCTCTCCCTCATCATCCCCGTGCAGTGTTACTTCCTGCACCGCCTCACCACGCTTAGCGGCCGTGAGATGCGGGCCAACTTCTACAAGTGTGGCGACCTGCTGCCCAAGCCTCACTACCTCTCTTGGAATGCCATAGACACCCCCAAGCCCAGCTTCCACCAGCCTGGATTTTTTGGGAAAATCCGGTTTGAGTGATGATATAGCAATCCCCTCTTAACTCTTGGCAGCATATAGTATTTAGTGTTTTCAATCTGTCATTGTTCGATGTAAGGCAGTTTTATCTGGGCCCTTAGATATCCCTGCCTATATTATTAAGTTACAACATCGGATATGCGTTTGTCAAGACCTTTGAAGAATTTTAACGTTTGTTTACATTTTATACGCTAATTATCATACGTTTTCTTAAGTTGTGAAAATGAAAATATTTTCTGAAAACGGGTGGTATTTTTGAAAATG
>CADALZ010000003.1 GCA_902788865.1 uncultured Bacteroidales bacterium | reverse complement strand
CATGCTGATTGATAGTCATAGTTTCTACACCCAACAGTTCATCACCCAGGAAAGAAGTGGTCATGTATTTTATGGTCATATCCCACTCCTCTTTTAGCACCCACGAAGGCAACTTATTGCTTTTGTCTGTAAACAGATAAGCCGTAGGTTTCCCCATTGATACGTAATGAGAATATCCTCGAAGTTCCAAAGCTGTATATGCACCTACAACACAACTTTTACTGAGTTGCGTGTTATATGACGATACAGCAGCAAATAAGCTTGGTTCTGTCCCATGTATCTTATAAACTCCTTTCGATATACGATCAAGCCATCCACTTTTCATATAAGCATACTGACCACGAGCATCCAATCCCTGACTTGAAAGCCACGAACCAAACAAGACCGATTCATTGGGTGCTGTCTCTAATATTTGCTGTATTTTTGTTGCCATCTTCATTTATTTTATGAATACCAGCCTAAATTTGTTGCAAAAATACTCTTTTTATTTTGTCCGACCAAACATTTTCTTCAAATATTGGTGATTTTTATATAAATTTATCTCCAAATTCATATTTATAGTGAATTTAAGAGCAAAAAACAAGCATAGAACTAATAATGGAGATACAATTGCCGTCCAAAAGAGAAAGATGACAGTATAAAGTGGATTGAACTCGGTACGGTTTAGTTTATCCCCATTTAATATATCCATAACCTAAACTAAACCTATAATTGTCTTTCTGATATACATATTGGATATAGTATGACTTTCTTCCCACGCAGAAAGTCTAAACACGTTATCAATAAATCATAAACAAAAGACAGGAAGCTCTTGTGAATATGCTATAATTATTGTACTTTTGCAAACAAGAGAAAAGACCTGCAAAGAAAAGTGCTGGTACAATAGTTACTCACTGGAGAAAACATGGATGCAATTCACAGCTAATGTTAGAATGAGCAAAAATCCATGTTAACAAATGTGAATCAGCAAAGAAACGAATTATCGTATTTGCTGATGTTTGCATTTCTTCTTTTTGGCGGCATCAAATTCTGCTGATTTTTGCAAATTTCGAGTCCCCCAGTAGTCCCCCGAAGTCACTTTTGTCCCTCAAGAACAAGCAGCTTATCTCTGAAAATCAATTACTTATATTTGCAGATGATATCTTCTGCGTCGGTAAATAATATTTTTAATCATCAAGGAGAATCAAAAATGACCATACTTGAAGCAATCAAAGCTCGCCACAGCGTGCGCAGATACATTCATAAACCTCTTTCTCAGGAGATTGTAGAAACCCTGCAGGCCAAAGTCGATGAGTGTAATCAGAAGGGCGGACTGCATATCCAACTCGTCACCAATGAAACGAGAGCTTTCAGCGGGATATTTGCCTATGGTGTATTCTCTGGCGTAGAGAACTATTTCGTGATGATAGGGAAAGAAGAGGATGGACTTGACGAACGCATTGGCTACTATGGCGAACAGCTTGTGTTGCTGGCACAACAATTGGGACTGAACACCTGCTGGGCAGGACTCTCCTATCGCAAAGTTGACAATGCTTATAAGATAGAGAAGGGGGAGAAGCTCACCTGCATGATAGCTTTGGGCTATGGGGAAACACAAGGAAGCAATCATAAAATCAAAAGCATTGAGCAAGTGAGTAATGCCAGCGACACCACGCCTCCATGGTTCAAGAAGGGAGTGGAAGCAGCATTGCTTGCTCCAACAGCCGTCAACCAGCAGAAGTTTTCTTTTGAGTATATAGGCATGAGGGACAATCGCCATCAGGTACGCGCCAACAAAGGTTTTTCTATGATAGGCTACACGCATATGGATTTAGGCATCGCCAAATATCACTTTGAGATTGGGGCTGGACATGAGCATTTTGAGTGGATATAGAAAAAAAAAGGTAAAATGAGATTAAATAAAAAAACAGAGCGAATCAATGTCATCAATGCAAATCATACTTTTCTATTTCATAGCCATCAATGTGATCACTTTCTTCTTGTATGGCATCGACAAGTGGAAAGCAAAACGCTCCAAATGGCGCATCTCAGAAGCTACGCTCTTGGGATTGGCTGTCGTTGGCGGCAGCATCGGGGCATGGCTGGGCATGAAGGTTTGGCACCATAAGACCCAGCACAAGAAGTTCAAGTATGGCATTCCTTTGATATTGGTGGTTCAGATTGTAATCGTGCTGTTGGCCTCATGCAAAACTAGGCAGACGGTAGAACTATCAGCACCTACTCAGTTCGACCACGTCACCGAACTTACAAACCTCGTAAAGCCAAGATTAGAAACAAAATGAATATAGAGGACTATCGTGAATATTGCCTTTCATTAGGCGAAGATGTGGAAGAGAGATTGCCTTTCACGGCTTTCAAATATGCTGGAGGGGTATTGGTGTTCTATGTGAATGGCCACATGTTTTCGTTCTTCGATTGTGATAACTTTGGTATAATAACACTCAAATGCCAACCAGATCGCATTGAGGAACTGAAAGCACAATATAGTTGCATAGGCAAACCATTCAATCTGTCGCCCAAGCATTGGATAGGTGTAGATGCAGAAACTGCCTCTGAGGACCTTCTACGAGAATTGACACGCAATTCATACGAGATAGTAAAAGCCAAATACAAGGTGCATGGGTGAGTAAAGCTGTGATAAGAAGCTGCTGAGTTTTAAAAGATCTTGTAGGCTACTCTTATCTGCAGATTAGGCCATGCTTTCAACCATGACAGGGCACCACTGATGCCAGAATTCTTGCCTGATGACTTGATCTCAGTATCGTTGTTCAGCAAGAATTTCGGGGTACCCCAGAACAGAAGTCCTGCATCAAGGGCAAGGCTGAGACGATGGGCCTTAGCGAAATGCTGGCCAAACCCGATACCTAGATATGGTTTCACAGCATTGGTCTTCATACGCACGTCAATATTACCATACTCATCAGCGGTGAAGACATAGTCGCCAAACTTCAATCCTATAGGCGGATAGTTCGTACGAAAGACATTGTTATATTCTTCCACTTTCTGATTGGCATCATAGAGGAAGCCTAATGCGCCTGCATTAGTGTTGCGGAAGTGAATAAAGTTCTGACTACCTGCGAACAGGCCTGCAGAGAAATAGAAAGGCTGACCCTTGAAGGGATGCACCTCGCCCATGACGTAGAAATTCCAGAAGTTAGGCTCCACAGCCAGTTCCACCTTATCAACCATTTGTGAACGTTTCACAGCATCCTCTTCCACCATCTGCATCTGGGTGATTTCCGTTGCAGTGTTGATGGCTTTGAACTTAATGTCGCCTATATCCCAACCAGAGAAGCCTACTCTTAGCGTCACTATCTTGTGGACTGGCATGACCACATCGATACCTGCACCAGTCAAACCTGTGGTGAGACCTACTGAGAGATGATTGAACAGGCCGTCCTCTTCATATAATTTATCGGCATTCTGGGCCTTAGCTCCTATTGCTACAAATAGTATCGTGAAAGAAATGATAAGTCTGTGAATATAATGTTTCATATCTTTTGCCATAAGTATTTTATTTGAAGTATGGTTTGTTAGACTTGACAAGCAGGTTAGTGAGCGATTGGCTCAAGGGGTGGAACCCATATAGGTAGTCGCTTGTATAGGGTGTTCCACCATTGATGATACAATGTACATAGTCGTGGCAAGCCATATCCATTGGCATGATGCCCACCGTGCCCTCATATTTCTGCAGGTCTTCAATGACCAGTGGGTGCAGGTTAGCAGCATTGGTAATGTATCCGCGTGGAGACACCTCTGTATAGGCCGAGCAGTGATTCACTATCCAGATGTTATCGTCTTTAGCAATAGCCTCACGTGCACTGTGCATCATGTCGATTACCGTCTTCTGCTTGTTCTGCATCCGCTTCTCCGTAGTGGTCTTATAGTAGTCTTGCTTGTAGAGCGTAGCCCTCATCGTAGTGTCGTTCATGTTATACATGGCGCAGTTACGCTGGGCGATAGGATTGAGATTCTCATCTATGTCAGGATCCTCGTCAGGCCAGTCGCAATATACTATGGGGAAGTGGAAGAGCTCATTCAATGGGCGAAGGTCGAAGCGGCTCAGCCACAGAATCTTACCACGCATCTCACCTACAGTGATGTCTGGTCGCCAATTCTCCACGAACAGCCCTTGGTACTTCTGCTTGGTTAGAATCTTATTGAGTAGCACCGTCCAGTTGTTCTGATTCTCCATGCCGTTGTCAGCCTGCAACTTAGCAATGAAGAACTCCGATGGATGATCTTTCAAGTAGCGTTGCAGTTGGTCAATGGTCTCCTCAAAAGTCACATCGATCTCGCTGATGCCGTGCGACAGGCGTAGGATCTGCTTCTCTGCTGGATCAGTAGCCAATGTATCGATACTCACCACAGGACGTATGTCGAAGAATCGCAGGCCGCTAGCCATCTGTTCTTCAAGCGTTGACACTTGGCTGATAGCCGTCGTGTTGAACACATATTTCAGCACAGGCTGGTAGAATCCCATGCCAGTCATTGTGTCATGTGTGCCTGGAATGCTCAACTTACACACCTTTGTTTCGTCCTTCACCATGCTCAGCCAATCGGTGATAGGCGTGGGCAGGTCATAAGGAATGGCGATGGTGTCCTGATAGCCCTCTGAGAAGAGAAAAGGGGAGTCAAGGGAGGTTTTTTCATCATATACTTTCTCCAAATCCTCATCTTCGCAACCATTCAGTGCTGTCATAGAAATTATGACCATAATGGCATAGACTAATTTTCTTTTCATATGTTATCTATTAGGTTGAATAGCATTATTTCTGCAAAGATACTCAAACTTTTGCAGACTCCCCATTCTTCAGGCTTATTTTCTAAGAGAATTTGTACCTATTAATCAATCTTAAAATTTCAAATAAATCGCTTGCGATATAAAACAATCTCCATATCGTTTGTATCGCAAGCGATAAGAATAATCACCTTACTTACCATTTCAATTCTTCCTGCAATATCACGCCATCAGTCATTGGGCTATCAGCCTCAGTGAAAGCATTGGCCTTGTACTGGATGCAGAGCATGGTGAGGTTCTCGCTGCCTGTATTCTTCAGCGCACGCTTGCCATCAGGAGCTACGCGCACGATAGTACCCTCACTGACTGGGAAAATCTCACCATCTACCTGATACTGACCCTCACCTTTCAGGATAATGTAGAGCTCCTCATGAGTTTTGTGTGTGTGCAGGAAACCACTATCCTGACCAGGTACCAGTGTCTGAAAGCTCAGTTCGCTGCCCGTTGCACCCACAGCCTGACCAGCAAACACTTTGCCTTGAATGGTCACGTTTGGACCCATTGGCAACACATGCTCGATGATTTCATCCATCTTACCTACACTCACTGCGCTGTAGTTCTTACCAGCCTTAATTGTCTCAATCTGTTTCATTGTTATTTGAAGTTTAAGAAGTTAATAATTTCGTTTTACTGAGTACAAAGATATAGCTTATTTTCTTTTCTTGCAAGAAGGCACCATAAGGTGACATAGTTACCAAAAAGTAGGAATTAGGCACTTATCGGCTTCCTCTCAAAAAGCCTTTAACGCACATTAACATAGTGCCAACTTGTTACTTGGTAACTTTTCGTTACCTTTGCAACATATAAACATTAAAAACTAAGGTCATGGCAGATATCAAAGCTGAGTATTTGGCCTGTCCCATCAGGCAAGTCATCAGTCGTTTTGGCGACAAGTGGTCGTTGCTCGTACTCTTTATGCTGAATAAGAGCGAGACGGGTATGCTACGTTTCAATGAGATTCGCCGCGTGATGACAGACTGTTCGCAGAAGATGCTCTCACAAACGCTGAAAAGTTTAGAACAGAGTCACTTGGTGCATCGTGAGATGTATGCAGAAGTGCCACCCCGTGTGGAATATTCCCTCACAGAAACAGGGAAGTCGCTCATGCCGTCCATCATGTCACTTATCGACTGGGCAAAGACACATTTTGACGAAGTAGTAACAGATTAAGATAGGACTATGAACATTCAAGAATTCAGAGATTATATGGCATCAGGCAAGCCCGTCATAGGAGGGTCAGATGTACACATGATGTTTCATCGACTTTCGCAGGAAGCCTTGAAGATTACAGCAGAAATTAACAGCAAGTACCACACGCCAGAAGAGCTGCATGGGCTTCTGGAAGAGCTCTGGGGGCGCGAAGTTCCTCAGACGGTAGGCATGTTTCCACCCTTTCATACTGATTGTGGCAAGAACACCATCGTTGGGGAACATGTCTTCATCAACATGGGCTGCAAGTTCCAAGATCAGGGAGGCATCACCATCGACGAGGGGGCGCTCATTGGGCACAATGTAGTATTGGCTACACTCAACCACGACCTCGACCCTGACAAACGACAGAGCATGACCTATGCCCCTATCCACATAGGCAAAAACGTCTGGATAGGTGCCAATGCCACTGTTCTTGCAGGCGTGACCATTGGCGATGGAGCCGTAGTGGCAGCAGGGGCTGTAGTCACCAAAGATGTGGAGCCAAACACTATTGTAGGGGGTGTGCCTGCCAAAGTAATAAAGAGAATCAATTGCCCTCAACCTACACGTAGCTGATGTTTACTGATGAATAGAGAAAAAGAAATAAGGAATATCACGCTGTGGGGCTCTGCTGTCAACGTGCTGCTCACTGTCTTCAAGCTGATAGCGGGCTCCTTAGGCCATAGCGCAGCGATGATTGCTGATGGCATGCATTCGCTATCCGATCTCGTTGGCGATGTGGTGGTACTTGTTTTCACACACATCTCCTCTAAAGGGAAGGATAGAGACCACTCCTTCGGACATGGGAAGTTCGAGACGCTGGCCACGCTGATAGTCAGCTTGCTTCTCATCATCGTTGGAGCCAATCTGATGGGCGATGGTATTCAGAGCATCTGGGGCATCTACAGAGGTGAGACCATTCCCCAGCCAGGCTATCTGGCTCTTTTGGCAGCCGTTGTCTCTATCGCTGCCAAGGAAATGCTCTACCAAGCCACCGTCAGAGTGGGTAAACAGACAGGTAGCACCGTGGTCATCGCCAATGCGTGGCATCATCGCAGTGACGCTTTCTCGTCCATTGGCTCACTGATAGGCATCGGAGGGGCCATTGCTCTGGGCAATAAATGGACAGTACTCGACCCTCTGGCCTCCTGCGCCATCAGCATCGCCATCATCGTGGTGGGCATAAGGATGGCCACACCAAGCTTGGCCGAGCTGATGGAGGCGTCTCTGCCAGAAGAGGTGCTGCAGGGCATCATCGACACAGCTTCTGCTGTGAAAGGGGTGAACAATATCCACGAGCTCAAGACGCGTCGCAATGGGATGTCCTACATCATCGATGCCCACATTGCTGTGGACCCAACTATCTCCATCGTCGAGGCGCACGACATCGCTACCAACGTAGAGGAGGCCCTACGTCGTAAGTATGGCAAGGAGACGCAAATCAACATTCACGTAGAACCTGGCACAGACGCCAAGTAAAAGCTGCAGCTCATATCTTCGTTGCCCATGAGTTGGCTAGTGCGATGACCACAAAAGCTAAGACCAGCAGGACGGCCCCAAAGCCCATGATAGACGTAATCGACTCCTCCTCAATGATGAGAAATGCTCAAATAGCCTGCAATGAGCTTGTCACCCTTACCAAAAAAGGATGATCAAGCCCATCACGCCCAAGAGGACAGCGATAACGATTTTCACTATCATCTCAGAAGCAGACTTTTCTCACAGGTTCAGTGAAGGAGAAGAAACTCGCTGTGGCATTGGTCACATAGAGCACAGCCATATTGCCATCATCTGCTTTGTACATAGACTTCAGGCTCTCATTACGATTCAGGAACTCTTCTTTCACGGCCAGCGTATCATCGTTGACCAATGTACCTTCCAGACGCATCCACTCTGCCCCAGAGGGTTTCATGGCGCAGATTTCGAACTTTCCGTTCTTGTCCAGCTGCTTGAAAACGTCTTTCACCTTGCCCGTCATGATATACAGACGGCCGTTGATAATCTCAGAAACACCAAAGGGGCGCACACGTGGTTGGTCGCCCTCATTGGTGGCAATGAAGAATGCTCCGCATTCCTTCAGGTAAGCTTGTACTTCGTTCATCTTATACATTATATTAAAGGTTTATCGTCTGCATTATTCTATTTCTGGCACCTCTATCTGCGAGCCATAGCGATGGTATTCATTCGCGATAGACTGCTCCTGAATGTAGAGCGCCAGCTCGATGCGGCCATCCTTCACAGGGACAGATTGTGCGATGTGCTTGTTGTAGTTGGCTGCTGCCTCAAACACCACATCAGGAATCTGAGCAGAGAAGGCACGGATGCGATCATACTGGCGTATGCTCTCGCAGAAGCTGGCCAGATTCTCTTTCTTCACCGTACCTGTGATCTGGGCTGCCAGTGGGTGACGCTCATCCACAGAGACGGTGAGTGGTGTGCCCACCGTCTGCGCTGCCAGCTGCACCATCTGCACCTGCTCCAACGTTTCATCGCCAAAGAGACGCAGCACCATGCCACCATCAAGTGGCAGATAGCGGAACACATTCTGCTCGCCACGTATCTTAGGCTGGATGTTGCGTGCATGCTTGAACTCTTTCTCATACCACGCTGCATAGGATGCCTTATAGTCGGTATCTGTGCCAGGCTTGTCAGTGATATGCATGAACTGCAGGCAGTAATTCGGACCTCCAGCCTTCAGTCCAGGACCAAAAGCAGACAGCTTCATGCCTCCGAAAGGCTGACGATTCACCACAGCGCCTGTGATGCCACGATTGATGTAGAGGTTGCCTGCCTTCACGTGGTTCTTCCAGTAACGCTGCTCCTGCTCGTCGAGCGACTGCAAGCCTGATGTCAAGCCGTAGTCCAAGCTATTGACCAGCTCTACAGCCTCCTCCAGCGTATCGTATGGGGTCACTGCCAACAGAGGAGCAAAGAGCTCTGTGCGGAAGGTATAGGAGTCTGGTTTCACGTTCACCTTCACCGTTGGTTTGAGGATGTACTTCTTCTCATCCACATACTCAGGAGCGATGAGCCACTTCTCGCCTGGCTCCAGTTCGCAGGCCTTGGCCAACTTCTCGTTCTGGTTGGTGATCATAGGACCTACGATATTACCTGCGTTCCATACGCCACCTACCTTGAGTGAAGAAGCACAGTCTTTCAGTTTCTCAAAGAATTCTGGGTCTTTGTACACAGAGCGCTCCACCAGCAAAATAGAGCAAGCAGAGCACTTCTGACCAGCATTTCCGAATGCTGAGCGACACGCGTTCATGATGGCGTGGTCGCGATCGCCTTTGGCAGAGAGAATCATCACGTTCTTGCCACCCGTCTCTGCCGACAGCGGCTTGCGTGGATTGGCGTGAGCGATAGCCTGAGCCGTCTCTGTGCCACCAGTGAGGATGATGTGCTTCACGATAGGCGATGAGGTGAGCAAAGGCGTAGCTTCCTTGTCTGTGATCACCACCTGCAGTGCCTCCTTAGGTACGCCAGCCTCCCAGAAAGCCTTGGCGAAGAGCCAAGCCACAGGAGCAGCCACGGTGGCAGGTTTCAGGATACAGGTATTGCCTGATGCCAACGCAGCCACCACGCCTCCGCAAGGGATGGCACAAGGGAAGTTCCAAGGTGAGAGCACCAGCACCGTGCCCTTCGCCTTCATTTCAATATCATCGAGGGCAGCATACTTCTTCATCGTGGTGGTATAGAAACGGCAGTAGTCTATGCCCTCGCTCACCTCCACATCGGCCTCCTCTATCGTCTTGCCTGTGATGGCGCACATAGAGCCATTCAGGTCGCCACGCATCTGGCCCATTATATTGGCCGCCTTGTACATGATGCGATGACGCTCCTCTATCGTGGTGTCACGCCACCCTGCAGGATCCTTCTCGGCTATCTCAAGGATGCGTTCTGTCTGTACCTTGTCTGCACGCGACATTTCGCACACCATCACATCGCCAGGCTGACTGCGGTCGTAGTAGGCCACATGGTCGTCGTTATACACCAGTTCGGTGCCTATCTGTGTAGGCAGCAGGTCGCCAGGCTTCCAGTCGCCCCACGCAGCTTTCTCGAACGACATCTTACCTGTCGATTTCCACTTGGCAAAAATTTTCTCCACCCACGCTTGGTTGCAGAAGCGGTCGAAGTCTGTATCAGGCTCATTGATCATCTCGTCTTGAGGCTCCTGCCCCACGTAAGGCTGGTTGCGATCCTGCGTGCGTGTAGGAATATGCGTGATGCTGTCCTTCATCTCGTAGGCATCGATGAACTGCTGCTGCAGCTCCTTCCACTCCTTGGTGTCTGGCTTCAGAGAGAAAGAGTGCGTCAGGAAGTTGTCTGGAGCCGTATTCTCATCCATGCGGCGCACCAGGTAAGAGATGGCGTTCAGGAAGTGTTCCTTCTTCACCACTGGCGTATAGAGTATCACGTGGTTGCCCAGCTTCTTCTGTGCCCTCCACACATGGTTGGCCATACCCTCCAGCATTTCGAAGCAGAAGCACTCCTTTGGTGTGTGATACATCTCCGTCAGCAGGTAGGCATAAGAGATGGTGAAGAGGTTGTGCGAAGCCATACCAACGTGCAGCACCTTGGCATTTTCAGGCTTCAGTCCGCGTTCTATGATGTGCAGGTAGTTGGCATCCACCTCCGTCTTATTAGGTCGCACAGGATTAGGCCATCCGCGCAGGTCGCTCACGATGTTCTCCATATCGAGGTTGCACCCCTTCACGATGCGCATTTTGATGGGCGATCCGCCTGCTGCCACACGTGCCTTGGCAAACTCCAGCAACTCTGTCTGGAAGTCCCATGCGTCTGGCAGGTAGGCCTGCACCACGATGCCTGCCTCATAGTTCTTGAACTGTGGCAGTGAGAGCACGTCTTTGAAAAGCTTCATGGTGAGGTGGGCATCCTTATACTCCTCCATGTCGAGGTTGATGAACTTCGGACGCGTCACGCCCTCTGGGTCGGTATAGGGGTGGTCTATGGCCGTCTGGTAGAGCTCCGACATGCGTCGCACCAGCTCAGGGAAGCACTCCTTGTAGTTCAGGGCGTGTGTCTGTGCGTAGATGCCTGAAATCTTTACAGAGATGTAGTTGATGTCTGGCTCCTTCAGCGCGTCGAGGTAGGAGTAGTAGCGCTTGTCGGCCTCGCCATCGCCCAGCACCACCTCGCCCAGCAGGTTGACGTTCTGTCCTATGTTCTGGTCGAAACGTGTGGCCAGGTGCTGCGTGAGGTGCGGACGTGCGGCATCTATGATCACACGACTGGTATCGCGTCTGAGTCTCCACTTGATGATGGGCACAGCCACCCAGTTGAACAACGGCAGATAGGCAAATTTCTGATACATCCAGAAGAGGAGATGATCGCCCTTGCTGAGGAACTTCGGAATGCCATACTGGTCTATCAGCTCCTTCACACGGATGGCCAGCTTCTGGGTGTCACGCACCTGACTGGTCTCATCCAGCATGCGCACGATGAACTTCTTGTCGCTTGGTGTGGTGACCATCGTTCCATACATGTGCTGCTCATTCTTTTCAGTTTTCGTGAGTCCTGAATAACTCTCATCATAGAGTTTCCGCATCCAAGCGAAAACCTCATCGACGGTAGGCAGTGGCTGCCTGCTCATGGTCTCTTGTTCGTTCATAGTCATATATAGTTTAAAGTTATCTAAGGTACTACAAATATAAACCTTAATCTGAAGAAATCAAAATAAAAAAGTATAATTATACAGATATGTTTCATATCTTTGCACTCGTAAGTCATAGATTAGCCTTATGAAGAAAGCCCTTATACTCATCAGCGTGCTGTTCGTGGTGGTCACGGCCATCGTGGTGCTGGGCAACGTCATCGTCATTGGCGAGAAGCTCACAGCGCTCGTAGGTGTGCCCTATCTGGAGTATGCCTTCTACGCACTGCTGTTTGCCCTGTTCATGTACCTGGTGCTCTACCCCATGTACCTCATCTTCAGCACGCCAGAGTTCCCCACCCTCACCATAGAGGAGCAGGCGCAGGGAGTCACAGACGAGGCGTATCGCAAGCGCCTCACACGCTTCGCCACACGCGTCTGCCACAACTGCTACTACCTGCCCGAGGCTAAGCGTGAGGCCCATCAGGCAGCCTTGCTCAGACAGCTCGAAGAGGTGAAGGCGGCTCCAGACATCAGTGCCCTGAAGGGCTTTCTGCAGCAGGAGCTCGACCTCCGACTCAAGGGGGTAGATCGGCGCATCATGAACTATGGTTCCAAGGTGTTCATCGTCACAGCCATCTCGCAGAGCGACCGCTTCGATGCGCTCACCACGCTGATACTCAACTATCGCATGATAGAGGACATCATCCGTGCCTCAGGCTTCCGTCCCACCAAGGCGCAGCTCATCAAGCAGTATGGGCGCATCCTCTTCGCCTCGTTCTTCAGCTACTTCATCTCTGGAGCCATCGATACAGACGGCATCGAGATCCAGCTGGGCGACTCTGCCGATGGGGTGGCCGACAGCCTCACAGATGTAGATGTGGCTGCCTCTGCTGCCTCAGACATCGACATCAGCGACGTGGACCTCGCTGCGTTCGACCTGGCCGATATCAACGTAGGCAACGTGGACTTCACCAAGCTCATGAAGAGCATCAAGATACCAGGCATCGCCATAGACTCCGTGCTCGATGGCATCGCCAACACCATCATGACGCTGCGCATAGGCTACGTCACCCGCTCCTACCTCAAGAAGGGGGCGCGTGAACTGCGTGGCGTGAGGGCGGCTCATGTGCGCAAGGAGGCCATGATCACGGCGCTGAAGAACTTCCCCGTGCTGCTGGCAGACCTTCCGCAGCGCGTGGGCACAGGGGCGTGGACCAAGGTCATCTCCCTGCTCACCAAGATCTATACCGTGAAGGAGGAGGCCCACCCCGAAGGCATGGCAGAAGAACCCAAGCCCAAAAGCCGCTGGCTCCGATTGCTGAGGTGGTAAACTCAGCAAGATTAAAAAATTAAAAAATGCAAATATGCAAAAATGCAAGGCTTGCACGGCTTTGCCGTAAGATTAAAAAATTAAAAAATTAAAAAATGCAAAAATATGCAAGGTTTCTGTTTTTTGGCATTTATACTATAGGATTCAAGTTTCGTAATTGAAACTAACATCAATGATTCAAAGCCCCAGAGGGGCTTTATAAGGTAGCCAGCCATGTAATGGCTGGATGTATTGCGGCCATAGATTGCGTGCCGTAGGTACGCCATCCCAGATAACAGAATTATTCACCTCAATAAGCGACTTATGAAACAGAAGCTATTCTTACTATGGATCCTGAGCGCACTGATATGCGCTTGTGGAGATGATGCTGCGCCTATGCTTCCAGAAGATGACAACGTGGAAGCTCACACCAAGATTACACTCCTCGATGCAGAAGAAGATACCTATTACTACTCACAAGAGGGAGGGAAAGTCACTGTGACATTTACGGCAGACGGCCCATGGAGCGCTGATACCTACCAAGACTGGCTTCAAATCCAGCCCACCTCGGGTGAGGCTGGCACTCATCAGCTGACCATCACCATACCTATGTATGAAGCAGAAGATTCCAGATTTGGGGAGGTTCAGATAGGCAAGGCGGCAAATAAAGCATGTCTGAAATTCGCTCAGGCTCCTGTACCTGAATTGCCACCACTACATGACTATGCGCTCACGGCATCGCCTGTCCGCCTGACAATATATGCATATCCGGAGCAAGAGTTCCAGATTACTCTATCCGAAGGGGCAGAGCAGTGGATAACCCCACTGAACACCCGTAGTAAGTGGGGGTTCTTCCATGAAACTTCTACAGGCCTGAATTTCGAGATCAGTCCCAACGAGACTGACCAACCACGCACAGGCACTGTGACGCTGAGTCGTGACGGCAGAAGCTACAGCTTCAACGTGAGCCAGAACCATGGTGACGATCTGCGTCCTACGCTAATGGAATTCTATGAGGCCCTAAGCGGAGAGCAATGGAAGTTCAACCAAAACTGGGGTACGGATGCGCCGCTGAACGATTGGGCAGGGTTAAGACTTGAAAATGGTGAGCTCATTGCTCTCGAAATGAATGACAACCATCTCAAAGGAGAGATTCCTGAAACAATAGGACAACTCAAGACCCTCCGAGAGTTAAGTTTAATCAGCAATGAAGGACTGGTGGGCCAACTTCCCGAAAGCCTTGGGAATCTTCCTAACCTACGAAGGCTACAGATTTCGTTTAATGGCATCTCTGGAAGCATTCCAGCAAGTCTGGGCAAAGCTTCCAAACTGGAAACCCTGTGGCTATGCTACAACCAACTTGACGGAGATATTCCAGGAGAGTTAGGAAAGCTACCTTTAGAGGGGCTAAACCTCATGGGCAATAATCTCACAGGCAATATCCCTGAAGGATTGACAGAAATGTACACCATCAACCGCCTCTTTTTAACGGAGAATCGCCTCAGTGGCACCCTCACAGATGCCGTGATTTCTTGGCTCTCAGGCATCGAAGAAGCCTTAATCAACCCTCAGCAAGAGGGTTACGGGCTGACAAAATAGAGAATCTGTGAGGTTCAGAGGCAGCGCGTCATGCTTGACAGAGATTTGACTGGTTCCACCTCTTCAGGTTTCAAGGGCTATCTCCGCCCTTTATAGAAGATGCCGCAGACCAAGGTCAGATACTCTGGTATCCGTCCGTCGTGGCTCCATTTGATGTCGAGCCCCAGCAATTCCTTTGCCGTCAGACTGATGTCGAATCCGATGGCCTCCAGTGATGGGCGCACCTTCTCAGGGTGCCTGCAAGGCTTGCCTTCTATTCTGGCACAGGGAGCCCCACCACAATAAGGGCAAGTCCCCACAAATCCGAAAGCATGGCCCCCCAGCGTCTGCTCTAGCGCCAGCAGCTCCTCGTTCAGCTCGCCGATCACAGGTGCCATCAAGTCGCCCGCCGCCTCCAGCGGAAGTGTCTTATCCTCAGGCGTGATCTTCACCCCCAGAAGTCGCACCTTGTCATACCCCTCTATCAAAGTCAGGGGAGCATCTTCAAAGGGCGGGCACCCATACCTATGCCCATAGTTCCTGCATTGCCGACAGAACTGTATGAAATACTCCGCCCTGCGGAATCCCTCTACGTAGGCTTTGGCATCAATCTCAGCCTCGTATCTCTCGATGGTGTAGTTCATATTCATATCATCCACTATTCCTAAACGCAAAAATAAAAAGAATAATTGAAAAAGCATTCTAAGTTTGAAGTGCAATTTTAGCACTTCAAAAAGAATCCCGATGCTGTAGTTTGCATCGGGATTACTTTTCCCTTTAGGTTTCCACTAAGTGCCTTTCAGAGCAACGACATGCAAGATGTCACGCCCAGCGATGTACCTATCGCCGTGAGTATGGCTATCAGCAGCTGTATGCCATACTTGATGATTTCTTTCTTCTTCATAAGTCTGATTTTTTTAACAACGGATTTCACGGATTTTAAATATTTATTGAGAATTGAGGATTGAAAATTGAGGATTAACTTCGTTGATTATCGGCTGCGCCTCTGCAGAGCTAAAGCAAGCTTTGTTCTGCGTTCGGCTTGCACGATAATTGAGAAATTAGGCTGCGCAGCGTTTGCCCTCTCCCCACCTCCCCCAAGGGGGAGGGGTTCCCAAACGCTTCCCTCTCCCTCTGGGAGAGGTCAGGTGAGGGAACGCCACCCGCAGGGAGTGAGGAAACGCCACCCGCAGGGAGTGAGGGGACGCCATCCCGCAGGGAGTGAGGGGACACCACCCGCAGGGAGTGAGGGAACACCATCCCGGATGGTAATTTCTCACTCTTCATTCTTCATCCTTCATTCTTCATTTATCCAAGTCCGCTGCCTGGATTATCCTCCGACCCACCTGTGGTGCCAGAGCCACCTGCGTTGCCTTCAGTGCTGCCGCCAGTGCCAGAGCCAGAATCGGTGCCAGTGCTTTCACCGCCTGTGCCAGAATTCTGCTGTGAAGCCCTATACTCGGCCACTGCGGTAGCGATGGGTGTGAGCATCTTCACGGTGCGCGTCTTGCCATCGATACTCACCTCCTTGGTATCCACAATGTTGCGCAGCTCCAGCGTGCAGGCATCCTTGAAGGCAGGGCCGCAGAGGTTGTCGAGCTTGGTGGCATCAGGTTTGAAGCGGATATGAATAGCCTTCACGATGGCATTGGGGTTCAGCCCGTCCATCTCGGCAATGCTCCTCACGCCCGTGCCCTTCACAGCCTCTGCTGTGGGGAAGAATGTGCCCAGCGAGCCCAGCTGCACAGGCACGCCCTGTGCCACAAGTTCTGGCAGGCAGTCGCAAATCTGGGTGAGCACACCCTCTACTATGCCACGGGTGTACATAGACCCATGGTCAACCATGTGCTGTGCGAAGCCGCGCAGCGAAAGCGTCTTCTGGCGATCTACCTCGGGGTAGTATTTGCCATAACCACTGTTTGTTGGGATCTTGTTCCGACGAAGGTTGATCCCCATTGCAATCTTTTCTGTTTTCATACTCTTTAAATTTTTAGATTGTTTTTGAAGATGGATCCTCTTCCTTCGAGCGTATTCCTTAAGACGATAGAAGCTGCCGCACTTTTGATGAAATTCGCGACTTTCATCAGCTGTTTTGCAACTTTGTTGCAAAGTTACAAAATATTTTCTTTACTTGCAAATATTTCGCCAACTTTTTTTCTGAAAAAAGCAACCTTTTAACGCTTTCCCCCCTGACCAGAGTGAGTCCGGGTAAGAGGAGGCGGGCGGCTGGATAGTAGCACACCGTGGGAGGGGGAAAATCAAACTGACGCTTGGGTAGTAGCGAGGCACGTGTGAGGGGCTGAATTATTCATATATTCATGTATTCAATTATGACATCTGCTTTCTGCCCAATGACTGAAGGAGAAAATTTTATTATATATATAATATATATATTATATATATAATAACTTTATCATATTCTGTCTCTGCTCCTATACGGCTGAAACCCAAATGTCATACTTGAATATTTGAATAATTGAATAATTCGGAGTGCAGATAGTGGACATTAAGCTGGAAATGTGTATTTTTGCACTTTCAATAAGAGTATTCAAGCTATGGTAAATCTTAGTACACCGTCTGACCAACTGCTCAGGGAGCTGCGCTACGACTATGAGAAAGCCCTCTACTGGCTGAAGAAGCACTTCGGAGGCGAGAAGGGCTATGAGGACATGCGCGACCGCCTGCTGATGAAATGCGAAGCCACGCGCCAGCCGCAAAGCTCAGAGACTGTGGACTATACTTCTGCAAACGGCAACAGGTGGATTTGCTTTGAGCATGCCAAATACTACCCTGAGAGCTATGGCTCCTTCTGCATGCCGCACGCCATCTGCTACTATGAGACGGCAGCGTCTATAGGAGTATTCTGCCTGGGGCACTCCCAAGACCCCAAGAACAAGAAGCCCACCTCCTGCATCATATTCACCCCTCACTTCTTCAGTCGCATGACAGAAAGACTGGGCATAACGCCTAACGGCAAAGAGATGGTGAAGCGCTTTCTGGAATACGTGCCGCAGATGAGCATACAGCAATCCGAGCCCGACGAGCAGGGCGTGATACACGTAGATGTGCGGCTGCCCGGATCGGTGGGGCGCGGCATAAGGAAGAAAGGCCGTGAAGACGTGTTTGAGATAAGGACATTCCTCACAGACAAGCAGCTGTCAAACTCAGAGCTGAAGGCCACGGCCAAAGTGCGGAAATGGGGCGACAAGAACACCTTCGAGCCTGGTGTCATGACATCTACCCGCCTGGCATTGGAAGACAACCCGCTGGAGGCCGTGGAGAAAGAACTCAAGCGTATGGAGAAGCGGGGCTACGACACCAGCGACGTGAGAGAGTCATTAAACCTGCGCCTGACCATCACCACTGTCTTTGCAGCCATGAAGCTGGCACCGCCCACAGACATGACATTCTGGAAGCAGCATACAGAAAACGTAGAAGACCCCGTGTACTACTTCATGAAGCGAAAGAAAGAAGCTGGTGAAGGCTTCCCCTACTTCGATGAGTATGTGGCACTGGCTGCTGAGATAGCACATAAAGACGGCATACGGAAGTTCGACAAGCATACGTTCGCACAGCTGGCACTCACCACCGTCTGGCAACTCAGCGAGGAAGAGGCCGATAAGATAGCAGAGAAATATAGATCTAAATAATAGAAGAAGAAATATGGATGCACAGATTCTAAACTTAAGAGAGCCTTATGACTACATCTACTGCAATGGGGAGGTGGGCATGCACGTGGGCACCTACATCGTGGGCGAGAGCCGCATCATAGACGGGAAATACACACTGGAGACACACAGCCACCCCATAGTGAAGTACCTGAACGCCCCTGCAGGCGTGGTGTGGGACCGTGCCGAGCTGACCGACTGCGAGGTGCTCTGCAACACTGCCGACAAGCGCGTAGATGTGCGCACCTTCTTCCTGCTGTGCTGGCAGATGGCACGAGACAAGGAAAAGCAAGCCGAGGAACGGGGCGAATACATCTTCTCAAACGCCGCAGAGGGAGCCTTGCCCCTGAAGCAGAAGCTGCGCCAGTATGGCATAGGCTTCAAGTCGAAAACCGATGTCATAGAGCAGGGCGTGGAGATAGGGCCGTGCAGCGATGGCTACTTTGCCCAGCAGATGGAGTGGGAAATCATGGACTTCCACCACATAAAGCCCACACTCCAGGAGCTGGCGCAGGCTCTGACAGAAGAGCGTGAGTGGTGGGAAGCTTTCTACGACCACACGGTGAAGATACAATACACGCCAGACTCATCGCTGGCCAAGGGATTTGTAGAAACACTCTGAGGCCGTGGCAGAGAGCAGCTTGACAGACATCAGCCTGGAGGGCATCGAGGATGTCTTCCGCATCTGTGGGTGGCACACGGGAAAAGCCGCCCTGGAGCAGCGCATCCATGAATACGTGGAGGCCAACGACCAGCGCATTCAGGGCTTCCTGAAGGCTATGGAGCGCTATGACAAGCCACGCCTACAGGGGGCACCCTGCACAGCGAAGAACCTGCCACGCGAAGACTTGCCAGGGCTGAACTACTTCGCACCGATGAAGATTCTGCAGGTGACGCTTGCCAAGGAGTGGTTCGACCAGGCATCTACAGACAGGGAGCGCTTCACGCAGGCTTGGCGCGGACAGCTCGTCACAGACCTGCTGGCCTCTGAATACAGAGACGAACTGGCGCGCACCTGGCAGAAGGCCGACCAGCGCCTGCAGGTCAAGGGGCGTGTGATGGGCGCCCTGATAGCAGCTGGGGTGCTCAGGAAGAGCGCCCTGCACGTGGCACGTATATATTATGGTACGGGCGAGGAAAACACCGCTGAGGTGAAGACGCTGGCCAAGTATATGGGCGACTGCCGCAAGGAGCACTACACGGGCTGGATAAAGGAGTATGTAGAGAGCCAATCGAAAAACACGCGGTAAACGGCTTTTTTCAATCGAAAACATTTCTGGCACTTAGAGGCGGATTTTCCACATCATGGAAAGTCCGTTTTTTTTATTTTCTAACACGCAGCAAATCAGACAGATAACGGCACAACTACAGAAAAGAAGATTTTTATCGTTGCACTGCATTTCGCACCTATCCAATCGAACTCTACATTTGCAAAGTAATTTTCAATAACAGCGAAAAGGAAACAGAGATAAGGAATGTATAATTTATAAGTTTTATGGAAGCAACCGTAAGAATCTTAAGCCAGAGTCAGCTCATGACTCGCAAGTATCTGGATCGCAAGACAGGCGAACAGAAAGTAGTAAACTCCGTCACCCTGCGCCTCACCGACGGCATAGACACGTTTCTGGGTGAGATCACAGGCGAGCGTGCCCTGAAGTGCCCCGTCTTCGACCCCACCCGCCTCTACCGCGTGCAGTGCTCCATGGTGGTGCGCGAGTGGAACTCTGGACAGACGGGTGAGGTGATGCAAGCCACCACCATCTACGTGGACAAAATCAACATGAACTAGTCACCTTTTTAAAAAACAGTTATCACTATGTTTTGCTATCAACGAAATTTCGCTCTCCCCACCGAAGAAATGACAGCTGCTAAGTTTGAGGCGCTCATCCATGCGCCTCAGACTGCCCAGCGCGTAAGAGAAGCCCGTGAGGCACTGGCCAAGGGGGATAAGGCCACCTATGATAAGATAAAGAAAACGCTGCCCTTCGTGATATTCATAGCTACCTATGAAGAATCTTTGAGCCTCAAGAACAAGCAACTGGGATGCTGGCGCAAGCAGCAGCATTGCCAGCTGAACGGACTGTGTGTGATAGACTTCGACCACATAGAGGGAGATGTGCGTGAGGTGTGGGCAGCAGCCTATGCCAAGCTGAGTGAGGAGGACAGGAAGCGCATCGTCTTCGTGTTCGTCACACCTTCTGGACATGGACTGAAGGTGGTGTTCATAGCCGATGCGGCAGTGGGCAACCTCATAGACAACCAGAAGGATTTCTCTGAGAAACTGGGGCTGAACCCCGACGAAGCCTGCAAGGATGCCAGCCGTGGCTCGTTCCTCACTGCCAGCGACGACATCATCTTGCTGGATGAAGAGCGACTGATAGGCTATGAGAATGCGGCCTACGGCCAGAAGTACAATGCCGAGTACCATTCGGGCAAGTCGCAGCCTACGAAGCAGGGAAATGAAGAACGGGAGAATAATGAAGAATTAAGAATGAAGAATGAAGCATTGGGAATGAACTCCCAAGAACCATTGCTCTATCACGGCGTGCCCTACGCCCAGATAGTGGAGGCATGGCTGGGCGGCCAGAAGGTGGAGCCAGGCGACAGGCATCGCACCTCTCTGCTGCTGGCAGACCACCTGCGCTACATCACCGACAATGACGGTGCCCTGATAGAGCAGATACTGCGTCAGACTCCCTTCGTGGACGAGATAGTGCAGGAGCGCCACGAAGATGTGGCACAGACGGTGAGGAGTGCGCAGGGCTACGACTTCCTGCGCGGCATTCCCAGACGCATGCAGGAGGCACTGGCCAAGGCAGAGGGCAAGGCAGAGCATTCTGTGGGCAAGGCAGAGAACGTCGCCCCTCATGCCGAGGATATCTATGCACAGCTGCCGCTGGACAAGTGGGCAGCAGAGCTGCAGGAACTGGCAGAATGCTTCCCTTGCATGAGGGAGCTCTTCCAGAACGTACACCCCTGCAAGCTGCCAGCCATCCTCTTCAGTAGCGCAGCACTCTTTGGCACGCTGATGACGAGAGCCTACTACCGCTTCTGGTATGAGCCAGAGATCATCCGCCGCCTGAACTACTGCATCTTCATCATAGGCGACCCCGGCGCAGGGAAGAACGTCATAGAGAAGTTCTACTTCAAAATAGCCGCTCCCATGCTCCAAGCCGACCAGCAGCTGATAGAGGCCGTGAACCGCTATAAAGACAGCCGCACAGAGCGCACCACCAGCACCAAGGCACAGAAGGGTGATGCCCTAAAGAAACCCGTGGTGGGCATCCGCGTGCATCCTGCACGCACGGCTACGGGCGAGTTTATCCGCCACATGCTGGCAGCCGTGGAGACGGTGCAGGGGCAGCCGCTCAACCTCCACATGTTCTCCTTCGACTCTGAGCTCGACAATGTGAACAAGAACAACAAAGGCGGCGACTGGAAAGACCGTGAAATCATGGAGCTGAAGGCGTTTCACAACGAGCAAGACGGACAGATGTATGCCAATCAGGAGAGCGTCACTGGCATGTTTCGCGTGTTCTGGAACTTCATCTATACAGGCACGCCCTACGCCCTGCATCGCAAGGTGAACCAGCGCAACTTCGGCACTGGCATGAGCACCCGCCTGGCTGTGATACCTATGCCCGACATGGGACAGGCTCAGCGCCATCAGCAGGTAGATATGCAAGCCAACGAGACACTCTGCACCTGGGCCTACCGCCTAGACAAAGTGGAGGGCGAGCTGCCCATAGAGCCGCTGAACGACGAGACCTATGAGTGGCAGTCGCAGAGGCTGGAGATAGCAGAGTTCAACGGCGACAAAGCCGACCGCACCTTGCTGAAACGCATCCCCTACTATGGCATAGGCGTATCGCTGCCCTTCATCCTGATGCGCCACTGGAAAGAGTGGCAGGAGTCTAAGTCGCTCACGATGGATGACATGGACAGACGCCTCTGCCGCCTGGCCATGGAGATTCAGTATAGCTGCCAGAAGTTCTTCTTCGGAGAGATGGCGTTCAACTATTTTGCCGACCAGAGCAAAGAGTTTGTGGTGCGCAAGCGCACCACCCGCTATGACGAGTGCTTCTGCAAGCTGCCCGATGAGTTCAAGACCCAGCACTTCATGGACTGCTTTGGTGTGTCTCAACCCACAGCCTCACGCAGCATAGACCGCTTCTTGCACGACGGCATGATAGAGCGCGTAAGGCACGGCGTATATCGCAAGCTGCTGCAAGCACTGCCCTGAAGCATTCATGTATTCAAGTATTCAATTATGACATTTACCCTCTCCCTTAGGCATACCCTTAACACCATTTAACATTTAGGGAGGGGTAAATGTTTTTTTATTACCTATATTTGCAAAAAACATAACTTTTTAATCTTTTACTGCTATGAATAGAGAACTCTGTACCTACGAAGCACCTCAATGCGAGGTGATAGAAATGGAAGTGCAAGGCATGATCGCTGCCAGTAAGAAAGACTACGAAAGCGATGAATGGTAATCACCAAACAAGGAGGAAAAAGACATGAAGAAGATTCATTTGTTTTCATTAGTGGCCTTAATGGCAGGCATGACTATCACGTCATGCACCAGTGACGATGCCCCACTAGAGCAAACCTCAGTGCAGGGCAGATTGCAAATGAGTATCCCTGCCACGTTTGTAGGCCACGGAGATACACGTGTACTCAAGTCGGAAGAAGGCACACTCAAGTCAGAGTGGACCATGGGTGACAAGGTTTATGTGCACAACGGCACTCCAGCATTTGACAAGAGCCCTCTTACAGCCGATGCCGATGGCAGCAATGTCAATCTGGTGGGTGAACTGGAAGGCACTTATACTGTCGGCGATGAATTGACGCTGGCATATACTTATAAAGAGTATCCATACCCAGGAGTAATAAGCGGTTTCGGGTATTCTGTCCAGAAGGGTACATTTGAAGATGTGCAGAATTACGACTTTGCTGTAGCTACCGCTAAGGTGACAGCTATAGAAGGTAAAAAGGTCACCACTACAGAAGCGTCATTCATGCCCTATCAGTCTATTTACAAGTTCACCTTCAAGGACGAATCGGATAATCCTGTAGAGGTTAAGACCTTGACCATAAGCAGCAGCAATAAAAAGCTTATAATAGGTGGGCGCCCTTATCCTGGCGGAACCGATGTGGCTGGTACAGTCAATATTGCACTTGAGACAGCCAATGCTGAGGTATGGGCAGCTTTATGCATGGATGAGAGTGTGGAAGCAGACGTCATCAAGTTCGAAGTAGAAGATGCCAATGGCATTCTCTACGAAGGCACAAAGGCTGCCACAGCTGACAAGCCCGTGAACGGGAAGTATTATCAGTCTGCCGTTACGCTGGAGAAGGTGGGTGAGATTACGCTGAAGATCACTCCTGAAACGAACCGCACTTTGGAAGGCAAAGTCTATACCGTGACAGATGATGCGACTGCAACGGGCTATGCCAAGGATTATTCTATCTATATAAATGAAGGTAAGACGCTAACACTTAACGGAGTCACTTTGGAGAACGGATTTGTCGGAAAAGACGGTCTTAATAATACGATAGTGCTCACAGGAGAAAACAAGGTTAGGTCTATACGTATTAGTCCTTCTTTAGGAGGGATTACATTCAAGGGCACAGGAAGCTTGGTGATGACTTCTGCCAACGATGATTATACAAAGTATTCTAATATAATATTGCAAGATGGGTTGATGCTCACATACAATGCTGAAACCAAGGTTGCTACCATCAAGCCTCAAGATGCTACCGAAGCCATCGTTTTCGAAGATGACGCTGTAAAGACTGCTTGCGTAAAAATTTTTGATACAAACGGTGATGAAAAGATTAGTTATGGAGAAGCCGCTGCTGTAACAGATCTGGGTGTAGTTTTCAAGGGCAACACCAACATTAAGAATTTCACAGAGCTGAGATTCTTTACAGGACTGACTACTATTGCAGCGAGTGCCTTCGAAGGGTGTAACGCTCTTGAGACAATAACTCTACCAAATCAGGGCATCACATCAATCGGAGCCAATGCCTTCAAGGGTGCTACAGCTATGGAATTGTTTGTTATTCCTACTTCTGTCACCTCAATAGGCGCAAGTGCCTTCGAAGGGTGCACCACTTTGAAGGGTACTTATAATGCTAGCTATTTTATTATTCCTGCTAACGTGACTGAGATAGGCGAAAGTGCTTTTAAGGGTTGCACCTCGCTGGCAGGTCTCGAAATTAAGTCAACAAATCTTACTATCGGAGCCTCTGCCTTTGAGAATAGTTACTTAATGAGTTATAGTGTACATTTTAGTACAGGGAAAGTTGCATTGGGTAACAGAGCATTCAGAAACTCGCAGTTGGGATATTTCTCTGCATCAGGCATTACAGAGATAACCTTTGGCGAAGAAGTCTTCTCTGGTTGTGAAAACTTATATTTAATAAGATTAGATAAAGTTACTACCCCTCCTGCATTCGGTAAAGATATGCTAAAGGACTGCACCAACCTTACTGAGAAAGGTTATACATGGGGAATCGTAGTTCCTGCTGCTAGTGTAAATGACTATAAGACAGCAGAGGGTTGGAAAGACTATGCTGATATTATTTTTGGGAATTAACAATCATTCTTAGTTACATTTCACTCCGCAACTGCAAAAGAAACTTCTGTAGTTGCGGAGTGTTTTTTTACTCATCACAGCGACTTGATATCGCTGGCGTTCTCTGGCATCTGGTAGCGGGTGCCTGTGTCACGGCTGATCTGCTCTCGATAGCGCTGGTCGTAGCCAGGGGTGGTGTAGCGGCCAGGGGCGATGACGCCATCCTTGGAGGGCTTCATGATCTGGTCGTTGTGCTTCACGGCTATGAGGCGGAAGAGCTTGTCCCAGCGCTGCATCATCTGGGCGGTGTAGGCAGCCGACTTGGAGGTGAGGTAGGCCACCTTCTCGCGCTTGGTGAGGCCCTCGATGTCCTTGAGCACTTGCTCTTGGTCGGCTGCGTAGAAGTCCTCCAGCTCTTGCTGTGCCTCGCGCAGGTCGCCTATCATCACGCTGTAGCGCGGATAGATCATGTTGGCCACCACATTGTTCACCCAGAAGGCGCTATGCTCGCTGAACTCATTGCTCAGGTTGTTTTCCCTGCGGAAGGCCTCTGGCACCTCTGTGATGCCGCAGTAGATGGGCACATAGGCCACCATGTTGGCATCGTCGCAGTTGAAGTACATCACGCCACCTACATCATCGGGCAGCCAGCCACGCAGGTGGCTCACCAGCGTGAAGCCCGACTGTGGGGTGCCAATGGCGCGCTCGCGGAAGTACTGCTTGCCATCTACCTCCCAGTTCATAGGCATGGGGCGATAGGGTGAGCTCCAAGGGCCAGCGCTCATATCGGCTGTCATATCGAGGGGCGTACCTTCGTAGTGGTCGCGCATATCGGCCATGATGTCGCGCACGGAGAGCTTCTTGTCGGGCTTGATGTAGAGCGGTAGATGGTCGTAGGTGCTATAGTCGCCATTGATGTAAGGCAGGTACTTGTCCATCTCTGCGGTGTCGTAGTGGTGGCGAAAGAAGCTCCACACACGGGCATCGGAGTAGCGCACCTTAGAGAAGGAGATGGGGCAATAGGCATCGCGGAAGCTGAAGTCCTCGTCCTTGCCACTGAAGTAGCCTTTCTGGCGGGCAAAGGAGATGACGTCTTTAGAATAGAGGCAGTTCTTAGGGTCTTTGAGAGGGAACTGACGGATGCGAGAGAGGTTGGCATGCGCAGAGATGCAATCGTCGGGGATGCGCACAGCCACCCACACAGCGCCCTTCACGCCTGGGCCCTTGCCCATGATTTCGAGAATCCAAGCCTCGTTCTTGTCGCACACGGTGATGGTCTCGCCCGTGCTGTTGTAGCCATATTCCTGCAGGAGGTCGGTCATGATGACGATGGCCTCACGAGCTGTGGCAGCACGCTCCAGCCCCAGATGAATCATGGTGTCATAGTCGAGCCAGCCCTCGGGGTTCTGCAGTTCCAGACGGCCATCGAAGGTGGTCTCTACGATGCTCACCTGCTTCTCATTGATATAGCCAATGACATCGTAGGTGTATTCCACCTGTGGGATGTAGCCTCGGATGGCTCCCCTGCCCCACTCGCGGATGGCTATCATCTCACCAGCCTCGTGGCGGCCGCCAGGGGTGCGATACATGGAACCTGCGAAGCCGTAGCCATCGCAATTGTAGGTACAAATCACGGAGCCATCTACTGAGGCTGCCTTACCCACGATGAGGTTGGTACAGGCCTGTGAGGGCGTGGAAACAAGCGCCAGAAGCGCCATAACGGATAGGATAAAATGCTTCATTTTTTCTGTATTTTATAATTGTTTCTTATTTTAATCGATGCAGCAGCTCATAGACCATGCGGCTATTGTGGTAAGGGCAGTTCCATAGGCTCACCTTGGCCTGCGTGAGATTGGCTTCCACCTCTGCACGCAGGGCCTTCACCTCTGGCGGAGTATGGGTGCAGGCCGTGAGGCAAGCCACGGCCCACAGCAGGATAATGCTTTTGTATTTCGTCATATCTATCTTCATTTTTAGTTTCAGAATTTAAGTGAGGCGCTGAGCTCCATAGTGAAGGGGCGGATGTAGCTGCCCGCCATGAGGTAGTGGTGCTGGTAGGCTGCCACATCTGTGGCAAGGTCTGCTGCCCCTATGTTGCCACTGGCTCCCTTCTGGTTGAGGATGTTCACCACATTGAAGGAGAAGGTGGCGTGCTGATTGAGCGTATAGTCTATGCCCCCAAAGGTCTCCCAACGGCCTTTGAAGTAGAGCGTATTGGTCTTGTTGATGTACTGCTTGCTCTGGTAGCGGAAGCTGAGCCAGAAGCGCCACTTGTCCAGCTGGTAAGAGGGGTCGAGCTCCACAATCATCTTAGACATGGCTGTGACGTTCTTATTGTTGAAGTCGTAGAACTGTCCTGGTCCGTCTCTGAAGAGGGGTTGGAAGGTGAACTTCTTATACTGAGGATTCTGCAGCGTGAGCAAGCCGTGGAAGTTGAACCCAGGGAAGGGGGTGACTACCGCATCGGTGGTCCATCCTATGGTGGCCACATCGTAGAGGATGGCGATGGTCACCGTCTCACTCTGATCGTTAGGGTTGGTGAACTGCGAGCGCTGCTTATAGTTGGTCTGCGCGATGTGGAACACCTGCGAGGTGAGCTGCAGCCAGTCGTTATTGAAGTAGAGTCCGCCACGCAGCATGTTGCTGGTCACAGCCGACTCATTGGGCAGGTTGCACCCTGCATAGTCCTGCATATTAGGGCGCTGCTGCGTGAACACGTATTCGCCCTGCAAGCCCAGTCCGCCCACGATGCGGTATCTGCCATTAAACGTGGCAGACGGATTGAGCCAGTTGCCAGCGAACTTATTGATGACGCCATCTACCAGATTGAAGCCTGGGCGACGGATGTTGGCTGGCTCGAAGAGGGTGCCATCGGGCAGGTAGGCGAAAGCGCCCTTGCCATGAAGTTTCTGCCACTCTATGCGCACGCCAGCTGAGAGCCAGAGACGCGAGGTGGCTGTCCAGTCATCGGAGGCATAGAGGGCCAACTTGTTCTCATGGCCACGATAGAAATCGGCTCCAGAGTTGAAGGCCGTCATGCGCTGTCCGTTTATCAGGAGCTTCTTAGGATTCTCTTTGGCTTCGTGAGGCCTGAGGCCTGTGTTATACGACATGTCTTGGTAGGAGAACCACTCATTGAGTCCTATGCGCCACTCATGCTGTCGATTTGCCCCCGCCTTGCCAGTGAGCTGGGCAGAGGTCATCCAGCTGCGCTCCTTGCCTCGTGGCTGGCGCGCATGGCGATTCTGCACATAGCCCACGTAGGGGGTGCCGTCTTCGTAGGTATAGCCATCAGCGGCATCTACCTGGAAGATGCCTGCAATGTTGAAGGTACCTGTGAGCTGCTGCGCGTCTTTCAGCTTGCTGCCAAAGGTCAGCTCTGTGCCATTCTCCCACTGGTAGCGGAAGTTGTAGGTGAGCTGGTGGGCGTGGTCTTTATTGGCCTTCTCGATGTTTTCCTCTATCTCTTTGTTGGTATTGATATCTACCGCATAGAAGGTGTTGTAATTGGGCAGGTACTGGTCGCGCCCCAAGACGAAGTCTTCAAACTGATCCACGCTGCCATCGGCTCCATTGTAGTAGAACGGGCCAGAGCCGTCTGTGAAGGTGGTGGAGGTGCTGTACTGGTAGAGCAGGCTGGTCTCGCCACGATTGTCGGCCCAGCGCTTGTTGATGCCCACCTTATATACTTGCATACGGTCTTGCAGGCTGATGGCATCGAGGTGGTTGCTGCCAGGATCGAAGCTCTGGTAGGAGCTCAGGGTATAGCCCCACCCCTGTGCCATAGGGCCAGAGAGGTTGATATCTACCTGCTGCTTTCCGAAGTGGTTGAACGCATACTTAGCGAGTCCTTGAAACTCATCGCCAGCATGACGGTTGGTGCTGGAGACGATGTAGCCCAGCTTGCCATATTGCAAGGCGCTCTCGCTGAGCGACATGAGGGAGTTGGTGGCATGGCTCAGTCCGCTGCGCCACGTGGTATAAGGCATCACGGGCCAATAGAGTTCGGAGACGGGCAAGCCATCTTCGAAAATATCGGAGGCGAACTGGGCTGGCAGACCAATGGAAATCTTTCGTGGTTCGCGATCGTTAGAGGCATTGAGCATCACGTTGCGATTTCGCTCCTCACGGGTGGAGGGAACAGAGTCTGTTTTCACGTCTGTCTGTGCAGAGGCAACGGCTGGCAGTGCCAGTGCAACTATAGTCATCCAGAAGCAGATTATGTCTTTCATTTTTAGAATTTTAGATTATTCAGATGCATATTTACAACTTTTTCTTCAAATTCCATAGGTATTGGGGCATTTTTTTACGTAAAATGCAAAAAAAGAGGGTGGTTTCAAACAATCAATCTATTTAATTCGTAATTTTGAGCACTTTTTGTATAAAATGTATAACTAATCATAAAAACAATGAAGACATTTTTTTCTAAGGCAGCCGCAGGAGTTATGACAGTCCTGATGCTGGCTGCATGTGGTCCTAAGTACGACGTACCTACAGCTCTGGACAGCTGGAAATCGACGACTAATGGTAGCGTGAAGGGTGAGGAGATCAGCGTAGCAGCTGGTGAGACCCTGACAACAGGTGGCGACTATCGCAACTTCGACCTCACAGGTCAGGCCTATGCTGAGAATGGCGCAGAGGCAGCTCTGCTGTTCCACTCTGATGGCCAGAAGGGCTACGAGGTGCTGTTCCACAATGGTCCTATCGATGGCACGCGCAAGACGGGTAGCCTCGCTACCGTGAGAAACCTGTATCGCTCACTGGGCGAAGACGGACAGTGGTTCGACTTTGAAATCGCTGTACGCGAGAAGAATATCTCCGTGAAGATCAATGGCACTGACGTGGTGTGCTACACAGAGCCTGATCAGCCTTATCGTATAGAGGCCAACAAGGACAAGGTGCTGGGCCGTGGCGGCTTTGCCCTGGTAGGCAAGAAGGGCGACGTGAAATTCCGCGACCTGACTGTGACCATGCTGCAAGACGGTGTGGTGAATCCTAACGACACTCTGCCAGCTATCGATGAGACTACAGACCAGGTGATTCGCCTGCAGCAGGAGAACTTCCCTGTGATAGACTATCACGTACACCTGAAGGGTGGACTGACCAAGGAGCAGGCTCACGCTATGGAGATGAACTATGGTATCAACTATGGTGTGGCTCCTAACGTGGGTGAAGGTGGCGTAGGCCGCATGCTGAAGGACGACCAGGAGGCTCTGGAATACTACGAAGAGGTGAAGCCTATGGCATTCCTCATGGGTGTGCAGGGCGAAGGCCGTCGCTGGATCGTGCAGTTCTCTCCAGAGGTGCTCAACAAGTTCGACTACCTGTTCACTGATGCTATGACAGTGGTGGACAAGGGTCGCATCTGCCGTATCTATCGCCCAGAAGAGGTGCATCTGGATGGTCGCACCAAGCAGCAGTATATGGACATGATCGTGGATCAGACCATCAAGATTCTGACCAACGAACCTGCTGACATCTATGCCAATGCTACTTACATCCCAGAGCAGGGTTGGAACGACGACTACGATCAGTACTGGACAGACGAGCGCGTAGATAAGGTACTCGATGTGCTGGAGAAGTATGACATCGCTATGGAAATCAGCCCTCGCTACAAAATTCCAAGCTTCGACGTGATCAAGAAGGCTAAGGCTCGTGGCCTGAAGTTCACCTTCGGAACCAACAATGTGGATGCCAACTTCGGACGCTGCGAGTATGCTATCCAGGCTGTCAAGGAGTGCGGACTTACTGCAGATGACATCTGGTTCCCAAGCATGAGCAAGCGCGCTCAGCGTGTGGCTGTGGACTACAACAACTTTGGCGACAAGAAATAAAGTTACCCTTTATAAATAAGCGCAGGGGCTTCTGTCACAGACAGTTAGTCCCTGCTTGTTTTTTAATTTTATTCTAATAAAGTGAATTTTTATGCAGTTTCTTTGTCAAAGTAATATTTAATGCATATCTTTGTGGGACATTTGAAGGAACGACCGCTGGGAACCCGGAATAGCTTATACATAGTGCATCATCCCCTCCTCCAGTCATTAAACCTTAACACAGTGCGTGAGCATTAGGAATTACTGGATTTTTTTAGTTACTTCTGTCGTTATTTTTGTATTATTCATTTTTTGGGGGAAATAAGCTAAACCATCCGCATGCTGGTTGTTCCTTCTTTCTTTAATTGACTTTCACCAACTTCACACTGCTGTTGAGTCCGCTTGGCATGGGCTCCCAATCTTCGTAGGTAGTATGCTGGTAGTTCACATCCACCACGTTGATATTCTCAAACTTTCGCCAAGGCACCCCTCGCCTATCCATGTCGCTGATGCGATTGGCAGGCAGATTGGTCACCTCTATACGCAACTCATTGGCTCCATACTTCAGGTTCTTCAGCTCCAGCACATAGGGCACACACCACACAGTGCCCACATACTTATTGTTCACAAACACCTGCGCACTCTCACGCACATCGCCCAAGTCGATGGCCCACTTCGCTGTAGCCTCTCTTCTGGTGAGGTTGAAGCGACAGGTATAGACACCTGTGCCCATAGTTACCTTCACGGAGTCATCGTCGAGCGTCTCCCACGTCTGAAGCTTGGGGAGCTTGAACTGCTTGCTGACCTTAGGCGCACTCTCTGCAAAGGTGAGCGTCCAAGGCATGTTGGTGAGGTCTTTTGTCTCTGCATAGTTGAATACAGGCTGCTTTCCCATGACAGGCACAGGTGCATCGAAGGTCTGCAGGATGATAGACTGGCCAGAGCGCAGACGTATCAGCACCTTCCCATCGCGCACCTCTGCATTGAAGCGCTCGCTGTCGTTGAGAGGGTTGAACAGCAAGGCATCCTTGAAATCTACCCCTAATGAGACATACGCATCTACATCCTCTGGAGTGAGGTTGGCTATGAAATAATGGTATCCAGTAGGGTTGCTGCGACGAATCATGTTCAGTCCGCACACAGTCTTCAGTTCTTCTGGACGTGCCAACCTATTCATAGCTGCCTGGTCTATGCTGTAGAGGATAGGAGCACCCTGTGCCTTGAGGCTGTCGAGGTGTGCCTTCAGTGAAGCCGTCATACGCACCTCCCCTGGGATAATCAGCGCCTTATACCTCACGCCAGCAGCTGTCTGAAGCTGGCCATTCTGATAGGTAGTGGTCATCAGGTAGCGATCACTGATATAGTCGCAGTCGTAGCCTAAAGAGTCTATCAGCAGCACATCACGGATGAACTCAGGGGCATTCTTGTCCATGTTGCTGATTTCAAACATCATCAGCAAGTCGGAAGTACGCTTGGCCCACATATCGCGCACAGGCAGATAGACCAAGAAATCATTGTCGGGCTGTCCCCACTGCAAGAAGCGCTGACAGTTGTTCACATAGTCGGTAAAGTTGGCTGCATCGTGCCAAATGCTGTTGGTGGGCGACATATCCATCGTGGCATAGAACTTCCACCCTGGCCAAGGATCCTTCGAAGGCGAATAAGTGGTGCCATGGAAGAACATACGATTCACTCCCGCACAGAAGATAAGGTCCATATCGGGTTTCAGCTGTGAGAGCGAGGTGCGGAAGTGCTCCGTGAGCCAAGTGAACGACTCGCAGCTGGTAAGCGGCTTCCCTGTGATATGGGCTGCAGACGAGGCATACTTCAGCATGGAGAGGTCGGAGTAGTTGGGACGTGTCTTCCCAGCGTCTGTACGCAGTCCTTTGATACCAAAGTCTGACAGGCCAAAGCCTTCCACCTCAGGGATGTCCACAGCAGCATAGTGGTCAATCAGATTGGCAGGTGAGCCATGAGCTTGGTTACGCGTCTTCACTCCATGCCGATGGGCCCATGCCGTCCACTGCATGGTGAAATTCTCCAGCAGTAGGTCGCCCAGTGTCTCACGATAGTCGATAAGCACCTGCGTGGGATTCTCGCCAATGTTCAGCAGCAGCTCAGGCAGATGCTCTTCCAACTTATAGCCCCTGCGCTTCTCGAACTCCTCAAAGATCGTAGGTGTCCAGTCGGCCCCATAGACCTCGTAGCTGTCGTTGAAGAAGGTGTCTGGATAGGGAACGTTATTGTCTGCAAAAGCCTTCTCGAAACGCTCCAGATAGTGCTTCACAGCCTGGGCATCGAAATGGTCGATCACCCACCCTTCTCCACCAGGTGCAGCCCGATTCACCAACTGCTGGGTGCGTGCCACATAGACGGTAAAGACTTGCCATCTGCTCTCACTATCCTTCGATTTCCATGTCAGCACATTGTCTGCTACCAAGCTTGTGAGATCCTGTGCTGGAGCCTCAGCATCGAGCCTATAGGCCATCACCTTATGCACCCTGGCAGTGCGCCACACATTCCTTCCGTCTTCCTCTGTCGTAGAAGCCACCTTCAAGTCAGACGTAGGTGCAAGGTTCAGCTTGATTTCTGGTATTCTGTTCATCAGCTGCATCAGCTTGCTCACATGCTCCACCTGCACCGTATCCACTCTGTACATCACCCGACAGGTAGCCTCTTCCAGCGGCACCTCTGGGCCTCCGAAAGGCCAACCAGTACCAGTGTTCATATCTATCTGCACGCGATTGCGCATGCCTTGCTCTTCTACATAGCGCAAAATCTCCATCCAGCGTGGAGAGAGGAACTCGATGTTATGCGCCTCATTCCCTTTCACCCCATAGATAGGCGTAATCTCCAGCGTGCGGATGCCATGGCTGGAATATTCCTTCATGAGTTCGCTGAGCTCAGCTTCTTCTACAGCACTGCCCATCCACCACCAGCGGCTGCCCGCATGGGTCTGGATAGATGATGCTGGCCATCGCTGTGCCTGCGCAGTCAATGCCATCAGGCAGACCAATATGCATAGAATCTTTCTCATCATCGTATGATAAGCGTGGAGAGCGACTGTGCAGCCAACTGCACCTCATAAGTATGTTCGCCAAACTGAAGATTCAGTGACGTAGCATTGTCTGTCTGATTGCCCAGCACCACGACCAAACTGCCATCTGTGTTCAGGAAAGCGAGGGCATTCTTGCAGTCGCCACCCAACTTCAGCACCTTGGCTCCTGGCAGCACATAGTGGCTCACGTGCTTCATGACATAGTATTCTGGCGTGAACTTAAACGTCTTGTCGGCCTCATTGACAGTCACCAGCGAATTCTGACGCCATCCCCAATGGCTCACGCCCCCTTCGAGCAGGGAGATGTTCCAATAGAAATAAGCCGATGTGCCTTGGTTGAGATAATACTTCATCAGGTCCCATGAGTGCGAAGCGCCAGCGAGGTCGTTGCGTCCATTGCCACACTCCTGCTCACTCTGGTACATAGGCAGATTAGGATATTTCTGATGCAAGGTAGGCATGGCGTTCTTTCCTGCCCACTGGAATCCCATACCTTTGATATACTTGGCAGACACCTCGTCTGAAAGGATGGCATCCCAAAGCGAAGCATCTGCTCGCTCCATCGTACCCAGATAGACATCCACACCACGCTTCTCCATCTCTGGACCTAAGAACTTCAGAAAGTTGTTCAATCCCTGTGGAGTCCATGTGCAAGCTGGATACCACTGTGCAGAGTTAGGCTCATTCTGTGGCATCACCATATAGATATCTATCCCCTGCTCCTTGTAGGCATCGATGAACTTGCCAAAGTAGCGAGCATAAGCCTCCAGATACTTATCGTCTTGCGTGAAGCCATCTTCACCCTCACGTATCTGCTTGTCTATCGACAGCCCGTTCTCTGTGTTAAACCTGCCACGCAGCACTTCTGTAGAAGTACAGGCGTAGTGCTTGTTGGTCTTCATCCAAGCTGGCGGGCACCAAGGCGAAGCCCAGATGCGAAGCGCAGGATTCTGCGCCTTTGCAGCACGGATAAATGGCAGCAGCGTAGCCTCATCATGGGCGATGGAGAAATGCTCTAAGTCGAAGTCGCCATCCACATCGTCGTAGCTGTAATAATCCAAGCTGAAGTCGTTGCTGCCCAGTGGCATACGATTCATGGTGAAGTTGGCACCCACCCCAGGGGCATAGAGTTCACGGAAGATGCTGTCTCTGTCTTGCTGACTGAGCAAGCTGAGCGATGTCCATCCCAGTTCGTTGAAGCAAGCACCAAAACCCTCGATGGTCTGCTGGAAAGCCAGTGGATCGATGACTAGTGTAGAGTCGCCCACTCCCAGCGTGAGATCCATATCGAACATAGGCACTTCCATATCGAGCACCTTCTGCCAAGGGCTATCCATCGTGGAAGAAATCATTTCCACATAGCGGGTCTCTTCCTGGCAAGACGAGAGGCCCATCAGCACAACGGCTGCAAATAATGCGTTAGATAGTTTCATTTCTTATTTTAGTTTAATAGTTAGCGTACGTTCAAAAGCCTGCGGATAGACTCTGTAGGCAGGGAAGATGCCACGTGCTGTACATCCCACGCCTGAGGTGGCATAGTCTAGATTCAGCGTGATGCCGTCTTGCTTCTGCAGCTGGTACTGATAGACGGCCTTCGTGAGGTTTTCCGTGCTATACGGATAGGCGTTGAAGTTGAACAGCTCATTCATCTGGAAGTTCAGTCCGCTGCCCTCCGCATTGGTCACAGATACCCAGCGATTGTCTGTGCGCAAGCCATGATCCTGCGGAATGAGGTAAGGCTCATACATCTGGTCCACCGTGGTTTGATAGATGCCCACCTTATAGCCCGTCTTACGATCAGGATAGTTCTCTTCTGGTCCGCGTCCGTAGTAGGCCACTTGGTCGTAGTCTGTGGCCAGAGTCATGGTGAGGCCGATGCGTGGCAGCCACGCAGGCATGGTGCCTTCTGGAATCACCACATGCTTCAGCGTGAGGGTGCCCTCACCGTCTATCTCATAGTCGTAACGCTCTTCGAATCCCTTATAGACAGCTCCGAAGACGTAGGTATCATGGCGCTCTGACTGCACCTCTCCTATCCTGCTAAAGTCTCTTACGCTCACATAGACCTTACCATCGGCCTCGCGCACCTCCATGCCCAGTGGCACGTAGGTCACTTGGTCGAGTCCTGCAGAATAATATTCGTTGGCCAGCATCATACCTATATTATTGTCCCACTTATTGTTGCGGAATCGATAAGCATTCCATGAGTCCAACTCATTGGCGAGAGGGGCACGCCACACATTGAGTTTCAGAGGTGAGCGCAGCAATTCCTTGTCCGCTTTCACTATAGAGGTTAGCTGCCCATCGGCACTGAAGGTATAGGTGAAGCCGTTGCCACGCACTTTCACGCCTTCTGCATCCTGTGTAAAGGTGGCTCTGCTTGTGGCTGCCACTGAAGCTGTAGGCGCTACACGCCAAGGGAGTTCCAGCTGGTCCCAAGCCACTTCGAAGCCAGCCTTTGCCCAAAGCTCATCTTGCTTCAGTGCTGCACTTATCAGGAGTCTGTATTCCTTTCCTTCTTTCAGGGCAGGCTTCGTATAGGGCACTTTCACCACCTTCTTAGAGAGTGGTGCCACATCGAGGGTCAACGTGCCAGAGGCTACGGTCTCCCCATCAGCTTGCAGCTCCCAGCGAGTGAGATAGACAGAAGCGTTGAGGAAGTGGTTGCGATTCCACACCTCCACCGTGCCATCTTCTGCATTGAGCAGTGAGAAGCTCAGAGGCTGAGCGCTCTTCTTCATCTGCCACATTTCTGGTTGTGGGGTGCGATCTGGCCAGATGCTGCCATAAGTACGGGCACCAATGCCATAGCTGAAGTAAGCATCGCCCACCGTCTCTCCCTCGAAGTCGAGCCAAAGCACGGCCTTATCAGCTGTGAGTTCCTCGGCTTTAAGGGCTTGGGTGAAGAGCCCCACCTTATCTATCTGTGCATCGCAGATGTGCACCTTCGTCTCCTGCCCATGTGTCTGCGCATTGCGTCCGATGTTCAGAGGGAAGGGGTAATTATGAATCTTTCCGCTGGCCTCTGTGGTGGCTATCACATGGCCATCGATGCTCAGCGTCATCTGCTTTCCGTCGTACACAGCCAGCATGTCGTGCCAATGATTTTCCCAGTCGGCTGGCAGTTTCCCCTCGGCCTTGTAGAGCTTGTCTGTGAAGAGGTAGAAGGTGATGTCTTCCTTGCCATTCTGCTGAATGCCCAGCTGGTTGCTGCCTTTCGTGATGAAAGAGCCGCAGTCACTGATGAGGGCGCGAGGGAACACACGCATAGTGATGGTGAGCTGGTCGCTACTGATCTCCACATTCTCACTGCGATAGACCTCTACCCACTGGTCGTGTCCATTCAGATCGAGCACCGTCTCTGCGCCTTTCTTCTTGCTTGTTTTCACCAACTTGGCATTACCCATCAAGTGGGCAGGGGTATGGTAAGGCGATGCATCTTGCACCAATCGGGCTTTCTGCGTGAGGCCAGGGCTGACGAAGTCCCAAATAGCGCCTCCCAAGCTGCGTGGCTGTGCATAGATCACACGCCAATAATCGTCCAATGCGCCTCCACCATTGCCAGCCACACTGAGGTACTCGTCCATGAACGACGGACGGGTATCGCCATCGCCATGCAGGCCTACCTGCAGATCCATTTCCTCTGGTGTAGGATAGCGAGGGCCAATGATATCCTCTGCTGGATGCGAGTAGGAATTGCCTCCATACATCCACGAGCGCGTAGGGTCATACTTGCGCCCTTCCTTGATGACATCGCCTATCAGCACACCCTCACCACTCTCATTGCCAGCACTCCAAAACAGGATGCAAGGATAATTGCGATCGCGCAGCACCATGCGATGCACACGCTCCTGATACATGCCCAGATAGGTGCTGTCGCGTGAGACGCGCTCTGTGGCATGAGCCTCATCGCCTGTCTCATCGATGATGAAGAGGCCATACTCGTTGGCCAGTTCCAAGTACTTGTTCACAGGGGGGTAATGGCTGGTGCGCACAGCATTGAAATTGAACTGCTTCAGTATCTCCATATCCTGACGGATAACGGACTCTTGCATCATGTGGCCCCATTCTGGATGCTGCATGTGGCTGTTCTGTGCATTCACCTTCACTGGTACGCCATTGAGGTAGAACACGCCGTCTCTGATTTCTGTCTCCTTGAAGCCTATGCGCTGCACAGCCTTGTCGATGGAATTGCCTTCTGCATCTGTCAGCGTCAGATTCAGCGTATAGAGATTGGGGGTCTCGGAGGTCCACTTCAGCGGATTGCTGAGCTGCTTCTCCACACTCACGGCTCCTCCTCGTACCTGGCCTTCCATCAGGGCAACTTCATTGGCATTAGCATCAAGCAGCTGCATCTTCACCTGCAGCCCTTCTGAGGAAGCGCCGTCGTAGGTCTTTACCCACGCATTGACCTTGAGGGTGGCATCTCGATACTGACTGTCTAAGTCGGTGATAACCTGCCAATCGAACAAGCGGGTGCTGGGTGTGGCGAAGAGCCATACGTCATCGAAGATGCCAGCCAATCGCCAGTAGTCCTGCTGCTCCAGATAGTAGCCATCGCTGTACTTGGTCACCAGCACGGCCAAGGTGTTTTCACCTTGTTTCAAGTACTTGGTGATGTTATACTCCGCAGGTTCCTGTCCGCCTTCGTTGTAGCCCACTTCCTGACCGTTCACCCACACGAAGCTGGCAGAGGCCACCTTCTCGAAGCGCAGAAACACCTGTTCCCCACTCCAGTTGGCAGGCACTTGGAAGGTGCGTCTGTAGGCACCAGTAGGATTGTAGTCGCGTGGCACATAGGGCGGATTGGCCTTGAAAGGCGTGGTGGTGTTGCGGAACATCGCATCGCCAAAACCCTGCATCTCCCAGTTGGATGGCACGGAGATAGTACTCCAGCGTTTCACATTATAATTAGGTAGGAAAAACACAGAGGGTATCTCCTCTGGTGTGTTGCCAAAGCAGAACTTCCAATCGCCATTGAGCGACAGGCTCTTCTCTGGGATGTATAAGGCATGGCCTTCTTCCTGACCTTCTTCAAACACTAATGGATTTTCCAAATACTCATAGAGGTGGCCGATGTATCCGCGCTGCACTTGGGCTTGGAGGGCCAAAGGCAGACAAAGGAGGGCCAGCATAACAGACTTTAATTGTTTCATGATAAGATTCTTTTTCATGAAGCAAAGATAATGCATTTTTATGGGGATATGAAACTTATGGGCATAAAAAAAGGGATACCGCCGTATCCCAACCTTGTTAACCTTAAATCTAATACTATGAAAAACACGATACAAAGGTACGGACTTTTATCGAATGTGCAAATTTTCCAAGTTTAAAAACATGTTTTCTAACACTTTTTAATACCTATACACGGATTTTTGCTAAAAAAGGCACTTTTTAAGCAGAAAAGTTGTAAATTCGTAGCCATGAACAGTAAATACGACCTCCTGACTATACTGGGTCCTACGGCATCTGGCAAGACGCCTTTTGCGGCCCATCTGGCTGCCAGACTCGACACGGAGATTATCAGTGCCGACTCTCGCCAAATCTATCGTGGCATGGATCTGGGCACAGGAAAAGACTTGGCAGATTATGTGGTAGAGGGCAAGGCCATCCCCTACCACCTCATCGATATCTGCGACCCTGGCTATAAATATAATCTCTTCGAATATCAGCGTGATTTCTTGAAGGCGTATGAGGCTATCCGTGAGCGAGGGAAGTTGCCCATCATGTGCGGAGGCACTGGGCTCTATCTGGAGTCTATCCTGAAGGGCTACCGTCTGCTGGATGTGCCTCAGAATCCTGAACTTAGGGCTGCGCTGGAGGGTAAGAGCCTTGAGGAGCTGACCGTCATCTTGCAGGGCTACAAGACGCTGCACAACACCACAGATGTGGATACTGCCAAGCGTGCCATCCGTGCCATCGAGATAGAGGAGTTCTACAGACAGACGCCTCCCGAAGTGCGCTCGTTCCCAGAGCTTCGGAGCTTTATCATCGGACTGGACATCAGCCGTGAACTGCGTCGAGAGAAGATCACCCGTCGCCTCAAGCAGCGCTTGGAGGAGGGCATGCTCGATGAAATCCGTCGCCTGCTCGACAGCGGACTCTCGCCAGACGACCTTATCTACTATGGCTTGGAGTATAAGTACCTCACGCTGCACGTCATTGGGAAACTATCCTATGAGGAGATGTTCAATCAGTTGGAAATCGCCATCCATCAGTTTGCCAAGCGACAGATGACATGGTTCAGAGGCATGGAGCGCCGAGGGATAGCCATCCACTGGATAGAGGCCATCCTGCCTATGGAAGAGAAAATTGAGCTTGTGATGCAAAATATTTTCTAACTACGCTGAAAAGTTGTATCTTTGCACCCAATTATAAACCCTACGAAAAAGAATGATGAACCCAATGAAGAAAATTTTCGGAAATCGCTATATGCCAGCCTACTGCTCTAAGGAAGCAGAGGCCAAGGCACAGGACTGCATAAAACGTGGCATGCACATGCCTAATCGCAAACTGCTGCGCACACAGGAACAGCTCAACGGCATCCGTGAGAGTGCTAAGATAAACACTGCGCTGCTGGACTATATCTCTGCCAACATCCGCGAGGGTATGACCACCGCAGAGATAGACCACATGGTGTATGCCTTCACGACCGACCATGATGCCATCCCTGCTCCCTTCCTCTTCGAAGGCTATCCTAAGAGCGTGTGCGTGAGCATCAACGATGTGGTGTGTCATGGCATCCCAAGCACCAAGGAGGTGCTGAAGAGCGGAGACATCGTAAACGTGGATGTGTCAACCATCTACAAAGGCTACTTCAGCGATGCTTCTCGTATGTACATGATTGGCGAAGTAAGCCCTGAGATGCAGAAACTGGTGCAGGTGACACGCGAATGTCGTGACATGGGCATTGAGGCCGCACAGCCTTGGGCACGCCTTGGTGACATAGGTGCTGTGATTCAGCAGCATGCAGAGGCCAACGGCTTCAGCGTGGTGCGCGACTTATGCGGACATGGCTGTGGCGTGCGTTTCCACGAGGAACCTAACGTGAACCATTATGGCAAGGCAGGCACGGGCATGGTGCTGGTGCCAGGCATGACCTTCACCATAGAACCTATGATCAACATGGGTACCTATCGCGTTTTCATTGATGAGGATGATGGTTGGACGGTATGTACAGACGACGGTCAGCCTTCTGCTCAATGGGAAAGCCAGATCCTCATCACAGAGACAGGCAATGAGATTCTCACGCAATGAGCATCATTATAATTCATAATTATTATGAAGCGGGCGATACCTTTCATATTGGGCTGTATGCTGTGCATCCTGCAAGTGCAGGCACAGAACACCACCACGAGGCAAGACACCATCAGCGTGGGCTACACATCTGGCAACCAGAAGACTATGTCAGGCTCTGTGGAGAAAGTAACGGAAGACCGCATGAACAAAGGTCTGGTGAACAACTCGCTCGATGCACTGAACGGACAGGCTGCTGGTGTAAGCATCAGCGGGGCCAATCATGAAGCCATGCTGAACTCTGTGCGTGTGCGTGGTACCACCTCATTGACAGGCGGTAACGACCCGTTGGTGATCATTGATGGTGTATCGTCTGATCTAAGTACGCTGAGCACCATCTATCCTGCTGATATCGAGAGTTTCACCATCCTGAAAGATGCTTCTGAAACGGCTCAATACGGATCACGTGGAGCGTCTGGTGTGATAGAGGTGGCCACCAAGAAAGGACAGAGCGGACAGTTCCACATCAGTTATGACGGGCGTTTCGGCTCTGAATCTGTGTATAAGAACCTAAAGATGCTTGATGGGGATGCGTTCCGCAGTGTGGCCAGGCAATACGGACTGAACATTCTGGATCATGGCATGAACACCAACTTCCCACAAAGCATCACCCGTCAGGGATTTGTGCAGAATCATCATGTGGCCTTTGGCGGAGGTACCACGGAGTCTAACTATCGTGCCTCCTTGGGACTGATGGACCATAACACGGTAGTGAAAACCAACCATTATCGCAACTTCACAGCCAAGCTTGACCTCACACAGAAAGCCTTCGAAGATCATCTGCAAGTGGACCTTGGCGTATTCGGCTCTTTCCAAAAGAATCACAATCTGCATGACCAGCAAAAACTATTCTACTCTGCAGCGGCTTTCAATCCTACCTTCTCAGATGGGCGGAATGCCAGCGGCGGATGGGATCAAATCACCACGGCCAGCCAGATAAACCATCCGCTCTCGCTGTTGGAGAAGAAAGACCACGAGAACAATGCGCACTTCAACACCCATCTGAAGTTGGCCGTGAACTTAAGCCCCAGACTCACATTGGCGGCATTCGGGTCTTACACCTACAATGTCATTGACCAGTCGCAGTTCTTCCCCACCTCTGTATGGTCGCATGGACAGGCCTATCGCAGTGAGCGGAAGACAGAGGAACTGCTTGGAAACTTCATGGTGAACTATAATGTGGAGCATGGTGCGCATCATCTGGATCTTCTGGCTTTGGCGGAAGCGCAAAAAACATCCATGAAAGGTTTCTATACCACTGTGAGCAACTTCACCACCAATCGCTTCGGATACAACAACCTTCAGGCAGGAGCCGTAAGACTGTGGGAAGGCACAGGATCGTATTTCGAAGATCCACACATGGTGTCATTCTTAGGACGTGCCAACTATGTGCTTGCAGGGCGTTACACACTGACGGTGAATGCCCGTGCGGATGCATCCTCTAAAGTGGGTGAGAACAATAAGTGGGGTTTCTTCCCTTCGGCCTCAGCAGCATGGGTGATCAGCGATGAGCCTTTCATGCGTGATGTGACGTGGCTGAATAATCTTAAACTTCGTACGGGATACGGACTTTCGGGCAACCTTGGGGCTATCGACTCCTACAATTCCTTACAGTTGGTGGAACCCATAGGCATCGTCAATGTGAATGGTGCGCCAACGGTATCAATGGGCATCACGCAGAATGCCAACCCCGACTTGAAATGGGAGGTGAAGCGCACATTCAATGTGGGTGCTGATCTGGCCGTGCTCAACAATCGCGTGGTGCTCACAGCCGACTACTACACCTCGAAGACCAGCGACATGCTCTATATGTATAATGTAAGCGTGCCGCCTTTCACTTATAATCGCCTGCTTGCCAACCTCGGATCCATGGAGAACAGCGGTTTGGAGTTTGGCCTGGGCATCACGCCTATCCAGAAACGCGACATGGAGCTGAACATCAACGTGAACTTGGCTTTCCAAAAGAACAAGTTGGTATCCCTCAGCGGATTCTATCAAGGGCAATATATCAGCGCCCCTGACCGTGCAGCCATCGCAGGACTGAACGGTGCTGGTTTCCATGGGGGCAACAATAACATCACCTATCAGATAGTGGGGCAGACCTTGGGTGTGTTCTATCTGCCTCACTGCACAGGACTGGTGCGCAACGAAGACGGTAGCTACAGCTATGAGATAGCCGACCTTGACGGAGACGGAGAAATCAGCACTGACGATGGAGCCGATCGCTACATTGCAGGACAAGCCACACCTAAAGCCATGCTGGGAAGCAATATCAGTTTCCGATATAAGGACTTTGACATCGCTGTGCAAGTGAATGGTGCCTTCGGACATAAGATCTACAACGGCACGTCTCTGACATATATGAACATGAGCAACCTACCCGACTATAACGTGATGCGTGGAGCACCAGAACAGCGCATTAAGGACCAAACGGCCACCGACTATTGGCTCGAGCGTGGCGACTATATCAACATCGACTATGTCACCATTGGCTGGAACGTACCTCTGCCTCGTAGCAAGTACATCCAGAATCTGCGCCTCTCTGCTTCAGTAAACAATCTGGCCACTATCACTGGATACAGCGGATTGACACCTATTATTAATAGCAACATCGTGAACAGCACCCTGGGCGTGGATGATAAACGCGGATTCCCTGTCTATCGCTCCTATACGGTAGGCATAAGCATTCAGTTCTGATTAATAGACAGAAGGAGAATTTATGATGAGAAGACTTTTATACATAGGACTGATCACAGCTTGCATGCTGACGGCTTGCTCCGACTATCTGGAAGAGCATCCCAAGGATCGTATCCCTGAAGAGCAGGCTTACGAAGATGCCACCAACCTCTATCTGAACACCGTGGCTGTGCTCTACAACTACATAGGTGGATATGAGGACAGTCAGGGCTTGCAAGGCACCTATCGCGGACTCTATGATCTGAATACGTTTACTACAGATGAAGCGATGATTCCCACTCGTGGAAGCGACTGGTATGATGGTGGTTTCTGGCAGGCTCTCTTCACACACGACTGGGCCTCAAGCAGCAGCATTCAGGCCACTTGGGAGTATCTCTACAAAGTCATCGTGCTCAGCAACCGCTCTCTGGAGAAGCTGGAGCAGCATGCCCATCTGCTGAGTGCCGAGCAATATGAGGCCTACACAGCAGAAGTGAGGGCGCTCAGGGCCATGTACTATTATTATCTGCTGGATATGTATGGACGCGTGCCTCTGGTACTCTCTTCCAACACGTCGATGAGTGATGTGAAGCAGAGTTCACGCAGTGAAGTGTTCCATTTCGTGGTCAATGAACTGCAAGAGACGCTCTATTCCCTCTCTTTCGAACGCAGCAACTATCAAGGCGACTACTATGGCCGCATCACCATGCCTGTGTCTTGCTTCCTATTGGCAAAGCTCTTTCTGAACGCTGAAATCTATACTGATGATAACTGGACAGACAGTGTGGTTCCTGATGTGAGCCAACCCATTTTCAATATTGCGGAAGACTTGAAGGTCAATGCTTGGGAAGCCGTGATGCATTACTGCAATATGCTGGAGGCACTTGGCTACCAATTGGAAAACAATTTCATAGACAATTTTTCCGTTCACAATGAGTCGTCACGTGAGAATATCTTCACCATACCGATGGATCCTAACCTCTACATCAACCAGATGCAGAACCTCTTCCGCTCCTATCACTACCAACATGCAGCTGCTTATGGTTTCGGAGGAGAGAACGGGTCCAGCGCTACGTTAGAGACATTGGCCACCTTTGGCTATGGCACTGATGAAGAAGATATGCGTTTCTACTGGAGTTTCTACTATGGCCCTGTCTATGACCTCGATGGCCAGGAAGTAATTCTCCAGTCTGGAGCCCCTCTAGAATACCAACCCACAGCCATTAGGTTGGATCTCTCTGGTTCTGAGTATGAGCAAACAGCAGGAGCACGCATGAAGAAGTACGAAGTGGACAAGACTGCTCCGAAAGATGGTAAGCTGATGAACAATGATATCGTCCTCTTCCGCTATGCCGATGTCTTGCTGATGAAAGCCGAAGCCAAAGTGCGCAACGGTGAGAATGGTGATGAAGAGTTGAATGCCGTGCGTGAACGTGCCGGCATGAATTACCGTCCTGCCACCTTGGAGAACATTTTGGAAGAGCGAAAGTTGGAATTGATGTGGGAAGGTTGGCGTCGCCAAGACTTAGTGCGCTTCCGACAATTTACCCGTGCCTATTCAGACCGTCCGATGCTGGAGAATGAGGAGAGTGGATATACCACCGTCTTCCCCATCCCTGGCGACGTGGTGATGCAAAATCCAAATATTACCCAAAACTATGGGTATTGAAAGGGATTTTTATTATCTTTGTCCCCTAAAATCAGATTTCCACAATGAAGCATATACGTAATTTCTGCATCATCGCACACATAGACCACGGTAAGTCTACCTTGGCAGATCGCTTGTTGGAGTACACCAACACCATCCAAATCACAGAAGGGCAGATGCTCGACGATATGGATTTGGAGAAAGAGCGCGGCATCACCATCAAGAGCCACGCCATACAGATGGAGTATGAAAAAGACGGACAGAAGTATGTGCTGAATCTCATTGACACTCCGGGACATGTTGATTTCTCCTACGAGGTTTCACGCTCCATCGCTGCTTGCGAAGGGGCTTTGCTGGTAGTAGATGCCAGTCAGGGCGTTCAGGCACAGACCATCTCAAATCTCTACATGGCGCTGGAGCACGACTTGGAGATCATCCCTGTCATCAATAAGTGCGACATGCCAAGTGCCATGCCTGATGAGGTGGAAGACGAAATCGTAGAGCTCATTGGCTGTGAGCGCGATACCATCATCCGAGCATCGGCCCGCACTGGCATGGGTGTGAAGGAGATTCTGGATGCCATCGTGGAGCGCGTGCCGCATCCTCAGGGCGATGAGAATGCGCCTCTGCAGGCACTGATCTTCGACTCTGTGTTCAACTCATTCCGTGGCATCATCGCTTACTACAAGATAGTAAACGGTGTGATGCGCAAGGGCGACCATGTGAAGTTCTTCAACACGGGCATGGAGTATGATGCCGATGAGATAGGTGTGCTGAAGATGGACATGATACCCAGACAGGAGATGCGCACGGGCGATGTGGGCTACATCATCTCTGGCATCAAGACTTCTACGGAGGTGCGTGTAGGCGATACCATCACGCATGTATCTCGCCCTTGCGACAAGGCCATCGAGGGGTTTGAGGTGGTAAAGCCTATGGTCTTCGCAGGCGTCTATCCCATCGATCCCACCGATTATGAGAATCTGCGTGCCTCCTTGGAGAAGCTGCAGCTGAACGATGCCTCCCTGACCTTCACGCCAGAGTCGTCTGTAGCCTTGGGCTTCGGCTTCCGCTGCGGATTCCTCGGCTTGCTGCACATGGAGATCATTCAGGAGCGTCTGGACCGTGAGTTCGACATGGATGTCATCACTACGGTGCCCAACGTGTTCTATCATATCTTCGACAAGCATGGCAACATGACGGAGGTGCACAATCCGAGTGCGATGCCCGACCCTACGGCCATCGACTACATCGAAGAGCCATACATCCGCGCCAGCATCATCACACAGACCGACTATATCGGCCCCATCATGACGTTGTGCCTCGGAAAACGCGGAGAACTGATAAAGCAGGAGTATGTGTCTGGCAATCGTGTGGAGATATACTACGACATCCCTCTGGGTGAAATCGTGATAGACTTCTACGACAAGCTGAAGAGCATCTCGAAGGGCTATGCCTCATTCGACTATCACATGAACGGTTTCCGCCGCTCTAAGCTCATCAAGCTCGACATTCTGCTGAATGGCGAGCCTGTGGATGCGCTCTCCACGCTGACGCATGAGAGCAATGCCTACGACCTTGGACGCCGCATGTGCGAGAAGCTCAAGGACCTCATTCCTCGCCAGCAGTTCGACATAGCCATCCAAGCCGCCATTGGTGCCAAGATCATCGCTCGTGAAACGGTGAAGCAGGTACGCAAGGATGTGACTGCCAAGTGCTATGGTGGTGACGTGAGCCGTAAGCGCAAGCTCTTGGAGAAGCAGAAGCGAGGCAAGAAGCGCATGAAGCAGATCGGCAATGTAGAGGTGCCTCAGAAAGCCTTCCTCGCTGTGCTGAAGCTCGACTAAAGCGCCCGCCAGAATTTCTGGAAATCGCTATAGCGGCCATACACCACCAGCTCGTCGCCTTCGAGGAGATGGTCTTCCTCGGGCAACTGGTTCACCACCTCTTTCTCTATGAAAGAGATGCCCAGGCTATTGACCAACGTCTTGCCACGCTTCAGAGCTATCAGTTTCAAGCCAAACTGCTCACTGAGTTTAAGGTCGTTCACCAAGTAGCCATAGAGTTTGGCAGGCACCTTGAACTTCATCACATAGTAATGCTCATCGATGGAGAACGCCTCCAGATCTAAGCCAAACTCGAAGTAGCGCACCAAGTCTTTGGCCGCATCCGATTCTGGAGAGAGAATGCCCTCGATGTCGAACGCCTGCAAGATGGAGTAGTGCACGGCATCATTGGCACGAGCGAAGATATGCTGCACCCCCAGCTTCTTCAGGAGAGCCGTCACACGCACAGAAGCCGCAAAGTTCTCACCGATAGACACTACGGCAGCATCGATGCTATGCAGTGGCAACACGGCCAAAGCCATCTCATCAGTGGCATCGAGGCAGAAAGCAGCTGCCACCTTATCTTTAATAGACTCTATGTGCCCCTGCTTATTGTCGGCCACTATCACCTCATTGCCCAGAGCAGAAAGCTCCGTAGCCAATGCGGTGCCATAATTTCCAAGTCCAATCACCAAATACTTCATAGCCTATATATAATTTTGCATTTTTGCATTTTTGCATTTTATAATTTTATCAACGCTAGTTGATAATGATCTCCCCGCTCGGAAAGCGATACTTGGTATGCTTCTTCTGACGCACCACGCCCAGCAGCACCGTGATAAGCCCCACACGACCAATGAACATCAAAGCCGTGATGAGCAGACGGCCAGCCGTATCCAGCTGTGGCGTGATGCCAAGCCCTACCCCATCGGTAGAGATAGCCGCCAAGCACTCATAGAAGATGCCCCTGAATGAAATCTGAGGCTCCAGATAGCTGAGTATGGCCACAAAGAGGAAGAGTGTAGAGAGCGACATGAGGGCCGTAGCATTGGCACGACGGATAGAGTCGGCCGAAAGCTCACGTCCGAAAACCTCCACGCGCTCAGAGCCTCGCACCATGGCCCACATATTCAGGATAATCACGGCAAAAGAGTTCACCTTGATGCCGCCTGCGGTGGATTGTGAGCAGCCTCCCACCCACATGAGCAACGCATAGAGCATCAGCGTCTGCACGCTCCACGTGCCAGGATCTATAGACGTGAAGCCCACGGAGCGCGGACACACGGCCAGGAAGAACGACTGCGTAAGTTTCTCTGGCAGACTGAAATCACGCAGCACGCCGTTCCACTCAAAGCAGGCGAAACACAGCCATGCCACTCCCAGCAAGATGCCCGTAAACAGCAGAGCGATGCGCGTATTAAGATTGTACAGATGGTAATAGCTCTTCGCACTCCAATGACGGGTGCGGATGAAGTGCCAAAGACTGCGAAGCTTGAACACCAGCGTCTGATACAGATTCACCAGCACGGGGAAGCCTATACCGCCCAGAATCACCAATACCGAAAGGTAGAGGAACAAGGGGATATGGTCATGCAGCACCATCGGATTGGCCAACCCATCGGGCAGGAACGACATGCCCGAATTGCAAAAAGCAGAGATGGCATGGAAGGCGGAGAAATAGACTTCTTCTTCCAGATCCATGCCCAGCGTGCCATGAATATCGGTCCATATCACCACCATGCCTGCGGCCTCTATGCAGATGGTGAACACGAAGATGTCAAAGAGTGTGGAGAACAGCGATCCCAGCGAATCGGAGTTCACCATATCACGCACCATCACCTGATTATAGACAGAGGTGTTTCCCATGAAGAACAAGGCGAAGAAGCTGGTAAACGTCATCACGCCCAGTCCGCCTATCTGTATGAGGATGATGAGCACCATGAAACCCGTAGGCGTGAAGGTGGCTGCCATATCGAGCGGCGAAAGGCCTGTGACGCACACCGCGCTGGTGCTGAGAAAGATGGAATCATACCACGTGATGCCATCGAACGTGCTGTTTGGCAGTTTCAGAAGCACGGCCCCCACCATGATAATCACCAAGAAACTGCCTGCGAGAATCAACGACGGATTGGTGCGCTTTCCCAGCAGTCGCACTATGCCGTTAGAGAGGTCAAGCAGTGAGATGACAATCAAGATGGTGAGCCGATAGCCTTTGCTTCCCATCAAATTGAAGAACCAAAGCATGCCTCGGTACTCAGCATCGGGCCGATGGAAGAGCACGGGAATCAGCGTCAGCAGCAATAGGAACACCAGAATCCACGTCACCGCATTATAATTCAGTCGTGTATCCTTGAATCCCAGCGTCATGTGTGCCAAGATATTGGTCAGTATCAGTATCCATGCCACGTGATAGAACTTTGCCAGCATGGCACTTTCTACCTCTGTGATAGGGAAGCCATACTCATAGATCACAGCGCCGATTAGCATGGCCGACAACACGTAGGACATCACCATCAGGATGTTCAGAAACACCTTGACATACGGATAAATCAACTTGTTATGATATAATATCAGCTGCTTGTTGAACTTCATCACGAGTATAGTTTGAAAAGCAAACTTAAATAAAAACGATGGTATAAGCAAAAAAAAGAGATAAAAACGTCAGTTGTAAGAAAAAAATCATTACTTTTGGTGCCAAATTATCATTTTTAAAGCTACAATATTATGAGTAACAAAACCAAAAGATTCATTCTTTCTGAGGAAGAAATACCACATTATTGGTACAACATTCAGGCAGAGATGCCCAACAAGCCACTGCCTCCTATTCATCCAGCAACTAAACAACCTCTGAAGCCAGAGGACCTCTACCCTATCTTCGCAGAGGAACTCTGCCGTCAGGAGCTCAACCAGACCGATGCCTGGATAGAGATCCCTGAAGAGGTGCGTGAGATGTACAAGTATTATCGCAGTACCCCATTGGTGCGTGCCTATGGTTTGGAGCAGGCACTGGGTACTCCTGCACATATCTATTTCAAGAATGAGAGCGTGAGCCCAATGGGTAGCCATAAGCTGAATTCAGCCATCCCACAGGCTTACTACTGCAAGAAAGAGGGTGTGACCAATGTGACTACTGAGACAGGTGCCGGACAGTGGGGTGCCGCCTTATCCTATGCCGCCCGTCTCTTCGGCTTGGAGGCTGCTGTCTATCAGGTGAAGATCAGCTATGAGCAGAAGCCTTACCGTCGCAGCATCATGCAGACCTATGGCGCTCAGGTCACTCCGTCGCCTTCTATGTCCACCCGTGCTGGTAAGAATATCCTCACACGCGATCCATTCCATCAGGGTTCTCTTGGCACAGCTATCTCTGAGGCTATCGAGCTGGCTACCACCACACCTAATTGTAAATATACGCTCGGCTCTGTATTAAGCCATGTATCTCTGCATCAGACGGTTATCGGCCTTGAGGCTGAGAAGCAGATGGAGATGGCAGGTGAGTATCCTGACATGGTGATTGCTTGCTTCGGCGGTGGTTCCAACTTCAGCGGCATCGCTTTCCCATTTATGCGTCACAACATCAAGGATGGCAAGCAGACACGCTTCATCGCTGCAGAGCCTAATTCTTGTCCGAAACTGACACGCGGTAAGTTCGAATACGACTTTGGCGACGAGGCTGGCTATACGCCTCTGCTGCCTATGTACACGCTGGGACACAACTTCCGCCCTGCCAATATCCACGCTGGCGGTCTGCGCTATCACGGTGCTGGTGTGATCATCTCACAGCTGCTGAAGGACGGCTTCATGGAAGCTGTGGATATTCCACAGTTGGAGACCTTCCAAGCAGGTACGCTCTTCGCACGTGCAGAGGGCATCATCCCTGCGCCAGAATCCAGCCACGCCATCGCTGCTACCATCCGCGAGGCATTGAAGTGCAAGGAGACTGGAGAGGAGAAGGTGATTCTGTTCAATCTTTCTGGTCATGGCCTCATCGACATGGCTGCTTACGATCAGTACATCGCTGGCAACTTGCAGAACTACAGCATCTCTGACGAGGAGTTGGCTGCCTCTCTGAAAGATGCCGATGCGCTGAATACCTGAATGTCCAATGCGCTGAGCAAAAATGCCCACCGCTGTGAGCATTTATGCTCACAGCGAGAGCATTGGAAAAACATAAAAAAGAAATGAGCACTTTCACAAGTGCTCATTCTTTTTTTTTGAGAAACAATCTTTTTACCAAAACCGATTCCGCTCGGAATCGTACTCAAAACCAACACCTTTCATTTTGTCCAGAATCTCCTCCTTCGACACATCCATGTCTTCACACAGTGCATCGAGTGATGGATACTCATCGCGCAGCTTCATGTTCAAGTAGCTGTAAAGCATCATTGGATCTTCTGGTAGGCTCATAAAACGCTTTCTTTTATTATTTTGGTACAAAATTAGGAAGTTCTGCGATAGATTATTTCAGAAATAGCAAGAATTTGCATGTAGATTTGTGCAATCGGTTGCAAAGCCAGATCAATTCATCTGCTTGCCACTGCGCTGACTGATAATGACATAGATGATGATGGGCGCTCCTACGATGGGTGTCACGGCATTCAGCGGGATGATGCCATTCTCACCAGGCAGCACACAGATAAGGTTGCACAGCAGCGCCACTACCCCACCTGTCAGGATGGTGACAGGTAGCAGAGAGCGATGGTTCTCCGTGCCTAAGATCAGACGCGCCATGTGCGGCACGGCCAAACCAATGAAGGCGATAGGACCACAGAAAGCCGTCGTGATGGCAGAAAGCAGTCCTGTGATAATCAGCAGCCACGTGCGCATCCGCTGAATATGTATGCCCAAGTTCTCTGCATAACGTTCTCCAAGCAGCAAGGCATTGAGGGGCTTTATCAGCAGCACAGACCCCAGCAGTCCTAAGAGTGTCACCGCTGCAAAGCCCGGCATCTGCTTCATGGAGACACCTCCAAAGTTGCCCAATCCCCACACCATATAGCTCTGCACGCCTTGCTCTGTAGCGAAGAAGTTGAGCAGCGAGATGGCCGATGAAGCGATGTAGCCTATCATGATACCGATGATCAGCAGCATGACATTGCTGCGCACCATGGTGGAGAAGAGCAGGATAAGTCCCATCACCGCCATAGCGCCTATGAAAGCGGCCACCAGCACCGCCATGAAGCCAGAGAGCGTGAGTGTGCCAGCGGTGACACTACCCCCAAAGGCCAGCATCACAAAGGCCACGCCCAGACTGGCACCAGAGTTGATGCCGAGGATGGAAGGCCCTGCGAGTGGGTTCTTAAAGGCCGTTTGCAGCATCAATCCACTGACGGCCAAAGCTCCACCACAGAGCAACGCCGTGATGGCTTGTGGCAATCGGCTCTGCAAGATGATAAAGCCCCAACTGGCTTTCTGTGGCTCCCCTCCCAAAAGGATATGCCAAATCTCATTCGCTGGAATCTGCACCGATCCAACGAACAAGTTGAGTGCAAACAGCACAGCTATCAGCACCGTCAACCCTATGCCATATTTTGCTCCAGTACTCACTTTTTTATTAATTGAGGATTGAGGATTGAGAATTGAGGATTATAGTTACACTGTATAATTGCGTTAACCCATCCGGATGGTTAATTCTCAATCCTCAATTCTCAATTTTCAATTTTACTATAATATCTCAGCCCTCCCAGTCCTTCTATCTCTGGATGGAAGATCTGAATCATATCTCCCAGCAGGTAGTCAGGGCGGTAAGGGGCTTCCTCATAGAATGCCACTTCCGTGGTATTGCATCCATAGACGCTACCGTCTTTGTAAGCCTTCAAGTGTGTGTAGCCTTCATAGTCTGAAGCCAGATAGCGCAGCGTCACCTCTGTTTCCACACTGGCCTTGAACATCCAGACATCAGCATCGGCACAGCGATCCATCACCATCTCCACAGATAGCGGAATACTGCCGCTATCGTCTGTATCAGCAAAAGGATAGTCGGCTCCAGCATCCACTAGCAGTCGGCCTTGTGTGCTACGTCCTCCTGGCACATACCATGTAGAACCCATCTTCAAATCTACCACCACTTTGGGATGTGTGGCCGCATTGGCTGCCAGCGCCTTCATGCGCTCATAGTTGCCACTCACTTCCTCGAAGAGTTGCTCAGCCTCATCAGAAGCTCCGAAGAGCAAGCCATAGAACTTCATCCACTCTGCTCTGCCCAGAGCCGATGTTTCCATATAGTCGGCACACTCCACGATGGGGATGTCCAGTTCCTCCACACGCCCATAACCGCCACTATTGTTGAACGGTGAGAGCATGATAGCATCTGGATGCAGATCGATGATTTTCTCAATGTCTGGATTCATGGCATCGCCACAATCCATCACCGTGCCCTTAGCCACACCTTCTTGAATGAAAGGCAGCTGGATATACTTCAAGTCGCACACGCCACCAATGCTGCTGCCCTTTCCCAGCACATCGGCCAAGCTGCTATGCACCGAAGTGAAAACCACGGCCTTCTGCAACGGTGTGCGCACGATGGTGCCCACAGGCAGGTGTGGAGGTAGTTCGCGGTCTCTGTCCACCAGCACGTAGGTATGCAGTGTCTTGAGCGTATCCCACGGATTCTGCAGCTTCACCACCGTATAGTCGTCATACTGCACGATGCTGATGCGTTCGGCGTACTTGAAAGCAAGGGTATCTCCGTCTGACGACGGAGACATCCCCTGCCTATTTCCGCAAGCTGCCAAGCATAATGCCAGCAGGCAGACTAATAACCTTATATAAGTCTTAATTCTCAATGCTTAATCAACTACTAACATGTGAACAGGACCTACGCCTACATCGTATTTCTTTACTAACTGATAATTAGGAGGGTAAACAGCAGTAGCATCAGTTCTATACTCATTCACATAGCCATCGGTGTTGTATGAAGCAGAACCATTTACCAGATTATAAGAAGAGATGAATATGCGGTCATCTTCCACTGCAATACCAGCAGGAGCATCTACTGGGTCTTTAACGAATTGGTCACTAATCACAGATAGATCTTTAGCACTATAAGAAACGTATGAAGTAGAGCCTCCCCATGGAGAATCCACTACATAGAGTACGCCATCTTCTGCCGCAAAGAATGATGCTGATAAATTGGTGTTAGTTACATTATCATTCTCATCGATTACGTAAATGCTTGTAGGAACAAACTCATAATTTGGATCCATTCCATAATTACCCATACAAAGAACAAAGAACTTATCTTCAGTCTCTACTATAGCTGTTGGATTCAGTCCTACTTCAATCTTCTTCACCTCAGTGAAAGATTTCAGATCAATCTTAGAAACAGTTTTACCATTCACGTAATTGTTGTTATAGTTCAAACCATCAGAGTTCACCACATAAAGGAAACCATCTTCTACCACCATTTCCTCTGGATTAGGACCTACTTGCACCGTCTTATCTATTTTGTTGGTTTTAGGATCAATGCGAGCTACATAACCAGTGTACATAGACACATAGATATAGTTGTCATCAGCTACGATGTCACGAGGCTCATAAGCCGTCTGATCTGGCAGAATAGTAGTTACGCTCTTAAAAGAGTACTTATTTACCACTTCGATGGTGTTTGAACCATCGACAGCGATATACAGATTGTCACCATACACTACACCGTCTTGTACTGTGGCACCAAGGCTGCGGCCATTAGCGGTAGAGAACACATTGTTACTAACCGTCTGTGATCTCTCAAACTTTATGGCCGACAGTGATCCGTCTATACTGCTATACATACTACCGCCATTGAACACCAGCAACATATTCTCTGCATCTACTTCCACTTCGCAAGTAGCCTGCGCTCTTCCCATGCCCAGTGTAGCAGTAATCACAGCCTCACCAGGAGCCACTGCTGTAATCAAACCATTGTTATCCACTGTAGCAACAGCTGGATTTGACGAGGTCCAAGTCACAGCAGTAGAATTAGGATCATTGCTCACTACAGTGGCAGTCAACTGCAGAGTGCCTCCCATCAGCATATCCACATCAGCTTCATTCAGAGTGACTGATTCTGGAATTTCGGGTTCATCATTCTCGCTACAAGCGACAAAAGCCAGTGGCAACACCATTGCCATGACCATAAGTTTCAAAAAATCTCTCAGTTTCATATTAAATTATTAATTATAAAGTATAAATTATTATTGTAATTTTACAAACTTACGCTTACCGTTAGTTTGTAGCTTCTTCCAGGCATCGGATAGCTCTTCACGATGCTATACTGCTTATTGCCCAGATTTACTACTTCGCCTCGCAGTGAAAGCAATACGCCCTTACACTGAAAGTTGCGATAGAGTGATACGCCATATTCTATATAGCCATCGAGCGTGTTCTGCGGTGTATTCACCTCTGTGGTATAGCGGTCGCTCACACCCGTAGCATGCACAGAGGCATTCAGCCACGGATTCTCCCATGCCAGCGAAGCTGCTCCCGAATGGCGAGGGGTATAGGGTATCTGGTTCTTATAGCTTAGCGACGTCTTCATGGTTTTATCTACTGCATACTGGTAGGTATAAGAGCCGTTGAATAGCAAATGATGCTCGTCTGCCAAACGAAAATCCGCATCCAGATTCACATCCGTACCCCAGATATGTACCTTACCCATGTTCAACATCGTCCAATAGAACATGTTGTAAGGCTTCGCCACGATCTTGTCCTTCACATAGTTGAAGTAACCATCGGCAGACACCTGCACACTACTCAGCCATCCATCGCCCTGCCACAAATAAGTAGCTCCCACATTGTATTGACGGGCTATCTCAGGATTAAGGTCACGGCTTCCCATGCGGTCGAAGTAGTTCTCCGTAAAAGTAGCTACGCGAAACACATCCTTATAAGAGGCACGCAGATAAAGCTCAGCATCTGCCAATGCTTTCCAAGAAAGCGAAAGAGATGGCGACAGTCGGTGGGCATCTTTCGAGGGATTTCCCACCTTGGCCTTGTTCCAATAGTCGGAGCGCAGCAGCACTGCCGTGATTGCCAGTCGGTCTATATGCCAGCGGCCAGACAGCGTCTGTAGCACCGTGTGGCGCATCGGGTTCGACTTCATATTCGCATTAGCATTCAGCGTATTGTAGGCATAGTCGCCTGCATAGCTGAAAGCCAGATGTTCCGTGGGTTCATACATCACGGCTGCAGAGCCGTAGTACTCACGCTGGTAGTATTTGTTGTTCAGCTCACCTCCGGGATATTGGCCACCCTCATCGTGGTAGTGAGAGTAAGCCCAATTGAATTTTCCATTCAAGAGCAAAGAGAAGCCACCACCCAGCTTTGTCTTATAATTGGCTTGCGCGAAAAAGTTGCGATCCATCTCCTTCTCATGGCCGAAGGGGTTGTAGAGTATCACCGGACCGGGCAGTTGACGCCACGATTGGTAGTAGTACACCTTACCGTTCAGTGTAGAAGTGGCCGATGGGCGCACATACACATTGCCTTCCGTACGCCAAGTCTCTATCTGATTGTTCGTACGCTTCTCACGTGTCACATTCTCTCCATTCACCAGTTTAAACGGATACTGATTGTCGGCACGCAGATAGTCGCCGCTCACAGAAGCCGATACCTTCTCACTGAGTTTCTGATCGTAACGCACGAAGGGGTTCAGCATCCCGAAGGAGCCCGCCTTCACTTCTGCCTTCAAGTGGTAGTTCTTATCCACCAAGTCGGGCAGCATGGTCTGCAAGCGCAGTGTGGCAGCCGAGGCTACCGTGCGGGCAGGCAGGAAGATGTCTTCATTGTCGCCAATGGCCAGCGAGAGCGAACGGATATTGTCGAGTGTGAAGCGTGAGAGGTCTACCTGTCCGCTCTGGAGGTCGCTCACTGCCACACCGTCGTATGCCACAGCCGTATGCTGAGAGCCCAGACTTCGCACCGACACGGTCTTCACTCCACCGGCACCGCCGTAGTCTTTCACATTCACGCCAGAGAAGCGGCGCAGAGCATCGCTCAGGTCGCTGATGCCTTGTTGCAGCAGTTGCTGATTGGTCACTTGCTGGAAGGGCGATGTGCTGGTGAGGTTTCGACGCTGTTCGCCGTGCACGGTGACTTCACGCAGTGTGCGTCCTTTAGTCACGAGCGTGTCTGTCTGAGACGCCCCACTCAAGGGCATCAGCATAGCAATCAGCATAACAAGCACCAATTTATAAGCCGTTCTCAGCATAAATGTATGTGGTAATAATTTGTGGCCGCGCCCCATCCTCGCAGTGCATCGGCATGCTCAATGGCTTTGCAGGTCTTCTGACTTACTCCAGCCCTGTCCGTCTTCCCATCTGTGCTCAGACAGTGACATGTTGCGGATTGTTCGACAGGGTTTGCTACGGAGTTCACAGCAGCGGGACTGTTCGGGACTTTCACCCGATTCCCTTTTCATCCCCATCCTCGCTGTGAGGAGCCGGGAAACAAAACCACTGCAAATATACACCTTATTTATCTCACATCAAAGAAAAGGTCAAAAAAAAGGCGTTGTCCTTCCTTCTGAGAGGACAACGCCCAACCTAAATAGTGTGACTATTAGATAATTTATTTCACATATTCAGCAAAGTCTGTCAGATGCATATCGCCCTTGCGCTCCAGCGTGTCGTGCATAGCGAAAGCAGCAGGCAGGTAGTGACGGGTCTGACCCATCTTCGCCATCTTGAGGTAATCCCACAACAGCTGCTTGTAGTCTGGGTGAGCACACTTCTCAATGATTTCCTGAGCGCGCTCGTATGGGCTCTTACCACGGAGGTCGGCCACACCCTGCTCAGTAGCGATGATGTTCACGTCGTGCTCGGTATGATCCAGATGGCTCACGAAAGGCACGATAGAGCTGATCTTGCCACCCTTAGCCACACTTGGGCAGGTGAAGATGCTCAGATAAGCGTTGCGCTCGAAGTCACCAGAACCGCCGATACCGTTCATCATCTTCGTACCGCTGATGTGGGTAGAGTTGGCGTTACCATAGATGTCAACCTCCAGCGCTGTATTGATAGCGATGACACCGAGTCGGCGGATGATCTCAGGAGAGTTAGAGATCTCGCTCTGACGCAGAGTCAGGTGGTTCTTGAAGTAGTCCATGTTGTCATAGATCTGCATCAAGCACTCGTTAGATACGGTCAGAGAGCAAGCAGAAGCGTCTATCACGCGGCCCTCCATCATCATACCCACCACGCTGTCTTGCAGCACCTCGGTGTAGATGTTGAAGTTAGGCACATGCTTGTCCTGTCCCAGAGCGCCCAGAATAGCGTTGGCAGTAGAGCCCACACCACTCTGCAGTGGCAAGAATGAACTTGGGATGATGCCGCGATGCATGTCGGCTACCAGGAATTCAGCCACGTTATGGCCGATGGCGTCAGTCACAGGATCGCTGTCCTTGAAGGCACGAGCCTCATCAGGCAGGTTGCACTCCACTACGCCGGCTATCTTGCTGGCAGGAATCTCCACGTAAGGCTTACCGATACGGTCGCTTACCTTTGTGATAGGAATAGCCAGACGAGAAGGTGGGTCCAGAGGCTCATACACGTCGTGCAGGTACTTAGCGTTAGCATTGTGGAAGGCATTCAGCTCCAAGATCACACCCTTCTTAGCCAGACGGGCAGCTGTTGGAGAGATACCACCAGCAGCAGTCAGATAAGCCTTGCAGGTAGTCTCGCCCTCTTCGATATCGCAAACCTCGAGGATAGCCCAGTCTACATCACCCATGAAACCGTAGCGCAGTTCCTGTGCCATCTGGCTCAAATGAATGTCATTGTAAGCTATCTCACCCAGATTCACATGCTTGCGGAAGTCAGGGTTGGTGGTGTAAGGGGCGCGGTACTTGATAGCCTGAGCGTTGGCCATCTCGCCATCGCAGCTCTGTCCGGTAGATGCACCAGTGAAAATACCTACTTTGAAGGGGCGGCCTGCCTCATGCTCTGCGGTGGCACGCTTTGCCAGTTCCTTAGTCACTGCCTTGGCGGTACCAGCAGGGGTGAAACCGCTAAGTGCGATGTTTTCGTCATTGTTGATCATTGCTGCAGCTTCGGCAGCAGTAATTCTTTTATAAGCCATTTCTATTGATTTTATGAGTTAACTCTATAATTTTGCGCAAAGATACTGCTTTTTTTTAGAATGTAGTGTGATGCACCCTTAAATTGTTATTGCTTTTTATAAAAGAATGAACTATCTTTGCTGAAAATAACATAATCAATGCTATGAAAACAAAAACTACTAAACCGCAAATGCCTGCGGGACGACTGCAGTCGCTTGATGCCCTGAGAGGCTTCGACATGTTCTTCATTATGGGTGGAGCCGGATTGCTGGCAGCTCTGGCCACATGGTTTCCCTGTGCGTTTACCGAAGGACTGGCGGCACAGATGAGCCATGTGGAGTGGCACGGACTGGCTCACCATGACACCATTTTCCCGCTGTTTCTCTTCATCGCGGGCATCTCGTTCCCGTTCTCTCTGTCGAAGCAGCGAGCGCATGGGAAGAACGACGGAGCCATCATCCGTAAGATTGTCCGCCGAGGACTCACGCTGGTGCTGCTGGGCATCCTCTACAACGGATTCTTGAACCATCTGAACTTTGCAGAGGCACGCTATGCCAGCGTCTTGGGACGCATCGGACTGGCATGGATGTTTGGTGCTTTAATCTTCATGCACACCTCTTGGAAGACGCGTATCTGGATAACGGCAGCCTTGCTGGTGGGCTATTGGCTGGTAGTGGGTTTCATCCCTGCACCCGACGGTGGGGGAGCCGACATCTTCAGCGCACAAGGCTCCATGGTGGGCTATATAGACCGCATCTTACTGCCGGGCAAGCTCTACAACGGCAACATAGATCCTGAGGGCATACTGGGCATCATCCCAGCCATAGGCACCGCTCTGCTGGGCATGTTTACAGGCGAGTGGGTGAAAAGCACGAAGGTGAGCGAAACGAAGAAGGTAACAGGCATGGTGGCCATGGGCATCGTCTGGCTGGTGGTAGGCTTGTTGTGGAGCACGGTGTTCCCCATCAACAAGGCCATGTGGACCAGTACGTTCGTGCTGGTGGTAGGTGCCTACTCCATCTTGATGTTCGCGCTGTTCTACTGGATCATCGATGTGCTGGGGTGCCGCAAGTGGACGCTCTTCTTCACCGTGATAGGCATGAACTCCATCACCATCTATTTGGGACAGCAGTTCATCAACTTCAGCTACACGGCTCGCAAGCTCTTCGGCGGACTGATTGCACTCCTTCCAGAGAATGCCCAGGGCTTCTTCACACAGGCGGCTTTCATCTGCGTATGCTGGCTGTTCCTCTACTTCCTCTATCGGAAGCGGGTGTTCCTGAAAGTCTAAGCACTATTCGGGTACGTAGATAATCTCTCCGTTCTCCAACTCATACGCCACCCCTACCCGACGGCCACGTTTCCCACTGGATTCCTGGTCTTTGGAGGGGGTATAGCGGCGTATCTCCTGCCCTTCACGCGTGATAATCTCCATGTCGTCTTGTCCGGGATTCTTTATCATGGTAAAGTCCTCAGCACCAAGCAGCTCGGTCATATTGAAACGCGACACTAACGCCACCATCAGAGCCACGGCAAAGACCATGGCCACATCAAACAGATTGGCTACGGTAGCCATGGGGTTCTCATCATCGCCCCCATTCAGTAACTTATTCCGTTTCATGGCGCAGGGTTCTTGAGAGGTATTCCAAATCGTTCAGTTCGTGGGCATACCAGCGCTGCTTCACTTGCAAGATAACCACACCGACAGCAGCTATCACAATGCCTACCACCGTGGTAGCAAAGGCTACCTGCATATTGTAGGCCATGCTGCTGATGTCACCGGCAGCTAATCCCACCAACGCAGGTCCCATAGGTATGAGGGTACCCATAAGCCCGAGCATCGGGCCCAGCTTCACTAAGGAGCGGCTCTGTGCAAGTTCCTTCTCTGCATCTACCTCATAGTTACTCAGAAGGCGCTCACAATAGGCGGCATTGTCACGGTGTGAAAGCAGCTTGCCGAGACAGGCCGACAAAGCACTGCGCTGCTTGTCAACCAGTGGTTGGAGTTTCTCCACCGCATTGGTAGGCGTGATGTCTTCCAGCGCCTCATCGAAGGCACGCTGCCCCTTCATGCGCTGATAAAACTCTCCGAAGAAGTTGATCGTTTCCCATAGGGCTTTGGCCAGCATCAGCAACAACAGCAAGGCTACTGGCACCATCAGTCCGTTGGAAATCCAAAACAAAGCATTCGATATTGTTTCCATCAGTTTTTGAATTATGAATTATAAATTATGAATTATTATATCAATTGTCCATTATCAATTATCCATTAACTATTCCCTCCTGCTACCACACTGAGCACTATGATGAAGACGTTGAGGATGAAAAGCAATTCCCATCGCAGGGCTTTCTCTGGCAGCAATATCCGTATGCCCCAAGCACCCAGTGACACCAGCACGAAGGACACCGCTGCTGCACCAATCTGCAAGGTAGTGAAGTCTATACCTGTCCACGCAAAGAGCGACATGCCCACCACATAGGCCTGCACCACGCCGAACATCAGTCCGGGGTAGAAGTGCAAGAACTGCCTACCCCACTGCATGCCTCGTGAGGCGTTCTTGGAGGGGAAACAGCTCAGGCAGTAGGCCATCATCAGAAGCGCCTCTACTATAAGCCCCAGAGAGAGATTCATAAGGTTGGCTCTCTGCTCCAGCATCGCCATCATCTCAGGCTTCGACTGCTCCGTCAGCCATGGTGTGAGCATGCCTATCCACACAGCAAAAGCCAGCGCCACGCCTATGATCTCCCATTTGGAAGTGAAGCTCAACTTCAAAAGCAAGCTCAGGGTAATCAACACTGCCAAGGCATAGAACACATACTCCATCAGCGTCTCCTCCTACGAATCATGATTATAATCAGCACAACGACCAGCAAGGCTACCACTCCTGCCAAAGCACCGGTACTTAGGAAGCCCTGCTGCGAGAGAGTGTTCAGGCGTTGCTCTCGGAGCACCTGCTGTCGCTGACTGCCACCAGCCTCTTTCACCTCACGCATCTGGCTCTCATAGCGCTGCTGTGTTGCGTCATCCAGTTGCTGAGCGATATACGCTTGCAGTTTGTCATTACCACACACGAACTCGGTACATGCCGCCCCACTCTCCTCGGTAATCTGTGCATGCAGCTCGGCAGTGGTTTTCAATTGTTCTTCGGTGGGCTTCCAATAACCCTTGCGGGCACTCTCCAGCATCACCGATGTCATGGCTTGGTAGGCCGCAGGATTGGTTTGCTTGAAATAGTCGTGGATGCCCAGGCGATGGTCATCGGTGATATACATGCTGTAGAGGTCGTCGTAGATATGCTCATCAAGAGCCGACGGACGGGTGACGTTCCATCCGAAGATGTTGCGGAACACCTCACCGAACATCTGCGCCGTGCCTTCGCCACCCTTCATACGCTCCTTAACATAGGTAGGATTGAGGATGGATGAGCGTACCTCCACGGCAACCGCTTCCTTAGCATCCTGCAAACGACGGTTGGTACGGTTGCGATAATCGGCCATATAGGCCTCTGGTTCCTTACCGCTCAGTTCCTTCACCGTGAGCGACAGTCCACCAGTGAATTCATAGACATGATCCAATGTGACAGGTCCCCACGTATTGCTCTGACGCGGCTGAATCACCACATCCGTCTCTTTCAGAGCCGAGGCAAACAAGCCCTGCTGGTATGCTCCCCAATGCGCCTCATCGCCATAGACAGCACCCATATTGTTCAGATAGCCCTCAGCAATCTCGTTCTCCTTCTCCCAACTGCCACTGCTCTCGATATAACCCATGATGCCTGTGCTATAGCCACTGTTCACAGGACCGAACACACGCATCACCGACATCTCACGAGCCTGTCGGGGCGACAAGCCTTGTTCCAGCAGATCTTTCTCCTGCTGCAAACTGCCCGATGCCACAAAGTTGGGATAAGCTTCGTCATCGCCAGCCTCAGAAGCCAGCTTCACGGCCTCAGTGATAAGCTTCAGACGGGAGGCAGCAATGTCGCGCAGCTGTCCACTACTCTGCACCACCACATTGATGCGCGGACGGCACAACTCCTCACTTGGCACCAAGCGCAAGTCGCTGATGCGTCCCTGACTGTCACGCACGGGCTCTACGCCCAGCATCCACAAAGCCTGCGCCACCGTAGCTCCCTGAGAAGCGATAAACTCACCTGCCCAGAAAGTATAGCTCACTTGGTGCGGATAGTCGCCATGCTGCTGCACGTAGCGCTCCAACGTAGATTCGGCAAGGCGCTTGCCATCTTCCCACGACTGTGCAGTAGGTGTCTGTTCAGGATTCACGCTAAACATATTTCTTCCTGTAGGCAACACGTTCGGATTCATCACAGGATCACCTCCTGGAGCGGGAGGCACGAAGCCGCCGCTCAAAGCTTTCATCATGGCATTCAGTTCGTTCTGCGTGGAGTGCAGCAGTAAATCTCGGTATTCCGCAGCAGCCTTGAACGCAGGGGCTGTCCCTGCAGTATCTGGCACGGCCCTGCGCAGCATGGCCGTAAGGTCGCGCTTGGCAGCTGGCAGATAGTGATGAGCGATATAGGCATAGTCTTGCAGTTGCTCGGTAGTGATGCGCCCCTGATCACGGTCGCGCTTAGCGGTCTCATACGCCACCTCATCGGCACTGATGGCTAAGGTCGTCTGAAGCAAGTCTTCTGCCGAGTAAGGTCTTCCCATGACGTAGTAGGCGCCTTGCATCTTCTCATTGGCTACCTCCTCTAAGTGGGTATCCAGCTGCTCCAGTTCCTCTTCCGTAAAAGGCGTGGTGAGCAGTGAGTCTAGGCCCAAGTCACGATGATAGCCCTTCTGCACCACTTCCTGCTTCAGTGCCAATGCCTCGGAAGTTGAAACCCTCCCGTCTAAGGCACGATGGATGCGTTCCAACAACCCGCTGAGCTGCTGGCGCATGCCACTCTCAGCATAAGGAGGGGTGAGATAGGTGGTCAGCACAGCATGCGTGCGACGCTTGGCTATCACAGCCTCTCCCACATTGCCTGTGGTATAATAGTAGAAATGGGGCAGATTGCCTATCAAGGCTTCACTCCAATCGGCAGCAGAGAGGGCCGCAGCCTTGCCAGGCGTGAACTCCAGATTACCATGCGTACCGAAGTGAAGCAGAGCATCGGCTTGGAAACCGTGCTGCATATAGAGATAGGGTGCTAAGTAGCTATGCGGTGGGGCCACCTTCATGCCATGAACCAACTTAAACTCATCGTCGCCAAGGGCAGGACGCGGCTGTGGGAAGAGCAGCACATTGCCATAACGCACACACGCCACAGCGATGCTGTCGCCACGGCTCAGCAGGTTGCCCGGTGCATCACCATAGCGTTCCACCACCTCTTGGTATTTCTCTGGCAGCAAGGTCTGATGTGCCCACTGCTCATACGTCTTCTTATCTATCCACACAGGATGTGCCTCATCCATGAAGCGCTCCTGTGCTCCTTTGGCATAGTCGCCCAGCACCAAACCATCAGTCTTGATACGCTGCTCGAAAGCCTCCAGTGTAGCAGGCAGTCCGTCTACATTATAACCTTCAGTGCGCAGGCGTTTTAGGAAGTTGTAGAGCGAAGGAATCACCTCCATGCCACTGGCGAGAAGGGCATCCTTTCCGGGGTTCTTGAAATAGCCGATGGCGATACGTTTCTCACGGTTGGGTATGCTGCGCAGCGCCATGTATTTCTGCAGGTGTGTGAGGAAAGCCTCTATGCGCTCTGGCTCTATGGTATAAGTGAGATAACCCTCTGCATTTGGATTCTGTGTGGCGAGGGCGTAAGGAGCCATGCCTCCGTCTATTTCTGGGATGACCACACGGGCATTCAGTGATCCATTACTGATCTGCACATCGGGATCTATCCAGCGGTCGTGTGTCTCGGCTACGGGGAAGGGGCAGAACGTGGGGATGTTCTCTTGCGCCAACCACTCTATCAGGCTGTCGTCTCCCAATCGTCCCAGCGCCATATAGACCACAGCATCAGGATGCAGGGCTTTCAGCATCTCTGTACGTGGTTGGCCGGTGGCGGTGAGAGGATAGACATTATAACCATGCTCTGTGAGAAGACTGATAAGGGTATCTACATGTTGGCGGTTGCCCTCCGTGGGGAACTGTACACCACTGATAAAGGCTAAGTTCTGTGCTCCTTCATTGTAGATGCCACGCCCCTTCAGATAGGCCGTGAGCTCTTGGTGTGTCTGGAAATACTGCCCATATTCCCGATGGTAATACATATTTTCCGGCAAGGCCTGAGGAGTGTCATACGTTTGGTCGCCCCATCGGTCTGGAGTGGCAATATGGCGCAGATAGCGCAAGCCGTTGCGGTAGTTCCGACGATTGGTATTGTCGAAATAAGCCTGCAGTGTATCTGTTTGTTCAGAAGTGAGGTTCTCGTTGATCACCAAAGCACCGTGGCGGATAGCCTTAGTGAATACGGGCGTTCCATGGGTAGCCACTCGCTGCACTTCATGGGTTTGTTCTTCGGTCAGGTAGAGATTGCGGCCGTAGAGCACCACCGCATCATAGCCGTTCAAGCGGTGGAGGTCTTCTGTATCGATGCAGGTCACCTTAATGTGCCGACTATCATTATTCAGCACCAAGTCGGCTTGCTGTGAAGGCAGGGCATTTACCACCAAAATACGTGTGGGAGCCAGCCATAGTCTATAGGCTAGAAACAGGAACAAGGCGACCATCAATACGGCCACTGTCCATAGGAGAAAAAGTCTTTTTTTCATGTGTCAGTCAGTCGGTCTGTGCGGAGTAGATGGCTTTCTTTTCCATAATACCACGCACTTTGTTTTGCAATGAGAAATGGATATGTTGCAGGAAAATATCCTGAATCTCTGGCACTTCACCCAGCCCCTCAATATGCAGCGTCACTTCTAAGCCCGCTGCTTCAAGCGCCTCTTTCCAATCTACGGAGATGTCGTTCTTGGCATGATCACCTGCTACGAACATCAGCGGTACCAGCGTCACCTTCTTGCCTTTGGCAGCTTGGATAAGGGCTAAAGCGTTTTCAAAGGCGGGATATCCCTCGATGGTACCAACATGGTGATTAGGATGTCCTTCGGCCTTGAACATATAGTCCAACTGGCTGTAGATAGCGGTGGCTGGGCCTTCTGTGCCATGTCCTACCAGCAGCACATGCTCCCTCTGCTTGGCATTAGCAGGATGGCGCTGTGCCAAGATTTCTGCCACACGGAGGGCATCGGCAGTATCGTAGAGCAGCGGTGTGCCTACGCGTACTTCTTTAAAAAAAGGCCGCATGGTGTCTACGTCTTGGCGTAGCGACTCCATCTCCTCACCTTCGATGATGTTAGTACTTTGCACCAGTAGGTGGGTGATGCCTTGTGCACGGAGCTTCAGCATAGCCTCCACTGGGCTATCAATCTCCACACCGCGGGCCTTGAGCCTACGAAGGATGATGCGGGAAGTGAACGACTGCACCACTTGAAGCTGTGGATAGGCTGCTCTGACTTTCTGTGCCATGGCATCGATGGTGACAGCTCGGGTATCATCGTGGGTAGTGCCGAAACTCACCAGTAACACAGCAGCGCGATCTTGTGCAGACATACTGCCCAGCATATCGTCTGGCACAGCAGCTGGCTCGCCTTGTGCCCACACAGGGGCAGCCATAAACAACAGTAATAGGAATGAAAGCCAACAAAGTGGCTTAATGATTAGAACACGTTTCATATCGTTTATTATTTTGGGTGCAAAGTTAGTGCAAAAGGATAGAAAAACCAAATTTGTATCACTCATCCTAAAAAAGTTTGTAACTTTGCATATCGCTTTTTTAAATAAATGGGTATGCCGATTATCCATTATAAGAATCTGCAAAATGAAAGTTAACAATAAAACCACAGCCATCTTTCTGGCAGTGCTGGCTGCTGCCCTCTATGCCATCAGTACGCCTGTATCTAAGGTTATGCTGCAAATAGTGCCACCAACTATGGTGGCTGCCTTCCTATACCTCGGTGCTGGCATCGGGGTTGGTTTGATGATGATTGTCCGCCACGAAAGCAAACGCCCCTCCACCGAGGTGCGTTTGCAACGGCGTGACCTCCCTTATACGGTGGCCATGGTGACTCTTGACATTGCGGCTCCTATCTTGATGATGTACGGCCTTAAGACCTGCTCGGCTGCCAACACCTCATTGCTGAACAACTTTGAGATTGTGGCTACGGCTATCATTGCGCTGCTATTCTTCCACGAAGCCGTAGGGCATAGGCTTTGGATAGCCATCTGCTTCGTCACAGCGGCCAGCATCCTGCTCTCACTCGACGATGGCAGTTTAGACGATGCCTTAACATTCTCACGTGGCTCTCTACTGGTGCTTGGGGCCACGTTCTGCTGGGGATTGGAGAACAACTGTACCCGCCAGATAGCCGATCGAGATCCGATGGAGATTGTCACCGTCAAAGGATTCGGTTCTGGCCTTGGGGCTCTTGCCATAGCCTTTGCCATTGGGGAGGAACTACCAGACTGGCAGCACCTTACAGCGATTCTTCTGCTGGGTTATGTGGCCTACGGGCTAAGCATCTACTGCTACACCTACGCCCAACGCACCATCGGCGCAGCCAAGACCAGTACCTACTATGCCTTGGCACCGTTTATCGGTGCGCTGCTCTCCATCCTCCTATTGGGTGAGCCTGTCACACTGCTTTTCATCGTGGCTTCTACCGTCATGGCGATAGGATGCTGGATAGCAGCAGGTAATTAAGTGCAGAGAAAAACTTCCTACCGGCCATAGTTATTCGGAAAATTCTGTAACTTTGTCGTGGATTAACCAGAAACTGATATGTTAGGAAGCTATGAACTCACTCGAAGACTATTTTAAACATATGTATGATAAAAGCGGGGGGATGGGCTATATCCACTCCTGCCAGGAACTGATGGATTGTGTTCAGGAAGTGGGGTTCCTGCCCCTGCTGGAGAGTGGCATAAGGGGCTATGCTGCAGAGAGTATGATGGCAGAGGAATGCCGCTACATAGTGCTTGATGATGGTTCTTGGGAGTGGCCGCTCTGGCAGTGGAAAGGTCCTGTGGTGCGTGAGGGCAACTGCGTCTATGGCAAGTTCTTTGCGGGCAAGGCTGGGTTTATCAGCCTCGATTGGTGGCCCGACTTCTACAACTGGCGCCGCAGTCAGCATCCTATGCCAGAGGAAGACAGCATTGAGGACATCATTCTCTCTACCCTACGTGAAAACGGCAGCATGATCACACGCGAACTGCGTGCCGCTTGTGGCTTCACGGGAAAGAACATGCGCTCTAAGTTTGATGCTTATGTGTCTCGTCTGCAAATGGCTTGCTACATCGTGACGGAGGACTTCGTCTATCCCACCGATAAGCATGGCCGTGAATACGGTTTCGGATGGTCGCTCCTCACCACGCCTGAGACATTGCTTGGCAAAGAGGCCTGCCAGTGCGACAGGACTTCCGAAGCTTCGCTTCAGCGCATGGAGCAGCACCTCACACAGCTGCTTCCAAGTGCTTCAGAGAAACAGATCAAGAAGTTGCTGAAGTAACGGCCTATACTTGCATCTCACCATCGAGAACGGCAACGTTCATCCGCTCCACCTCTATCGTCTCCCAAACGCCTTCCAATACGTAGGGTTCTTGGGCGAGATAGGCATCCAGCTCTTCGCGACTTTCATACTGCATCACCAGCAGGGAGCCTTTCATCTTACCTTCGTCATCAAGCAAGGCACCTGCGCATACCACGTGCTCCTTCACCCTCTCTATGCCCTCAAAATGGCGAGGGCGCACCTCCATACGCTTCGGCAGTTTTCCTTCGCCGTCATAAGCTTTTACTACAAATTTCATCATAGGTATATCTGTATTTAGTTAGTTTCTAAGTCATTCATCTGGCTGCTGTCCATCATGCGCCTTCCACATACACTCGGTGATTCTCATGTCAGTGAAGATAGCTGTGAAAGAAGAGTCTTCTGGCGAACAGGCATAGATTCCGAAACTGATTTCATCGGCCCCTGCATACATGTGGCAGATACGCATCTGGGAGAAAGTGATGCCATCGGTAGAGCACTCGATGCAGTAGTCGTCGGCCCTGCGTGAGAAGCGATACCACATGGTCTTGACATCGGCTGGGATGGCCGTGGTAGCCCAGTCGGAATAGCCATTGTTGGTCGCCACACTGCCCAAGTGCTGGAACTCCTCATTCTCATATTCCACTGAGCCTTTCAGCCAGTTCTCGCTGTCGAGATACATCACGATGCCGCACTGATCGAAACGATGATGGCTGCCCGTAAAATCGGTCTTCACCACGAAACTGAAGTACTTCTCGCGGGTCTTCATCTGCCACACAGGGGCATTGTCGTTCTGAAAATGATAGTAGGTGCGCTGCCAGAGGTCGGTATGCGGAGCAGTAGTGATGCAGACGCTATCGTTGCGCACCTCAAAGGCTGCAGGCTCTCTGGTCCACTGGAATGCATTCCAGTCGATGCGCCCTTGATTGGCAAGAGCCACCTTCACATTATCATTGTCATTCATCATAGGTTCATTCTGGTTTTTCTGGCCGCATGCCGTGAGCATCAGGCCGATGGTTAATATTGAAAAAAACTTTTTCATAGCAATAGTTCATTTTATTAGTTTATCACCTGCAAAGATAGCAATACTTTTTGAAAAAACATCTTCCACATCTTCCATCTTCCACGACGCAAATGAAATCATGCATTATCTCGTGGAAGATGTGTGGAAGATGTGGAAGATAGGGGAGATTTTCTGGCAAAACTATTGACAAACGGCGTTTTATGTTGTATATTTGTAAAGTAATAAGAACACGACAAAACGTTATCCTCTTATTACTACGCTTTTTATGAATCAAAACATCGATTTTTCGACGATGCCAAGCTCCTATGTGGTGTGTTGGCATCATGACTGTCCGCTCAAGGACAACTGTCTGAGGCACCTCGGCGCCTCTCATGTTCCTACCGACTGCCGTACTGTGCAGAGTGTCAATCTCAATCTAGTGAAGCCCGAGAAGGGGCAGTGTGCCTTGCAGCGTCCTGTGCGCTTCATCCGCAATGCCTGGGGCTTGCGCCACATCTACGACAATGTGCCACATAGCAAGTATGATGCCATACACTCGCGCATCCATTTGGCGCTCAAGAACTCAACTTATTACGACTACTACAACGAGCGCAAGCCCATGTCGCCAGAGGTGCAGGAGTATATACAACGTGTGTTCAGAGAAAACGGCATCACGGAGCCTGTCATCTTCCGTCGTTACGAGGACGCTGTGGATTGGTGAGGCACGTATCACTGAGATATACTGCCCTTATTATTAACACATAAAGGTATTACGCAGTAAGCATAAAGGTTTTATGATTGCGACATAAAGGTATTATGCTAACTACATAATACTTTTATGCAAGCGGCGTAATGCCGCATAATAGATAATATTTGATATTCAAGAACTCTATGAAATCACAAAAAGATACTAAAGAACCTGTCTTCACCTCCGTGCGCAGGGAGCCTAAGACAGGAGAGATGAAACTGCGCCATCTGTCAGCAGAGGCGATGCTCAGCCTCATCAGTCGTGAGAACAAGCGCATGCCGTTTACCAAGTTCCGCGAGAATCTGCCCACCTACCAGAGCCTTGGCGGACGGATGGAGTTCACGGCTCAACGCATCTACGTGCCTGCCTCGTTTGAGAAGGACGGAGACGGGAAACGCTATAAGCATTATAATGGATTGGTGCTTCTGAATGTTGGCGGACTGGCCAGCATGGAGGAGGCCGAATGGGTGAAGCGACTGGCACAGATGCAGCCATCTACTTATGCGGCCTTCGTGGGAAGTACGGGGAGAAGTTGCAAGCTGCTGGTGAAGGTGAGTGGCACTGATGGCACTCTGCCTCAGAGTGAACGCGAAGCGCAGGAGTTCCATCGCATGGCCTACTATCTGGCATACTCCACCTATGACGGCACACTCAATTTCCCCATCACGCGGGTGGATCCCACTTTGGAGCAGAGCTTCGTGCGTACCTATGACCCTAAACCATATATCAATGAGGTGGCCGTGCCTTTGAAGTTGGACAAGGGTGTGCAACTGCAATTGGAGGAGAACAAGCCTGCTGTCACGCAGCCTTTGGAGCGCATAGAGCCTGGTTTGGATGGCTATTTGGAGTTTGAACGCAGGTTTATCGCATTGAGTATGAAGGTGTTGGCGAAAGAAGGCAGTTTCAAGCTCTACAAGACCAATCCTGAGCGCTTCTTCACCCTGCTCGCCAAGGAGTGCTGCTTGACAGGTTTACCTCAAGAGGAAGCCATTTGCCATACCATGAACCACTTCCCCGATGCGGGAGAAGAGCGCATCCGCCTCATCTTCGAAGGAAGCTATCAGTTGACCACTGCCAACTTCGGCACCCATGAGGCTCTGAACCACACACAAAGCAATGCACTAAAGCTGCGTCAATACATGAAAGAGCGCTACGTGCTGAGACATAACGTGATACAAGACACTACAGAGTATAGGCTCAACAACACGTGGGATACGCAGTTCCGCCTGCTTGACGACCGGATGATGGGCAAGATGGTAGAGGAAGCACGTCTGCGGGGCATCAACGTATGGGACAAGGATGTGCGTCGTTACGCGAACTCAGCCGATGTGGAGAACTTCAATCCTGTGGAGGCGTTCCTCAACTCCGTGCGTGGCTCTTGGGATGGCCGTGATCGCATCCGCGAATTGGCAGATACCGTCAAGACAAAGAATCCGCATTGGCCAGAATGGTTCTATCGCTGGCTGCTCTCCATGACGGCCCAATGGCTTGGTGTGATGGGACCTTATGGCAACAGCGTAGCGCCCATTCTCATTGGCAGACAAGGGTTTAGAAAATCGACGTTCTGCAGGAGTCTGTTGCCAGATGAATTGCAGTTTGGCTATACAGACCAACTGGATTTCTCCAGCAAGAAGGAGGTGGATCGTACGATCTGCCAATTTCTGCTGGTAAACCTCGATGAGTTCGACCAACTGAATCGCCACAATCAAGACGGATACCTGAAGAACCTGCTGCAACGGGCCGACATTCGCACCCGCAAGCCTTATAAGACGCAGGTGAGTCAGATGCGACGCTATGCGTCGTTTATAGGTACCAGCAACCAGAGCGACCTGCTCACGGATCCTACGGGTAGCCGTCGATACCTATGCATCGAGCTTACAGCCCCCATCAATACAGACAGTCGTCCTAACTATCGCCAGCTTTACGCCCAAGCCTTGCAAGCCGTTGAGAGTGGCGAACGCTATTGGTTTGATGATCATGATGTGGAGCAAATCATGGAGAGCAATCGGGAATTCATGCACCTCGATACCTCAGAAATGCTGTTTCACGACTATTTCAGTCCTGCGCAAGAAGAAGAAGGCGCTGAATGGATCAGCGCCTCTGCCTTGCTGGAGGAGCTACGCCACCATGCCGGCAGCAGCACCTCCATGTCAGCCGTCAGCTTTGGCAGGTACCTCCGCCACCTGCCTGGCATGCGACAAAAGCGCACTGCTCAGGCCAACTTTTACCTCATAAAACGCCTGAAATAACAATCATCTTCCACATCTTCCACACATCTTCCACGAGAAAACGCATGATTCTATTTGCGCCGTGGAAGATGGAAGATGTGGAAGATGATTTTTAGTAATTATCGGATAAACAGAAGCTCACGATACTTAGGCAATGGCCAGAGGGAGTCATCTACTATCAGTTCCAGCTTATCTATCTGGTAACGGATGCTATCAAGCTTAGGCTCTACCGTGTCATGATAGGCAATGGCCTTATCGTACTCACCCTCAATCTTATTGGCCAGTTTGCGGGCATTGACCAGCTCTTCTACCTGAGTTTCGATGGTGCTGGTGCGCTCTGCGATCTCCTCTATCAGTTTCATGTTACGTGCCGATAGCTGCGCAGCTTTCTCTGCAGGGAAGATAGTGGCCATGTTCTGCACATTCTTCAGCAGTTGTGACTGATAGCGAGTGGCCACAGGAATGATATGATTCATAGAGAGGTCGCCAAGTACACGCGCCTCTATCTGAATCTTCTTCGTGTAGGTTTCCCACTTCACCTCATTTCGGGCCTCAAGCTCTTTCTTGGTCATCACACCCAGGCTCTCGAACATCTGGATGCTCTCTGCATCAAGGTAACGCTCGAAGATCTTCGGACAAGATTTCTCTACGTCAAGCCCACGTCGCTCTGCTTCCACTACCCACTCGTCGCTGTAGCCATTGCCATTGAAACGAATAGGCTTGCAGGTCTTGATATCCTCACGCAGCACATCGATGATGGCATGGAAAGTGGCAGAATGGCCTGTACCTTCCAGAGTCTTTTCCACTTCTGGGATGCGGGCATCCACACGCTTCTTAAAGCTAACCAACGCCTCAGCCACTGCACTGTTGAGGGTGATCATAGCAGAAGCACAGTTGGCCTCACTACCAACAGCACGGAACTCAAAACGATTGCCAGTGAAGGCAAAAGGCGAGGTGCGGTTACGATCAGTATTGTCTATGAGCAGCTCTGGGATCTCAGGAATATCCATCTTCATACCCTGTTTGCCAGCCATCGTCAGGATGTCCTCTCTATCAGCATTCTCTATGTGATCCAGCAATTCGCTGACTTGCTTGCCAAGGAAAGAGGAAATGATGGCAGGAGGGGCCTCATTGGCTCCCAAACGATGAGCATTGGTAGCCGACATGATGCTGGCTTTTAGCAGTCCGTTGTGACGATAAACGCCCATCAAAGTCTCCACAATGAAGACGGCAAAGCGAAGGTTCTGCTCTGGGGTCTTGCCTGGTGCATGCAATAGCACTCCTGTGTCGGTGGAAAGGCTCCAGTTATTGTGCTTACCACTACCATTGATGCCTGCAAAAGGCTTTTCATGCAGCAACACACGGAAACCATGCTTGCGTGCCACACGCTTCATCACCGACATCAGCAGCATGTTATGATCGACTGCCAGATTAGTATCTTCGAAGATAGGAGCCAACTCAAACTGATTGGGAGCCACCTCATTATGGCGTGTCTTGCAAGGAATACCCAGTTCCAGTGCCACGATTTCAAGTTCTCTCATAAAAGCAGCCACACGCTCTGGGATGGCCCCAAAGTAATGGTCGTCCATCTGTTGGTTTTTCGCAGAATCATGACCCATCAGCGTGCGCCCAGTAAGCAAGAGGTCTGGACGTGCAGCATAAAGCCCTTCATCCACCAAGAAATACTCTTGTTCCCAACCTAAGTTGGAAGTCACCTTCTTCACTTTTGGGTCGAAATAATGGCATACCTCCGTAGCAGCAACATTCACGGCATGAAGCGCACGGAGCAACGGAGCCTTATAGTCCAGCGACTCTCCGCTATAAGAGATGAATACGGTAGGGATGCAGAGCGTATCGTCCATGATGAATACTGGAGAGGTGGGATCCCATGCTGAATAGCCACGAGCCTCGAACGTGGAGCGGATGCCTCCAGAAGGGAACGAAGAAGCATCTGGTTCCTGCTGCACCAGCAGTTTTCCGCTAAACTCCTCTACCATGCCACCTTTACCATCATGTTCTATAAACGAATCATGCTTTTCTGCCGTGCCTTCCGTCAGCGGCTGGAACCAGTGCGTATAGTGTGTCACTCCATTCTCAGAAGCCCACTGCTTCATACCGGCTGCTACGGCATCGGCCACTTGGCGGTCGAGCCTTGCGCCATTGTCCATCACATCTACCATCTTCTCATAGATATCCTTTGGCAGATACTTATACATCTTCTCGCGGTTGAACACTTTGCGTCCGAAGTACGCTGCTGGATTCTCACTTGGTGTCTTCACGTCGAGCGGCTTCTTCTTAAAAGCCTCACCGACCACTTGAAATCTTAATGTTTCCATTCTTACTTTGTTTAATTAACAATCTATTTACTCCATTTCTCTATGCGATATAACGCCTCTTCTGTCTGTTCATGGCTGCCGAAGGCCGTGAAACGAACATACCCCTCACCAGAAGGGCCAAAACCCACCCCAGGCGTACAGACAATGTTGGCTCCATAAAGCAACTCCTCGAAGAACTGCCAGGAACTGCCCGGAGTCTTCATCCAGATGTAAGGGGCATTCTCTCCGCCAAAAACCTCGAAGCCAAGCTTTCGAAATGTGGTCCGTATTTTTTCAGCATTCTGCATATAATAGTCGATAGTAGCCCCCACCTGCTGCTTGCCATCTGGCGTATAGATAGCCTCAGCTGCCCGCTGCGACACATAACTGGTGCCATTGAACTTAGTGGACTGGCGGCGATTCCAAAGCGGGTTCAGAGGTATGCGTTCCCCTGTGAGGGTGGCAGCGGTAAGGTCCTTAGGTACGATGGTGTAGCCGCAGCGTACACCCGTGAAGCCCGCAGTCTTGGAATAGCTATGAAACTCAATGGCGCATTTTCGGGCCCCACGAATCTCATAGATGCTTCTTGGGATATCAGCATCACGTATATAGGCTTGATAGGCCGCATCAAAGAAGATAAGCGTATCGTTCTTCAAGGCATAGTTCACCCACTTTCGCAGTTCTGCTTTGCTAATAACCGTACCTGTAGGATTGTTAGGATAACAGAGGTAGATGACATCTACACGCCTATCGGGCAATGCTGGGACGAAGCCATTCTCACGGGTGCATGGCATATAAACCACATTCGACCAGTGTCCGTTCTCTTGAACGCCTGCACGACCTATCATTACATTGGAATCTATATAGACAGGGTAGATGGGATCGGTGACTCCGATGGAATTGTCCCAGCGGATTAGCTCCTGAATGTTACCCGTATCACTTTTCGCACCATCGTTGATGAATATTTCATCTATATCAAGGTGAATGCCACGTGGCAGGAAGTCATTCTTCAAGATGGCTTCACGCAGGAAGTCGTAGCCCTGTTCTGGGCCGTAGCCTCGGAATCCAGCAGAAGTCCCCAACTCATCGACAGCCCGATGCATAGCCTCAATGACTGCGTGGCAGAGGGGCTGAGTGACATCGCCAATACCCAAAGAAATAACATCAGCCTTGGGATGCATCACCTTGAAAGCATTCACCTTCTTTGCTATGTCTGCAAACAAGTAATTGTTGGGTAGTTTAAGAAAATGATCATTAACTAAAGCCATAGTTTTATGTTGTTTGAAGTTCTGTTTCTCCATCAAATACAAAGGCTGCAGGACCAGTCATATAGACATGATTGTCTGATTCGCGCCATTCGACATCAAGCATACCGCCATCCATCAGTATTCTCGTCTTACGCCCTGCCCTGCCTGTAAGGCTGGCAGCAACAGCCGTGGCACAGGCTCCTGTGCCACAGGCCATCGTGATGCCACTGCCCCGCTCCCAGACTCGGACACGGATGATACCATCTTCCTGCACTTGTGCAAACTCAATGTTGCACCGTTGTGGAAATGCAGGATGACGTTCCAAGGTCTTTCCCACCTCTCCTACTTGATTGATGTCATCAGTAAAAATGACATAGTGAGGATTACCCATTGAAACGAATACGCCAGAATCAAGACCATGATTAGGCAGGAAAAGAGTTTTATCTTCAATCTGGGGCTCCAACATATCAACGGTTACGCTCTTCACCTGTCTGCCATCCACTTTCAGCAGTAGCGTTTTAATTCCAGAGAGTGTCAGCAGACGTATAGTGTTCTTTGTGGTCAGTCCACGCTCGTAAAGATATTTTCCAATGCAACGAGAGGCATTGCCACACATCATGGCCTCACTGCCATCGGCATTGAATATACGCATGGAAAAGTCTGCTTCTGGAACAGGCGACTTCCCTATGAGTACCAGCCCATCAGAGCCAATGCCCTTATGGCGATCGCTCCACTGAACAGCTACTTGCACTGGATCGGAAATGGGATATTGCATAGCATCTACATAAATATAGTCGTTGCCTGCCCCATGCATTTTTGAAAATCTCACCTTCATCCTTTTTACTTTAAATAGTTATCAACCTTCCTTGCCGTCTGGATACCACTGGCCATAGCTCGAACCACCAAAGAGGCACCATTGGCTGCATCACCGCATACAAAGACATTCTCAGGGTATGACGGATGTTCTGGTTTCAGGAATCCCATAGCCAGCAGTACTATTTCGGCCTTAATAATCTCAGGATTGCCCTTTTCCACCATGAGAGGTCTTCCTCCAGCAGGATTAGGTTTCCAATCTATTTCCTGCACCTTTACCCCTGTCAGTTTCCCATTTGTACCCAAGAACTCAAGGGTATTGATATTCCAGCGACGGACACAGCCTTCTTCGTGAGAAGAGGTTGTCTTTAAAGTTCTTGGGTAATTCGGCCATGGATTTTGCGGATCGTCAGGCCCTTCTACTGGGCGAGGCATGATTTCTATCTGTGTCACACTCTTACATCCCTGACGATGGGCAGTACCTATACAATCACTACCCGTATCACCTCCACCTATCACAAGCACATCCTTCCCCTTTGCAGTGATGCGTTCGTCTTTGCGGAACTCCATCCCAGCAAGGACTCGGTTTTGCTGAGCCAACAACTCAAGGGCAAAGTGAACGCCTTTTAATTCGCGCCCAGGAATAGGCAAATCTCTGGCTACAGGTGTACCAGTGGCTATCACTATGGCATCGTATTCCTGAAATAAGAAACAAGCAGCATCCAGCGTAATGGATTCTCCAAAACGGAATACGATACCCTCCTGTTCCAACAGCCTCATCCTTCTGTCTATGATCGCCTTGTTGAGTTTGAAGTTCGGTATGCCATAACGAAGCAAGCCACCTGCCGACTCATTTTTCTCGAAAACTGTAACTTGATAACCTTTTAGATTCAACTCATTGGCTGCAGCAAGTCCAGCTGGTCCTGATCCAATGACTGCCACACGCCTCCCATTTCTCACGGGATGATGCACAGCAATATAGCCTTCCCTAAAGGCTGCTTCTGTAATGGCAGCCTCATCCTCACGGTTGGTAGTGGGTTCATGCACTGTCAAATTAAGCACACAGGCTTTCTCGCAGAGCGCTGGACAAATGCGCCCTGTAAATTCAGGAAATGGATTGGTAGCACTAAGCAATCGGTAAGCCAGTTCCCATTCTCCCTTATAAAGCGCATCGTTCCACTCTGGAGGCTTATTTCCCAACGGGCAAGCCCAATGGCAGAAAGGCACCCCACAATCCATGCAACGCGAGGCTTGCAACTTTCGCTCCCGAGTATTCAACGTCTGCTCCACCTCTCCAAAATCGAGAATTCTGTCATGAAGCGGACGATAGCCAGCCTCCTGGCGACGTATTTCTAAAAAAGCTTTCGGATTTCCCATAATCAATAGTCTCTTTGCATATCTGCGATTTTCTGTCTTAACTTATTCATCTGCTCTTCTTGCAACACCCGCTTGTACTCAATTGGAACCACTTGTATGAAATCTTCCACATAGCGAGGCCAATCATCAAGCATGGCTCGTGCCAGTTTCGATCCCGTATAGAGATAGTGCTGGCGAATTAACTCGTGGAGTTCTTTACGCGAAACGCTATCTTCTACAAGGTTTATCTCCACCATATCCATGTTACAGAAGAAATCAAACGTATGGTTCTTATCCCAAACATAGGCCACGCCTCCAGACATACCTGCCGCAAAGTTGCGCCCTGTTTCACCGAGCACTACTACACGCCCCCCTGTCATATATTCGCAGCAATGATCTCCCGCTCCTTCTATCACGGCAATGGCTCCTGAATTTCGGACACCAAAACGTTCGCCTACCTTACCATTGATGTAAAGTTCACCAGAGGTAGCTCCGTAAAGACCCGTATTTCCAGCAATGACATTCTCTTCAGCGGCAAAGTTGGATCGGGTTGGTGGAAGGATGGCAATTCGCCCTCCTGAGAGTCCCTTGGCAAAATAGTCGTTGGCTTCTCCCTCCAGTTTAAAGTTCAATCCTTTCACCAAGAAAGCGCCGAACGACTGTCCTGCAGAACCTTTGAACCGAACACTGATGGTACCATCTGGCAAACCCACCTGTCCATATTTCTTGGCAATCAAACCTGAGAGCATGGCTCCTACTGCACGGTCGGTATTCTTGATGGCATAGTCGAGTGCCACTTCTTCTTGGCTCTCAACAGCTTTGGCAGCAGCAGTGATCATCTGCTCATCAAGAATGGTGCGCTGCATTCCCAGTGGGACATTAGGTTGCATGATATCGCCCATGAAATGAAGCGCACCTCTCTCTTTATATAGAAGCCTATTGAAATCCAGAACAGATGAAGGCTTAGTCACAATATACTCTGTATGTCCCACTATATCATTAAGACTACGGCACCCCATCTCTGCAAGATACTCACGTACCTCTCGCGCCAAGAACGTGAAATAGTTCACCAAATGCTCATAATGTCCCCTAAAATGCTTACGTAGCTCAGGATGCTGAGTAGCCACCCCCATCGGACATGTGTTCAGATTGCATTTCCGCATCATCACGCACCCCAATACAATGAGTGTAGCTGTACTAAAGCCAAACTCCTCGGCACCGAGCAATGCCATCAGCACTACATCACGCCCCGTCTTCAATTGCCCATCAACCTGCAAGCGTACGCCCTCTCTGAGTCCATTCCTGACAAGCGTCTGCTGTGTTTCACTCAAACCGATTTCTGGAGATATACCAGCGAAACGCATGCTTGAAGCAGGAGAAGCGCCAGTGCCGCCTTCTGCACCAGAGATAACTATCAGGTCAGCCTTGGCTTTAGCCACTCCAGCGGCAATGGTTCCCACTCCACTTTCTGCCACCAGCTTCACAGAAACCGCTGCACGTGGATTGACATTCTTCAAATCGAAGATAAGCTGCGCCAAATCTTCGATGCTATAAATATCGTGATGAGGTGGCGGCGAAATCAGTGAGATGCCAGGGATAGAATGGCGCGTCTTAGCTATCACCTCGTTTACCTTAAATCCAGGCAACTGTCCACCTTCGCCAGGCTTAGCTCCTTGAGCCACCTTTATCTGAATTTCTTCAGCATTCACCAAATACTCGGTGGTAACACCGAAACGTCCTGAAGCCACTTGCTTCGTCTTACTGTTCAGGCTGATGCCATCTACCATCGCACTGAAGCGCTCTGAGTCTTCTCCCCCTTCACCTGTATTAGAACGAGCGCCGAGCTTATTCATAGCCAGACAAATCGCCTCGTGCGCTTCTTTGGAAAGAGCTCCGAAAGACATGGCTCCCGCCACAAAGTGCTTCACGATACTTTCCACCGATTCCACCTCATCAATACAGATAGGTTGATGTCTGAAACCAAGGAAGTCACGGATAAAAATCGGCTCTTCTTTTTCATCTACCAATCGGGTATATTCTTTGAACTTCTCGTAACTGCCTGTGCGAGTAGCCAACTGGAGTGTTGAGATTGTCTCAGGATTCCAAGCATGTGCTATACCATCCTTACGCCAATGGAACTGACCATGATTCTTCAAGAAAGAGTTTTGGGTCTGTGCATAGGCTTCGTGATGCATCTCTATGGCATCAGCTGCAATCTTCTCCAATCCGATGCCACCTATGGTACTCACCTCGGTGCCGAAATAAGTCTTTAAAAGGTTTTCACTAAGTCCGATGCTCTCAAATATCTTTGCACCACGGTAAGAACGAATGGTAGAAATGCCCATTTTGGCCATAATCTTGAACAAGCCTTTTTTCACGGCCTTTATATAGTTAGCTTCCGCTGTAGCATAATCTTCCTGTATCTTATGCTGTTTTACCAAATCATCGAGAACGGCAAATGTCAGATAAGGGCATAGAGCACTGGCACCATAGCCCAGCAGCAATGCTGCATGCATAGTTTCCCTGATTTCGCCGCTCTCCACGATCAACGCTGTCTGGACACGCTTACCTACTTTAATCAGATAGTGATGAACAGCAGAAACAGCCAGCAAGCTTGGTATAGCCACATGCTCTGCATCTACATCTCGATCGGAAAGAATGATGTAGTTATAGCCTTCATCCACCGATTTTTCTGCCTGTTGGCATAAAGCTTGCAGGGCATCACGAAGTCCGTCGCCTCCCTTTGCCCCCTCAAACAGTATGGGCAACTTAATGGTATTAAAACCTTTATAGCGAATATTGCACAGAATGTCCAGCTCGGTATTGTTCAGTATCGGATGAGGCAGGCGCACCATCTTACAATTTGTCTCATCAGGATTCAATATTCCCGTGCCTACTCGCCCGATATATTCGGTCAGGCTCATCACCAACTCCTCACGAATGGAATCGATGGCAGGGTTTGTCACCTGTGCAAACTGCTGACGGAAATAGTTGAAAAAAGTCTGTGGCCTGCTGCTCAGCACTGCCAAGGGCGTATCATTGCCCATGGAAGCCGTGGGTTCCTGCCCGTTCACAGCCATTGGGGCTATCGTCTTTTCTATATCCTCAGCGCCATAGCCAAACATGATTTCCTTCTCCAACAGATGCTCCACGGCATTGTCTATATGCCTGCCTGACTTCAACTTCTCCAGCTGAATGCGGTTGGTACTCAGCCACTGTCTATAAGGATGCTCTTGAGCTAATTGCTGCTTTATCTCACCATCATAATAAATCTTTCCTTCCTGCGTATCAATCAACAGAATCTTACCTGGCTGTAGTCTTCCTTTCTCAGCTATTTCTGCAGGATCGAAATCCATCACTCCCACTTCACTCGCTACCACCATCATATTGTTTTTTGTAATGGTATATCGAGCAGGACGCAAGCCATTCCTATCCAGCATACCACCAGCAAATCTTCCGTCTGAGAACAGCAAAGCGGCAGGGCCGTCCCATGGTTCCACCAGAATGGAATGATACTCATAGAATGCTTTCAAGTCTTCAGAAATGGGATTCTTATCGTTGAATGACTCTGGCACCAACACACTCATGGCATGTGGTAAAGACAAGCCCGACATAACGAAAAATTCTAAGACATTGTCAAGGCTTGCGGAATCAGACATACCTGGCTGCACAATCGGTGAGATAGCTCTTGCATCGCCCAATGCTTCGCTTGAAAGCACGCTCTCTCTGGCTTGCATCCATCCGCGGTTTCCACGAATAGTATTTATCTCACCGTTGTGTGCCAATAAACGGAAAGGCTGAGCCAATGACCATGTTGGAAATGTATTCGTACTGAATCGAGAATGCACCAATGCCAACCCACTGGTGAAATACGGATTGGTAAGGTCTGGGAAATACTGACGTACCTGCACAGAAGACAACATTCCCTTATAGACGATATTGGTATTACTCAGCGAACAGATATAAAAATCTTTATGAGATACCCTCCGTTCTATCTTTTTCCTTATGATATATAATGTACGCGCAAAGGTCTCTACCTTATCATCGGAAACACCAGTCACAAAGACCTGCTTGATATCTGGCTCTGTACTTGATGCCGCCTTTCCTAAACATGCCGCGTTTGTCGGCACAGTTCTCAGATGCATCAACTGCAAGCCTTCACGCTCTATCTCCTCTATCATTATCCTTAGAATCTCTTGCTGCACCTTATTCTCTTTCGGAAGGAACACCAATCCTGTGCCATATTTTCCTTTTTCTGGAACAGGAATACCCTGCAAGAGAATAAACTCGTGAGGAATTTGCAGCATGATTCCAGCCCCATCGCCATCTTCTCCGACTTCTGCTCCTCGATGACGCATGTTCTCTAATACTCTTAGTGCATTATCTACCAGCTCATGGCTTTTGTTTCCATGAATATTTACAACCATACCTACTCCACAGGCATCATGTTCAAATGCACTTTGATAGAGCCCCTTAGCCTTATTTCTAATTTTACATTTTGACATATTATTTTTGCTTATTCTTTCTTTTTGTATTTTTAACTTTGCAAAGATAGTACAAATAGAAAGACAATCAAACAAATATCTTTCTTTTTCATTCTTATTATTTGAAGCAAATTACACTTTGAAACAAAATAGACGATGATTTGTTACAAAATACACATAAATAAGCATTATTACATATCAATTCGTTACAAACACCAAAAATTAAGAATCAAAGTGAAAGTTTTATCCCCTCAAATTAATCTTTTGTCATAACTTTGCAATCGAATGCATTCAGTTTATGTTTTATTGACATAGTATTAATTAAATAGGTATTAATATGAAAAGGATTGAAGCGATAATTCGCAAGACAAAATTTGAAGAGGTAAAAGAAGCGTTGCTGCAATCGGACATCAACTGGTTTGAGTATCATAATGTACACGGCATAGGTCAGAGTCGTGAAGAAAGGATTTATCGTGGCGTTCAGTATTCAACGGATGTCATCGAACGGGTTGCCCTGACTATTGTCTGTCGTGATCAATTCGTGGAGCCTACAGTCAACGTCATTCTTAAAGTGGCTCATACTGGTGAGATTGGTGATGGGCGCATTTTCGTAAGCGATATGATTGACACATGGTCGATTCGTACCGGAGAGAATGGTGACACTGTTCTGAGAGACAAAAAGTAAATAATTAAGGTAAAGGTAGAAAGATTATGAATGAAATAGGATTATCACTTGATACCGTATGGATGCTATTAGCAGCCATGTTGGTTTTCTGGATGCAACCAGGCTTTGCGCTCTGTGAAGCTGGTTTCACACGGGGAAAGAATACAGCCAATATTCTGATGAAAAACTTTGTAGATTTCATGTTTGGATCGTTGCTATTCTTCTTCATTGGCTTTGGTTTCATGTTTGGCAGTGATGGCGCTGGTTTTATCGGTATGCCCAACTGGGGCGACCTCAGTTTTTATAATGGTGACCTACCTGTAGAAGGTTTTCTAATCTTCGAAACTGTATTCTGCGCCACCTCTGCTACGATTGTAAGCGGTGCTATGGCAGAGCGCACTAAGTTCTCAATGTACCTTATATACAGTGCCTTTATCTCACTGATTATTTATCCTGTAGAGGGCCACTGGACATGGGGAGGCGGCTGGCTTTGCAACGATGCTGCAGACAGTTTTATGATGACAACCTTCGGAGATGTATTTCACGACTTTGCGGGTTCGGCCATCGTGCATAGTGTAGGCGGAGTACTTGCATTGATAGGTGCTATGGCTCTGGGGCCTCGCATTAGCAAGTATGGAGCAGACGGCAAGAGTCGAGCTATACCAGGCCACAATCTAACATTAGCCTCGCTGGGGGTATTTATCTTATGGCTCGGTTGGTTTGGATTCAATCCTGGTTCACAACTGGCTGCTTCTGGCGAAGTAAACCGCGTAGCTATCAGTCATGTATTCTTGACCACTAACTTATCAGCTGTAGCCGGCGGAACTGCCACCATGTTCCTCACTTGGATAAAGTATGGTAAGCCTTCACTATCATTGACACTGAACGGAGTGCTGGCTGGCCTCGTCGGCATTACAGCTGGCTGTGACCTTGTTTCACCTATTGGAGCTATCATCATCGGATTGGCTTGTGGATTAGTGCTTGTCTTTGCTATTGAGTTTATTGACCATGTGCTGCATATCGACGACCCCGTAGGTGCCTCCAGTGTACATGGTATCTGTGGCATCTTGGGTACCTTGATGACGGGTTTATTGTCCACCTCAAACGGCGTCTTCTATGGTCACGGTTGGGGATTCTTCGGGGCAGAATGCTTCGGAATTCTATGCATCGACCTTTGGGCAGCAGCCTGCGGATTTGCCTTGTTCTATGGAATCAAGAAGATACACGGTTTACGTGTGGAAGCCCGTGTAGAAGAGGAAGGACTCGATATCTATGAGCACGGAGAAAGTTGTTACAATTAATAACAAAAGATATGAGAAAGATTAATAAAGTGTTGTTCACGGTTGGGCTGCTCTTTGGAGCAGTGACCATAGAGGCTCAGGAGAAAGAGGTTGAAACTACCATTGCTGCAGACATTGTGAACCAATATATCTGGCGTGGGCAGGATTTGGGGAATGTGTCATTTCAACCCACACTCGGAGTGAGCTATCAAGGGTTCTCTTTGTCGGCATGGGGATCGGTAGGACTATCTGATTCGAGTGACACAAAGGAGTTTGACCTGACGGCCACATACACCATCGGCGGATTAAGTTTCGGCATTACCGACTACTGGTTTAATGTGGGTCTGGATCCAAAGAATCGTTATTTCAAATACGATGCACACGGAACGAACCATATCTTCGAAGCAACAATTGGTTATGACTTCGGGGTGATGAGCCTACAATGGTTTACAAACTTTGCTGGTAATGATGGCGTGAACAAAAGTGGCAAACGAGCCTACAGCAGTTATGCGGAAGCGAGCGTTCCCTTCCGATTAGGAAGTGTCGATTGGGTGGCTACTGGAGGCATCGTCCCTTTTGCGACCACCTCGTATGCCACCAGCGGTTTCTCTGTGACCAATCTTTCGCTGAAAGCCACAAAAGAGCTCAAGCTGACTGATACATTCAGCATCCCTATATTCGGACAGATTATAGCTAATCCATGTGCCCAAAAGGCTTACCTGGTTTTTGGGTTTACGATGCAATCATGATAATTAGCCAGGTACCTCTCTCCTGCATTTGCAGGGGAGAGGATTTATTTTGAAATAATAGGTTTATACAATGGATACTAAGTACATATTTATTACAGGTGGTGTTACCTCGTCGCTTGGTAAGGGCATTATTTCTGCATCGCTCGGGAAGCTTCTCCAAGCCCGAGGCTACCGAATAACGATTCAGAAATTTGATCCCTACATCAACATTGACCCAGGAACCCTAAATCCTTATGAACATGGCGAGTGCTACGTGACTGCCGATGGCATGGAAACAGATTTAGATTTAGGGCATTACGAGCGATTTACCGGCATTGAGACTACGCGCGACAACAGCGTCACTACAGGCCGCATTTATCAGAGTGTCATAGAACGCGAAAGACGAGGAGACTATCTGGGTAAAACGATCCAAGTTGTGCCTCATATTACGGACGAAATAAAGAGACGCATTCTGCTAAATGCCTCCAAGCAACCGCTTGACTTCGTTATTACAGAAATCGGCGGTACCATCGGTGATATAGAAAGCCAGCCATTTCTGGAAGCTATCAGACAACTAAGATGGGAATTGGGTTCCTCTCGGGCACTTAACATACACCTAACCTATGTGCCCTACCTCGCTGCAGCAGGAGAGCTGAAGACCAAACCCACACAAACCAGTGTAAAGCAACTACAGGGATTTGGCATACAACCCGATGTTTTGGTGCTCCGTACTGAACACGAACTAAATGATGATCTAAGGAGAAAGGTGGCGCATTTCTGTAATGTGGATGTGGAAGCAGTCATCCAAAGCCAAGACCTGCCAAGTATCTACGAAGTGCCTCTCAACATGCAGAAACAAGGACTGGATGAAATCTGTCTGAAGAAAATGAAGGTGGAAGCAATCGCAGAGGCAGAATTAGGGTCTTGGTACGATTTCTTAGAACGTCGCAGACAAGCCAAGGATGTGGTGAACATTGCCCTCGTAGGCAAATACGACTTACAAGATGCATATAAGAGTATCCTCGAAAGTCTTGCTCATGCCTGTACCTATCATAACAGAAAGGTAAAGACTCACTTTATCAACAGCGAGTTTCTTAATCAAGATAATGTAGCAGAGCAACTTCAAGACATGGCAGGGGTAGTAATCTGTCCAGGATTTGGGCAACGAGGCATAGAAGGCAAAATTATTACTGCTGAATATACCCGCACGCATGACATCCCAACGTTTGGAATCTGTCTGGGTATGCAGATGATGGTCATAGAATTTGCGCGTAATGTTTTAGGATATACAGATGCCAACAGCACAGAGATAGACCCAGAAACTACGCATAACGTCATAGATCTGATGGAAACTCAGAAAACTATCACTCAGATGGGCGGCACAATGCGACTTGGAACCTACGACTGTACGCTTATTCCCAAGAGTCGCACGTGGAAAGCTTATGGGGAAAAGCTACATATAAAGGAGCGTCATCGCCATCGCTATGAGTTCAACAACCTTTATCTGGGAGAGTATGAACAACATGGCATGCGATGTGCAGGGTTTAATCCATCTGCCAACCTCGTTGAAATTGTAGAGATACCAACTCTCCGCTGGTATATTGGCACGCAGTTTCATCCAGAATATTCCTCAACAGTGCTCCAACCGCACCCCTTGTTTATGGACTTTATCAAAGCTTGCCTATGGAAGAGTTAAGACATGAATGTGGGGTGGCGATGATCCGTCTTTTAAAGCCCCTATCCTATTATGAGCAGAAGTATGGCACCTGGGCGTATGGATTCAATAAGCTCTATCTGATGATGGAGAAGCAGCATAATCGCGGACAGGAAGGAGCCGGATTTGCCACCGTGAATCTTCATACCAAGCCAGGCGCAGAATATATGTTTCGCGAAAAGGCAGAAGGGAAAGATGCCATTACAGAAATATTCTCGAGAGTGGAGCCGTCTATGGCTGGGGAATTATTCATGGGGCATCTCCGTTATTCTACCACAGGAAAAAGCGGACTGAAATATGTGCATCCATTCCTGCGACGCAATAATTGGCGGGCAAAGAACCTATGCCTATGCGGCAACTTCAACATGACAAATATTGACGAGATTTTTTCACTCCTGACACAGCAGGGACAGTCGCCCCGCATTTATGGAGATTCCTATATCACCCTTGAACTTATGGGGCATCGACTTGACCGAGAAGTAGAACGGCTCTTTAATATAGCCAAGGAGAAAGGACTTCAAGGAACTGATATTACCCAATACATTGACAACCATGTGTCTATAGCAAATGTATTGCGCACCACTATGCCTCATTTCGATGGTGGCTACGTGATGTGCGGTCTGACGGGTAGTGGTGAGCTGTTTGCCATACGTGATCCTTGGGGCATACGCCCAGCATTCTATTACAAGGATGAGGAGGTCATGGTGCTGGCCAGTGAGCGTCCTGTCATTCAGACCACCTTCGGCATAGAGACCGACGACATTACTGAACTTCGTCCCGGACAAGCCATTATCGTGCATCGAAATGGAGAAATCTCTCTTGAGCAGATTCTTACACAACAGAAGCAAAGTGCCTGTTCCTTCGAGCGTATCTATTTCAGCAGAGGTTCTGATTACGATATCTACCAAGAGCGAAAGCGACTTGGCGAGCAACTCACCCACCCTATTCTGAAAGCCATTGACAGCGATGTGGAACACACCGTATTCTCTTATATTCCTAATACAGCAGAGGTAGCATTCTACGGTATGGTCGATGGCATTCGGCAGCTATACTCCAAGGTAAGGACTGAAAAGGTAGTCTGGAAAGACATCAAACTTCGTACTTTCATCGCAGAAGGAAACGAGCGGAACGATCTTGCTGCCCATGTCTATGATATCACTTATGGAAGTCTGCATCCTTATAAAGACAACCTTGTGATAATAGACGACAGCATCGTGAGAGGAACCACTCTTAAGGAAAGCATATTCAAGATACTCGACCGACTGCATCCACATAAGATCGTAATGGTCTCCAGTTCACCACAGATACGCTATCCCGACTATTATGGCATAGACATGTCAAGACTGGAAGAACTCTGTGCCTTTCGCGCTGCCATTTCATTGATCAAAGAACGTGGCATGGAGAAGTTGATTGCAGATACGTACCGCGCCTGCAGAAATTCCCCACTGGAGAAGAACCACGTTTGTGCCATCTACGAGCCCTTCACGGTGGAAGAGATAAACCACAAAATCATAGACATGCTTCGTCCGAAAGGAATGAGCACGCCGATAGAATTAGTATTCCAGAGTATAAAAGGACTGCACCATGCGTGCCCTCATCACCTTGGCGACTGGTACTTCAGCGGCGACTATCCAACCCCTGGCGGCATTCGTATGGTAAACCAAGCGTATGCCAATTATGTAGAAAATGTTTTAAAAATGCAATTATAAAGATGAGAAGAGCGATTCTAATATTAGATGACGGAAGCCAATTTGCGGGTTGGTCGTTTGGGCATGAGCAAGGACTGTCTGGCGAGGTGGTTTTCAATACTGCCATGACTGGTTATCCAGAAAGCCTGACAGACCCCAGCTATGCAGGTCAGATACTGGTCATGACCTATCCTCTCTTAGGAAATTATGGTGTACCTCCTATGAGCAGTGGAGCCGACGGCTTGCCCACATTTCTTGAAAGCAATCATATCCACGTATCAGCCCTTATCGTAGCAGATTATAGTTCTGACTTTTCTCACTGGAATGCTCAGGAGTCATTGGGTTCATGGCTAAAGCGCGAAAGAATACCTGCCATCACAGGTATAGATACCAGACGACTTACCATCAAGCTGCGTGAACGCGGTGTCATGATGGGAAGAATTGTCATAGATGATGCAGAGGAGGCGACAATCACCTCACGATATGGAGCTGTGAACTGGGTAGAGCGTGTGAGTTGCAAAGACATCATCACCTATCACCCTACCACGATAAAGCACCGTGTAGTGCTTGTAGATTGCGGTGTGAAGGCCAACATTATACGTTGCTTGCTGAAAAGAGGCATTGAGGTCGTCAGAGTGCCGTGGAACTATGATTTCAACCAGCTTGAGTTCGATGGCCTTTTCCTGGCCAATGGGCCTGGCGATCCTGACTTATGTGAAATAACAGTCAGACATATCAGACAGTTCCTTCAAAGTGAACACACAAGACCTTGCATGGGCATTTGTCTGGGGAACCAATTGCTTGCAAAGGCTGCTGGCGCGAAGACATACAAACTAAAATATGGCCATCGAAGCCATAATCAGCCCGTCAGACAAGTGGGAACCAACAAGTGTTTTGTCACTTCCCAGAATCATGGCTATGCTGTAGATGCGAAGACTCTGCCATCAGACTGGGAAGAGCTGTTTCTGAATATGAACGATGGTTCCAACGAAGGCATTCGCCACAAGACACATCCGTGGTTGTCTGCACAGTTTCATCCTGAAGCCTGTTCAGGCCCCGTAGATACGGAATTTCTTTTCGATGAATTTGTTAACCTCTTAGATGATTGAGCCATGACAGACAGTAGCATTAAGAAAGTACTGCTCCTCGGCAGTGGAGCTTTGAAGATAGGACAGGCAGGAGAATTCGACTACAGCGGTTCGCAAGCCCTAAAAGCCCTCAAGGAAGAAGGCATAGAGACGGTGCTCATCAATCCCAACATCGCTACCGTGCAGACCTCCGAGGGGATAGCCGACAAAGTGTACTTCCATCCCGTACAACCTGACTTTGTGACGCGTATTATTGAGAAAGAACGCCCAGACAGCATCCTGCTCTCATTTGGCGGTCAGACAGCACTCAACTGTGGTGTGAAACTCTACCAAGACGGTGTATTAGATAAATATGGTGTGAATGTGTTGGGAACTCCCATACAAGCCATCATTGACACAGAAGACCGAGAACTATTTGTTCGTCGCCTTGATGAGATTAACGTAAAAACCATCAAAAGCCAAGCCTGCAGCGACATTGAAAGTGTGCGGAAAGCGGCAGATACCTTAGGATATCCCGTCATTCTACGAGCCGCCTATGCCCTGGGAGGTTTAGGATCGGGCTTTTGCGACAACGAAAAAGAACTGCTGAAGCAAGCCGAAGAAGCGTTCTCATTTTCACCGCAAGTGCTGGTAGAGAAGTCTCTCAGAGGTTGGAAAGAAATAGAATACGAGGTGGTGCGTGATCGTTACGACAACTGTATCACCGTCTGCAACATGGAGAACTTCGACCCATTAGGCATTCACACGGGTGAGTCTATCGTGGTAGCTCCAAGTCAGACACTGACGAATGCAGAGTACCACAAGCTCCGCGCCCTTGCCATCAAGATTATCCGCCACATAGGCATTATTGGGGAATGCAATGTGCAGTATGCGCTCGACCCTAATTCAGAGGATTATCGCGTGATAGAAGTAAACGCCCGCCTCAGTCGATCATCGGCATTAGCCTCGAAAGCCACTGGTTACCCTTTGGCTTTTGTGGCAGCTAAGTTGGGCTTGGGATACGGACTTTTTGAACTGAAGAACTCTGTGACTAAGACCACCACCGCTTTTTTTGAGCCTGCTCTCGACTATGTGGTATGCAAGATACCCCGCTGGGACCTGACAAAGTTTCATGGTGTGAGCCACCAACTGGGTTCGTCGATGAAGAGCGTTGGCGAAGTGATGGCGATAGGTCGGACGTTCGAAGAAGCCATACAGAAAGGGCTGCGCATGATTGGACAAGGGATGCACGGATTTGTAGAGAACAAGGAGATTGTAAAAGGAAACCTCAGCGAATCCCTTCAGCATGCCACAGAAAACCGAATCTTCGCACTCGCCGATGCCATGCAGTTGGGCTATAGCATAGAGCAGCTACACCGTCTGACACAGATAGATCGCTGGTTCTTATATAAGTTGAAGCATATCATAGAGATAGATCATAAGCTGCGAACATTCAATCATATAGCTACGCTCTCCACCTTCATGGAGCCCTCCGAGTTTATGGAGTATCTGGAAGCTCCCGAGTTTCTGGAGCTTCTCCGAGAAGCCAAGATATACGGATTCTCAGATTTCCAGATAGCCCGTGCGCTGGGCTTAGAGGCCTACATGACTATGGAAGCAGCAGGGCTGAAGGTGCGCCAATGGCGAAAGGATTTAGGTATATTACCTAAAGTCAATCAAATAGACACGCTGGCTGCAGAATATCCAGCTGCCACCAACTATCTATACTTATCCTATCTTTAAACGTACAACAATTTAACGAATTATCATCATGTGTGGAATCGTAGGTTACATAGGGAAGAAAGAAGCCTATCCCATTTTAATCAAAGGGCTTCAAAGATTGGAGTACAGAGGGTACGACAGCGCAGGCTTGGCACTCATCAATTCTCAAGGGAATCTGAATGTGTATAAGGCCAAGGGCAAGGTGGCCGACCTTGAAGCCTATTGCGTGGGCAAGGATATCTCTGGCTGCGTGGGCATAGCGCATACCCGCTGGGCTACCCACGGAGAGCCTTCCAGCGTCAATGCGCACCCGCATTATTCGGCCTCTGGCCGATTGGCCCTCATACACAATGGCATCATTGAAAACTACCTGACGCTGAAAGAGAAGTTGTCCAGTAGGGGCATCGCCTTCCAGAGTGCTACAGATACAGAAGTGCTCGTTCAGCTCATCGAATATATCATGACGAGCAACGACATAGGACTGCTGGAAGCCGTGCAGGTAGCGCTACATCAAGTGATAGGTACCTATGCCATCGCCATAGTTGACCGCATGCATCCAGATACCATCATCTGTGCCCGCCAGAGCTCGCCGCTTGTGGTTGGCTTCGATGCTGAGGACAATTTCTACCTGGCTTCTGATGCCAGTCCCATTGCCGAATACACCGATCAGGTGGTTTATCTGAACGATGGGGACATCGCTGTGCTGCAAAGAGGCCAGAAGCTGCATGTGGTTAACTTGGATAATGTGACGCAGCATCCCAAAGTGAAGCAGATAGACGTCACACTGGGACAGTTGGAGAAGGGTGGCTATCCGTTCTTCATGCTCAAGGAGATCTTCGAGCAGCCCGATTGCCTGCGTGACTGCATGCGAGGGCGCATCAATGCAGACAGAGACAAGATTACACTTTCTGCCGTCATTGACTTCCGTGAGAAGCTGGTTTCTGCCCGTCGCATCATCATCGTGGGATGTGGCACCAGTTGGCATGCAGGGCTTATCGGGAAACAGCTCTTCGAGAGTCTGTGCCGCATACCAGTTGAAGTGGAATATGCGTCGGAATTTCGCTATCGCGAGCCTGTGATCTTCAAAGACGATGTGGTGGTGGCCATCTCACAAAGTGGAGAAACGGCCGACACGTTGGCTGCCATCGAACTGGCACGCAAAGCTGGTGCCTTCGTGTTTGGCATCTGCAACGCCATAGGAGCCAGCATTCCGCGCATGACTTCCACGGGTGTCTATATCCATGTGGGACCAGAAATAGGTGTGGCCAGCACTAAGGCATTTACTGGTCAGGTCACCGTGCTCTCCATGTTGGCCCTGACACTGGCCAATGAGCGCCATACCATCAGTGAAGAGAGGTATAAGGAGATGGTGGTGGAACTCACTCAAATCCCCGACAAGATGGAGCAAGCCCTGAAAACCAATGAGCAGATAGAACGCCTGGCACCAATCTTCACTTATGCCAAGAACTGCCTCTATCTGGGACGCGGATACAACTATCCCGTAGCCCTTGAAGGCGCACTGAAACTCAAGGAAATCTCGTATATCCATGCCGAGGGCTATCCTGCTGCAGAGATGAAGCACGGCCCTATCGCCCTCATAGACTCAGAGATGCCTGTCTTCGTCATCGCTACCCGTGACAAGCTCTACGAGAAGGTCATAAGCAACATTCAGGAAGTCAGAGCCCGCGGAGGAAGGGTCACGGCCTTGGTCACTGAGGGAGATACACGCATCCGCCAGTTGGCCGATCATGTCATAGAGCTTCCTGATACCTTAGAGTGTTTCCAGCCGCTCATAGCCAGCATTCCGTTGCAACTACTGGCTTATCACATCGCTGTTTGCAAGGGGAAGGACGTAGATCGTCCGCGAAACCTTGCCAAGAGCGTCACGGTGGAGTAGTTATTCTTGTTTTTACAAACTTAAAATTGATAGCATATATGTGTGGTATAGTTTCAATTCTGAACATAAAAGAGCAATCGCAGGAGCTACGTAGCAAGGCATTGCGCATGAGTCAGAAAATCCGCCATCGCGGACCAGACTGGAGTGGAATATTCTGTGGTGGCAGTGCCATCTTAGCCCATGAGAGGCTCAGCATCGTCGATCCAGAATCTGGCGGACAGCCCTTGTATTCTCCAGACAGAAAGCAAGTGCTGGCAGTCAATGGCGAGATCTATAATCATCAGGAAATACGCAAAAAGTATGCCGATAGTTATGAGTTCCAGACGAAGTCGGACTGCGAAGTCATATTGGCCCTTTATCGCGACAAAGGCATCGACTTCCTTGAAGACCTTAGCGGCATTTTTTCCTTTGTGATCTACGATCAAGAACGCGATGAGTTCCTGATAGCACGTGATCCTATAGGAGTGATTCCGCTCTACATCGGCTATGATGAAAGCGGTAGGATCTATGTGGCTTCAGAGCTGAAGGCGCTCGAAGGGCAATGTGAGCATTACGAGCCATTCCTTCCCGGACACTATTATTGGAGTCGTGAAGGGCATATTCACCGCTATTATCAGCGCGACTGGTTCCAATATGACGCTGTGAAGGACAATGCAGCCAGTGTGGATGCCATCCGCACAGGACTTCAAGCTGCTGTGAAACGCCAACTCATGTCTGACGTGCCTTATGGCGTACTGCTAAGCGGAGGACTCGACAGCAGCGTTATCTCTGCCATTGCAGAGAAATATTCAGAAATGCGCATTGAGGACAATAGCCAAACCAAAGCCTATTGGCCGCGTCTGCACTCCTTCGCCGTGGGCTTGAAAGGGGCTCCCGACTTGGCAAAAGCCAAGCTCGTAGCCAATCATATCGGCACTGTGCACCATGAAATCAACTACACCATCCAGGAGGGCCTTGATGCCATCCGTGATGTCATCTACTTCATTGAAACTTACGACGTTACCACCGTACGCGCCTCCACACCGATGTACCTGCTGGCCCGTGTCATCAAGTCTATGGGCATCAAGATGGTGCTCTCTGGCGAAGGGGCCGATGAAATCTTCGGAGGCTACCTCTATTTCCACAAAGCCCCATCGGCACAGGATTTTCACGAAGAGACGGTGCGCAAGCTCTCGAAGCTCTATCTATACGACTGTCTGAGAGCCAATAAGAGTCTTTCTGCATGGGGCGTAGAAGGCCGCGTACCTTTCCTCGACAAGGAGTTTCTTGACGTAGCCATGCGTACCAATCCATCTGCGAAGATGTGCCCAGGAAAAGAAATCGAGAAGCGTATTGTCCGTGAGGCTTTTGCCGACTTGCTGCCTGCAGAAGTGGCTTGGAGACAGAAAGAGCAATTTTCCGACGGCGTGGGCTATTCGTGGATTGACACTCTGAAGCAGATGACCTCAGAAGCCGTGAGTGATGAACAGATGGCTCATGCGGCAGAGCGCTTCCCTATCAATCCACCCAAGAACAAAGAGGAATACTACTATCGCAGCATCTTCGCGGAGCATTTCCCCAGTGATTCTGCTGCTCGCAGTGTCCCAAGCGAAGCCAGCGTGGCTTGCTCCACCGCTATCGCTTTAGAGTGGGATGAAGCGTTCAGAGGGATGAATGAACCAAGCGGGCGTGCCATTAGCGGCGTTCACGAAAAAGCATACGCCACTGAGTAAGCCTTTATGCTCTCACTATGAACATTTATGCCCACAGTTGTGGGCATTTTTGCTCACAGCAGTGGGCATCCGTGAGCATCACTAAGCCGTAAAAGTTTCATTTGTTACTTGGCTGCGCTATGCTGCTTGATATATTCCGTAGCAAAGGCCTTGGGCGTACTTCCCACGTGGTTGCGGAAGAAACGCGTGAAGTGCTGCGGGTGCTGGAACCCCAGCTCGTAGGCCGTCTCCTTGATGGTAGCATTGGGCAGAAGCAACTTATGCTTGGCAAGGTCGAGTATGTAAGAGGTGATGTAGTCCTGCGCCCCCACTCCGATGGATTTCTTTATCAAATCACTGAAGTACTTCGACGTATAGCCAGCCTGGCGGGCGAAGTATTCCACTGTAGGAAGGCCTTGCTCCTGAGGCAGATTTTCTAAGAAATAGTCGTGCAGACGGTTCTCAAAGGCGCTGAGCACCTCTTGGTTCAGTGGGCTGCGCATCTGGAACTGACGATCGTAGAGCCTCAGAAGATACTCCAAGAGCAGTTCGATGTTCAGGCGTATCAAGTCGTTGCTGTGAGGATCGTCCTGCCTTATCTCTCGCTTGATGCGTTCCATAGACTCAAGGAAAAAGCCCTTCTCTTCTTCGGATATCTGCAAAGCCTCATTGATGTCGTAAGAGAAATAAGGATATCTGGTACGGATCTTCTTGCCCAGTTCCGTACCGCTAAGCAAATCGGGATGAAACAGAAGGCAGACAGAGGTAGGATCCTCGTCCTCTTTCAGATTGACCTGAACTAATTGCCCAGGGGCGAAACAGAAGATCGAACCATCGGTATAGTCGTATTTGGTACGGCCATAGAAGATGTCTCCGCAATACTTAGTCTTCAGCTTGATGATGTAGAAACCCAGTGTGAAACTTCCGTTCTCACACTGCTTGGCATCAGCGAAGTCGACCACATTCACTAAGGAAGTGCCGCCTTCGAAGCCAAAACGCTCATTGTATTTTTCTATCGTATCCAGATGGTCTATTTGCATAAAAATTATTAAATTTGCCTTGTTCGGATTTTTGGGTATTTTAATCAGTAACAAAGGTAGTGTTTTTTCTAGATTAGGGCACTATCTTTGCGAAAAAATAAAACAAATTAGATTTGAAAGTATGAAAAAGAATGCCATTTCCAGAAGAAATGCCCTCAAAATGATGGGTGCTTTCTGTGCCAGCACATTAGCTGCATGCACAGGGTCTTCAACCACTAAAAGTGAATCTGAACCATTGGAGAAGTACAAACGTCTGATCTTCTTCTTCTCTGCTACAGGCAACAGCCTCTATATCGCCAAGGAGCTCAGTGGAGCAGATGGCACGCTGATGAGCATTCCTCAGGAAATACACCGCGAGAACCCTGTCTATGAGGCTGAGGAGATCGGTATCGTATGCCCTATCTACTGCTTCATTCCACCTACCATCGTACAGGAGTTCATCAAGCGCTCCACCTTCAAGGCCGACTATATCTTCTGCGTAGGTACCTACGGAGCCAACTCCACCATCTTCCCAGAATATACTTCACAGCTGGCCAAGGATAACGGTTTCGAGATGAACTATATTAATACCATCAGGATGGTGGACACCTACCTGCCCTACTATGACATGGATGTGGAGAGAGCCCAAGACAAGCATATTCCTGAAAACCTGGCTGCGATAAAGGCTTCCATCAATAGCCGTGAAAACTATATCCGTCCTGTGAATGATCAGGAAAAGATGCTGTGCGAAGGGTATTACCGCATGTCTGGACGCGACCGCGTGAAACCTACGTTGACCCGTTCTGAGAAGATCGTCTTCTCTACAGATACTTGTATCGGATGTGGCATCTGCAACTCCGTTTGCCCACATGGTTCTTGGAAGATTGTCGATGGAAAGAGCATCGCAGAGGGTGAGTGCGAGAACTGTCTGGCGTGTGTGCACAACTGTCCAACGAAGTCCATTTCCATCATCCCTACTCCTCCAGAGCCAGAGGAGCCAAACCGCAACTCCCGCTACCGCAATCCGAATGTCAGAGTGGGAGAAATTATCTCGGCCAACAGTCAGATAAACTATAACAATAAAGGATAAAGATATGAAAAAACTTACGATGGTAGCAACGCTGCTGCTCCTCTGCCTTGGAGCCGTTGCACAGCCCATGAGAAGACCTCAAGGTCCGCTGAACGAATTCTCTGCGATGGAAGGCACCACTGCCTTGCAGTACAACCTGCCTATGGAGAGAAACATAGAGTCACGTGCAGGCTATGGCCCTGCCTTCTTCATCTTCCCAGACCAAAAACTGGATGAGAAGTCGGCTCTGGACTTAGCCAAAGAGCTGAAAATCATTGAGATTGCCGCTGAGTTCGGAGGCCGAATCTGCGTGGTGAATCCAGCAGGCGCCAAGTGGCAAGCTTCTGACGTGCAGGCTTTCCGCGACTTGATAGGAAGAAGCGGTGCTGCCACCAACGTGAAGGTGGTGGGTATAGGCAACGGTGCAACCTTCGTAAACCAATATCTGGCTGCTACCGACCTGACGGGAGCCATCGCAGGCATCGTCTCCATAAATGGTGCTCCTGGTAAGGTGTGCGCCCTGCCAGTACCAGCTTACATCGGTGGTAAGAATGCCGCCAAGGCCGCTAAACCCTATCAGACTACCAGCAATGCAGCCCCTGCAGATCCTCTGCAGCAAGTGGTGGTGAATACAGATGCCAAGGCCTCTGTAGCTGCTCTGTTTGCAGATGCTTGGGACAAGGTGCTGAGTGCCAACTATCGTTACAACAACCTCTACCGCACGTTCTACATGAGTCGTGGCATCGACAATCCTGAAGGAGTGAAGACCTTCGAGCTGGTTTCCATTCCTATGTTCGACAAGCTGGGTATTCAGCGCAATGTGGTGGAATATCCCGTGGTGGATACCAATGCTGCTGGTGGCGTGGAGAACCCAGACAAATACCTGTGGTATGAATACCTGCCAAAGCAAGCCCGTGAAGCTGCCAAGGGCACTGTTCCATTGGTTGTGATGCTGCATGGTCATGGCAACGATCCTCGCACACAGAGTGAAACGGCAGGCTTTGTGGAACTTGCTGCAGAAGAAGGCTTCATGGTAGTGGAGATGGAGTGGCAGGGAAGCAATGGCTTCATCGCCATGGGACTGGATGGTATCGAAGCTGTGATCAGCGTCCTGAAGGAGAAATATCCACAGATCGATGGCTCTCGCATCTATTGCGAAGGTCTGTCGGCTGGAGCCATGACCAGCAATATGCTGGGTGTTCGTAAGTCACATCTGTTTGCAGCTGTAGCAGGTCATTCAGGTGGTATCTTCTCTGGCAACGGACTGGGCTACTACGGCTATGGCAGTGAGCCATTGATGAACGAAGCCATTCAGAAGCGTGGCTATGTGGAGGTAGGCTACTGCTCCGTGGCAGGTACCCATGACGACGTCATCCGCTATCTGCGTCCAGACAATTGGCAGGGAAATCCTTACCTGAACGTATGGCGCATCTATCAGACCATCAATGATATGGAAGTGACAGGCGACTTAGACTTCAATGTAGATGCCACCTTCGGCCTGAAGTTGCAAGATCGCCAGCAGATCCATACAGGCAAGGGCGAAGACATCACCATGGAGTTTGGTCAGTTGTATAAGGGCAACAAACCTATGATCCGCCTTATTGCCATCAATAATTACGGTCACTGGAACTTCAAGCCTGCGGCTCGCTTGATTTGGGACTTCTGGCGCCATTTCTCACGTGATATGGAGACCAAGAAGCTGATTTATAATGAATAATACAAAACTATGAAGAGGCTATTTACTTTACTTTGCTGCTGCCTGGTATCATGGATCACCGTCTGTGCACAGATGGGTACACCAGTCATCATTCCTTTGTGGCCTGATGGAGCGCCCAACGACAACCATCTTACTGGCGAAGAAGGGCATCCAGACCCTAGAAGTGTCAACAATGTTTCTAAGCCAGAGTTGTGGGTTTACCCTGCTTTCAGACCTAATGGTACTGTCATCATCGCTTGTCCTGGTGGTGGATATGTCTATTTGGAGATAGAAAAAGAAGGCACTGGGTTGGCCCCATGGTTCAACTACATAGGCGTGACGCTGGCCGTGCTGAAATATCGTATGCCCAACGGACATTTTGAGACCACTTTGAG
>CADALZ010000002.1 GCA_902788865.1 uncultured Bacteroidales bacterium | reverse complement strand
CGCCTGTGAACACCACGCCTTGCAGCAACTTGTCCTCGTAGCCAGAAAGCTGTATCTGGTTCCACACGTTGGCTATGATTTCCTCTACGCGCGACTCTATGATGTCATTGATCTGCGAAGCCAAGATGGTGCGCCCATCGAGGAGCTTGTAGGTCTTCTCGCTGTCTTCCTCGCCATCGGCCTTGATGTAGCTCAGCTTGAGCTGTTCGGCTTCCTCGTCTTCTATCTGCAGGGTGGTGAGGTCCTTGGTGATGGCGTTGCCACCTAGCGGAATGACGGTCATGTAGCGCATCAGGTTGTTCTTGTAGATGGTCACCGTAGTGGTTTCTGCCCCAAAATCTACCAAGGCACAGCCAGCACGCAGCTCATCTACGGTGAGCACGCTGTGTGCCAATGCCCGTGGGATGATGAAGATGTCGGCAGCCTCTACGTGGGCCTCCTCAAAGCTCTGCTCCAGGTTCTTGCGCATGGTGGCGCGTGCCACCACATTCAGGAAGCGGGCCGTGAGATGCTGGCCTGTCACACCTACAGGCTCGTTGACCAACTTGCCATCGATGTTGTATTCTTGAGGTTCAAAGTCTAAGATACTCATGTCTGCGATAGGGTCTTCACGGTTCTCATCGCAGATTTGATCAATCAGAGTCTGTGAGATTTTCTCCTCACCAGTCAGTTCACGGTTGATCTCATTGTTCACCGTTCTCATGGATTGCCCGCCAATGCCTACATATACTTTGGCAATGGAACTTCCCAGCTGGACTTCAAGTTGCCTGATGACAGAGCTTAGGGCGGCTTTGGCCTTGTCGATGTTGAAAATAAGGCCCTTGCGGATAAACAGGCGGGCATCTTCGAAGGCGTATGCCAGCACGTAGATGCTTCCGTCTGCATTCTTCTGCCCGGCTATGCCAGAGACTCTTGAAGAACTCAGTTCGATGGCGGCTATAAAATCTGTTGTTGCCATGGACTATGTGTATTTAAAATATTAAATCATTAAAATATTAAAACATTAAAAAATTAAAATAGGGTCAGCGCTTGGTGCAAACTATCTGGTTGCTGAATTCGATGTTTATCATGGAGTACTTGTTCCAACCTACCACGTTGAGTACTTTCTGATAGAATTTCTTCAGGCGTTCCAGCTTATGCTCGTAGCCGTTCAGCTGCCCCATATATATAAGGTGGTCTCCAACACGCGGCACAAGCTCGATGTTGTTGCCGGAAACCACGTTGATTTGCTCTATCTGACTGTTCCAAAACTCGTTCTCCTGCAGGAAGAGGCCCAACTTATAGAGTTGCTGACTGGCAAACTCCTTGTTGACGCGCCCTGTGACCACGGCCAGGTGGGCAATATTCCTGCGGGCTGGGATGATGCTGCCCTCACCGTCGAGGAAGTAGTCGTCGCCATTGCTGGCCATGACCCTCAAGACGGGGATGCGCTGCTCGATGTCTATGCCTATCTTACCACTGGGCGTGCGGAAGCAATCTACCCGCTTGATGGCAGGGTGCTCTGCGATGATCTGCTCCATCTTGATGGTGTTGATGGAGTCGAGATTCTTGCCTATAGGGTTCTGCTTATTGGTGCCCAGCAAGTTGAGAATCTCCCGCTTGGTGATGAAGCCAGCCTCTGTGGAATCTACAGATACCAGCTCGATGTCTTCGCATACCATCCCCTCGGGCTTCTTGCTGAAAGCCGTGATGGCCACTATCAGGTAGGCTGCGACTGCCAATAGCAGTATGCTCAGGAATATTCTCTTCAGTATCGACATGCGTTATGAGTTTTTAGGGTTCAGTATGTTTATCATCTCAGGGATGTAGTTGTCCATATCACCAGCGCCCAGCACGATGATGACCTCACGCGGCTTCTGCTGCAGCAGGCCGAGTACCTCGTCTTTCTGGCAGAGCGTCTTCTCTATGCCTGGGCGCAGCTGGTCGTAGATAAGCTGACTGCTGACTCCAGGAATGGGCTCTTCACGGGCTGGATAGATATTGGTGAGTATCACCTCATCGAGCAGCGACAGGCTCTTGGCAAAGTCTTGGTAGAAGTCGCGCGTGCGAGTGTAGAGGTGGGGCTGGAAAATCGCAGTGATTTTCTTGTCCTGATAGAGCTCACGGATGGAGCGCACACTCTGCTCTATCTCTGCAGGGTGGTGGGCATAGTCGCTTATGAGCACCACGTCCTTGGTCTTCATGCGGAAGTCGAACCTGCGATCTACGCCGCTGAAGCTACGCATGGCCTCGCGAATCTCGTCTGCTGTGGCTCCATTGAGGTAAGCCAATGCTATGGCGGCAATACCATTCTCGATGTTGATGCTCACAGGCACACCCAGTTGGATGTCCTTGATGCAGGCATCGGGTGCGATGAAGTCGAAGATGATCTCTCCACCTCCGATGCGGATGTTCGCAGCATGGAAGTCGCCCTCGTTTCTGCTATAGGTATAGATGCGTACGCCTGGCATCACATTGGGCTTCAGCTCCAACCCCGTGTGTACAATCAAAGCTCCGCCCTCTTGTATTAAAGAGGTGTAGTGCCTGAAGCTCTCCAGATAGGCCTCCTTGGTGCCATAGATATCGAGATGGTCTGGGTCTGTGGCTGTGATGACCGTCATATAGGGGCGAAGCCAATGGAAGGAGCGGTCGAACTCATCGGCTTCTACAACCGTGAACTCACTATCGGCAGAAAGTAGCAGGTTGGTTCCGTAGTTCTTCGAGATGCCTCCGAGGAAAGCCGTGCAACCCAGAGCCGACTGGTATAGAATGTGAGCAGCCATGGTGCTGGTGGTGGTCTTGCCATGCGTACCAGCCACAGCGAGGCACTTGGTGCCCTGTGTCACTGTGCCTAAGACCTGCGCACGTTTCTGTATCTCAAACCCATGCGTGCGGAAGTAGGTCAGTTCCTTGTGACTCTCTGGAATGGCAGCCGAATAGACTACCAGCGTGGTTTGAGGGTCGCGGCAATACTGTGGTATCAGGGCAGCATCTTCTTCGTAGTGTATCTCTACCCCTTCTGCGATGAGGCGGGCAGTGAGTTCACTTGGAGTACGGTCGTAGCCTGCCACCGCTTTCTTCTTCGACTGGAAGAAGCGTATCAGGGCACTTACGCCGATGCCTCCTGCACCTATGAAATATACCGATTTGATGTCTTCTAATGTCATTTTCTCTTACGCTTTAATCAGTTTCAGCACTTCCTTGGCAATGATATTGGCAGAGTCTGGCAAGGCCAACGTGGCGATGTTGGTGCTGAGGTTCTGCAGTTTCTCATCGTCGCGCACGGTCTCCAAGGCTACAGGAATCAGGTTGTAAACAGCCTCCGAGTCTTTCACATAGAGGGCAGCATCCTTGCTTACCAGTGCCAAGGCATTCTTAGTCTGATGGTCCTCGGCCACATTGGGCGAAGGTACCAGAATCACAGGCTTGCGAAGCAGGCAGAACTCGGAGATGGAGCCTGCACCAGCTCTGGAGATGACCAGATCGGCAGCGGCATAGGCATCGTCCATGTTCTTGATGAACTCTGTGATGAAAAGGTTGGGTAGACTGGGTACGCGGTGGTCTTTTACCTCCTCGCCAGTCTTCTCCTTGATGAAGGCTTCCACCTCTTCTATATATATCTTTCCTGTTTGCCAGATAAACTGTATGTCTTGGTTTTCTTTGATACTCTCGAAGGCAGCCTTCATGGTGTCATTGATGGTGCGAGCACCCAAGCTGCCGCCCACTATCAGGATGGTTTTCTTGGCCACATCGAAACCGAAGCTGCGCATGGCTTCATCATGGTTGGCTTGATGTGTGAGCAGGTTTTGACGCACAGGGTTGCCCGTGAGTATGATTTTGTCGGCAGGGAAGAAATTCTCCATGCCCTCATAGGCCACGCAAATCTTGCTGGCACTCTTGGCGAGCAACTTATTCGTTACACCGGCGAAAGAGTTCTGCTCTTGTATCAAGATAGGAATACCCATCTTGCTGGCAGCCTTCAGGGTAGGGCCGCTGGCAAATCCGCCTACGCCCACAGCTACCTGTGGCTTGAAGTCCTTGATGATCTTACGCGTCATCCACAGACTCTTGGCCAGTTTCACTAAGACGGAGAAGTTGTTCAGCAGCTTCTTCCTATCGAATCCTGCCACGGGCAGACCTATGATTTTGTATCCAGCGTCGGGCACACGCTGCATCTCCATTCTACCTTCTGCGCCTACGAAGAGAATCTCCGCCTCTGGACGCAGTTCCTTGATGGCATTGGCAATGGATATGGCGGGGAAGATGTGTCCTCCTGTGCCGCCTCCGCTGATAATAATACGTGGTTCCATAGTGCTATTTATTTACTTGTCATTCTAATTCTACATCATTATTCATCATTTCCGAAGTGGGATCCTCGCCTGTTTGCGCTTCTGCTTCAGAAACATACTCATCGGCTCCGGTGGTCACCGTCAGAGGAATGGCTGCATTGGCTTGCTTCTCCTCTTCCAACTCTGCCACATAGCGACTCACGCTGAGCAGCATACCTATATAGATACAGTTGATGACGATGGAAGTACCTCCACGGCTGATGAGAGGGAGAGGCTGGCCAGTAACGGGTGCCAATCCCACGGCTACCATCATGTTGAAGAGGGCTTGTATTACCAGCAATAGGGCGATGCCTATCACGAGGAAGGCAGGGAACGATTTGTTACACTTCTGCGCTATGCGCCCAGCCCTTACTAGCAGGCAGATATAGAGGAACACCACGACGATGCCTCCCACTAAGCCCAGCTCCTCTATGACGATGGCATAGATGAAATCGGAATAGGCTTGGCTGAGGAAGTCGCGCTGCACGGAGTTTCCAGGTCCCTTGCCTACGATATTGCTGGTGGCTATAGCGATACGGGCATGTCCCACCTGTCCGTTCTCATTGATGTCGAACTTGGCTGCTGGTACCTTTTCACTGCTGAAGTCCTTAATGCGCTCTTTCCAAGTGCTGAAGCGGTGACCCATAGGGATGTTGTTCAGCGTGGAGTTTGGCGTAGCCAGCAGGAAGGTGACGAACAGAGTCAAGAGGGCACCTAAGACGGCCCCAGTGAGCAACAATTTCTTGGGTTCCACCCTGCCTATGAACATCATCAGATATACCGTTCCGAAGAGCAGGGCTGCAGTGGACCAGTTTTCGGGCGCTATCAGTGCGCACCCCACCAAGGTGATGCCCATGATGTATTTGAAGGCATTAGGGTTGGCTCCGTCTTCTGTCTGCTTCTTGCTCAGAATGAAGGCTGTGACGATGATGATGGCCATCTTGGCAAACTCCGAGGGCTGGAAGTCGATGCCGAAAAGGCTAAGCCAACGGGAGGCGCCATTCACTGCCGTACCTATGATCATCACCAATATCAGGAGGGCATAGGAGATGGGAAGCAGAAAGAAGGGGACGGCCTGGAACCACTTGTATTTCACGTTGTGCACCAAGACCACGATGCCCAGTCCGAAGAGCAGGTACATGCAGTGGCGCGTGATGGGTCCCCAGTAGTTGCCGCTTCGATAGGCCAGAGAGCTGGTGGCACTGAAGACTTCCACAATGGAAATCATGCAGAGCATCAGGAAGATGATCCAGATGACCTTGTCGCCCTTGAATATGTTCTTTAGTAAATCCAACGTTTTAAAATTAAAAATTATACCAATTAAAAGTTATAAGGCGAGGGCATATTGGCGGAATTGGTCGCCGCGGTCCTCCATATTCTTGAAGAGGTCGAAACTGGCGCAGCATGGGCTCAGCAATACGGTCTCTCCCTTCTTAGCCAGATGATAGGCAGCCTCCACAGCGTCCTTCATACCCGTGTTGATATCGGCCACAGGCAGTCCCAGATGGTCGAAGGCTTTGTGGAGCTTGCTGTTATCTACACCCAGATAGACCAAACCTGAGCATTTCTCTTTCACCAGGTCTTCTATCTCCGTATAGTCGTTGCCCTTGTCCTTGCCACCTACGATGAGCACCGTCTTTGTGGTCATACTCTGCAGGGCATACCAAGTGGCATTCACGTTGGTAGCCTTGGAGTCGTTGATAAAGCGTATGCCTCTCACGGTGGCGATATATTCCAAGCGGTGAGGCACTCCCTTGAAGTCTGACAAGGCCTTGCGGATGCACTCTTTCTCTATGCCCGCTATGTTGGCAGAGATACCTGCAGCCAGCGAGTTATAGAGATTGTGTGTGCCACGCAGTGCCAGTTCCTCTTGTTCCATATTGAACTCGATGGGCTTCTCTATCACCACCTTGCCCTCATCGGCATATGCCACGGCACCATTGCCCTTGAAAGCAGAGAAGGGGAAAAGCTGGGCTTTCAAACCATATTTGTGCAGCTCGCGCTTGATGATAGGGTCATCGTTCCAGAAGATGAAGGCATCGTCCTCGGTTTGGTTCTGGATAATGCGCATCTTGGCATCCACATAGTTCTGCATGCAGTTGTCGTAGCGATCCAGATGGTCGGGCGTGATGTTCATCAAGATGGCAATGTTGGCACGGAAGTCGTACATATTGTCCAACTGGAACGAACTCAGCTCTATCACGTAGTAGTCGTGCTGCTCTGTAGCCACCTGTAGCGCCAAACTGTTGCCTATGTTGCCTGCCAGTCCTACGTTCAGTCCTGCACTCTTGAAGATATGGTAGATCAGCGAGGTGGTCGTGGTCTTTCCATTGGAGCCTGTGATGCACACCATCACGGCATTGGTATAGCGTCCTGCCAGTTCTATCTCCGAGATGATGGGGATTTGGCGCTCGCGCAGTTTCATGATGAGAGGGGCATTGTCTGGTATTCCCGGACTCTTCACCACTTCATCAGCATTCAGGATTTTCTCCTCACTATGGTGTCCCTCTTCCCACTCGATACCATATTTATCCAGTTGTGCCTTATATTTATCCTTGATGCTGCCAGCATCAGACACAAAGGTGTCGAAGCCCTTCAGCTTGGCCAGTACAGCAGCACCAGCTCCGCTTTCTGCAGCACCCAAAACTACTATTCTCTTCTGCCTTTCCATAAACTCTAAACTCTAAACTCTAAACTCTAAACCTTATCTTATCTTCAAAGTTATGATTGTGATTGCCGCCAGCACGATGGTCACAATCCAGAAACGCACCGTGATTTTAGCCTCATGATACAGCTGGTCTGGTTTCTTGAACTTCACCGTGCTGCCTGCTTCCACTTGGCTCATGCTGGTGCGGAAGTGGTCGTGGATAGGCGTGCGCTTGAACATGCGCTGCTTCAGTCCCTTCTTCTTACCTGCCTTGTAGTAAACGCGCTGCATGATGACCGACAGATTTTCCACAAGGAAAACACCGCAGAGGATAGGCACCAGCAACTCTTTGTGGATGATGATGGCTATCACAGCGATGATGCCGCCGATGGTCAGACTGCCCGTATCGCCCATGAATACCTGTGCCGGATAGGCATTGTACCACAAGAAACCTATCAGCGCACCTACGAAGGCACAGATAAAGATTACCAGCTCTTCGGAGCCTGGTATATACATGATGTTCAGGTACGTGGCGAACTCAATATGGCTCGACACATAGGCCAGAATGCCTAGCGTTACGCCTATAATGGCCGAGTTTCCTGCCGCCATGCCATCCATACCATCATTAAGGTTGGCTCCATTGCTCACGGCTGTCACCACAAAGATGGTTATCAGCACAAAGAGTATCCATCCGCCCGTCTGAGCATGGTCACCCAGAAAGCCCACGAGGTCGGCATAGTCCAAGTTGTTGTTCTTGAAGAACGGGATGGTGGTCTGCGTAGCCTTGATCTCCTTGGCGGCGTGTATCACCACTTTCTCTTGCCCTGGCTGCTTGTACTCCATATTCTCACGGATCACCACTTGCGGACTCAGGTAGAGCACCAGTCCCACGATGAGGCCCAAGCCTACTTGTCCGATAATCTTGAACTTTCCGTGCAAGCCTTCCTTGTCGCGTTTGAAGATTTTGATATAGTCGTCGGCAAAGCCCAGGGCACCCAGCCACACGGTGGTGATGAGCATCAGCACCATATAGACATTGTCCAGTCTGCCCAGCAGTAGACAGGGGATCAAGATGGCAAACACGATGATCACGCCGCCCATGCTCGGCACGCCCTGCTTGGTCACACCGAAGGGGTCGGTCTTGGCATCACGCTGTGTCTCTGTGATCTGGTGGCGCTTCAGCAGTTGGATGAAGTATTCACCGAAGATACTGGAGATGAGCAACGCCAGAATGATAGCTATCAGAGAGCGGAACGAGGTGTAGCCGAACATGCGGGCACCTGGGAAATTGAAGGCTTCCAACCATTTGAACAGATAGTATAACATAGCGCTTTATCCCTCCTTACTCATGATTTCACGTATCACCTCACGGTCATCGAAGTGGTGCTTCACACCCTTGATTTCCTGATAGTCCTCATGGCCCTTGCCTGCCACCAGTATCACATCGCCCTTCTGCGCCAGCATGCAGGCGGTACGTATGGCTTCCTTGCGGTCGGCTATGCTCAGCGTCTTCTGCATATCGTTCTCATCGAGGCCTGCCAGCATATCGTTGATGATGTCCTGTGGCTCCTCGAAGCGCGGATTGTCTGAGGTGATGATTACACGGTCGCTGTAGCGAGCGGCTTCCTTGGCCATCATGGGGCGTTTGCCTTTGTCGCGGTTGCCACCAGCACCTACAACGGTGATGATGTGTCCCTTGCCGCACAGCACCCCTTGGATGCTCGTCAGCACGTTCACCAGCGCATCGGGCGTATGGGCGTAGTCCACGGTGGCCGTGTAGCCCTTAGGAGAGTGGAACGTCTCCAAACGTCCGGCTACAGGATGCAGGTTGCTCAGTGCCACCAGCACCTCTTCTTCTGTGCGTCCCAGCAATACCGCTGCGCCAAAGACAGCCAACAGGTTGCTGGCATTGAACTGCCCGATGAAGTGCACGGCCAGCTCTCGTCTGTTGAATTCCAGCAGCATGCCTTCCAGATGGCTCTCCAGCACCTTGCCCTTGAAGTCGGCCATAGTGCGCAGAGAGTAGGTGGCCACATGCGCAGCCGTGTTCTGCACCATCACGGCCCCATTCTTATCGTCGGCATTGGTCAGTGCGAATGCCTCCTTCGGCATATCATCGAAGAATTTCTTCTTAGCTTTCAGATAATTCTCAAAAGTCTTGTGGTAGTCCAGATGATCGCGTGTCAGATTGGTGAAGATACCACCTGCTAAGGTCAGTCCGCTGATGCGCTTCTGGGCTATGCTGTGCGAGCTCACCTCCATGAAGGCATAGGCACACCCCTCATTGGCCATTCGTCCCAAGAGACGATTCAGCGTGATGGGGTCGGGGGTGGTATGGTCGGTAGGTATCGCCTCGCCATCTACGTAGTTGCATACCGTGGAGAGCAGTCCCACCTTGAAACCGAAGCCTCTGAATATATTATATAATAAGGTGGCGATGGTGGTCTTGCCATTTGTACCCGTCACGCCCACCAATTTCAGTTTGGAAGTAGGATCGCCATAGAAGTGCGTAGCTACCTTGCCCACAGCATCCTCGCTGTCGCTCACTACGATGTAGGTCACTCCCTCCTCCACGGCTTCGGGCAGTGTCTCGCAGAGTATGGCCGTGGCTCCCTGCGCTATGGCTGTAGGGATATATTTATGCCCATCGGTCTGCGTGCCGCGCATAGCCATGAACAGATGCCCTTGCTTCACCTGTCGGGAATCTATGTCGATGCCCACGATTTCCTTGTCAGTGCGCCCCTTGATTTCCAGAGGTTTGATGCACGTTATTAAGTCTGATAATATCATAATTAATTATGAATTATGAATTATAAATTATTTTAATCTTTTAATCTTATAATTTTTTAATCTTGACTCTGAACTCAGTTCAAAGTCAACCCCACCGTCTGCCCCTTTGTGAAGGCCCTGCCGCCAGGGATAGTCTGCCTGCGCACACGCCCTACGCCTGTCAGTCTCACGTTCAGTCCTTTCTGCTCTAGCAGATAGACGGCATCCTTGGCACCCATGCCCGTCACATCGGGCATGATGTTGTCTTTCTGTTCCTCCGAAGCCAGCAGCTCGAAAGCCACAGCTGTGGAGTCTTGCTTAGCCTTGCCCCATTCCTCTGCATGGCCTCTGGCCACAGATGTGTGCTCCATCGGCACATCCAGATGATTCAGCACGTAGTAGGTCTCTCCCAGTTGTCCCGTCTTCACCGCCGGAATCACGTTGCTGGTGCTATCCTTGGCATGGCGCATGTCGTAGTGCAGGTTCTTGGCATACACGCGCTCTGCTATCTTGCTGAACACGCTGCCTGCCATCGTACCGCCCGATGCTGGGAGTCCTGGCTTCTGTATGCTCACTATCATGCTGTATTTCGGCGCTTCGGCAGGGAAGAAACCACAGAAGCTCACCAGATAGCGACGGTTGCTATGGTAGCCCGCTGCACCCTGCGATATCTGTGCTGTGCCCGTCTTTCCTGCTACCTTAAACTGCTTGCTGCCTGCAGGCTTGGCCAGACCTTGGCTTACCACCTTCTCCAATATCTCACGAATCTCTGCCAGTGTCTTATCCGAACAGATTTTCGGATTGATCACCTCTGTAGGGAATCGCTCTATCACCTCGCCGTCTTTCACCACCTCGCGCACGAACTTAGGCTTCACCATGGTACCGTTGTTGGCTATGGCGTTGTAGAAAGTCAGAATGTTGATAGGCGGTATCTGCGTCTCATAGCCTATACTCATCCATGGCAGGGTGGTCTTGGCGAAGTAGCGTTCCTTGGGGCCGCGCACGTTGGGCTTTCCCTCACCAGCTATCTGCAAACCCAGTGGTACGCCTATGCTCATGCGCTTCAGGCCGTCCACGAATTTCTGAGGATTATCCTTATAGTATTGGTCTATCAGCGAAGACACACCCACGTTGCTCGACACCTCCAGAATGCGTGTCACGTCTATTTCTCCATAGCCGCCGCGGTGCCAGTTGTGGTCCTTCATGGCGCTGCCGTGCATCATCTTCACGCCATTGCCCGTGTCCACCATGGTGTGCGGGGTGATGTAGCCATCCTCCAGTGCCACCATGATAGAGGCCGTCTTGAAGGTTGAGCCTGGCTCCATCATGTCACTGATGGCATTGTTGCGCATTTCGTAGTAGCCACCGTCGTTGCCCTTGGTCATGTTCACTATGGCCTTTACCTCACCCGTGGCCACCTCCATGAGCACCACCACGCCCACGTTGGCATTTATCTCCTTCATCTCGTCGATGAGTGCCTTCTCGGCAATGTCCTGCATATCCACATCCAGCGTACTGATCACGTCGGCCCCATCCACAGGTGCCACGTCCACGATGTTCAGCCAGCGGTTCATCACTTTCTGGCGATGTGTCACGCCGTTGCGTCCGCGCAGCAGACTGTCGAAGCTCAGTTCCAGTCCGTTCTTAGCGCCCAGCGTAGTGTCTGCATACACATCGCCCAGCGTACGTGCCGCCAATGATCCGAACGGCTTCTTGCGCTGGTTGTATTCCACGCCCACCAGTCCGCCCTTGTTGGCTCCTTGGTTGAAGATGGGCAGTTCCTGCACCGCCTTATATTGCAGATAGCTGATGCGTTTAGGATATATCAAGTAGTAGCGGCTCTTCTGATTGCGTCCACGTCTGAGGTGCTGGCTGAAATAAGAAGCCGAGCGATCGGGGAAGAGGCGGTGCAGCCCTTCCGAGAGATCCTTCAGGTTAGCATCGAACACCGAGTCCTTGCGTGCCTGTTCCTTTGCCTTGCGCTTCGGGTCGGTCTCAGACACCATGAAATCCATGTAGATGCGGTATTCTGGCAGAGAGCTCGCCATCAGCTTGCCGTCGGATGAGAGGATGTTGCCACGGTTTGACGGCACGCTCACGTTCTCGCGTACGAAGCGTGCGGCCACCTCTTGCCAGTAGCCACGCTCCTTGAACATGATGATGCCTGCCTTTATCACCACACAGATGCCGACGAAGGCCAGTAGGCACACTACCACTGCGTAGCGCATGATGATGTCTCTCTTGTTTACTGCCACCTTTGTAATATTAAAATCAAAAATTAAAATATGCATATATTAAAAGATTAGGGGCGGTGTGCCCTTTTATAATCTTTTAATTTTATAATTCTCTTATCAAATCTACTTGATAAGAAACGGCGGAGTGGTAGCTATTTCAAGCTCACTGTTTTCCCGCTGTATATACTCCTCTATCTTGCTCTGCCTGCTGCGTTCCATGAGTTGCGAACTGCGCGTCAGGGCATCATACTTGATGTCCGTCAGCTCCTTCTTCAGTCGGTCCAGCTCTATGATTTGCTGCTGGTAGGCATAGCGGTTTTGCACATATATTATAATAAGGAACATGATAAGGGCAAAGAGCTTCCAGTGGTGACTGAAGAATCCTGCTGCCAGGATATCGCCACCCAATATCTCACTCCACTTGCTGCTCTTCTTTGCTTTCTTAGCAGCCTTGGGCTTCTTTACCTCTTTCGTATTCCTAAATGCCATATACTCTAAACCCTAAACTCTAAACCCTAAACTCTAAACTCTAAACTCTCTCCGCAACTCTTAGCTTAGCGCTTCTCGCACGCGGATTTCGTTCTATCTCCTCATCGCTGGGCACCACTACCTTGGCAGCCTTGCCGAAAGGAGAGAGGAGATTTCCATAGAAATCTTTCTGCACCTTGCCCTCCACATTGCCCGACTTCATCAAGTTCTTCACCAGACGGTCTTCCAGCGAGTGGTAGGTGATCACCACCAGTCTGCCACCAGGCTTCAGCGCCTGTGCAGCCGACTCCAGCATCTCGCGCAGGGCACCCATCTCATCGTTTACCTCTATGCGCAGAGCTTGAAACACCTTCGCCAGTTCTTTTTTCTCACGTTCGCGAGGCATCAGTGGACTCACTACCTCCAGCAGTGCACCGATGGTCTGCAGAGGCTGTGTGGCGCGTGCCTTCACCAGTGCCTTGGCCAGTGCGCGGCTGTTCTTCAGTTCGCCGTAGAGGTTCAGCACGTTGGCCAGTGCCTCTTCCGTATAAGTATTCACCACCGTGGCTGCCGTGCGTGTGGCTTGCTGGTTCATGCGCATGTCCAGCGGACCGTCTGCGCGAAACGAGAACCCTCTGGCCGCATCGTCCAGATGGTGAGAGCTCACGCCCAAGTCGGCCAGTATGCCATCCACCTGCTGCGCGTCATGATAGTGCAGCCAGTTGCGCAGGTAGCGGAAGTTGGTTCTGCAGAATGTCACCCGCTCATCCTTTGGCACGTTCTTCACTGCATCCTCGTCTTGGTCCAGGCAGATCAGTCGCCCAGCCTTGTCCAGTCGGCGCAGTGCCTCACGGCTATGTCCGCCGCCGCCCATTGTCACGTCCACATAGATACCCGCTGGATCTTTCACCAGCGCGTCGATGCTTTCCGTCAGCATCACAGGGACATGATATGTGGGCTGCTCACTCATCATCGTTGCTGTCTTCCATAAAATGCCACATGCTGTCGTTTCCCAGCGTGTCTTGCAATGCCTTGCTGAAGTCCTCTGCCTCCATGAATGGCTGCTCAGCGCGTTCGCTCGACCAGATTTCTATGGTGTTGTCCATGCCTATGAAGCGCACTTCGCTCTCTATGCCAACCATTTTCAGGTAGCGCTTCGGCAGCAAGATGCGCCCATTGCCGTCGGGTACCAGTAGCTCAGCATCGCTCACAAACTGGCGGAAGATGTTCTGCTCCATACGGTTCCAGCGGTTCAGACGTCGGCGCAGCTGGTCCTGCGTCTGCATCCATACGCTTTCTGGATACAGCACCAGGCAGTCCTGATATACGTCTTTGCGCAGCACCAGCTTATCCTCACCCCCCTCGGCCAGTAGCTTTCTGAAGGAGGATGGAATGAAGACGCGTCCTTTCGCGTCCACTTTCGCTTCTATATTGCCTAAAAACTGCATGATTCTACCTCTTTGATAATATTCGGCGTAAAATTACACAATTCCCCACAATTCCCCACAAAAATCCACAAAAACTTTTAAAATATTTTTCAACAGGTTGTTGATTCGTAGATTTAAGGGGTATTTTGCGGGGTGGGGGACATTGTGTCTTCGATTTTCAATTAATTTCAATTTCAGTTTTATTTTTGCGGAGGTATCATTTTGCTGGTGAAACCTACAATTATATTTTATTATATATATTTATATATGTAAATATATATAATAAATTTTTGTTCAGAGTTGCAGAGGCTTACGTTTGTGTCTGTGCATTTTTTTAATTGAAATTGAAATTATCTGAATCACCCCACATCCCCCCCGTTTCATGGCCGCAACTGCGCCGTAAAATTTCCGCAACTGCGCCGTAAAAAAACAGGCTGTGTGGCAGGTGTCTGCAGCGATTCATGAAAAGTCCGCCGATTATCTATTTAATAATATACGGAAGCTGGATTGTAGATCTTAGAAAATTGTTGATTTATATACATTCTATTTCTTAACAAATCTTAAATACAAGCTTGCCTCTTGACAAACGGCACTAAAAGTAGTAATTTTACATTATAGACGCGAACATCGTGGGAGCCGCAGCGCGGTGGCCAACACGCCAAGCCGACACGCTTCAGCGCTTAATTATTTATAGCAGGTTTTATGAACAATAAAGTTTTTATGAAAAAAGTAGTGATTCCACTTTTTCCGCTGACTATTTGAGTAGTTTTCCGTAAAAAGTTTTGCATTAAAGAAAGTAAAAGCTAACTTTGCAGTTAAAATGGCATAAAAGCATAATTATGGATGAAAATTCATCGGTACTCATAGATATAGACCGCGTGCTGGCCGAGAAAGCCAAGGGCAAAAAGATACCCGGCTTCGTGCGTAGCTACCTGAAGAAGATAGTGCACCAAGACGAGCTGAACGGCTTCCTGCGCGAACATGGCGAGGAGGTGGGACTGCCCTTCCTGAAGCATACGCTGGAATTTCTCGATGCCAAGCTCGATGTGCGCGGCGAGGAAAATCTGCCCGAGGGCGGACCGTTCACCTTCGTGAGCAATCATCCGCTGGGCGGGCAAGACGGGCTGGCACTGGGCTATGTGCTCGGCACCCACTACGACGGAAAGATCAAGTACCTGGTGAACGACCTGCTCATGAACGTCAAGGGGCTGGCACCTTTCTTCATCCCCATCAACAAGACTGGAAAGCAAGCCAAGGATTTCCCAAGACTGGTGGAGGCGGGCTTCCACAGCGACGATCACATCATCATGTTTCCCGCAGGACTCTGCTCCAGAAAACAGAAAGGCGTGATACGCGACCTGGAATGGAAAAAGACCTTCGTGAGCAAGAGCGTGGAGACTCACCGCGACGTGGTGCCCATTCACTTCGAGGGCAGGAACTCCGACTTCTTCTACCGACTGGCCAACTGGAGCAAGGCGCTGGGCATCAAGTTCAACATTGCCATGCTCTATCTGGCCGATGAGATGTTCAAGAACCGCCATAAGTCTTTCACCATCACCATAGGTAAACCCGTGCCCTGGCAGACCTTCGACAAGAGCCGCACACCTGCAGAGTGGGCGCAGTATGTGAAGGACATCGTTTACCACCTGAATACTAACGAATGACTAATACCGGAATAAGTAAGACTATATCGATATGGAAGAAATAATTCAGCCCATCAGCAAGGATTTGCTGAAAGCAGAGCTCACCGAGGAGCGCAGGCTCAGAATGACCAATAAGAGCAGCAACATCATCTATGTGGTAGATGCCCACAACGCACCGAATACCATGAAGGAGATAGGCCGACTGCGCGAGATAGCTTTCCGCGCGGCTGGAGGCGGCACGGGCAAGTCGATGGACATCGACGAGTTTGACATCATGGAGCACCCCTACAAGCAGCTCATAGTGTGGAATCCCGAGAAGGAGGAGATTCTGGGCGGCTACCGCTACATCTGCGGCACCGACGTGCGCTTCTACGACAACGGTGAACCCATGCTGGCCACCTCGCACCTGTTTAATTTCTCAGACCGGTTTATCAAGGACTATCTGCCTTGTACCATAGAATTGGCCCGCAGTTTTGTCACACTGGAATACCAAAGTACCCGCGCCGGCAGCAAGGGATTCTTTGCGCTAGACAACCTGTGGGACGGACTGGGAGCTCTGATGGTGATTATGCCCGATGTGAAGTATTTCTTCGGCAAGGTGACCATGTATCCCAGCTACATACGCAAGGGCCGCGACATGATACTCTATTTCCTGCGCAAGCACTTCGGCGACAAGGAGAATCTCATCGTGCCAAAGAAGCCGCTGGAGCTGGAGAGCGATGAGCATGAGCTGGAGAAGCTGTTCTGCTACGACTCTTTCAAGGAGAATTACAAGGTGCTGAATGGTGAGATTCGCAAGTTGGGTTACAACATTCCGCCGCTGGTGAATGCTTACATGGGACTGAGTCCCACGATGCGCATGTTCGGCACCGCCATCAACTATGGCTTCGGTGACGTGGAAGAGACGGGTATTCTCATTGCCGTGAACGAGATTCTGGAAGAGAAGCGCATGCGACACATAGAGAGCTTCGTCAAGGAGCAACCCGAGGCGCTGAAGATCACTAGCGGAGCGAACAAAGTCATTTTCTAAATTTAAACGTTAAACATTAAACATTAACTTTGCAGGGTGAAACCATCCGTATGGGAACGGCGGAGCCGTAACGTTTAATGTTTAATGTTTAATGTATAACGTTCTATACTGCTGGTAAACTGTTTCCATTTATCTTCCGATACAGATCCAACGCGAAGACATCGGTCATGCCAGAGATATAGTCGAGCACGGAGAGGATGCGCTCGAAGAGGTCGGCACTGCGGATGCTATACTGGCTGCTCACACGGTTCATCAGTAGCTGCGAGTAGGCCTTCTCTGGCGAGAGCACGGCATCTGTCATGAGGTCTATCAGCGTGCCGATGATTCGGAAACCAGCCACCTCGATATCCACCACGTCGCGTGAGCGGTAGATCTTCTGCTTGGCCACTGCAGCACAGTGGCGATAAGCCTCGCGCGGCAGTTCGGAAATATGATCTATCAGTTCCCCCTCAAACTCACCCGCCAGAATCTCCTCCTCGTGCTGCAAAAACGCCTGCGTACACTCATAGGTCAGCAGTCCGATGGCACGTGCCCGCAAGTAGGCCACCTGCTCATTCTCATCGGTCACCTTCTCCAGCATCTGCCTGATCTTAGCGCGGCGCTCCTCCTTGAAAAAAGCCATCAGCAAGTCGAACGTCTCGGCGCGTGAGAGCAGCTTCAGCTTGAAACTATCCTCTATATCCATGATTTCGTAGCAGATATCATCGGCCGCCTCCACCAGATACACCAGCGGGTGACGGGCATAGACCAGCGGAGCCGTAGATTTGCATTTTATGCCCAATTCATCGGCAATTTTCCGAAAACTCTCCACCTCGGTGGTGAAGAAGCCAAACTTCGACTTCTTCTGCGTGGCACTGGAAGACCACGGGTACTTCACGATGCTGGCCAGCGTGGGGTAGGTGAGCACGAAGCCACCCTTGCGGCGTCCCTCGAACTGGTGCGTCAATAGGCGGAAGGCATTGGCATTGCCCTCGAAGTGCGTCAGGTCGTTCCACTGCGCTTCCGTCAGTCGCTCTTTCAGCGCCAAGCCCTTACCCTCGGAGAAATACGTAGAGAACGCCCGCTCGCCAAAGTGGCCGAAAGGCGGATTCCCCAAGTCGTGCGCCAGGCATGCAGCCGACACGATGGAGCCAATCTCGGGCAGGTAGCTCTCACGCAGCTCTGGGCGGCGCTGCAAGATGCCCCGTGCCACATCGTTGCCCAATGATCGTCCCACGCAAGACACCTCAAGACTATGCGTCAGGCGGTTGTGCACGAAGACGCTGCCCGGCAGCGGAAATACCTGCGTCTTGTTCTGCAAGCGGCGGAAAGGTGCCGAGAAAATGAGGCGGTCATAGTCGCGCTGAAACTCCGAACGATTCTCCTGATAGTCGGGCTGATGCATGTCTTCCAACCCGAAGCGTTTGGCCGAAATGAGTCTGTTCCAATCCATATTCACAATTTTTAGGGCAAAGTTATCAATTATTTGGTTTAAAAGCCGTATTTTCGCAGAAATATTATAACAGAGATACTATGAAGGTAGAAATAATCAATAAGTCGAAGCACGCACTGCCTACCTATGCCACACCGCAGAGCGCAGGCATGGACCTGCGTGCGAACCTCAGCGAACCCGTGACCCTCCAGCCCTTGGAGCGCAAGCTCATACCCACGGGCCTCTACATGGCCCTGCCTGCAGGCTACGAGGCACAGGTGCGCCCACGCAGTGGCTTGGCTCTGAAGAAGGGCATCACGGTGCTGAACTCACCAGGCACCATCGATGCCGACTATCGCGGTGAGGTGTGTGTAATACTGGTGAATCTCTCTTCGGAGCCCTTCGTGGTGGAAGACGGCGAGCGCATAGCGCAGATGATCATTGCTCGCCATGAGCAGGCCGAGTGGCAGGAAGTGAAGGTGCTGAGCGATACTGAGCGCGGTGCCGGTGGTTTCGGGCACACGGGGAAGGATTGAGATATTAGGCTGCGCAGCGTTAAGCCATCTGGATGGAAATCCTCAATTTTCAATAAATCTTTAATCCTATAAATCCTTTTAATCCTGTGAAAGAATAATCCTGTGGATCCGTAAAATCCGTTGTTAGAAAAATAAATCCTGTAAAAATTAGAATATAATTTAAATTGAAAAGTTTTTGTTTAAATATCGTTTTGGCTTTGCTGGCGGTGCTGCCACTGCAGGCACAGACCGAGCTGAGTGAGGCAGACCAGCGGCGCTTCGACTACTACTATATGGAGTCGGTGAACAGCAAGCTGAGGCAGGACTACACCAGCGCCTACTTGATGCTGGAGCATTGCCTGGCCATAGACTCCACCTCGGCAGCCGCCTATTACGAGCTCTCCCAATACTACCTCATGCTGGGACAGACACCTAAGGGCACAGAAGCACTGGAGAAGGCCGTGAAGTATGGGCCTGACAACTACTGGTATGGGCAGGGACTGGCCAATCTCTACCTGCAACAAGGCGAGGAAAGCAAGGCGCTGGCACTGATAGAGCAGATGGCACAGCGCTTCCCTACACATGTGGAACTGCTCTTTACGCTGGAGTCGCTCTATTCACGCGCAGAAAACTACGACAAGGTGATAGAGGTGCTCAACACGCTGGAGCAGAAACGCGGCAAGAGCGAACCCCTCACCATGGAGAAATATCGCATCTACCGCCAGATGGGCGATGAAAAGCGGGCCTTCAAAGAGCTGGAAGGACTCATCGAGGAATATCCAAACGAGCTGCGCTACCAAGTGGCACTGGGCGATGCCTACCTGCAGACAGGCAAGCAGGAGAAAGCCTACGACATCTACAACGAGGTGCTGAAGCAGGAACCCGACAATGCCAACGCCCTCTACTCGCTGGCATCGTACTACGAGCTCACCGACAAAACCGCCCTCTACGAGCAGACACTGGACTCGCTGCTGCTGAACCGAAAGGTGGAAGATGCCGTGAAGGTCAACGTGATGCGTCGCCTCATGGTGCAGGTGGAGCAGGAGCAGCGCGACAGCACTGAGATCATCCGCCGCTTCGACCGCATTTTGGAACAAGACACCGAGAACGCCGACCTCACCATGCTATATGCCCAGTATCTCATAGCCAAGAACATGAACAAGGAGGCTAAGCCAGTGCTGCGGAAGCTGCTGCAGATAGACCCCACCAACAGCGGTGGACGTATGACGCTGCTGCAGGATGCCATCCGCGAGGAAGACTACAACGCCATCATCGACTTGTGCGAGGGCGGCGTGGAAGCCAGTCCGGAGGCACTGGAGTTCTACTACTACCTCTCCATAGCCTATGCCCACGAGCAGCGGCACGATGACGTGATACGCATCTGCAAGCAAGCACTGGAGCATGTGAATGAGAACAGCACCAAGGAGATAGTGTCAGACTTCTACTCCATGATGGGCGACACCTATCATACGCAGGGCAATATGACGGAGGCATACCAGGCCTATGAGAAAGCCATAGAGACCTACGGCAACAATGTGGGGGCGCTGAACAACTATGCCTACTACCTCTCACTGGAGAAGCGCGACCTCGACAAGGCCGAGGAGATGAGCTACAAGACCGTGAAGGCAGAGCCCGAGAACGGCACCTATCTGGACACCTATGCGTGGATACTCTTCGTGAAAGGCAACTATACGCAGGCGAAGCTCTACATAGACATGGCCATGAAAACCGACGGTGACAAAAGCGCCGATGTGGTGGAGCACTGCGGAGACATCTACTACATGGTAGGCGAGACCGCTGCCGCGGTGGAGTATTGGAAACAAGCCTTGGAACTGGGAAGCCAGTCGGCCAAGCTAAAACAGAAAATCAATCAGAAGAAATATGTGGAATAGACAGATCATAAGACAAACCTCAGGCATGTGCCTGCTGCTGTACCTGCTGCTGGTGGGCATCACGGGGTGCAAGACCACCAAGCGGGCAGTGGGCGTGAATGCCGAGGAAAATGCCTACCTCTCATCAAAGGTGCAGGTGACCATTCCCCACGGAGAAGTCGTTTATTCGGTCAATGGCACCATGAAACTGAAGCAGGGCGAAATAGTGCAGGTGTCGTTCTTGATGCCCATCCTTCGCTCTGAAGTGGCACGCATCGAAGTCACGCCCGAGAACATCCTCTTGATAGATCGCATCAATCATCGCTATGTGCGCACCACCAAGGAAGAGCTGAAGGACCGACTGCCGCGGCGCTGGACCTACAACCGTCTGGAAGACCTCATCTACGAAGCCTCCAAACCCGATGGGAAAAAATCTATATCGGGCGAGGAATTTGGACTGGCAAAGTTGCAGAAAGCCAAGGTGGAGCTCTCTGACTTCACCACGGGAGAAAACAATGTGAAACCCACCACGCTGTCGTCGCGCTACGAGCAAGTGACGCTCGACGAACTGCTGCAATTCCTGCTGAGCCTATGAAACGCCTATGCCTGCTACTCTGTATGTTGCTGTGTCTGGCTCCCCTCGGAGCGCAGACCAATAAGCGTATCAAAGATCTACAGAACAGGCAGGGACAGCTGAGGAAGCAAATAGAGGAGACGCAGACACTGCTCAACTCTACCAAGAAAGACGTGGGCAGCCAACTGAACACCCTGAATACACTGACGGGACAGATAGACGAACGCCGCAGATATATAGACACGCTGACCAGCGACATGGCACAGATAGATGCCGAAATGAACCTTGTGGAAGCCCAACTCTCCCGGCTGCAGACCGACCTGCTGGCGCAGAAAGACGACTATGTGGCCTCGCTGCGCTACCTGCAGCGCCACGGTTCGATACAGCAGAAACTCATGTTCATCTTCTCTGCAGGCTCGCTGGTGCAGACCTTGCGCCGCCTACGCTACGTGCGCGAGTATGCCACCTATCAGAAAACTCAAGGACTGGCCATGCAGCAACAACAGCAAGACATCAGCGCCAAACGCAAAGAATTGGAGGAAGTGAGAGCTTCGAAGACCGACCTGCTGCAGCAGCGCGAGGCCGAGCGCAGGGTGCTGGAGACGCAGCAGCGTGAACAGCGTGCCCTGGTGAACGAACTGCAGAAGACGCAGAAAGGACTACAGGATGAAATCAGGAAAAAACAAGCAGAGGCTAATAAACTCAATGCAGAAATAGACAAGTTGGTGGCTGCCGAGATAGAGAAAGCCCGTAAGCAAGCGGAGGAAGAGGCGCGCAGGGAAGCCGAAGCTAAGAAGCAAGCAGAGGCCGCCAAACGCACGGAAGCTAAGACCGTTGCCAAGGCCAATGCCAAGCCTGCCACTACCAAGACGGCTACCAGTGCCAAGAGCACCACAGCTCCTGCTCCAGCCTCTTCGGCAAGCACAGACAAAGCCCTGTCGGCCAACTTCGAGCAAAACCGCGGAAGACTGCCTGCGCCCATCACAACCTCCTACATCGTGGTGAGCCGCTTCGGACAATATAATGTGCAGGGCATGAAGAACGTGACACTCGACAATAAAGGCATAGACCTGCAAGGGAAGCCAGGTGCCCAGGCCCGCGCCGTGTTCAACGGAAAGGTGGCTGCCATCTTCCAACTCAACGGCCTCTTCAATGTGCTGGTGCGCCACGGCCAATACATCTCAGTGTATTGCAACCTATCTTCCACCAGCGTGAAGCAAGGCGACGACGTGAACACACGCCAAGAATTGGGAACCGTCTTCACCGACACTTCCAACGATAATCGCACCGTCTTGCACTTCCAACTGCGTAAGGAACGCGATAAACTCAATCCTGAACGCTGGCTAAAACTCTGATTTGTCCAGTATCTGAAGGTAGAGGTCGATGGCCTCTTCAATCTCCGACATGCAGATAAATTCATTGGCTGAATGGCTGCGGCTGCTCTTGCCCGGACCTATCTTCAGTGATGGGAACGCCATGAGTGCCTGGTCTGATAGCGTGGGCGATCCGAAAGGCGTGCGCCCTAAGGCCACCATGCGCTGCACCAACGGGTGCGAAGCATCCACGTGCGACGATCCCAAGCGGAAAGAGCGTGCCTTTACCTCGGAAGAGACATGCTGGCAGATGATGTCGTATAGTTCCTGATTGGTGTAGCACTCGTTGCTGCGAATATCCACCACGAAGTTGCACTTGTCGGGCACCACATTATGCTGCGTCCCTGCCCTCACCATGGTCACACTCATCTTCACTGGACCGAGGAAGGGTGATACCTTCTCGAACCGATAGTCGCGAAACCAAGCCATGTCAGCCATGGCCAGATAGATGGCATTCACCCCCTCTTCGCGGGCAGCATGCCCCGATTTCCCATAGGCTGTGACATCCAGCACCATTAGTCCCTTCTCTGCGATGGCAGGCTGCATCTCTGTAGGTTCTCCCACAATGGCAAAGTCGATGGGTGGTAAGAGCGGCAGCACACACTCGATGCCGTTTTTGCCAGACACCTCCTCCTCGCACGATGCCAAGAAAATAAGGTTGTAGGCCTGTGTGGTCTGGCAGAGTTTCAGGAACACCTGCATCAAGCTCAACAAGCTGGCACCCGCATCGTTGCTGCCCAAGCCATAGAGCTTTCCGTCTTCGATGGTGGGGCTGAAAGGCGGGCGTGTCCAACCGCTGACAGGCTTCACCGTGTCGATGTGAGAGTTGAGTAGCAGCGTAGGTTTCCCTGTGGAGAATCCCGGACTGAGACACCACACATTGTTGCCCTTGCGCCCTGTCTGCATGCCCATCTCCTCCAGATACCGCTGCACATAGTCGGCCGCCTTCTCCTCCTCTCTGCTGATGGAAGGAATGGCGATAAGTTTCCTCAATAATCCTATGGCCTCCTGGGCCATGTTTGTCACCTGCTGGTTCATACACGTGAGTATTAGTTCCGACTGCGAAAATACAGAAAAAGAGAATATATTTACCCATTAGGGTAAAAAATCTTTCCCAGCAGGGGCATAAAACAGGGGCAAAGGGAAGAAAAAGAGGCGGAAAGTTTGATATTTGGTAAGAAAGAAGTACCTTTGAACTGCCTAACTAAAAAAGTAAGATTATGACTATTCATCATTTATCTGTATTGATCCATCGTCAGGCTGAAAAGTTTGGAGATAAGATAGCCCTGAAATACAGGGATTATTCCAAAGAACAATGGGTGCCTATCAGTTGGAGGCAGTTCTCCGACAATGTGCGTCAAGCAGCCAGTGCCCTGGTAGCTTGCGGCGTGAAAGAGTTTGAGAATGTAGGTATTTTTTCTCAGAATAAACCAGAGAGTTTCTTCGTGGACTTCGCTTGCTTCGCCAATAGGGCAGTGACCGTTCCACTCTATGCTACCAGTTCGCCAGAGCAGGCCCGCTATATCATCAACGATGCCCACATACGCATCCTCTTTGTAGGTGAGCAGTTCCAGTATGATGCGGTCATCTCGGTGCAAGGCTATTGCCACACGCTGGAGCAAATAGTGATCTATGATCCTACCGTGGTGAAAGACCCACGCGACAAAAATTCTATCTATTTTGATGAGTTCATGAAGCGCGGCGAAGGACTGCCATATAATGAGGTGGTGGAAGCTCGCACCGCCAGAGCTTCGTTTGATGACCTCTGCAACATCCTCTATACCTCTGGCACTACCGGAGAGCCCAAGGGCGTGATGCTGCACCACTACAACTGGCAAGAAGCCCTGCGCACGCACCATGAGCGCCTCACCACCATGAGGGAGGGCGACGTGTCTATGAACTTCCTGCCGCTGACGCACGTTTTCGAGCGTGGCTGGTGCTACGTCTGCCTCAATGAGGGCATTCAGATATGCGTGAACCTACGCCCTGCCGATATACAGAAGTCTATCCGTGAGATCAGGCCTAACTATATGTGCAGCGTGCCACGATTCTGGGAAAAAGTCTATATCGCCGTGCAGCAGAAGATAGCCAAGGAGAGCGGTGTGAAGAAAGCCCTGATGGTCAATGCCCTGAAGGTGGGCAAGGCCTACAATGTGGACTATCTGAGTAAAGGCATGGAACCGCCTACATGGCTGAAGCTGAAGTATAAATTCTTCGACAGCACCATACTCTCGATGCTGCGTAAGGTGGTGGGAGTGGAGAATGGCAAGTTCTTCCCTACTGCTGGCGCTGCTGTGTCTGATGAAGTGTGCGAGTTTACCCACGCGGTAGGCATCAATATGTGTGTGGGCTACGGACTGACGGAGAGCACCGCAACGGTATCTTGCTTCCCCATGGAAAACTTTGTGATAGGTTCGGTGGGTGAGGTGATGCCCGACCTTGAAGTTAAGATAGGCGAGAACAACGAGATATTGCTGCGCGGAAAGACCATCATGAGTGGCTACTATCACAAAGCTGAAGCCACCGCAAAGGCCATCGACAAAGACGGATGGTTCCACACGGGCGACTCTGGCTATCTGGAGGGCCGCACGCTGTTCCTCAAAGAACGCATCAAGGACCTCTTTAAGACTTCAAACGGAAAGTACATCAGCCCGCAAGCCATCGAAACCAAGTTGGCCGTTGACCAATACTTCGAACAAGTGGCCGTGATAGCCGATAGATATAAGTTCGTCTCCGCCCTCATAGTGCCAAACTACAAGGCCGTGGAGGCTTATGCCAAGAGCAAAGGCATACGCTATGGCGGCATGGACGAGTTGCTGCTCAATCCAGAGATTAAGGAACTGTTCCAGACACGAATGGACACCCTGCAGCAGCAGTTTGCCAACTATGAACGTATCAAGCGCTTCACCCTGCTGCCAGAGCCATTCAGCATGGAACGTGGTGAACTGACCAACACGCTGAAACTGCGTCGCAACATCGTGGAGCAGAATTATAAGGAACTAATAAATAAAATGTATCAAGAATAAATATGATAACAGCCGATCAACTCAAAGAGGTCATCAGCCGTACCGAGGCGCTTCATCGCTACTTGGACATTGATGCCAAGAAAATGGAGTATGAGGAGGAGCAACTGCGTACGCAAGATCCCGACTTCTGGAGCGACCAGAAGGCAGCGGAGGCTCAGATGAAGAAAGTGAAGGAGTTGGAAAAGTGGCTCAATGGCTATAAGGGGGTGAAGACACTCACCGATGAGTTGCAGCTCTCTTTCGACTTCTTCAAAGAAGAGATGGTGACCGAAGAGGAAGTGGATGAAAACTATAGAAAGGCCATAGAAGCCATCGAGGCACTGGAGCTGAAGAATATGCTACGCGACGAGGCCGACCAGATGGACTGCGTGCTCAAGATAAACTCTGGCGCTGGAGGCACGGAGAGCCAAGACTGGGCCAGCATGCTGATGCGCATGTATCTGCGCTATGCCGAACGACATGGCTACAAAACCAGTATTGCCAATATACAGGAAGGTGATGAGGCGGGCATCAAGAGCTGCACCATCGACATCACGGGCGATTTCGCCTATGGTTATTTGAAAGGTGAGAATGGCGTGCACCGCTTGGTGCGTGTGTCTCCCTACAATGCACAGGGCAAGCGTATGACTTCCTTTGCCTCTGTCTTTGCTGCCCCGCTGGTAGATGATACCATTGAGGTAAAGGTAGATATGTCTTGCGTTTCTTGGGATACATTCCGAAGCAGCGGCGCAGGTGGTCAGAATGTGAACAAGGTGGAGTCGGGCGTGCGCCTGCGCTACCAATATAAAGACCCCTATACAGGCGAGGATGAGGAAATCCTCATCGAAAATACGGAGACACGCGACCAACCTAAGAATCGCGAGAATGCCATGCAACACCTGAAATCCATCCTCTATGACAAGGAACTTCAGCACCGCAATGAGGAGAAAGCCAAGGTGGAGGCGGGTAAGAAGAAGATAGAGTGGGGCTCGCAGATACGCAGTTATGTCTTTGACGACCGTCGCGTGAAAGACCATCGCACGGGTTACCAAACGAGTGATGTGAATAGCGTGATGGACGGTGAGATTGATGAGTTCATCAAGGCGTATTTGATGGAGTTTTCTGGGGAAAACTCCAATTGAAAGATTATAAAATTATAAAATTAAAAGATATAATAATCAGTCAATCAGTTTTTCAGTAAAAAATCAATACTATGGCAAAAGCTAAAAAAACATCCAAAAAAGAACTCCGTGCACAGAAGCAGGAGAAACAGGCCAAAATGGTTATCCGTGGTATCGCTATCGTACTGGCAGTCTTAGTGCTGCTCATGTTTGTGTGGTATGCAGGTAAAGCGTAATCATGGCCTACGAGATAGAACGGAAATTCTTGGTGAAAGGGGAGTTTCGTGATCAAGCGTATGCGAAAAGCCGTATCGTCCAGGGGTACATAAGCAGTGCCCGAGGACGTACGGTGCGTGTACGTATCCGTGATGACAAGGGCTACCTCACCATCAAGGGACCGTCGGACATCGGAGGGCTAGTGCGCTTCGAATGGGAAAAGGAAATTCCGCTCAATGAGGCTTTGCAGCTGATGAAGATCTGCGAGCCTGGCATCATAGACAAGACACGCTATTTGGTAAAGAGCGGGCGGCATACCTTCGAGGTGGACGAGTTCTATGGCGAAAACTTGGGACTCATCATGGCAGAGGTGGAACTTTCCTCGCCTGATGAGGCATACGAAAAGCCCGATTTTATCGGTGAGGAAGTGACGGGCGACCGCCGCTACTATAATTCGCAGCTTCGGCAGCATCCTTTCCGGGAATGGGGCTTGATATCAAGCAACGAACAATAATGACTGAACTTTGGAGAAACTTTACGAATACGTACCTGCACAACTGGTCACCTTCTTACTGGTGACGTTGTTTTCCTTGCTGATAGGTTTGTCGCTTCGCCGTCTGAACCTCAAAGCTGGCAAGGAAAGCCAGATATTTGGTACCGATCGTACGTTCACTTTCATCGGGATACTGGGTTACCTGCTCTATATCCTCGATCCCGTGGACTATAAACTCTATATGGGTGGCGGACTGATTTTGGGTTTGTTGCTCATAAGCTATTACTATGCCCGTTTGTCGCAGGTGCATGCGTTCGGTGCTACCACCATCGTTATCGCCCTGATCACCTATTGCATACCTCCTATCGTGGCCACGCAGCCATCGTGGTTTTATGTCACGCTGGTGGTGGCTGTCTTGCTCTTTGCGGAGATGAAGCATACCTTTGCGGAGTTGGCGCAGCGCATGAAGAACGACGAGATGATCACACTGGCGAAGTTCCTCGCCATCAGTGGCATTATTCTGCCTATCCTGCCGCGTGATAATCTCATTCCAGGTATCAACCTTACACCCTATACGGTGTGGTTTGCTACGGTAATAGTTTCGGGCATCTCCTACCTCTCTTATCTGCTGAAACGCTATGTGTTCAGGCAGTCGGGCACCTTCGTATCAGGCATCATCGGAGGCTTGTATAGCAGCACCGCCACCATCTCCGTCTTGGCGCGTAAAAGCAAGAGTGCCACGGCCGAGGAAGCGCCCGAGTATGTGGCAGCCATGCTGATGGCCATCAGCATGACCTTCCTGCGCTTCCTGATACTGATAGGCATCTTCAGCCGTGCCGCTTTCTTATCCATCTATCCCTACATGTTGCTGATGAGTGCAGTGTCGGGGAGCATTGGTATCTGGCTGCATCTGCATGCGGAGGCTAAAGCAACGGCTCAGAAAGTCACAGAAGAGGAAGAAGAAGACAACAGTAACCCACTGGAGTTCAAAGTGGCGCTGATTTTTGCTGCGCTCTTCGTGGTATTCACCATCGTGACGCACTACACGCTGGTGTATGCAGGCGAGGGCGGTCTGAATGTGCTCTCCTTCATATCGGGTTTGAGTGATATCACACCGTTTATCCTCAACTTGCTGCAAGGTAGCAGTATGAATATCCATCTGGTGGTGGCATGTACGCTGCAGGCCATAGTGAGCAACATCACCGTGAATATGTGCTATGCACTCTTCTTCTCTGGAGGCAAGCGCGAGATTCGGCCTCTGATCTTGAAGTTCTTCGGAGCAGTCATCTTCGTGAACTTGATTCTTCTGGGCATCTTCTATCTGATTTCTTAATCGCCGAAGCATAAAAAACCTCCCCCGAAGGGGAGGCTTTCTTTTGGGCATATGGCTATCGCGGCATTTTACCACTGGTTGCCTTTTGCTGCGATTTCCTTCAGCAGTTCTTCCACAGCGGTCTTCAGTTGGGTGTCTTCACCCTTCACCACAGTTTCAGGATTGTTCAGCACCAGAATGTCGGGTTCCAACTGCGTATTCTCCAAGTAAGTGCCATCCGCTTGGCGGAAGCCTACGATAGGAATACCGAAGACCATCGTAGGATCTTGCAAGGTTTCCCAAGACACACTACTCATAGTGCCAGGTACAGGCGCACCAACGATCTTGCCCAGATTCATGTGCTTATATACCCAAGGAGTGCCATGCGCATTACTATAGTTGGCTTCGCAAGTCACCATGATGCTTGGGCGGTTCCAACGACGGCTTGGCATCTCGCATGCCACTACGTCGCGGATGACCTGTTCCAGATATTTCTCACCGCTGAAGAGCACCTCAATGTCCTCATGTAGGCGACCGCCACCATTCCAGCGGGTATCTATTACGATACCCTCCTTCATGTTGTACTTACCCAGAATGTCGCTGTAGATGGTGCGGTAGCTGCCATCGTTCATAGACTGGAGGTGTACGTAGCCTAAACGACCGTTTGACCAGCGCTCCACATCGGCAGCACGCTGCTTCACCCATCGTTCGTAGAGCAGGGTATTCATGGCACTCTGTGTGATAGGCAGAATCACCTCTTCCCAACGTTCCTTGCGCTGCGCATTGTAGAGCGATACGAGTGTCTTCTTGCGTGCCTTGGCGTTCAAGATGTTTGAGAGATTGGTCTCATCGGTGATTTCGATGCCGTCTATTTTCTCCACCACATCACCAGCCTTCACCTTAGAGTTAGCATGATCGAAAGGACCACCTGCCACCACTTCAGACACCTTCAGGCCCTTGTCTGTATAGCTGTAATCGTAGAGCAATCCCAGTGCTGCGGTAGCATCTCCACTGAGGTTGGGCGTGTAACGACCGCCAGAGTGTGATACATTGAGTTCACCCAACAATTCACTAAGTAGCTCTTGGAAGTCGTAGTTATTGCTGATGTGTGGCAAGAACTTGCGGTATGCCTTCACGTAGCCTTCCCAATCTACACCGAAGTATTTAGGATCGAAGAGGCGCTGCTTCACTTGCTGCTCCACATGGTTGTACATATATTCACGCTCTGCAGCAGGGTCGAGCTTCATCTGCGCACTGAAAGATATAGGTGTGAGTTTGCCGCTGCTTGGCTCCATCTTCTGGAGGCTGCCGCTAGAAAGCACGAAGATGCTCTTGCCATCACCACTCAGTTCCATGCTACCACCTCCGGCATTCTTCGATACCAACTTCGTCTCACGCTTGCGCAGATCCATCTTCCAGAGGTCGTAGCCACCTTCGAAGCGCGCAAAGTAGAATAGGTTCTCACCTTCTTTGTCGAGGATGGCACCTCCCATTGTTGAGGAGTTTGGTGTCAAGCGCACAATACGGTCGCCGATGCCTTCCAGTTCGATATTGATATCCTTGGTAGTCTCCTTCTTATCGGCCGACTTATCATCCTTTTTATCATCTTTCTTATCGGTCTCGCTCTTCTTTTGTTCTTTCTCCAGTTCCTTCTGCAGCTCATAGTCTTCCTTGCTCATGCGGTACTTGTCATAGCTGTCTTGGTTCATGAAGACCAGCAGGGCATCGTCTTGTGAACCCCATGAGGCATGGCTGCGCATGCCGTAGCGCTCACTGGTAAAGAGAATGGCATTGCCGTCCATTACCCAAATCGGACTGACGTCGGTATAACCACTGGCGGTGATGTTGGTCACCTGTCCGCCCTGTGCGCTCACGATGCCAATGTCGCTATACGGATCACGGCGGTTGCCAATGATCTCCAGCGTGAACCACTTGCCATCAGGACTCCAACTATAGTCGAAGCCGCCCGAAGTCTCATACCACGTATTGCCATTGGTGATGGTGCGTACTTTCTTGGTGTCCATATTCATCACTTTCAGGGAGCGGCGACCTTCGATGAAAGCCAGCTCCTTACCATCTGGAGAGAATTGCGGATAAGTACGCTCGATGCCGTCTTTCCCATTGAAGAGAGCCTCCTCATTGATAAGGGTAGCATTCGCGAAGTTGGGGTCTTCCTTGCGGGCGATGGTAGCCTTATAGAGGTTCCAGTGCCCATCGCGCTCGCTTACATACACCAAGGTGCGATTGTCGGCACCGAAGGTCACACTGCGCTCATTCTCAGGCGTGAAGGTGATCTGCTTGGTGGTGTTATAATCCACAGAAGTCACAAACACCTCGCCGCGCACGGTGAATGCCACCTGCTTGCCATCGGGAGATACGGCAGCCGAAGAGGCACCGCGTGTCACACTCAGATCTTGGATTTTGTTCACATCGTCGCGGGTGATATCAATGCTCACTTTCTGCGCTTTGCCACCTACCTGCTGCGTATAGATCTCACCGTCGTAAGTGAAGCAGAGGTTGCCGTCATCGGCCAGAGAAAGGAAGCGCACGGGATGTGTGCTATAGTTGGTCACAGCCTTAATCTGTTGTGGGGCATTCAAGGGGAAGGAATAAACATTGGAACTGCCACCGTTGCGCTCGCTAAGGATGTACACTGTCTGCCCGTCCTTGCTCAGCACAGGATTGCGGTCTTCGCCTGCGATGTTGGTCAGGTTGGTATGCTTACCCGTCTTCACGTCATAGCGCCAGATATCACGCGTCACAGAAGAAGTGTGATGCTTGCGCCACTGATCCTCCATGCCCTTTTGGTCTTGATAGATCATGGTATTGCCGTCGCGCGAGAAACTAATCATCTCGGCAGGGCTGGCCAGCACCATTGTCGATTTGCCACCTGTAGCAGGCACGCGGTAAAGCTCTGTGAGGCGTGCGCTGGGGAACATAGCGCTCTCTGCAGGGTCTTGGATGGCAGCAGAGAAATACACGAACTTGCCATCGGGACTGTAGACCCATGGCGTCTCTGCCGAAGAGTTATTGGTGAGTTGCTTGGCTGCGCCACCCTCTGCCGGCATCACGTAGAGGTCGAAATTACCCTCGCGGTCGCTGGCAAATGCTATCTGCTTGCCATCGGGGCTCCATACGGGGTTGCATTCATAAGAGTCTTGCGTCGTCAGTTGCACGGCTGTTCCGCCACTGGTTTTCACTTTGTAGATGTCGCCCTTGTAGCAGAAGACTATTTGCTGTCCGTCGGGAGAAATCTGTACATCTCGCAGCCACAGCGGAGTGACTGCCATACTGCTTAGGGCCACCATGCCCATAACCATTGTAGAGAGTAGTTTCTTCATTCTATTTTATGATTAATGATTTCTTTCTGCAAAGATAAGCATTTTTTTTGAAGAGTGCGGGTGATAGGACTCGAACCTACACGACTTTCGTCACCAGATCCTAAGTCTGGCGCGGCTGCCAATTACGCCACACCCGCATGTGTGGATTTGAAACCGAGCGCAAAGATAAGAAGATTTTCTTTACCTACAAATTGTTTTTGCATTTTACTTGCTTTTCAAGAATGTGCGGGCCGCTTCTATCATGGTGTCTATGCCTTGGCGTTGGTCGTCTTCCTCCATATCTACGTGGATGTCTGGCTCTATGCCGAACTCAGTGTGCTGCTTCTCTGCATTCAGTATAGGGCACGCCGAGAAGCGCACGCCCCAACCGTTAGGCAGTTCTGAGGTAAACGGCATGCCAGAGCCGCCGCCCGTTTGGTCGCCCATCAGCGTCACCAATGGTAGTTGGCTCATGATGTTGGCAAAGTAGTTGGTGGCACTATAAGAGTGTCTGTTCGTCAGCACCACCACAGGTTTTTGCCAGCGTATGCGGTCAGAAGGCTCCAGATAGATGGGCTCGGGGGCCGAGAAGTCGCTGTGCCCTTTACCTGTCTTGTGACAGATGTAGCCCACCAGTGTCTTCTCGTTGGTGAAGCGTGCTGCGATGCGGTCGGCTGTGGTGAGGTTGCCGCCACCATTCTGGCGCACATCGATGATGAGGCCGTCGCACAGGGAGAAGTAGTCCAGCATCTCCGACAGGCTTCCGTTTCCTGCTGCCGAGGAGAAGGAGCCGAAATACACATAGCCTATGTTATCGCTGAGAATGGTATATTCCAGTCCGCCGCTGATGCGGTAGCCCTGCCCCAGATAGCGTTCCACCAGTTCTTCACTGAAGTTGCGCGGATAGCTCTCATACCAGTCCCAGTAGCGTGCCATGTTGTGCGTGGTGTAGAGGTTCACGTGCCCATCCTTCAGCTCCGCCAGCATGTTGCCCAGCACCTCGAAGAGGTTCTCCTCTGTTTTGCTAGCTTTAACCTGTGGGGCATACTTCGCATGTATGGCATTCCAGTCTATCTGCTTGTAGTCCAGAAAGCAGTAGTGCTCATCGATGAGCTGCCACAGCGCCTCGAAGTTGTCCATCGGCGTGTCCTTGAAGTCGTCCTCATCCACGCAGGCACTCAGACAGCAAGCTAATATAATAAGGTGTAGCATTTGTTTCATAGCTCAGAGTTTTTTGAGGTGTTTCACGAAACCTATCATCAGCGTGTGCGCATAGAGGTGCGATTTCAACCCATTGAGTTTCGCCTGTTGCAGGTCGCACACATACCCCACGCGCAGTGTCGTCTTCCTGATTTGGAAATCTATGGAGAGCAGGCTCCGCAGGGTAGGCTGACTAAGTGGGGTAGTGGGCTTCACCACGCCTTTGTCGTCCCCTAAGGAGAAAATCTCATAGTACGACTGCCCGTAGTGCGGCGAGAACATCAGACCCACCAGAGGTGCATTCAGTTGGTAGCGCAGCAGGAAAGGGAAGCGCCCTACGTGTGTATGCCACAGCAGGCGCACCGAAGCATCCAGATTGGCATGAACCCGCACGTTAGCTGGATTGTTGCCCCCACGCATGTTGTAGATAAATCCCCCATTCAGATCAGCTACACCGCCCACCAGCACGTGGAAGTTGGCCGTTTCGTACAGCAGTCGGTGCAGTCCGTAGTTCCAGTTGGCTACCGCTGCCACAGTATTATTATTGTCGGTACGGTTGCTGGTATAGTCCAGATACCCCTGGAAGTACGTCTGTGCTTTCCACGTCTCTGGTGCCCACTTTGTGGCATGTATGCTCTCGCGCGAGAGGCGCAGCTCCACACCGCTGTAGGCTTGAGGCGACAGGTAATTGTCAAATACATTCGCCACGCCTATGCCGTAGCTTGTAGCACGTGTCACTATCGTAGGGTCTGACGAACGCTCGGTATACAGCGTCCCCTGTGCCTGCACCACAAAAGGCAGCAGACAAAGCAACAGGATCGCCATATAGCATTTGTAATTCATACTTAATACATGCAAAAATGCAAAGATGCAAAAATGCAAATAATCTTTTAATTTTTTAATTTTTGCATTTTCTGAATTTCGTGAAATTCAGAACAGCCTTCCCTGTCCTGTAAGTTCATCTAGGATGTCACCATCCGACTTATCCTTATCTGGGTCCAGGTTTTCCTCTGAAGGTTCCTCCGTCACCACAGCAGGCGTAGCATCTTCCGCTACCTGCTTGGTAGGCTCCAGCTCATTGATAGTCTCTATGGCGAAGGTTGTCAAGCGCTTGCCCTTGGCCTTGTAACCTTTAACGGCGATGAACTCATCCGCCTCCACGATCATAGGCTCACGGAAGGCATCCCCACCGCCGAAGACCACCTCCAAGCGTGGATATACCTCGTCGGTGAGCAGTATCAACTGGTTGCCAGCATTATCACCCAGATAGCTCTGCTTCTTCGAGGTAGGCTCGAAACAGAAGCGCTTCAAGTAGGGGAATCCCTTCTGCGATGCATCATAGAGCACGGCCGTCCAAACCTTCTGCGCGTCAAACTTCTCTATGGTGCGTATGCCGCTCTCATAGTGATTGTTCACGTCGAAGTTGGTCGTATAGTATTCCCCGTTGTTCAGTATCACCAAGATGAGGTCGTCGTTTTGGAACTCACCCAGATAGTCGCCATGATGGTCGTAGTTCAGGCGCAGCACATCGTAGTCGAACCACACCTTGAGGCCGCCTAGCGTAGAGCCGCCTTGGTGCTTCAGCATGATGCGGTGTATAGGATACTTCGTCAGGATGTTGCCCATTGCTTGGCGTCCCTTGATGGCAATGTCAGAGAAGTCTGCCTCGAAGGTGATCTTGCGCAGGCGTGGATTAGGCTTGTGCGTGATCTTTATGACCTCCGCCTCACCGTTTGGATTGGCACTGAAGTAGCTGATGCGTGAGTCTGGCTTGCCCTTCGTGAGGTCGTACTCACGGTCGCGTATGGTACCCGTCACGGCAAAGCGCTTGATGTAGTACCACCCGTCTTTGCCATCGCGATACACCACGTTGTAGATGGTGCGCGCATCGTTCTTCTTGAACACCGCTATGTAGTAGATGTCCTTGCCCACGAACTTCTTCTCTGCCACGGGTGTCACCAAGTACTTGCCGTTGCGGAAGAAGATGATCACGTCGTCTATGTCCGAGCAGTTGTCCACGAACTCATCCTTCTTCAGTCCTGTGCCTATGAAGCCCTCTGTGCGGTTCACATACAGTTTCTGGTTGGCCTCCACCACCTTGGCAGAGTCTATGATGTCGAAGTTCCTTATCACCGTGCGGCGTGGGAAGTTCTTGCCATACTTGTCCTTGATGTGCTGATACCACTTCACCGTGTATTCCACCAGGTGCTTCAGGTTCTTGTCTATCTCAGCCACCTCGCCCTTCATGCGCAGTATGGCCTCGTTGGCCTTGTCGCTGTTGAACTTCAAGATGCGCGCCATCTTGATCTCCATCAGCTTCAGGATGTCCTCCTTGGTCACCTCCCTGATCATCTGTGGGTAGTAGGGTGTCAGTCGCTCATCGATGTGCTCGCAGGCTGCATCCATGTTCTTGGCCTCCTCAAACTCGCGGTCCTTGTAGATGCGCTCCTCGATGAATATCTTCTCCAGAGAGGCAAAGTGCAGGCTCTCCATCAGCTCGCCGCGGCGAATCTCCAACTCCTTGCGCAGCAGGTCTTTCGTGTAATCTACTGAGCGGCGAAGCACATCGCTCACCGTGAGGAACTGCGGTTTTTCATCGTCTATCACGCAGCAATTGGGCGAAATGCTCACCTCACAGTCTGTGAAAGCAAACAGTGCATCGATGGTCTTGTCGGACGATACGCCCGGAGCCAGATGCACCAGTATCTCCACGTTGGCTGCGGTATTATCCTCCACCTTGCGCGCTTTGATCTTGCCGCGCTCTATGGCCTTCAGTATAGAGTCTATGAGGCTGCCGTTACTCTTCGCTGCCGAGCTGCTGGTGGTCTTGCCATAAGGAATCTCGCGTATCACCAGCGTCTTGTTGTCCAGTTTCTCTATCTTGGCGCGCACTTTCACTACGCCACCGCGCTGCCCGTCGTTATAGTGGCTCACGTCTATGCTGCCCCCTGTGGGGAAGTCGGGATAGAGGTGAAACTCCTCATCGTGCAGGTAGCTGATGGCTGCGTCGCAAAGCTCGTTGAAGTTGTGCGGCAGAATCTTAGACGACAGGCCCACGGCGATACCCTCCACGCCCTGCGCCAGCAGCAGCGGGAACTTCACGGGCAGCGTCACGGGCTCCTTGTTGCGCCCGTCGTAGCTATACTGCCACTCCGTGGTCTTAGGGTTGAACACCACCTCCTTGGCAAAGGCCGACAGTCTGGCCTCTATGTATCGGCCCGCCGCAGCATCGTCACCTGTGAGTATGTTTCCCCAGTTGCCCTGCGTATCCACCAGCAGCTCCTTCTGCCCCAGGCCCACCAGTGCATCCTTGATGCTGGCATCGCCATGTGGGTGAAACTGCATGGTATGCCCCACGATGTTGGCCACCTTGTTGTAGCGACCATCTTCCATGCGCCACATGGAGTGCAGCACACGTCGCTGCACGGGCTTCAGTCCGTCCATGATGTTGGGCACGGCGCGTTCCAGAATCACATAGCTGGCATAGTCCAGAAACCAGTTCTGGTACATGCCGCTCAGTTGGTGCTTCGCCTGTGCGTCCTTGCCGTCGGCAGGCTTGTAGTCAGAGTGACCAGCGTCCTGCGTCCCTTCGTTTTCCAAGATATTATCGTCTTCAGCGCTCATATTTTTAGCCATTTGGGGTCAAAGATACAAAAAATAGAGTGCAGTTCAAAATGTACAGGACCATTTTTTCTTGTCTCTTCCATCTGTTGGAGGCAATCGGGTGTTTTCAATATGTCAAAGTGCTTCTATTGTATGGTATGTCTCTCTTATTTCATTTAAGCATACTATGTGTCATTTACCCTTTCTTTTTCGCTTTCAGTAGCGTTTTAACAAAGTTTTTGTGTTTCAGCATGCTAACGTGAAAAATAAGTCGTATCTTTGGGCGGAAACTATGAATAAAAGGCAAAGGTATGAAAAAGATTGTATTACTTTTACTGGCTGTGATGATGTTGTGCCCCGTGCTCGAGGCACAGGAACTCTCTGGTGTCATCACGAGAAAAGGGAAGCCTAAGAAGGGACTGGTGGTGAGCATCAGCAGTTCCAACGAAACTACCACGACGGACAAGTATGGCAGGTTTTACTTCAAGAACGCTGCCCCTGGTGATATACTCCAAATCAACGTGACCAAAAGAAAAGCTGCACGTATAGAGGTGAGCGATGCACGCAGACTCAGGGTGTATATAGACCCGAACGACTTCGTGCTGAACAACGGCGTGCTGGAGCAGCGACTGCCCTACATGGCTCTGGCCAGTGCTGACACGAAGCTGAAGGGCACGGTGGTGGAGAGAGAACAGTTCATAGGCTCGGGGCTGCAGAAGGTGACGGACATCTTGCGCCACCACATGACGGGCATCTCTGTAGAGCAGACATTCATGGGTAGCACTATCAGGGTGCGTGGCGTGAATTCGGTAGGTGGAGATAACAGTCCGCTCTTCGTCGTGGATGGGGTGGAGTGTGCAGACGTAGATATCGACGCATTACTACCTGTGGAGAGCATAGAGCGCATAGAGCTGCACAAGGACGGATCTCGCTGGGGGGCACGCGGTGCCAACGGCGTGATAGAAATCACCACGCTGGGGGTGAAGACGGCAAGTATGTGAAACTAATCATTGGCAACGATGAAAAGATACCTCCTATTATTGATATGCTTGGTGGGCAGCATGGCGCTGTCTGCACAGGGCATCAGCGGCACGGTGCTGAAGAAGGGAAAGCCTAAGAAGGGCATCGTGGTATGGCTGAAAAAGGCCGACAAGACGGCTACAACGGATAAGCAAGGACACTTCGCCTTCGACAGCGCAGAGGCTGGAGATACACTGCAGATAGCGGCATCGGGTCGCCAAGATGCCTTGGTGCCTGTAAGTGGACAGCAGGAGCTGACCATAGACTTGAACAGCAATGACTTCACGCTGAAAGGCGTGGATGCAGAGCGCACACTGCCCTATGTGCAGGTGACGGCTCCCAAGGGCGGCGGCGTGAACCATGAACTCATTATGCGCTCGGGCTTCCGCACGGTGTCTGAGGTGCTGAAGAACTGCGTGTCTGGCATCATCGTTCAGGAAGGCATGACGGGCAGCAGCATACGCATACGTGGCATCAACTCTATCTCTTCGAGCAACGAACCGCTCTTTGTCGTGGATGGCGTGGCCATGTCGGGCACTGATATAGATGCCACCGTACCCGTGGAGACCGTAGAGAGCATCGTGGTGCTGAAGGATGGTGGCGGCTATGGCGTGCGTGGCGCTAACGGCGTGATAGAGATAACGACTATTAAAAATTAAAAAATTAAAAGATTATAGAATTAAATCATCTTTGTGTGGTTATAATTCTCAATCCTCAATCCTCAATTCTCAATTTAATTTCCTATCTTTGCACCCAAATTTAGATAAATAGATAAATTATGGCACAAGAAGACGTTTTCAAGAAAGTAGTGGCACACTGCAAGGAGTATGGTTTCGTATTTCCAAGCAGCGATATCTACGATGGTCTGGGCGCAGTGTATGACTACGGCCAGAATGGTGTGGAACTCAAGAATAACATCAAACAATACTGGTGGCAGAGCATGGTGCTGCTGCACGACAATATCGTGGGCATAGACTCAGCTATCTTTATGCATCCTACCGTCTGGAAGGCTAGTGGCCACGTGGATGCATTCAATGACCCTCTGATAGATAACCGCGACTCTAAGAAACGCTATCGTGCCGATGTGCTGATAGAGGATCAGATAGCTAAATATGACGAGAAGATAGAGAAGGAAGTGGCCAAGGCACGCAAGCGCTTCGGCGACAGCTTTGATGAGGAGAAATACCGCGCTACCAGTCCGCGCGTGGCCGAAGAGGTGGCTAAGCGTGAGGCACTGCATGCTCGCTATGCAGCCGCTATGCAGGGACCAGACTTGGAAGAGCTGCGCCAGATCATTCTGGATGAGGGCATTGTTTGTCCTATCAGCGGCACACGCAACTGGACAGAGGTGCGTCAGTTCAACCTGATGTTCTCTACCGAGATGGGTTCTACAGCCGACGGCAGCATGAAAATCTACCTGCGTCCAGAGACGGCACAGGGCATCTTCGTGAACTACCTCAATGTGCAGAAGACGGGCCGCATGAAACTGCCTTTCGGTATCGCACAGATCGGTAAGGCTTTCCGCAACGAGATCGTGGCACGCCAGTTCATCTTCCGCATGCGCGAGTTCGAGCAGATGGAAATGCAGTTCTTCTGCAAGCCAGGCACCGAGATGGAGTGGTTCAAGAACTGGAAGCAGCAGCGCATGAAATGGCACCAGACACTGGGCTTCGGTGCTGATCACTACCGCTTCCACGACCATGACAAGCTGGCGCACTATGCTAACGCAGCTACCGACATCGAGTTCCTGATGCCATTCGGCTTCAAGGAGGTGGAGGGCATACACAGCCGCACCAACTTTGACCTCTCACAGCATGAGAAGTACAGTGGCAAGAGCATCAAGTACTTCGATCCTGAGACCAACGAGAGCTACGTACCTTACGTGGTGGAGACCAGTATCGGTGTAGATCGTATGTTCTTGAGCGTGATGTGCGGTAGCTACTGCGAGGAGCAGCTGGAGAATGGCGAGAGCCGCGTAGTGCTGAAATTGCCTGCAGCTTTGGCTCCTGTGAAGTTGGCCGTGCTGCCTCTGGTGAAGAAAGACGGTCTGCCTGAGAAGGCCCGCGAGATAGTGAACGATCTGAAGTTCCACTTCAACACCATCTACGAGGAGAAAGACAGCATCGGTAAGCGCTACCGTCGTCAGGATGCCATCGGCACACCATACTGTGTGACCGTGGATCACGACACGCTGAACGATGGTTGTGTGACCCTGCGCAACCGTGACACCATGGAGCAGGAGCGCGTGGCTATCAGCGACCTGCGTGGCATCATCGAAGACCGCGTGAGCATCACCAGCTTGCTTAAGAAACTGATTTGATCATGAAGCCATTGAGATATATCATAGGACTGCTGAGCTTCGTGCTCGTGGGCACCATCATCTCTTGCTCCGAAGTAGAGGAGGAGACGGTGTACGACCATTGGCAGGCATACAATGAGGATTATTGTGATTCCTTGCTGAATGCAGCAGGGAGTCACCTTTTCAGTACGCCCGATGATACGGCACGCGTAGATGCTATGCCTATCGGACAACTGTTCGGCATACAGACGCGCAGGAGCTCCACCACGTATAAACATTATGTGTTCTGCAAGAAACTCACGGCTACCGAGGGAGCACATCCGCTCTATACGGATAAGGTGTCGGCCTATTACTGCGGCTCTTACCTGACAGGCGATGTGTTCGACAGTAACTTCAGTGGCTATGTGGCTACAGACACCAATCTGGAGGGACATTCCAAGCTGCCGCAGGTGTATGATACGCCATCAACGTTCACGATTAAACCAACGGTTACCTCTACTGGCACAAGTGGATTAGTAGAAGGCTGGATAGCTGCCCTGCAGTATATGCGTGAGGGGGAGCGCTGGATACTCTATGTGCCTTATCAGAGTGGGTATGGCGCTAAGCCTGATGCAACGAGAATCACAGTCCCTGGCTATTCTACCTTGATATTCGACATTATTCTTTCGGAGATTGTAGATTGACGCTTTCTATCGCTTTTTCCACAGAACCATGCAATAAGAGTAAGGACTTGGCTTGACCATAGCCAAGTCCTAATTCTTCTACCAGCATCCGTGTGCCTCGGTCGATAAGCTTCTCATTGGTGAGTTGCATGTTCACCATCTTATTCCCCTTCACCCTGCCCAGCTGTATCATCACGGCTGTGCTTATCATGTTGAGAATCATCTTCTGCCCTGTGCCCGACTTCATGCGGGAGCTGCCTGTGACGAACTCAGGCCCCACCACCATCTCGATAGCCACATCGGCCTCAGCAGCCATGGGGGAGTGAGGATTGCTGGTGATGCACCCTGTGAGAATGCCATGCTCACGGGCTTCGCGCAGAGCACCGATGACATAAGGTGTGGTGCCCGAGGCAGCAATGCCTATCACCGTGTCGCGCGTATTGATGTTGTGCTCCATCAAATCCTCCCAGCCCTTATGCTCCTTGTCCTCGGCATTCTCTATAGAACGGCGCAAGGCCGACTCTCCGCCAGCTATCACGCCTATCACCATGCGTGGCGGCATGCCGAATGTGGGAGGAATCTCAGAGGCATCGAGCACACCCAGACGTCCACTGGTCCCCGCACCGATATAGAACAGGCGGCCACCGCGCTTCATGCGTGGCACGATCTTCTTCACCAGTTCCTCTATCTGGGGAATGGCTTGCTGCACGGCATCGGCCACTCGGTGGTCTTCCTCGTTGATGTGCGTCAGTATCTCGTGCACCGACATCTGTTCCAGATGGTCGTAGTGCGAGGGCTCTTCGGTGATTTTCTCAAAGGTTGCCATAGTATGCTATCAGTCCCTCCATCGGACTCTTGGTGATCTTACCTAACTGAATGCCCGTGAGCTCGGCCGACTTTTCCAGCACCGTGCGGTAGGCATAGGCCACAGAGCCAGTGAAGTGTACGGGCAGGTGCTGGTAGTCGTACTGCATCACATTGCGGGCGATGAAGTGTGAGAATGCCTCCATCACCAGATAGAAGATGGCCTCATTGTCGAGATTCTCCTCCAAGAATGGTTGCAAGCTGGCTAAGAAGCGGTTGGGGAACGGCTGTCGATATACGCGGTCTATGATTTCGGCTGTGGTGAGGTGGTATTGTGTGAGGAACTTCTCCTTCAGTTCCTCACCAAGCTGGTTCTTCAGCAGGTCGCCTACCAGAATCTTGCCCAGCACGGCACCACTGCCCTCATCGCCAAGGATAAAACCTAAGGGCGACACGTTCTTGATGATCTTCTCGCCATCATACTCGCAGGAGTTGGATCCAGTGCCAAGGATGCACACAATGCCAGGCTCATGGCCAGCCAAGGCACGGGCAGCACCCACCATGTCGGAATTCACCTCCACACGGGCTTCGTCGCTCACTTGCATCATCAGTGCCCTGGCCAGAATGGGCGACTTCTCGGGGGTGCATCCAGCACCGAAGAAGTGGATGGCATCTATCTTGGCACCTCGAGGCAGCTTAGGCACCAAGGCGTTGGAAAGCTCATACTCTATTTCTTTCTCCGTCTCGAAAAACGGATTGATTCCCTTAGTCTTGATGTGCTTCATGACGGTGCTTCCTTCCATCAGGCACCAATCGGTCTTGGTAGATCCGCTGTCGGCTATAAGTCTCATATTTAATTATAAATTATGAATTATGAATTATTATAAAACCTTGAATTAACCGAATATCTGGGATTTACTATGCTGCAGAATTAATTCGTTTAATTCGATAAATTCGTGGTTTCTTAATTGTCAATTGTTTAATAGGCATTCTCGATGGAAGTGCCTTGGTAGTAGTGCTTCAAGATGTCATTGTAGGCATAGCCTTGCTCTCCCATCACGGCAGCTCCTATCTGGCAGAGACCCACGCCGTGCCCCCAGCCTGCACCCGTGAGGGTGAATGTCTCTGGCACCTTAGAACCAGCTTTGAATGTCTTATCTACCACGAAAGCAGAACTGAAGAGGTGGCTTGAAGAGAGCGTGCGACGTATCTCCAGCTCCTTGCCTATGATGAGTGTCTGCTTGCTTCCCACGATGCGCAACTTGCAGAGTCGGCCGCTGGTGCCACGCTCCACAGGTTGCAGGTCTATGATGTCCCCAAAGTCGATGCCAGAGCGCTCTTTGATCAGTGCTGCCAGTTCGGCTTGAGTATATTCCACCTTCCAGCGGTAGAAATTGATGGTCTCTTGGTCGTAGTTGTTCAGCACCTGCGCCAAAATCTCCTTGTCGTCCGTGTTGCAGAAAGAAGCTGGAGCCGAGCGAATCCACTTATCAGCCTCCTCCTCAATTGTCAAGTCTGGCAGCGGATTCTCCATTCTTAATTCTTCATTCTTCATTATATCGAGGTCTCTGCCCTTCTGCAAGTAAGGCAGGTCCTTGTCGGCCCAAGCCGTATGAAACTCCTCGAAGGCACCTCCGCAACTCTTGGAGTAACGCGTGTCGCAGATCTCGCCATTATACGTCAGCACCTGTCCGCGCGTAGCCTCAATAGCCTGCCTTGCCTTCTCCGTGGTCACCCTCGTGATGCCCTGATAACGCTGGCAATGGTCGTCTGCGCAGACATCGAAACGGCTGTGTGCATCGCTCTCGTACCACTTAATAAATTGAGAATTGAGAATTGAGGATTGAGAATTAGGCCGCGCGGTGTCTTCTATGGAATGCTCAATCTTATTCAGCAGCCAACTGCGAGAAATCACGGCATGCGCCTTGAGAAACTCCAGGGAAGCCTGGGCGCTCATCTCGCTGGAAATCACGCTGAGTAGGTAGTCTTCTACAGGTACCAGATTCACAGCCGTGATGCCCTTTTCCTCCACTATCACCTTCAGTGCCCCCTGAAAGCGTTGCACCTCTCGGCGCTCCCAATGGAAATCTACCCCGATGATGACATCCGCCAGTTCGAAGTAGTTGTCTGCAGCCGTAGGAGTGAACAGCAATTCCTCAAAGGTCTGCCCGTTCCAACTTATCTGTCCGTCTTGGAGGGTGGCCGTCTGTTCGCCTGTCACCTTCTGTCCGTCGGGCATCCGGAAATCCCCTTGCAGAGTGAAGCGCAAGGCTGGTTGTTCCAAGAGGATGCCCACCTCTACTTGCGGCTCTGCCTCTGTGCTTTCTTGCGTACTGCATCCCGTCAATGCCATCGAGCTCAGGGCAAACAGAGCAACCAGCATGGTCAGTGCCCCCTTAGGCCTCTCACCCTTTGTGCGGATAAGGCAAAGTCCGATAAAGGTGAACAACGCATTCATGATGAGCAATTCATAGCTGAACTGGTAGCCACCAAGCCACTCCTCGCTGTGCGTGTCGATGATGTAGCACAGGATGGGGGAGAGTATCACCACTAAAGGCACGAGGTAATGATGCACCTTCCACTTGGTGAAGATAGAGAATGCAAACATGCCGAGGATAGGGCCGTAGGTATAGCTGGCCAACACATACACGGCATCTATCACGCTGGTATTGTTGAGTATGTTGAACGCCACGATGCAGAGTCCCATCACCACCGCCATGAAGATATGTATGCGCTTTCTGCCCGTGGTGATCTGTGCTTCACTCTTATTCTTGGTTCCCCAGATGTCCACTGTAAAAGAGGTGGTGAGTGCCGTGAGTGCCGAACCTGCCGCTGCAAAGGCCGCCGAGGTGAGGCCCACCACGAAGATGATACCCACAGCCAGAGGCAGATAGCCACCTGTAGCGATGGTAGGAAACAGCTCGTCGCTCTTGGTCACCTCGATGCCATGCTCACGCGCAAAGAGGTAGAGCAGCACGCCCAATCCTAAGAATATCCAGATGACTACCAGTTGTAGCAAGATGCTCACTATCATGTTCTTCTGCGCATCGCGTGGGTTCTTACAACTCAGATTGCGCTGCATCATATCCTGATCCAGTCCGTTGGTGGCTATCATGGTGAAGGCACCTGCCAAGAACTGCTTCCAGAAGTATTGTTTCTCGTTCGGATTATCGAAGAAAAAGATGCGGCTCCACTCGCTGCTGGTGATGTTTTGCATCACATCGGCTATAGAGAAATGAAGGTCGCGTGCAATGTACCAGATGCAGAGAATCACAGAGAGCAGCAGGCACAACGTCTTGAGGGAGTCTGTCCAAATGAGCGACTTCACGCCTCCGCGGAAGGTGTAGAGCCACACCACCAGCATGGTGAGGGCAGCGTTCAGCACGAAGGGCAGGCCCAGTGGCGTGAAGATGAGCAGTTGCATGGTGAGGCACACCAAGAACAGGCGCACCGAGGCACCCAGCATCTTGCTGATGAAGAACATCCAAGCCCCAGAGAGGTAGCCACCCTGTCCTAAGCGGTCTTCCAAGAACTGATAGATAGAGGTGAGCTGCATCTTGTAGAACAGTGGGGTGAGGATGAAGGCTATGGCCAACTGTCCAGCTACGAAGCCCAACACCATCTGCAGGTAGCCCATCTGACTGGCCCCCACCATGCCAGGCACGGAGACGAAGGTCACGCCAGAGATGCTGGCACCTATCATGGCAAAGGCCACCATGTACCACTTAGACTGTCGGCCTCCCACAAAGAAGCCTGCATTATCAGCCTTCCGGCCTGCAAGGTAAGACACGGTGAAAAGTACGGCGAAGTATATCGCTATGGTCAGTATCGCAACAAGTGGGGTCATTTCTTAATTATGAATTATAAATTATGAATTATGACGTTTAACGTTTAATGTTTAACGTTTAATGTTTAACGTTCCTCGTAGAGGAGATACGGCTTTCGTTGGGCCTTGAACTTCTCCACATCGGGCAGCCAGCGGGTTCTGATCTCCTCGGCACTCTTTCCAGCCTTGATCATCTGGCGCACATAATCTACACCTATCAGCTTCTCGAAGAAGGAGGTGAAGAACTTATCTCCCAGCTTCAGGTTCTGATAGGCATCGATGACATACTCCAAGTTCAGCCCTTCACGGATGATGGTTTCATCGTCCAAAGTGCTGAGATCCTTGCCATAGCAGAGCTTGTCTTTCTGAGGTGGATTGGTGGCACCTGGCTTGCTGCGAGGCGTGAAGCTGTAGGGCTGCTCCTTCATTTGCGGATGTCCGTAGATCTGGAAAGGCTTGTCTGTGCCACGCCCCAGACTCATCACCGTGCCCTCGAAGAGGCAGGTAGAAGGGTAGAGGTAGATAGATTTCATGTTGGGCAGGTTGGGCGATGGGGCCACCGTCAGCGCATAGCGACTCTGGTGCGTATAGCCTGTGCAAGGAATCACGGTGAGCTTGCATTGCCTGCCTTGCGGCAGCCACTTCTCCCCATTCACCATCTGTGCCAGTTCGCCCAGCGTCATCCCATGCACCACAGGGATAGGCAGCCATCCCACACCACTCTTATGCTTCATGTCGAGGATGGGACCATCCACATACATGCCGTTCGGATTGGGCCTGTCCAGTATGATAAGCTCCTTGCCCTGCTCCGCGCAGGCATCCATCAGGCGACACATAGTAATATAATAGGTGTAGAAGCGCAGCCCCACATCCTGAATGTCCATCACCAGCACATCTATCTGCTGCATGGTCTTGGCATCAGGCTTCCCTCCCTGTTGGCCGTAGAGCGAGACGATGGGCAGTCCTGTCTTCGCATCCACCGAGTTATCCACCTTCTCGCCAGCATCGGCCTCCCCTCTGAAACCATGCTCTGGGGAGAGGATATAGACGATGTTGAACCCACTGCGCTGCAGCAAGTCCACCACATGCTCCTCACCCGCCATGCCTGTCTGATTGGAATACACGCCTATGCGCTTGCCTTGCAAGAGCGGGAAGTAAACCTCCGTGCGCAAGTCGCCCGTAAGAATCTCCACGAGAGGCACCTCTTGCTCCACAGATTTTTGTGCAGGCTTTGCATTACTGCAAGCCACAAAAGACAGCAAAATCAGGAACAAAAGGTTTCTCATGGCAATTTTTTAATCTTTTAATTTTATAATTTTTTAATTTTGATCAAAGAGCCTTCTCTTTGATCAAGTATTCTGCAATCTGTACGGCATTCAGCGCAGCACCCTTGCGGATCTGGTCGCCTACCTGCCACCAAGTGAGGCCCTTCTCATTAGCCAGATCCTTGCGGATACGGCCCACATACACAGGGTCTTTGCCTGCCAGGAACAGCGGCATAGGATACTGCTTGTTGGCAGGATCATCCATCACCACCACGCCATCGGCCTTCTCGAAGGCAGCCTTGGCTTCAGCTACGCTGATAGGCTTTTGCGTCTCTACCCATACAGCCTCAGAGTGGCTGCGCAGAGAAGGCACGCGCACGCAGGTAGCGCTTACCTGCACATCGCTATGCATGATTTTGCGGGTCTCGTTGTACATCTTCATCTCCTCCTTCGTGTAGTCGTTCTCTGTGAACACATCAATCTGAGGAATGAGGTTGTAGGCCAACTGGTACTGGAACTTGCTCACGGTGACAGGTTCACCTGCCAATACCTGGCGGTACTGCTCCTCAAGCTCCTGCATAGCTACGGCACCTGCACCGCTGGCAGCCTGGTAGGTAGCCACATGCACGCGCTCTATGTGAGAGAGGTCTTCGATGGCCTTGAGGCAAACCACCATCTGGATAGTGGTACAGTTGGGATTGGCAATGATGCCACGTGGGCGATCCTTGGCATCCGCAGCATTCACCTCTGGCACTACCAGTGGCACATCCTTATCCATGCGGAAGGCACTACTATTGTCTATCATCACAGCTCCATACTTGGTGATGGTCTCTGCAAACTCCTTGGAAGTGCCAGCACCAGCTGAAGCAAACACGATGTCGATATCCTTAAAGTCATCGTTGTGCTGCAGCAGTTTCACCTCTATCTCCTTACCTTTGTAAGGGTACTTTCGGCCTGCACTGCGTTCAGAACCAAACAAAACCAACTCGTCCATTGGGAAATCTCTTTCCTCCAGCACCTTCAGAAACTCCTGTCCCACGGCACCACTTGCACCAACGATTGCTACTTTCATAATACTTTGTTACCTTTAAAATTAATACTCTATTAACCGTTTCGCTGCAAAAATACTACATTTTAGACTATCTTTAGCATGAAATGGATTTTTTTTGCTTATTTTGCAGCCAGAATAGTTAATAACAGTGTAAATATGCTATGAGTCCTGTCTTTAAAAGAGAGAATGGATATAATAGTAGAAAAGAATGGAAACATATTTAAACAGCAATATCAACAGCACATTGGCAAGCGTGTTGATGATTAATGCTCAGGGAATAATGATCTCAGTAGCAGGAAATGATTATTTCTTGTCTTATAATCGCATACCTTGGATGAAGGATGCTTCAATCAAGAGCGTTTTAAATGTACGAATGAGTGGCCAGAACGCTATAGAGTGGCCAGATCTTGATGTAGACCTTGAAATAGAAAGCCTCAAGCATCCAGAGCGGTATCCATTGGTTATTAAACGAAATGCGTTGGATTTTGTATAGGAGAGGACATTATGTTCAAAAAGTTATTGACTTTGTTTTATGGCTTATGCCTCTGCCTGTCGCTGTCTGCACAAGGCAATTTTACGATGAAAGGGCATCTCACCGACCTGCCCGATGGTAATCTGACTATCTCCTATCTGGCGGTGCCAGGTTCTGGAGATTATGTTGACTTGCATACCACTGTAGAGAATGGGCAGTTTGCTTTCTCTGTGAATCTCGACTATGCTGTCAGTGCCCGCATTGGTGAGGATTTCTATTTCACTATGGTGCCTGGAGAGGAAGCCTACTTTGAAGGGACCACTCAAGATTATACCTCCAGTGGGAGCAAATACTATCAAGATCTGGAAAAGATTAATGAAATGTGCAAGCCTTATCTGATACGGCAGCAGGAGATTACGGAACGCTATGCGGATATGGGTAACGACCGTGAGATTCTGGAGGAGATGCGCAATGAGGAAATGCGTGCGGTAAATGAGGAGATAGATAAAGTCTGTATGGAGTATATCAAGCAACACGCTGATGAAGATGCATCGGTGGAATTGGTGATTTACCTCAATCTAAAGGATATTCTTGAAGCTGTGGAGCTGCTTTCTCCTGCTGTACGTGAAGGGCGTATGAAGTCATTGATTGACAGTGACGTAAATATAGCGCAGATGATATTGAAACGACGAGGGAACTAAATATTATGATTAGACTGGAAGGAATCACGAAGAGTTTCGGCTCATTGCAGGTGCTGAAGGGCATTGATTTGCAGATAGAGAAGGGTGAGGTAGTGAGCATCGTAGGTCCCAGTGGGGCAGGCAAAACCACCCTGCTGCAAATCATGGGTACGCTCGATACGCCCGATGCAGGGCGTGTACAGATAGGTGGCACTGATGTGCTGGCCTTGAAGGAAAAGCCGCTCTCTGCCTTCCGCAATCAGCACATTGGCTTCGTGTTCCAGTTTCACCAGCTCTTACCAGAATTCACGGCCATAGAGAATGTCATGATTCCTGCCTTCATCGCAGGGCGCAGTCGCACAGATGCCTTCGATGCAGCCAAGGAGTTGCTTGCCATGATGGGACTCTCCGACCGTGCAGAGCATAAGCCCAACGAACTTTCAGGAGGAGAGAAGCAGCGTGTGGCAGTGGCCCGTGCGCTGATTAATCATCCCGATGTCATCCTGGCCGATGAGCCTTCTGGTAGCCTCGACTCCAAGAACAAGGCCGAGCTTCACCAACTCTTCTTCGACCTCCGCGACCGCCTTGGCCAGACGTTCGTCATCGTCACCCATGATGAAGGCCTCGCCACACTCACCGATCGCACCATTCACATGAAGGATGGGGTGATTTCTGGGTAAGTTTCCCCTCTTTTCCCCCATTTTTCCCTGCGGTTTTCCCTGCGCTTCCCTATAAAACGCCATTTCTCCCTACAAAACTACTTTTTTGTCAAAAAAACTTGACAACGGCATATCCATTGTATTATCTTTGCGCCGCCTTTGAGAGAAGGGGCTGTAGATGGATTTTGAAGAGGGATATGCCATTTACCCTTCACCCTTCACAGCGTAGCTGTAAATGGATGAGCGGTATGTGTTATCTCTTGTGAAGGGTTGCGCGCACCCTTCACAACCCTTCACAACCCTTCACGATGCCCAACCTCAGAGGCAGAACCTTAATGTAACAATAAACCTTTAAGAAGCGTTTTTTAGAATGAACGAAGAAGCAAATCAAATGCAGGGAGCTGTCTTGATGATAGACAGCTTCCTCGACGAGAACTACCAGTTTCGTCGGAATGTGCTCAGTGGGAAGACTGAGGTACGCAAACTAAGTGATGAAGCGGACAGATGGAGCATCTTGACGGAAGTCATGCTGAACTCCATCGTCCGAAAAGCCAAGATGGCTGGTTTTGACGAACATTCGCCAAGAACAGACATCGTAGAATTTGTGGGATCTGATGCCGTTAAGGACTACGATCCTATCCGTGATTTTTTGGAAAACTTGCCTGAATGGGATGGCCAAAATCATGTGGCACAGCTGTTTAGCCGCATTCCAGGACTCACTTCTGAGCAACTCTCTTGGTGCAGTACTTGGCTGCGCTCTGCAGTGGCTCATTGGTTGGGAAAGGATATGCTTCATGGCAATGAGTGTGTCCCTGTGCTGATAGGCCCGCAAGGCTGTGGGAAGTCCACCTTCGCTGTGAGGCTGCTGCCTCCAGAACTGAGGGCTTACTTCGTGGATCATATCAACTTCAGCAATAAGTTCGATAGCGATATGGCCTTGACGCACAACCTCTTAGTGAACGTCGATGAGTTTGCCAACATGGGACCTTCGCACCAGGGGAAACTCAAGCAGACCCTCTCCAGAGTGAAGGTCAATGGGCGTCCAATATTCGGAAAGAGCCAAGAAGATCGACGCAGATATGCATCCTTCCTGGCTACCACGAATGATGAGCATCCGCTTTGTGACCCCACAGGCAGTCGTCGCTACCTCTGCTTGCAAGTGCCACGAGGCATGTTCATCGACAATGAAACGCCTATCGACTATCAGCAGCTCTATGCGCAGCTGGTTTATGAACTCCAAGTGCAGCAGACACCCTACTGGTTTACCAACGATGAAGTGGCTCGCATTCAAGAATTCAACAAGCCCTATTTCAAGGAAATGGACATAGAGGGAATGGTGGATAGTTGCTTCAGAATGCCAGCAGAGGAAGAAGATGGTAGCTGGATGCCAAGCAGTGAAGTTTTCAAGGTCTTGCAAGCACACTATCCCATGCTCAATAGTAGCCTTTCTACTAAGGTGAGAATCGGAAAAGTGCTTAAAGCACTGGGATGCAAGCAGATGCATGGACGAAATGGGCAGCTCTATCAGTTGGTAAATCGTCAAGCAGCGTGAAGGGTTGTGAAGGGTTGTGAAGGGTGTGCGCAACCCTTCACAAGAGATTCGCCATGCCAATCACCCGTTTACTGCCTCGCTGTGAAGGTGAAGGGTAAAATCGAAGGTGGCCCTTCACGCGCCTTGCAGAAATCAGAAAGACGTAGTATTAAAATCATTGAGAAGTCGAGATAAAACCTGTGGCTGGGCGATGCAAAGTTCAGACAGCACCGCTGTCTGTGCAATCAGCACCGCTGTCTGTACAATCAGCACTGCTGTCTGTACAATCAGCACTGCTGTCTGAACTTTGCTACGCCTGTCGGCAGGTTTTGCATCGGCTTCCCACAAAGTTTAACAAGTAATATCAAAATTTATGGCTAAGTATATCAAGCAAGAAATGAACAACCTGCAAGACGAGGAGAAGCCCAAGGCTTATTACCGCATGCAGGTGGAGCGAAACATCGACACCGATGAACTGGTGCATCTGATGTCTGTCCACAGGGCTGGCGTGAGCGATGGTATTATAAAAGCGGTGCTGATGCAGTTGGCCGAAGAGGTGGCCTACCAACTGGCGGAGGGCCGTTCGGTGACCATCGACGGACTGGGCACGCTGCAAGCCACCATTGGCGTGCGACGGGATAAAGAGATGGACGGACTGGACGATGGGAAACCCCAGCACAATGCCCTGAGCTTGGAGGTGAACGGCGTGAACTTCAAGGCCGACAAGGAGCTGGTGAAGCAGGTGGATAGGCGCTGCACACTGGAGCGTGGAGGGGTGAGGCGGCTGCATCGCTCGCCGTATAGTAGGGAGGAGCGACTGGCTCTGGCGCAACGCTATTTGGACGAGCATGCCACCATGCGCATAGCCGACTATGTGGCACTGACGGGGCTCTCACGCACCGCTGCCACGCAGGAACTGATAGGGTTCAGGCGTGATGCCTCCTCAGGCATCACCATCAGCGGGCGGCTCAGTCACTCGGTCTATGTGAAAAGGGAAATAAAGGCTTAGTGCCTTTATTTCCTTACGGGATCAAAGGTAAGACCGCAGCCCAACTTCTTGAAAAACTTACGATCTACCTCGCTGAGCATCACGGTGGCATGCACTTGGCAACCATCGAGCAGCGGGAGGGCTTCCAGCGCACGACGGCAGTTCTCATCATGCTGGCTCAGCACAGAGAGGGCTACCAATACCTCATCGGTATGCAGGCGAGGATTGTTGCCATGCAGCAAGTGGGTCTTGGTGTACTGGATAGGCTCTATCATGTTCTGCGGAATCAGCTTCAGTTCATGGTCTATGCCGGCCAGATACTTCATGGCATTGAGCAGCAGGGCGGCACTTGGGCCAAGCAGGGCTGTGGTCTTCGAGGTGATCATGGTGCCGTCTGCCAGTTCGATGGCAGCTGCAGGCACGCCCGTCTGCTCCTTACGCTCAGCAGCAGCCACGGTGCATCGACGGTCGGCAGTGGTGAGCTTCATCTGTTTCATGAGCAGCACCAGCTTGTTTACCTCATGCTCGTTGTTTCGCCCATCATACATGTTGCAAAGCGCTGTGTAGTAGCGGCGTATGATTTCTTGCTTGGAGGCTTCGCTGCACACCTCATCGTCACTGATGCAGTAGCCTATCATGTTCACGCCCATATCGGTAGGCGACTTATAAGGACTCTCGCCATAGATGCCCTCGAAGATGGCGCTCAGCACAGGGAATATCTCGATGTCACGATTATAGTTCACGGTGGTTTCGCCATAGGCCTCCAAGTGGAAGTGGTCTATCATGTTCACATCGTCAAGGTCGGCTGTGGCAGCCTCGTAAGCCACGTTGATGGGGTGCTTCAGAGGGATGTTCCAGATGGGGAAGGTTTCAAACTTGGCATAGCCAGCCTTCACGCCCCGACGGTTCTCGTTGTAGAGCTGGCTGAGGCAGGTAGCCATCTTGCCGCTGCCAGGGCCAGGTGCTGTGACCACCACCAGCGGGCGCGTGGTCTCTATGTAGTCGTTCTTGCCGAAGCCCTCGTCAGAGTCTATCAGCTCCACGTTGGTGGGATAGCCTTCTATGAGGTAGTGGTAATAGACCTTCACCAAGCCTTGGCGCTCCAGCATCTTGCGGAAAGCCACGGCACTGGCCTGTCCGTTGAAGTGGGTTATCACCACGCTGCTCACATAGAAGCCGCGCTCTGTGAAGACATCGCGCAGGCGCAGCACGTCCTTGTCGTAGGTGATGCCCAGATCGCCACGGATCTTGTTGCGCTCTATGTCTTCGGCGCTGATGACAATGACGATCTCTGCATCGTCACGTAGCTGCATGAGCATGTCGAACTTGCTGTCGGGGTGGAAGCCTGGAAGTACGCGACTGGCATGATAATCATCATAAAGCTTGCCGCCGAACTCCATGTAAAGTTTGTCACCGAACTGCGCGATGCGTTCCTTGATGTGCTCCGACTGTATGCGGAGGTACTTGTCATTGTCGAATCCTAACTTCATAACTGTGGTTTTTTCTTAAATTAAAGTCACAAAGATACGCATTCTGATTGACTTTGACAAGCTAATTATCCATTTTGAATTATACAAATCGTATAATTATTTTATTTCATACTTCAGCAGCACAGGGTCTTCATTTTGGGGGGGATTTTATGCTGGAGCAAGATTATTTGTCATTTATTCTGTTTTTTACTCAAAACTGAGGTAGTGAGAAAGGCGCTCTAAGTCTTGTTCTGAGAATTCGTTGTAGAGGGCGAAGATGCGGAGATTGGGCACGGAGCCATGACGCTGGCGGTATTCCACTATGGCACGGGCTTGGTAGAAGTTGAGGTAGGGGTGGCTACGCAGACGCTCCACACTGCTGCGATTCACAGGGATGCGGGTGATATCTTCTTCGTGTACCTCAAACCAAGGGAGCAGTTGCTGGTAGTCGAGATTGATTTCGGCTAACTGGCTGACGGCATAGTAGCCACCCAACTGGCGACGATAGCTGATGATCATGCCTGCAATGCCGCTGCCTATGCCTGGTATCTGCATCAGTGTGAGGCTATCGACACGGTTTAAGTCGAAAACCACGATTTCATCGAGCTTTTGGGGGTATCGGCGTGTGGAATCAGGAATGTAAAGCTGAGGCTCTTTGCTTAAAACACTATCGGAGGTCTCGAAGCGCTGGCGATAGTTCTCAGAACGTCGGGGATAGTCGGACCTATTGGTATAGTAAGTGCGAGGTTCGTAGTTGCGCTCATACGTTCGAGGTTGACGGCGGAGGCTATCTACTTCCCTGACGGATGCCATGAAGGCTTCGTACTCTTCCTGCTGCAGTCGCTCTGCCTCTGCATCGACTGGAGGGGCAGAGGTGCCGAAAGGGCCGAGGATGACCAGAACGATTGCTACCAGAATAAGGCCAAGCAGCAACACGATGCCTCGTTTCTCCGAGGGGGAGAAATAGCGGAACTCATCAAACCAGTGTGCCATGCGTCAGGAGAGGAAACCAAGCTCGTTGAGGAACACCATAGCGATGCCTGCAGGTGCCACATAGCGCAGGATGATGATGATGGCGCGGTAGATGTAGGGATGCAGCGTGCGGCAAGGACTCAGCTCTGAGCGCAGCACGCGATGGTCGAGGAACCACCCCGTGAAGATGGCGATGAAGAAACCTCCGATAGGCAGCATGATCTTTGCTGTAACAAAGTCGAACATGTCGAAAAGGTTCTTGCCAAAGAGAGTATAGTCCTTGAACGGCCCGAAAGACAACGCACAAAGCACACCAATGAAGCCGCAGACGATGGTCACTATCCAAGCCGCTTTCTTGCGGGAGAAGTTGAACTCCTCATGCAGGTAGAGCGTCACCACCTCATGCATGGAGATGGTAGAGGTGAGGGCGGCCAACGACAGCAGCACGTAGAACATCAGACTCAGCACCGTGGCAAGGAAAGGTATGTTTCCAAAGGCATTGGTAAACACATTGGGCAGGGTGATGAAGATGAGGCTGGGGCCTGCATCGGGCTGTATGCCCACCGCAAAGGCTGCGGGGAAGATGATGAAACCTGCCAAGATGGCTACCAGGGAGTCTATGCTGGCGATGGAAAGTGCCGTGTTGGGCAACTTCGTATCTGCTCTGAAGTAGGAGGCGTAGGTGCAGAGGCAACCCATGCCAAGGCTCAGCGAATAGAATGTCTGGCCTAACGCACTGAGGAATACATCGGAGTTCACCTTGCTGAAGTCGGGCTTCAAGAGGAAATCGAGACCTGCAGAAGCACCTGGCAACGTGATGGAGCAGACGGCAAGGAACAGCAGCAGTATGAAGAGCACAGGCATGAGAATCTTAGCCGAACGCTCGATGCCCTGCTGCACACCCTTGGTGATGATAAAGTGGGTAGCCAGCATGAAGAGCGCCATCCAGAGGGCTGGACGCCACGGATGGCTCACGAAGCTATTGAACATGCCCACATATTCCTCGGAACTCTTATTGGCAAAGGCATTGGTCAGGGAGTCTGTCATATACTCCAGGCACCAGCCTGCCACCACGGTATAGTAGCCTAAGATGCAGAAGCCGGTAAGTACACCCCAGCGACCAACCCAGCGCCACTGGGTGCCAGGGGCCAGAATCTGATAGGCCCTCGCCGTATTGGCACGGGAATGACGGCCGATGGTGAACTCGGCTATCATCACAGGAAGGCCGAAGAAGAGGATGCATGCTATATAGATAAGTATAAAGGCCGCTCCGCCACTGTTGCCAGTCTCGTAGGGGAAACGCCAAATATTGCCCAGTCCCACTGCAGAACCAGCAGCAGCCAGAATGGCTCCTACCTTGCTTCCGAAATTTATTCTGTTAGAATCGCTTGCCATTTTGTAATAATTTCGCGCAAAGATAGGCATAATAAATGAATTTTTCTATATTTGCATCCGTAAAATCTTAGCTTATGAAGTGGATTCTGAAAAATTTTCCTCTGTCTGTAGGACTGATCTTGGTTATCACCTATCTGTCGTTCTTCACCCCTCCGAAGACACAGTTGGATGAGATCTCCAACTTTGACAAGTTCGTGCACTTCTGCATGTACTTCACTTTGTCGTCTGTGATTTGGATAGAGTTTCTCCGTGCTTATAGAAACAGAAAAGCCCCCATGGCGCGTGGCCTTGTGGGGGCTATGGTGTTCCCGATAGTCTATAGCGGGGTAGTGGAACTGCTGCAGGCGTATGCCACCACTACCAGAAGCGGCGATTGGGCCGACTTCATTTTCAACACGTTAGGTGCTTTGGCTGGTACGGCGGTGTGCTACTTCTGGGTACGCAGCAGGTTTTTTAGAGATAATCCACCACAGTGCTGAGCTTATTGCTGTTAGACCCCTTGATAAGGATGGTCTTTCCAGCAGGCTGAAGTTGCTGCAGGGCAGCTATCAGGGCTGGCGTGTCTGGGTAAGTGGGGTAGGCGTGGCGTGTCTTGCCAAATTGCTCGCCAACCAGCAGCACCTCCTCAAAGTCGCACTGGTCGATGTAATCCACTACGCGCTGATGCTCCGCCTCACTCTCTGCGCCAAGTTCGCCCATCTGTCCCAGTATCAGCATCTTATGGTCGGCCTGCATCTGTGAGAAATTTTCCAAGGCAGCTTGCATGCTGGTGGGGTTGGCATTGTAGGCATCGATGATGAGGGTGTTTCGCTCTGTGCGCTGAAGCTGCGAACGATTGTTCTGTGGGGCATAGCCTTCCAAGGCCGCATTGATTTGGGTAGGTGACACTCCGAAGTAGCAACCAATGGTGATGGCAGCCAAGGCATTGGTAAAGTTGTAAGAACCAATCAGTTGGGTTTGCACCTTCTGCCATGCCGCACTCTGCTTGCCTTTCCACTCCAGCGCCAAGAAAGGCGAATTGCCCGTGACGCGTCCAGTGACGTAAAGGCCTTCGGATGTGCCGTATTCTATATGGGTAAGTCCCTGCGCGATGCCTTGCAGGTAAGGGTTTTCATGGTCGATAAAGATGGTGGCGTTCTCTTTGGCTCTCAGGAAGTCGTAAAGCTCGCCTTTGGTATGGATGACCCCCTCGAAAGAGCCGAAGCCCAGGAGGTGCGCCTTCCCTACGTTGGTGATGATGCCAAAATCGGGCTCTGCAATGTCCACCAGTTCCTTGATGTCGCCAGGATGGCTGGCTCCCATCTCTATCACACCCATCTGGTGCTCCTTCTTAAGCCTCAGCACGGTGAGGGGCACGCCGATGGCATTGTTCAGATTGCCCTGCGTAAAGAGAATGTTGAATTTCTGGCGAAGCACGGCAGCGATGAGCTCTTTGGTTGTGGTTTTGCCATTGGTGCCAGTGATGCCGATGAGGGGAGTGCCCAACAGTCTGCGATGATGGCGTGCCAAGGCTTGCAAGGTTTGAAGGCCGTCTTTCACCAACGTATAGCGCTGGTCATCGGCCTTGAAATATGCGGCTTCGTCAACCACTACATGGCTGCAGCCTGCCTCTAATGCTTTTGCTGCAAAGGCATTGCCGTTGAATGACGCTCCCTTCAGCGCGATGAAGAGAGAACCTTGAGGGCAGTTTCGGCTATCGGTAGTCACGCCGCTGCTCTTCAGAAAGTGGGCATATAATGCCTCTATATCACTGTTCATAGACTTACATTTTTACGGATTATAAACAAAGATAGGCATTATTTTCTTATCAAAGCGAAATACAAGCGTTTTTTTGATTACATTTGTGGCAATAATGTATGATGTGGTGCTTATGAAGTGGAATACGCTCAACATAAACGGACAGTTACTCACGCTGGAACGCCCCTTGGTGATGGGGATTCTGAACGTGACGCCCGACTCGTTCTATGAAGCCAGTCGGATGCAGACGGAGAGCGATGTGGCTGCAAGGGTGGAGCAACTCCTCTCTGAAGGGGCCGACATCATCGATGTGGGAGCCTGCTCTACACGCCCAGATGCCGCGATGGTCAGTGCCGAGGAGGAGATGAAGCGTCTGCGTCTGGGATTGCAAACGCTGAGGAAGGTCGCTCCGCAAGCGGTAGTCTCTGTGGATACCTTCAGGGCCGATGTGGCACGCATGTGTGTGGAGGAATTTGGCGTGGGCATGGTAAACGACATCTCTGGAGGAACGTTTGATCCGCAGATGTACGCCACCGTTGCCCTGCTGCGTACACCTTATATATTAATGTATATTCAGGGCGAGGTGGATAGCATGCATCAGCACCACACCTATGCAGATGTGACAGCCGATACCATCAAGGCACTGGCAGCTAAGGTGGCGCAACTTCGGAGCGTGGGCGTGCATGACATCATCTTGGATCCAGGCTTCGGATTCAGCAAGACGGTGGCGCAGAATTATGAACTGATGGCGCACTTGGAGGATTTCCAAGTGTTTGAGTTGCCCCTACTGGTGGGCGTTTCGCGCAAGTCGATGATTTGGCGACTGCTGGACATCCGTCCTGAAGAGGCACTGAATGGCACCACGGCTCTGCACATGGCGGCACTGGAACGTGGCGCAGATATCCTGCGAGTGCATGATGTGAAGCCTGCTGTGGAGGCCGTGCGCATCTATGAGGAAATAACTAAGTATCAACCAACAAAATAAGAGGCAAGTGTTTTTCGATTTTACCATTAAAGATTTCTTAGACATACTGCTGGTGGCAGTGTTGCTCTATTACACCTATAAGGTGATGAAGTCGTCGGGCTCCATCAACATTTTCGTGGGCATCATGGTTTTCATCCTGGTTTGGCTGGTGGTGACGCAGGTGCTCGACATGCGACTGCTGGGCTCCATCATGGACAAGTTGGTCAGTGTGGGTGTGCTGGCCATCATCGTGATTTTCCAAGATGAGATACGCCGTTTCTTGCTGAATCTGGGTTCTCACCACAATGCCAGTGCTTTCGTGAAGTTCTTGATGCGCAACAAGAAATCGAAGCCCATGCACGAAGACATCATGCCCATCGTGATGGCTTGCATCAGCATGGCAAAGGGGAAGGTGGGAGCGCTTATCGTGATAGAGCGTGATTTCCCTTTGGATGACATCATCAGGACGGGGGATGTGATCGATGCCAACATCAATCAGCGACTGATAGAGAACATCTTCTTCAAGAACAGTCCGCTGCATGATGGTGCCATGGTGATTCGGAAGAAGCGCATCGAGGCTGCTGGTTGCATCTTGCCAGTCTCGCACAACCTTGACATACCCAAGGAATTGGGCTTGCGTCATCGTGCCGCTTTGGGCATGTCACAGGCATCAGATGCGCTTTGCATCATTGTTTCTGAAGAAACAGGCGGCATCTCCGTGGCCCATCGAGGAGAGTTCCACCTGAACCTCAACGCAGAGCAGTTGGAAAGCTTCCTCACTGCCGAAGAATAAGGAGCGTTTCACGGCGATGCGCCTCTATGCTCACTGCTGTGAGCAAAAATGACCACAACGGTGAGCATAAATGTTCATCGCCTGAGCATAAAAAAATCCCCGCTTGCAAGAGCGGGGATTATCGTTTGAGAAGACTCTCTTCTCAGGCTTACTTATTCAGGATGTTCACGGTGTCTTGAGCAATCATCAGCTCCTCATCCGTGCAAACCACCACGACCTTCACCTTGGAATCTGGTGTAGAGATGACACCCTCCTTGCCCAGACGAGTCTCGGCATTCAGCTTATCGTCCACCTTTACGTTCAGGTAATCCATGCCAGACACGGCTCCAGAGCGGATGCTGGCCTGATTCTCACCCACGCCACCCGTGAAGACGATGATATCTACGCCACCCAAAGCAGCGGTATAGGCACCGATATACTTCTTGATGCGGTAGATGTAGGCATTGGTAGCCGTGATAGCCTTCTGGTTGCCCTTGTTGTAGGCCTCCTCGATAGAGCGCATGTCGCTGGAAATGCCAGTCAAGCCAAGCATACCGCTCTTCTTGTTGAGGATGGCACTCATGCGGTGCGCATCTACGCCAAGCTTGTCTTGCAGGTAAGTCACCACACCGCCATCTACATCGCCACAGCGTGTACCCATGATAAGGCCTTCCAGTGGGGTGAGACCCATAGAGGTGTCTATCACCTTACCATCCTTGATGGCTGCGATGGAAGCACCATTGCCTATGTGGCAAGTGATGATTTTCTTTCCCTCTGGTGTAGTGCCCAGCATTTCGCATACGTGCTGGCTTACGAAGCGGTGAGAGGTGCCGTGGAAACCATAGCGGCGGATCTGGTACTTCTCATAATACTCGTATGGCAGCGCATAGAGGTATGCATAGTCGGGCATGGTCTGATGGAAAGCAGTATCAAACACACCTACCTGTGGGATGTCTGGTAGAATGGCCTTCACGGCAGCCACACCCTTGAGGTTGGCAGGATTGTGCAGCGGAGCGAGGTCGTTGCAAGCCTCGAAAGCCTCCAGCACTTCAGGTGTGAGGAGGGCAGACTCGGTGAATTTCTCGCCGCCATGCACCATGCGGTGTCCCACAGCGTTGATTTCATTCAGTGACTTAATGGCCCCATACTTAGGGTCTATGAGAGTCTGCAAGATGAGCTCTACGCCAACGGTATGCTCAGGGATGTCTTTCTCAATGATTTTCTTCTCTCCATCAGGAGCCACAAACTTCAGGAATGAGCCTTCCAGGCCTATCATTTCTATACCACCAGAAGCGATGACTTCCTTGCTACTCATATCAAAAAGCTTGTATTTGATAGAGGAGCTTCCGCAATTGAGTACTAATATCTTCATATCTATGTAGTTTTTATTTGTTAGCTTTAGCTGCCTGAGCCTGGCATGCGGTGATGGCTACCATGTAGTAGATGTCATCTACGGAGCAACCACGGCTGAGGTCGTTTACTGGGCGTGCAATACCCTGAAGGATAGGACCGAGTGCCACAGCATCACCCAGACGCTGCACCATCTTGTAGGCAATATTGCCCACTTCGAGGCAAGGGAATACCAGCACATTGGCCTTTCCGGCTATCTCACTGCCAGGAGCCTTCTTGTTGCCCACAGAAGGCACCAATGCAGCATCTGCCTGCAATTCGCCATCCACCTTCAGCGTAGGATCCATCTCCTTGGCAATCTTGGTGGCTTCCACCACCTTATCTACTACCTCATGAGAAGCCGAACCCTTTGTGGAGAAGCTTAGCATGGCTACGCGTGGGTCTGCAAAGCCACCTACGGCCTTGGCTGTCTGTGCCGTACATACAGCAATCTGTGCCAACTGTGAGGCATCTGGCATAGGAGTCACGGCCACGTCGCCCACTACCAATACGCCGTCTTCGCCATACTGTGGCTGCTTGGTGATCAGCAGCATGGCACCGCTCACGCATGTGATGCCAGGGGTGCATTTGATGATCTGCAAGGCAGGACGCAGGGTCTCTGCAGTGGTGCTCAGAGCGCCAGAAATCTGGCCATCGGCCTCACCTGTCTTGATAATCATACAGCCCAGATAGAGCGGATTCTTCACCAGTTCGCGAGCCTCTTCGATGGTCATTCCCTTTTTCTTGCGGAGCTCAGCAAGCAGGGTGGCATATTCCTCTGACTTCGGATTGTTGAGTGGATCGATAAGAGTAGCCTTATCTATATTTTTCAGATTATGCTTCTCAGCCAGGGCGTGAATCTCTGCTGGGTTGCCTATCAGAACAATGTCAGCGATGCCATCGGCCAATACATGATCTGCAGCTTTCAGTGTGCGCTCTTCGGTTGCTTCGGGAAGCACGATGCGTTGGCGATTAGCCTTGGCACGCTCAATAATTCCTTCGATTAGTTTACTCATTGTTGTATACGATTTATTGTTATTGTAAAGATTGTTTTAATTGCTTACAAAGATAGTGCAAATTGACGTAAAAGCAAAACTTGTGGGCATTTTGCTTGAAATAACTCTCAATATCGTGTAAACTATGAGGCGTAGCGTATATTTTGCCTATCGAAGGGAGGCATTAGATAGAGGGAGGGAGTATATAAATATTGCATTACAAATCCTTTGGGTGTAAGCATCTTCTTACATCCATCTCGGATTTGCAATGCAATAGGCCTTGGTATGTATGAAAGTCCAGAATCTTATTCGTCTGGATTCATTTGCTTCAGGACGTTAGCGCTGACCTTAAACTTGATGGTAGTGCGTTCTGGAATCTCATGGAACTCACCGTTTCTCGGGTCACGGCCAGGACGCTGTGGCTGACGATGAGGGATGAATTTTCCAAAGTACTGAAGCTTCACTTCTTCACCTTCACACATTTTCTCAACAATGAGTTTGTTGTACTCATCAACAAAATGCTTAGCCACATAGTCATTGCAGTTAAGTCGCTTTGCCAATTCCTTTACAAAATTAAATTTATTCATTTTAGATTCAGTATTATATAATTATCTATAAATAGGGTTGTCTTACCTGCAATTCTCCGTAGAATCGAAATAAATAGCGTGACTTATATAATCATTATAAACGCTTTTTCATTCCTAATAAACGGAAACGCCCATTAAATGGGGCTTTGTTCAAAACAAATCTCATACAAATATAATGCATTTTGATTGAAATATGGAAATATTTTTCCAAAAAAAATGCGTAGAAGTTTCAATTGTTTTTTTATTTGTTCTAAATATTGAATGATTTTGTAAGTGTTTGTGCCTTTTATTTTTACGTGCATGTTTGCGGATTCGGATTAATATCCTTATCTTTGTCTTATGAAACTAATTTTAATAGAGGATATGAAAAGATTTGCTTATTTGTTGTTTATTGCCCTGTTTGCCCTGAATGTGCAGGCTCAGCAGGCTAAATATGTGTTTTATTTTATAGGTGATGGCATGGGAGTGAACCAGATCAATGGTACGGAGATGTACATCGCTGCCAATCAAGGACGCATCGGCATAGAGCCATTGCTCTTCCCTTCTTTCCCTGTGGCTACGGTGGCTGCCACTTATTCTTCTTCCAATCCTATTACCGACTCTGCTGCTGGTGGTACGGCATTGGCAACGGGTGTAAAGACCTATAATTCTGCCATCGGCGTGGATAAAGATAAGAATAGGATAGAGACAATTGCAGAAATGGCCAAGAAAGCAGGTAAGAAAGTAGGCGTGGCAACTTCAGTAAGCATCGACCATGCTACGCCTGCCAGCTTCTATGCACATCAGGAGCGTCGCCAGATGTACTATGAGATAGCCACAGACCTGCCAAAGTCTGGTTTCGATTTCTTCGCAGGAAGTGGTTTCCTGCGTCCAGAGCAGACCATCGATGGCAAGCCTGCTCCCAGCATCTACCCAATGATTGATGCAGCTGGCTATGTGATAGCACATGGCATAGATGAATATAAGGCTAAGGCTGCCACTACAGATAAGATGATTCTAGTACAGCCAGAGGGCGCTACACGCGTGGATTGTCTGCCATACGCCATCGATCGCAAGCCTGGCGACCTCACACTGAAGCAGATCACTGAGAGTGCTATCGACTTCCTGACTAAGGACAAGAAGAGCAAAGGATTCTTCCTTATGGTAGAGGGTGGTAAAATAGACTGGGCATGCCATGCCAACGATGCTGGTGCTGCTTTTGAGGAGGTTATCGACATGGATGAGGCCGTGAAGGTGGCATACGAATTCTATAAGAAGCATCCTAAAGAGACGCTGATCGTGATTTCTGCCGACCATGAGACTGGTGGCTTTGCCTTGGGTAATTCTAATTATTGGCTCTATCTGGAGAACTTCAAGAGTCAGAAGTGCTCTATCGAGGAATTCTCAAAGAAGGTGACCGATTATCGTCGCGACCATCAGAGAGATGCTTCATGGGAAGGTGTGAAGGCTTTGCTGACAGAGAATTTCGGCTTCTTCGATAAGGTGAAGCTCACTTGGGCTGAAGAGCGCCAACTGAGAGATGCATACGAAGAATCTTTCGTGAACAATAATATCAGATTTGACCAGAGTCTTTATTCTTCTACAGATCCTATGGCCACTGCAGCAAAACTCGTGCTGGCAAAATCGGCACACATCGCATGGACCACTGGCGGCCATACAGCTGGCTATGTGCCTGTCTATGTAGTTGGTGCTGGTGCCAACCTGTTCATGAATGGCAAGGTGGACAATATCGACATTGCTCGCAATATTGCCAAGGCTGCTGGATATAAGTTCACTAATTAATGAAATAACTGAAATTGAAATAAATGAGAATGCCCCGCTTCTGAGAGCGGGGCATTCTTATTATAATCTATAAGGTGTAAGTTCAGACTTTAGTCTCACCTTCGATGTATTGCTCCATGAAGAGGTGCTCGCCATCGAAGACGGCATAGGTGAAGAGACTGATCCAGTCGCCTAAGATAAGAACGCGTGAGGTCTTGCTTAGCTGCAGATCCAGCTCGATGTGTCTATGCCCATAGATGAAATAGTTGATGTCTGGATGGCTTTTCAGATACTCTTTTGTGTAGAGCACCAGATACTCCTTGTCTTCTCCCATATAGTCGGGTTCCTTGCCATTCTCCCGCTTTAGGCGGCTGTGCTTGGCCCAATTCAGGCCGAAGGCGATGCTCCAACGAGGATGGATGCAAGAGAACAGGGCTTGCAGGATCTTGTTATGGAAGAGTGAGCGCAGGAATTGGAACTTCTTGTCGGGATCGCCAAGACCATCGCCATGCGCCAAGTAGAACTCTTTGCCATAAAGCTCGGTGGTCAGCGGTTTCTTGTGTATGATGAGCCCGCACTCCTTTTCCAGATAGTCGTCGCACCAGATATCATGGTTTCCTGTAAAGAAATGAATTTCCACTCCCATGTCAGTGAGCTCGGAGAGTTTTCCGAGGAAACGCGTGTAGCCCTTTGGCACCACAGTCTTGAACTCATACCAGAAGTCGAACATGTCGCCAAGGAGGTAGATGGCTGCTGCCTTATCCTTGATTTGGTCGAGGAAATTCACCAGCCTTCGCTCTTGTGTCCTGCTATGCTCTATGGCAAGCGATCCCAAGTGTGCATCCGAGAGGAAATAGATATTCTTCATATTGCTGCGCTTTTACATGAAACCAAGTTCCAGTTTGGCTTCCTCGCTCATCATGTCTTGTGTCCATTCGGGCTCAAAGACGATGTTGATGTTGGTGGAAGTCACTCCCTTGATGGAACTGACCTTCTGCTTGGCATCCTCCATCAGGAAGTCGCCTGCTGGACAACTCGGAGCAGTGAGCGTCATGTCGATGTTCACGGCACCATCTTCTGCCACATCTATCTTATAGATGAGGCCCAAGTCGTAGATGTTGACGGGTATTTCTGGGTCGTACACCGTCTTCAGCATGGCCACTATTTTTTCTTCTATTTCAAAAGTTGTCATAGTTTTCTGTCTATATGTGCGGACAAAGTTACGAAAAATTCCCATTATTACATCAATCCTTCGTCATTAAAGCTGAAAAACGCGCCATCTGCCACGATGACGTGGTCTGTGAGGCGTATGTTCATGGCCTCGGCACTCTTCTTCACAGCTTGTGTGAGGTTCCTGTCTTCCTTGCTCGGACGGATATTGCCAGAGGGATGATTGTGTATCAAGATGATCTGCGTGGCTCTTTGCAGCAAGGCTTCACGCAAGATGAGGCGCACATCTACTGCGGTTTGGTCGATGCCGCCTTTACTGATGCATACCTTATCTATAACCTTATTAGCCTGATTTAGCAGCAAAATCCAAAACTCCTCTGTAGGAAGGTCGCGCATCAGGGGGTGGAAAATCTCGAAGATGTCTGCAGAGGAGCGGATGCTTGTTCGTTCCAAGCCTTTGGCATCGCTACGCCTCCTTCCCAGTTCCAAGGCGGCCAAGATGCTGATGCTCTTAGCCTCGCCAAGTCCCTTGAACTGCTTGAAATCACGCAGTTCCCACTTGCTGAGGGCACTCAGATCGTTGTGGCATGCCTGCAGCACGCGTTGCATCAGTGCTACCGCACTTTCTTCTTGGTTGCCAGAGCCGATGAGGATAGCCAGCAGTTCGGCATCGCTAAGAGCGCTGGCACCTTTCAGCATCATTTTCTCACGTGGACGGTCTTCTTCCGCCCATTGGTTGATGTTCAATTTGTTCATCGTGAATTATTTATAAAAGTTTTTCTTAAAAGCCTCCATCTCGCCTTTCCCCTTCACACATCGGCCCCACCAAGCACGCAGGAAGCCCGTTCCATAGCCTATAAGCTGGATGAAGGCAGCAGGTATGGAGAGCAGACCTACCTTCAGACTCTTGTTCCTTAGAGCAGAATCTATGAAGATAATCATGGCGTAGAGTAGGAGGGGAAGCAGTCCTAAAGCTACACCTACAGGTCCGCCAGGAAAGTCTATCTGGATGATGCCACTCTGATTAAGCACGCCATAGACGATGCCTGCAAGGATAAGGAGCAGGCAAAACAGCGTGCCAAGCGTGAAGACGGCAGGTAGCAGGTGCACCATTTTCAGGGAAGACGGGTATTTCTTGTAGAGATTGATGCGCGCTATGCCCGAATTGTGTACTTGCTTGAAGAATTTCCTGAAATCTGTGCGACGCTTGTGATAAACCCAAGCCTCACTGAAAAGGTGGCAGGGATATCCAGCTTCGAAGATGCGGATGCTGAAGTCGATGTCTTCGCCAAAGCGCATCTTGGAGAAGCCACCCAGCTGCTGATAAACCTCGCGTTTCACTCCCATGTTGAAGCTGCGAGGATAGAACTTGTCCATCTTCTTCTTCCCCCCTCGGATGCCTCCTGTGGTGAAAAACGAGGTCATGGAGTAGTTGATGGCTTTCTGCGTAGCACTGAATGATGGATGTGCCCTGTCTGGTCCTCCGAAAGCCAAGGCTCCCGTTTCCTCTATACCACTTTCCACAGCTTCGAAGTAGCCCTCTGGTATCAGCACGTCAGAGTCGAGTATCAGCAGATAGTCGCCTTTGGCACGTTCAGCACCATAGTTTCGTGTCTGTCCAGGACCAGAGTTTGGTTTGCTGAAGTAGTGCACGTCGAGCCTGCCCTCGTAGGCCTTCACCACATCGAGGCAAGGCACAGAGGAACCGTCTTCCACGATGATGACCTCAAAGTCGGTGAACGCTTGGTGCGTGAGGCTCTCAAGCAGTTCGCTCACTTCATCGGGGCGGTTATAGACAGGTATGACGAGTGAATACTTCATGCTATGATGTTTTGGCGCCCTTTTTGCGGCTACGCACAGAAACAATTGTTCCTACGCGCAAGAGCAAATTTTTCTACGTGAGGAAAAAAAATACGCGCCAGTTAGCAAAATATTTTTTCTTAGTTAGAAAAAAAGATGCTCCCCCATCATGCTTGTGAGGGAAGCATCTCTTTCGTTCTACTTATACCTTATTTATATATAAGGAAGATTAAGCCTTCACACGACCTACATAAGAGCCGTCGCGAGTGTCCACCTCGATGATCTCGCCCTCGTTGATGAACAGAGGCACGCGTACGGTAGCTCCGCTCTCCACAGTGGCAGGCTTCAGTGAGTTGGTGGCAGTGTCACCCTTGATGCCTGGCTCTGTGTAGGTGACCTTCATCTGCACCTTTACTGGCAGGTCTGCATAGAGGATGGTCTCAGTGCTGGCATCAGACACCACTTCTGCTACCATGCCTTCGAGCAGGTAGTCCACGCCGTTGATCTGATCCTTTGGGATAGGCACCTGGTCGTAAGTCTCCTGGTTCATGAAGATATAGTCTTCACCTTCTTTGTAGAGGAACTGGTATGGACGACGCTCCACGCGTACGTCTTCCAGCTTCTCACCAATGTTGAAACGGCGTTCCAATACGTAGCCGTTTACCACGTCTTTCAGCTTAGTACGCATGAAAGTGTTACCCTTACCTGGCTTTACGTGCAGGAAGTCGATGCAGAAATACAGCTTGCCGTCCATGCGGATGGCGGTTCCGATTTTAATGTCTTGGGCATTAATCATACTCGTAATCTTTTTTATAATGTATTGTTAAAATAGTCTTGTTTTGGATGTCGGAAGATGATTTTCCCCGATTTCCGCTGCAAAATTAATCGAAATCGATAAAAAATACAAAAAGTTGTGCGATAAAAAGAGCGAATTCTTGGTTAATTTCGGAAATCTTCCTAATTTTGCAGCCCGATTGTGTGAGAATAATAACAATAAAAACGAAATATAGCAATGAAAAGAACATTCCAACCCTCTAACAGAAAGAGAAGAAACAAGCACGGTTTCCGTGAGAGAATGGCAACTGCCAATGGTCGTAGAGTATTAGCAGCACGCCGCGCTAAGGGTAGAAAGAAACTGACTGTATCTGATGAGTACAATGGCGTGAAGGCCTGATCGGTTCCATTACCTTGACATGAGACAGAGCTGCAAAGAGATTCTTTTGCAGCTTTTTTTACACCTGTATAGTTTTTACACCTTATTAATATATATAATAGCATGGAAGAAAATAAGAAAGCCCCCGAGGCACAGATACAGATGACAGACGAGGTGGCACAAGGTGTCTATAGCAACCTGGCCATCATCACACACTCACACGCAGAGTTCATACTCGATTTTGTGAATGCTCTTCCTGGTGCACTTCCTCGTGTGAAGAGTCGCATAGTGATGACCCCCGAGCATGCCAAGCGCCTACTGCTGGCACTCTCTGGAAACGTCACCAAGTATGAGCAGAACTTCGGCAAGATACACCTGCCAGAAGAGAGCAACACCATCGCTTTCCCAGGCATTAAGGGTGAAGCGTGAGTTTAAAAAGACTTAAAAGTGTGAAAAGATGCTAAAATTTGGCATCTTTTCGTGTTTTTAGGGGGTGTGAAGTCAAAAAATAAGTCGGAGGTTGAGGATTATTCAAATATTATGCGTAACTTTGCAGCCCCAAAATAGGGTAAACTATGCCCGTTTGTGAGCGAAATGCTGCGCAGAACGCTCCAAATCAAGGTTTTGGGACTTGAATTTGAAATAATAATAACAATAATATAATAATTAAAAAACAACAAGAAATGCCAACAATTCAACAGTTAGTAAGAAAGGGGCGTTCAGAGCTGCAGGACAAGAGCAAGTCACCAGCTCTCGATTCATGCCCACAGAGACGTGGCGTTTGCGTGAGAGTATATACTACCACGCCAAAGAAGCCAAATTCAGCAATGCGTAAGGTTGCACGTGTACGTTTGACCAACGGTAAGGAAGTAAACTCCTACATCCCAGGAGAAGGTCACAACTTGCAGGAGCACTCTATCGTTCTGGTACGCGGCGGTCGTGTAAAGGACCTGCCAGGTGTACGTTATCACATCGTTCGTGGCACGCTTGATACCGCAGGTGTAGCAAGCCGCACACAGCGTCGTTCTAAGTATGGAGCTAAGAGACCAAAAGCTGCTAAGAAGAAATAAACATTAAGTATAACTAAGTTTAAGTTTTTTGGACATTTATGAAGGTTGAGTAAACCACTCTAGTGGGAGCCTGGTTGAAGAAGACAGAAACAAACAGCCAAGAACGAGAACATTATTTGTAAAAAACAAATGAGAAAAGCTAAACCAAAAAAACGCCAGATCCTGCCGGATCCAGTGTTTAATGACGTGAAAGTGTCAAAGTTCGTAAATCACCTGATGTACGATGGCAAGAAGACCATCTCTTATTCTATCTTCTATGCTGCCCTTGACACAGTGAAGAAAAAACTGCAGAACGACGAGAAGTCTGCATTGGAGATCTGGAAGCAGGCGCTCGACAATGTTACCCCTCAGGTAGAGGTGAAGTCACGCCGCATCGGTGGTGCCACTTTCCAGGTGCCTACTGAGATCCGTCCCGACCGTAAAGAATCTATATCAATGAAGAACATGATTGCCTTCGCACGCAAGCGTGGCGGCAAGTCAATGGCTGATAAGCTGGCAAACGAGATCGTTGACGCATACAACCAGCAGGGCGGTGCATACAAGCGTAAGGAAGATATGCACAGAATGGCCGAGGCTAACCGCGCATTCGCACACTTCAGATTCTAATTTAACAACGGTAAGAAACAACAATGTCTAAACAAGATTTACATTTGACGAGGAACATCGGCATCATGGCTCACATCGATGCTGGTAAGACTACTACATCAGAGCGCATACTCTATTATACTGGTCTGACACACAAGATCGGTGAGGTGCACGACGGTGCTGCTACTATGGACTGGATGGTTCAGGAGCAGGAGCGCGGTATCACTATCACCTCAGCAGCTACTACCTGCCGCTGGAAGTGGAACGACCAGACATATAAGATCAATCTGATTGACACTCCGGGACACGTGGACTTCACAGCAGAGGTGGAACGCTCACTGCGCGTGCTTGACGGTGCCGTGGCTACTTATAGTGCAGCCGACGGCGTGCAGCCACAGTCTGAAACCGTATGGCGCCAGGCCGACAAGTACAATGTGCCACGCTTGGGATATGTGAACAAGATGGACCGCTCTGGTGCAGATTTCTTCGAGACTATTCGTCAGATGAAGGAAATACTCGGTGCCAACCCTTGCGCCATCCAGGTACCTATCGGTGCAGAGGAGAACTTCAAGGGCGTGGTTGACCTCATCAAGATGAAGGCCATCCTGTGGCACGATGAGTCTATGGGTGCTGAATACGACGTAGAGGATATCCCAGCCAACCTTATGGATGAGGCTGAAGAGTGGAGAGACAAGATGCTGGAGAATGCAGCAAACTTTGACGATGTGCTCATGGAGAAGTATCTCGAAGATCCTTCTACCATCACAGAGGAAGAGCTTATGGCTGCCCTGAGACATGGCACTGTGACCATGCAGCTTACTCCAGTATGCTGTGGTTCATCATACAAGAACAAGGGCGTTCAGCCTCTGCTCGACTATGTATGCGCCTTCCTGCCTTCACCACTGGATACACCTAACATCGTAGGTACAAACCCAGACACCAATGCAGAGGAGGATCGTCGTCCTTCAGAGGAGGAGCACACTTCTGCACTGGCATTCAAGATCGCTACCGATCCATACGTAGGCCGTCTGACATACATCCGCGTATATTCTGGTAAGATCACTGCAGGATCTTATATATATAACACCCGCAGTGGCAAGAAGGAGCGCATCTCACGTATGTTCCAGATGTTCTCCAACCACCAGAATCCTGTGGAAGAGATTGCTGCTGGTGACATCGGTGCAGTGGTAGGTCTGAAAGACATCCATACGGGCGACACCCTCTGCGATGAGGATGCTCCTATCGTATTGGAGTCTATGGACTTCCCAGATCCTGTGATTGGTATCGCTGTAGAGCCAAAGACCCAGAAAGACATGGAGAAGCTGTCTAACGGCCTCGCCAAGTTGGCCGAAGAAGATCCTACCTTCACTGTTCGCACAGACGAGCAGAGTGGTCAGACCATCATCTCTGGTATGGGTGAGCTTCACCTCGATATCATCATCGACCGTCTGAAGCGTGAATTCAAGGTAGAGTGCAACCAGGGCAAGCCTCAGGTGAACTACAAGGAGGCTGTGTCTAAGACTGTAAATCTCCGCGAAGTTTACAAGAAGCAGTCAGGTGGTCGTGGTAAGTTTGCAGACATCATCGTCAATGTGGGTCCTGTAGATGAGGACTTCAAGGAGGGTGGCCTGCAGTTCATCAACTCAGTGACGGGTGGTAACATTCCTAAGGAGTTTATCCCATCTGTGCAGAAGGGCTTCGAAACTGCCATGAAGAACGGTGTGCTTGGCGGTTATCCTCTCGACTCCCTCAAGGTGGAACTGGTAGATGGTTCATTCCATCCAGTTGACTCTGACCAGCTGTCATTCGAGATTTGTGCTATCCAGGCATACAAGAACGCTGCTGCTAAGGCAGGTCCTGTGCTCCTGGAACCCATCATGAAGTTGGAAGTCGTTACTCCAGAAGAAAACATGGGTGATGTGATAGGCGACCTGAACAAGCGTCGTGGCCAGGTAGAGGGTATGGAATCTACTCGCTCTGGCGCCCGCGTAGTGAAGGCCATGGTGCCACTGTCAGAGATGTTTGGTTACGTGACAGACCTCCGTACCATCACTTCTGGTCGTGCCACTTCGTCAATGACTTATGATCACCACGCTCCACTCTCCAAGAGCATTGCTACTTCAGTGCTTGAAGAAGTGAAGGGCCGTTTTGATCTGCTCTAAGAAACAAAATGGAAGTCCATGGGTTAGCAAATGACTCTTAACCCATGGCTTCCCTATACATTATTAATATATTATTAACAAAAAACTGAAATGAGTCAGAAAATTAGAATTAAATTGAAATCTTACGATCACACCTTGGTTGACAAGTCAGCTGAGCGCATCGTAAAGACAGTGAAGGCTACAGGTGCCATTGTCAGCGGTCCTATTCCATTGCCAACTCACAAGCGTATCTTCACTGTGAACCGTTCAACTTTCGTGAACAAGAAGTCACGTGAGCAGTTCCAGCTCTCTTCTTTCAAGAGACTGATAGACATCTATAGCTCTACAGCTAAGACCGTAGATGCACTGATGAAGTTGGAGTTGCCAAGCGGTGTGGAAGTAGAAATCAAAGTGTAAGTTTTAAAAATTTAGAGAAATGCCAGGATTATTAGGAAAGAAAATCGGAATGACATCCGTTTTCAGTGCCGATGGTAAAAATGTACCATGCACTGTTATCGAAGCAGGTCCTTGTGTAGTTACTCAGGTGAAGACAGTAGAGAAAGATGGTTATGCAGCCATTCAGCTTGGTTTCCAGGATGCAAAGGAGAAGCGTACCACTAAGGCTCTGATGGGTCACTTTAAGAAAGCAGGAGTAACTCCCAAGAAACACTTGGCCGAGTTCAAAGAATTTGAGACAGAGTTGAATCTGGGTGATACCGTAAGCGTAGAGCTGTTCGACGGAGCAGAGTTCGTTGATGTTGTCGGTACTTCCAAAGGTAGAGGTTTCCAGGGCGTAGTGAAGAGACATCACTTCGGTGGTGTAGGTCAGTCTACCCATGGACAGCACAACCGTGCCCGCAAGCCGGGTTCCATCGGTGCTTGTTCTTACCCTGCAAAGGTGTTCAAGGGCATGCGCATGGGTGGCCAGATGGGCAATCAGCGTGTGACTGTACAGAACCTGCGAGTGTTAAAAGTAATTCCTGAGCACAACCTGCTGTTGATCAAGGGTTCTGTTCCAGGATGGAAAAATTCAATCGTTTTAATTGAGAAATAATGGAAGTTAACGTTTATAACATCAAAGGTGAAGACACCGGAAGAAAAGTAGCATTGGAAGATGCTATCTTTGGCATTGAACCTAACGACCATGCTATCTACATGGACGTGAAGCTCATCATGGCTAACCGTCGTCAGGGTACACATAAGTCAAAGGAAAGAAGTGAAGTGAGCCATTCTACTCGTAAGATTGGCCGTCAGAAAGGTGGTGGTGGTGCACGTCGTGGTGACCTGAACTCACCAGTTCTCATTGGTGGTGGCCGTGTGTTCGGTCCAAAGCCAAGAGACTACTCTTTCAAACTGAATAAGAAGGAGAAGGCTTTGGCTCGTAAGTCAGCCCTCTCATACAAGGCTCAGAACAACGCTATTTTGGTAGTTGAAGATTTCAATTTCGAGGCTCCAAAGACCAAAGAATTCGTTGCACTCTTAAATAATCTTAAAGTTTCTGATAAAAAATTACTTTTAATTTTACCAGAAGCTAATAAAAATGTATATTTGTCAGCTCGTAACTTGCAGCGTGCAAATGTAGAGACAGTCTCAGCTTTGAATACATACAATGTATTGAATGCTGGGGTGCTTGTATTTACAGAAAAGTCACTCTCTGCAGTAAACAGTGCTTTAGTTTAATTAAAGGAGGCTTGAATAATGGCATATATTATTAAACCGTTAGTTACAGAAAAGATGACAGCTGCAACCGATAAGATGAGTAATCGTTTCGGTTTTATTGTTCGTCCAGAAGCTTCTAAACTTGATATTAAGAAGGAAGTTGAGGCACTGTACAAAGTCAACGTAGAAAGCGTGAACACCATGAACTACGATGGCAAGCAGAAGTCACGTTACACGAGAAGTGGTATCATCAGCGGACGCACCAACAGATTTAAGAAGGCTATCGTTACGCTGAAGGAAGGTGAGACTATTGATTTTTATAGCAATATTTAATAGAAATGGCAGTACGTAAATTTAAGCCCACAACACCAGGGCAGAGACATAAGATTATTGGTACTTTCGAAGAAGTTACTGCACGAGTACCAGAAAAATCTCTTGTAGTTGGTAAGAAGTCAACTGGTGGTCGCAACAATCAGGGTAAGATGACAGTGCGCTACATTGGTGGCGGTCATAAGAGAGCTTACCGTATTATCGACTTCAAGAGAAATAAAGATGGTGTACCAGCAGTGGTAAAGACAATTGAATACGATCCAAACCGTTCGGCTCGTATCGCTTTGTTGTTCTACGCTGATGGTGAGAAGAGATACATTATTGCTCCCAATGGATTGCAAGTTGGTGCTACGCTGATGTCAGGTGCAGAGGCTGCTCCTGAAGTAGGCAATGCACTCCCATTGCAGAATATCCCTGTGGGTACTGTGATTCACAACATTGAGTTGCGCCCAGGTCAGGGTGCTGCATTGGTTCGCTCAGCTGGTAACTTCGCACAGCTCACTTCGAGAGAAGGTAGCTACTGCGTGATTAAGTTGCCTTCAGGAGAACTTCGTAAGATCCTGTCTTCTTGCAAGGCTACTATCGGTAGCGTGGGCAATTCAGATCATGGTCTGGAAAGCTCAGGTAAGGCAGGACGTTCTCGTTGGTTAGGACGTCGTCCTCACAACCGTGGTGTCGTTATGAACCCAGTAGATCACCCAATGGGTGGTGGTGAAGGACGTGCTTCAGGTGGTCATCCACGCTCTCGTAAGGGTCTTTACTCTAAGGGCTTGAAGACTAGAGCTCCAAAGAAGCAGTCTAATAAGTATATTATTGAGAGAAGAAAGAAGTAACCTGATAAAATTGAGTAAATTATGAGTCGTTCATTAAAAAAAGGTCCGTATATCAACGTTAAGCTTGAGAAGAAAGTGCTTGCCATGAATGAGTCTGGCAAGAAGGATGTTGTAAAGACTTGGGCCAGAGCTTCAATGATTTCGCCTGATTTTGTTGGGCATACAATTGCAGTTCACAACGGTAATAAATTTATTCCTGTTTATGTTACTGAGAACATGGTAGGCCACAAGTTGGGTGAGTTTGCACCTACACGTACCTTCAAGGGTCATTCAGGTAACCGTAAATAAAGGGATTCACTAGAATAATAAAAGTAATAATATAATGGGAGCAAGAAAGAAATTAGCGGCTGAGAAAAGAAAAGAAGCCAAAAAGACCATGTATTTTGCAAAATTGCAAGATGTTCCTACTTCCCCAAGAAAGATGCGCCTCGTAGTGGACATGATCCGCGGTATGGAGGTGAACAGAGCACTGGGTGTCTTGAGATTCTCTTCAAAGGCACCTGCTGCAAGAGTTGAGAAGTTGCTGCGCTCTGCTATTGCCAATTGGGAGACTAAGAACGAACGCAAGGCAGAGAATGGTGAGTTGTTTGTTACGGAAGTATATGTTGACGGTGGCGCTACACTCAAGAGAATGAGACCAGCTCCACGAGGTAGAGGATATAGAATCCGCAAGCGTTCTAATCACGTGACTTTGTTCGTTGGCGCTAAGAATAATAACGAAGATCAAAATTAAGTAAGATGGGACAGAAAGTTAATCCAATTAGCAATCGTTTAGGAATCGTAAGAGGTTGGGATTCCAATTGGTACGGTGGTAAGAACTTCGGAGATTCTCTGTTGGAAGACAGCAAACTCCGTAAGTATCTGAACGTTCGTCTTGCTAAGGCCAGCGTTTCAAGAATCGTAATCGAGCGTACTCTGAAACTTGTTACTATCACTATTTGCACTGCACGTCCAGGCGTGGTTATCGGTAAAGGTGGTCAGGATGTTGACAAGTTGAAGGAAGAATTGAAGAAAATCACAGATAAGGATATTCAGATCAATATCTTTGAGATTAAGCGCCCTGAACTCGATGCAGTGATTGTTGCCAACAACATCGCTCGTCAGGTAGAGGGCAAGATCGCATATCGTCGTGCCATCAAGATGGCCATCGCTAATACCATGCGCATGGGTGCTGAGGGCATTAAGGTACAGATCTCTGGTCGTCTGAATGGTGCTGAAATGGCTCGTTCAGAAATGTATAAAGAAGGAAGAACCCCATTGCATACTTTCCGTGCAGACATTGACTACTGCCAGTGTGATGCACATACTAAGGTAGGTGTTCAGGGTGTGAAGGTTTGGATTTGCCGTGGTGAGGTATATGAGAAGCGTGATTTGGCTCCAAACTTCAGCCAGACTAAGGAAGGTGGCCGTCCAGGTAATGCTAATGGTGGCAAGAACTTCAAAAGAAAGAAAAATAATCGTTAACTGATTTGATTTTTAGGAATTATGTTACAACCGAAAAGGACTAGATACAGAAGACCGCAAGACGGCCGCGGCAGAAGAGGTAATGCCTACAGAGGCACTACTTTGGCTTTCGGCTCATTCGGTATTAAGGCTTTGGAGCCAAAATGGATCACTGCACAGCAGATTGAGGCTGCCCGTATCGCTGTGACCCGTTATATGCAGCGTGAAGGTCAGGTATGGCTCCGCATTTTCCCTGACAAACCTATTACTCGCAAGCCTGCTGACGTGCGTATGGGTAAAGGTAAGGGTGATCCTGCAGGATGGGTATGCCCAGTATATCCAGGTCGCATTCTGATCGAGATTGAGGGTGTTCCTTTTGATGTTGCTAAAGAAGCTTTGCGCTTAGCTGCTCAGAAGTTCCCTATTACAACTAAGTTTGTAGTAAGACGTGATTACGATATTCAAAATCAATAATGCGTAAGAGTTATGAAGATAGCAGAAATTAAAGAAATGACTACCAATGACTTGGTAGAGAGAATAGAGGCTGAGGTTGCTAATTATCATCAGATGCTGTTGAATCACTCTATTTCTCCGTTAGAAAATCCTGCTGAAATCAAAAAATTACGCAGGACTATTGCGCGTATGAAGACCGTATTGCGCGAAAGAGAACTTAACAAATAATGATCAGCTCCATGGAAGAAAGAAATTTAAGAAAAGAAAGATCTGGTGTTGTTATCAGCAATAAGATGGACAAGTCTGTCGTAGTTGCTGCTACATTTAAGGAGAAGCACCCTTTATATGGTAAGTTTGTCAAGAAGACAAAGAAATACCATGCTCATGATGAAAAGAATGAGTGTAATGTTGGCGATACTGTACGCATCATGGAAACTCGTCCGCTGAGCAAGACTAAGAGATGGAGAGTAGTAGAAATAATTGAAAAAGCTAAGTAATTATGATACAAGTAGAATCCAAACTTACAGTATGCGACAACAGTGGTGCTAAGGATGCTATCTGCATCCGTGTACTCGGTAGTACTGGTCGCCGTTATGCTTCACTTGGTGACATCATCGTGGTGGCTGTGCAGAACGTCCTCCCATCAAGTGACTTGAAAAAAGGTGCAGTGTCTAAGGCTTTGATTGTTCGTACAAAGAAGGAAGTGCGTCGTGCAGATGGCTCCTATATCCGTTTTGATGATAATGCATGCGTTCTGCTGAACAATGCAGGTGAGTTGAGAGGTAGCCGTATCTTTGGCCCAGTTGCTCGTGAGTTACGTGCAGCAAACATGAAAGTTGTGTCACTCGCTCCTGAAGTACTTTAATCTTTTAAAGTTTTAAGAAATGAGTAAATTACATATCAAAAAGAATGACACAGTCTATGTGAATGCCGGTGAGGATAAAGGCAAGACTGGTCGCGTTTTGAAGGTGCTCGTAGAGAAGCAGCGCGCCATCGTTGAGGGTGTGAACATGGTTTCTAAGAGCACTAAGCCAAGTGCTAAGAACCCACAGGGTGGTATTGTAAAGCAGGAAGCTCCAATACACATCTCTAATCTGAACGTGGTTGATCCTAAGACAGGTAAGCCTACCCGTATAGGTCGTAGAATTGGTGAGAATGGCAAATTAGTACGTTATGCTAAAAAATCAGGAGAGGAGATTAAGTAATGAGTAATACTGCAAGTCTTAAGAAAGAATACAATGAGCGCATCGCTCCTGCGTTGAAGGCTCAGTTCCAATACACTTCTTCTATGCAGGTGCCTGTACTTAAGAAGATTGTTGTCAATCAGGGCTTAGGTATCGCCGTTGCTGATAAGAAGATTATTGATGAAGCTATTGAACAGCTGACTGCCATTACTGGTCAGAAGGCCGTTGCAACTATTTCTAAGAAAGACGTTGCCCAGTTCAAGTTGCGTAAGCAAATGCCTATCGGAGTGATGGTGACATTGCGTCGTGAAAGAATGTACGAATTCCTGGAGCGCCTCGTTCGCGTGGCTCTGCCTCGTATCCGTGACTTCAAGGGTATTGAAAGCAAGTTTGATGGTCGTGGTAACTATACTCTCGGTATCGAAGAGCAGATTATCTTCCCAGAGATCAATGTTGATAGCATCAGCCACATCCTGGGTATGAATATCACTTTCGTAACTTCTGCAAAGACTGACGAGGAAGGTTACGCTCTGCTTAAGGAGTTCGGCTTACCATTTAAGAACGCTAAAAACAACTAAGAGATATGGCAAAAGAATCAATGAAAGCGCGTGAAGTACGTCGCGCTAAGTTAATCGCCAGATATGCTGAGAAAAGAGCTGCTCTGAAGGAGATAGTAAGAAAGGGCGAGCCTGCAGAGGCTTTTGAGGCTGCACAGAAGTTGCAGGCCATTCCAAAGAATGCCAACCCTATCCGTCTTCACAATCGTTGCAAGCTTACTGGCCGTCCAAGAGGATATATGCGTCAGTTCGGCATTTCAAGAATTCAATTCCGTGAGATGGCTTCCAATGGTCTGATCCCTGGAGTTAAGAAGGCAAGCTGGTAATTTTAGTTTTAAATATTGTCAGGGTAGTCCTGATTAATTTAATTTATTATTTATATGACAGATCCAATTGCAGATTATTTGACAAGACTTCGCAATGCTATTCAGGCTAAGCACAGAGTAGTAGAAGTTCCTGCTTCAAATTTGAAGAAAGAGATCACAAAGATCCTTTTTGAGAAAGGCTACATTCTTAATTACAAGTTTGTAGATGATGGTCCACAGGGCACTATCAAGGTTGCCTTGAAGTATGATCCAGTAAACAAGGTAAACGCAATCAAGAGCCTGACGAGAGTTTCTTCTCCAGGTCTGCGTAAGTACACTGGCTATAAAGACATGCCTAGGGTTATCAATGGTTTAGGTATTGCTATAATATCTACTTCCAAGGGTGTAATGACTGATAAGGAAGCTGCAGAGCTGAAGATCGGTGGTGAGGTATTATGTTATGTTTATTAATTTGGAGGATTAGCAATGTCAAGAATAGGAAAATTACCCGTTGTTATTCCCGCTGGTGTTTCAGTGGATTATAAAGATAACGTGATTACCGTTAAAGGCCCTAAGGGTGAGTTATGTCAGCAGATCAACCCTGCTATCAATGTATCTATGGAAGACGGCCATATCGTTTTCGAGGAGAATAACGAGATGATGGCCGATGATCCAAAGCAGCGTCATGCATATCATGGCCTGTATCGTGCTTTGGTACACAACATGGTAGTTGGTGTTTCAGAAGGCTATAAGGCTGAGCTGGAACTTGTGGGAGTTGGTTATCGTGCAAATAATCAGGGAAACCTGCTTGAACTGGTGCTGGGTTATACTCATAGCATCTTCATTCAGTTGCCTCCTGAGGTGAAAGTGGAGACTAAGTCTGAGAGAAATAAGAATCCACGCATCATGTTGGAGTCTTGCGACAAGCAGTTGCTTGGTCAAATCTGCTCAAAGATACGTTCTTTCCGTATGCCTGAGCCATATAAGGGTAAGGGTGTATTGTTTGTTGGCGAAGTTATTCGCAGAAAGTCTGGTAAAGCAGCTGGTGCAAAATAATCTTTAAAATGATAGTATTATGACAACAAAAATAGAAAGACGAATTAAGATTAAACACAGAATACGTAGAAGAATCTCTGGAACAGCAGGTCGCCCACGTATGACTGTATTTAGAAGCAATAAGCAGATTTATGTTCAGTTGATCGATGACTTGAGCGGCACTACTTTAGCTGCAGCTTCTTCTCTGGGTATGACAGAGAAGATGCCTAAGAAAGAGCAGGCTGCCAAGGTAGGTGAACTGATTGCAAAGAAAGCACAGGAAGCAGGTATCACCTCTGTAGTTTTCGACCGTAATGGTTATCTGTATCATGGGAGAGTAAAAGAAGTGGCTGATGCTGCTCGTAACGGTGGACTTAAATTTTAATCATTATGGCAGTACAAAATAATAGAGTTAGAGTTTCAAGTGAGACTGAGCTTAAAGACAGATTGGTTGCCATTAATCGTGTTACTAAGGTAACCAAGGGTGGTAGAACCTTTAGTTTTTCTGCGATAGTGGTTGTTGGTAATGAAGATGGTGTTATCGGCTATGGCCTTGGTAAGGCTAGCGAAGTAACTGCAGCCATTGCTAAGGGCGTGGAGTCTGCAAAGAAGAACCTTACTAAGGTTCCTGTTCTGAAGGGCACAGTGCCTCACGAGCAGACTGCTAAGTTTGGTGGTGCAGAAGTATTCATCAAGCCTGCAGCCCATGGTACTGGTGTGGTAGCTGGTGGTGCTATGCGTGCCGTACTCGAGAGTGTTGGTATCACTGACGTGCTTGCTAAGGCAAAGGGTTCATCAAACCCTCATAACTTAGTAAAGGCCACAATCCTTGCTCTGAGTGAGATGCGTGATGCACGCACAGTGGCTCAGAACAGAGGTATCAGTCTAGAAAAAGTATTTAAAGGATAAGGAGAATCAGATATGGCAACTATTAAGATTAAACAAACAAAGAGTAGAATCGGTGCACCAGCAGTTCAGAGAAGAACACTGGATTCACTGGGCCTGAGAAAACTTAATCATGTGGTTGAGCATGAGGATACTCCTTCTATTCGTGGTATGGTAGAAAAGGTTAAGCACCTGGTAACCATCGTTAAGTAATTAAGTTTGACTTTAAAAGATTTATAATATGGACTTAAGTAATTTAAAACCTGCAGCTGGTTCAGTTCACTCAAGAAAGAGAGTCGGCCGCGGTCCAGGCTCAGGCTTGGGCGGTACTTCAACCAGAGGTACTAAGGGTGCTAAGTCACGCTCAGGATATAAGAAGAAGATTGGTTTTGAAGGTGGTCAGATGCCACTTCAGCGCCGTGTGCCTAAGTTTGGTTTCAAGAACATCAACCGTGTTTCTTACAAGGCCATCAACTTGGATACTATTCAGACATTGGCTGAGACAATGAACTTGCAGACTGTGGGTATTAATGAACTTGTAGCAGCAGGCTTCATTTCTTCTAAGCAGCTGGTGAAGATACTGGGTAACGGTGCCTTGACCAGTGCCATTGAAGTTCAGGCTCATGCTTTCTCTAAGAAGGCAGAGGCAGGTATTGAAGCTGCTGGTGGTAAAGTTGTAAAACTCTAAATCAATGAGAAAAGCTATTGAAACATTAAAGAATATATGGAAGATTGAGGATCTTCGTCAAAGGATCCTCATCACCATATTGTTTGTGGCAATTTACCGTTTTGGTTCTTATGTCGTGTTGCCCGGTATCAACCCTGCAATGCTGACACAATTGCGTCAACAAACCAGCGAAGGTCTTTTGGCCTTGTTAAACATGTTTTCTGGTGGTGCTTTCTCCAATGCATCTATTTTCGCATTGGGTATCATGCCTTACATCTCTGCTTCTATCGTGATCCAGTTGCTGGGTATTGCACTTCCTTATTTCCAGAAGTTGCAGCGCGAGGGAGAGAGCGGACGTAGAAAGTTGAATCAGTACACTCGCTATTTGACTATCTTCATCCTGTTGGTGCAGGCACCTTCATACTTGCTTAACCTGAGATATCAGTCTGGTGGTTCCTTAAATGCTTCTTTAGATTGGACTCTGTTTATGTTTACTTCTACTATCATCTTGGCTGCAGGAAGTATGTTTATCTTGTGGTTGGGTGAGAGAATTACTGATAAGGGTATAGGCAATGGTATTTCTCTGATCATCATGATCGGTATCATCGCCCGTCTGCCTCAGGCTCTGTTCCAGGAGGTTATCTCTCGTATGACAGAGCGTACAGGTGGTTTGGTGATGTTCCTTATTGAGATTATCGTTTTGCTTATCGTGGTAGCATTGGCTATTTTGCTTGTACAGGGTGTTCGCAAGGTGCCAGTGCAGTATGCCAAGAAGATTGTGGGCAACAGACAAGTAGGTGGTGCCCGTCAATATATCCCTTTGAAAGTGAATGCTGCTAATGTGATGCCTATCATCTTTGCACAGGCCATCATGTTCATCCCAATTTCTCTCATTGGATTCACGGATATGCAGAATACAAGTAGCTTTATGCAGGCGTTTACCGACTCAAGAAGTTTCTGGTACAACTTTGTATTTGCTATTTTGTGTATTGTCTTCACCTATTTCTATACTGCTATTACTATCAATCCTCAGCAGATGGCAGAAGATATGAAGCGTAACAATGGTTTTATTCCAGGTGTAAAGCCTGGTAAGGCTACTGCCGACTATATCGATGATATTATGTCACGCATCACGCTTCCAGGAGCATTGTTCCTCACCTTCGTTGCTATCATGCCAGCATTTGCAAGTGTGTTTGGCGTACAAACTGAGTTCTCTCAGTTCTTCGGCGGCACATCTTTGTTGATTCTGGTAGGTGTGGTTCTTGATACACTCCAGCAGGTAGAGAGCCACTTATTGATGCGCCACTATGACGGCTTGTTGCAGTCTGGTCGCATTAAGGGTCGCTCAGGAGGAGTCGCTGCTTATTAAGTTTTGATGAATGATATTTCTTAAAACTGAAGATGAAATAGAACTGCTGCGTAAGAGTAATCTCTTGGTTGGTAAAACGCTTGCAGAAGTTGCAAAAGTTTTACAACCGGGAGTTACCACCGCAGAACTAGATAAGGTAGCGGATGAGTTCATTAGAGATAATGGCGCTGAACCTACTTTTAAAGGTTACCAAAATCCATACGGAGGTATTCCTTTTCCAGCTTCAATCTGCACTTCTGTCAACGGACAGGTGGTGCATGGGGTCCCAGGAGATGTAGTGCTGAAAGATGGAGATGTTGTTTCAGTTGATTGTGGAGTAAAGCTAAATGGCTTTTGTGGAGATTCTGCCTATACGTTTTGTGTAGGGGAGGTCTCAGAAGAAGTCCGAAATCTATTGAAGGTAACTAAAGAAGCCCTGTACATAGGTATAGGGGAAGCCGTAGAAGGCAAACGTGTAGGGGATATAGGATATGCTATTCAGCAATATTGCGAAGATCATACCTACGGAGTGGTAAGAGAGTTTGCTGGACATGGCATCGGGCGAGAGATGCACGAAGATCCATTTGTGCCCAACTTTGGGAAACGAGGATCAGGCCCTTTATTAAAAAGAGGTATGTGTATCGCCATCGAACCGATGATCACTTTAGGAGACAGAAAGGTAGTTTTAGAGAATGATGATTGGACAGTGAGGACGTTAGACTTTAGCCCAGCTGCTCACTTTGAGCACAGCATGGCTATCACGTCAGGGAAAGCCGACATCTTGTCATCGTTCCAGTTTATTGAAGAAGTTTTAGGAGATAAAGTTTTTTGATATTTATTTATGGCAAAGCAGTCTGCAATAGAACAAGATGGAGTTATAGTCGAGGCATTGTCTAATGCAATGTTTCGTGTTGAGCTTGAAAATGGACATGAAATCACAGCTCATATCTCTGGAAAGATGAGAATGCACTACATTAAGATTCTTCCAGGCGATAGAGTGAAAGTGGAAATGTCTCCCTATGATTTAACAAAAGGTAGAATTTCATTTAGATATAAATAAAAAGCGATATGAAAGTACGAGTTTCCATAAAGAAGCGCACACCAGAGTGCAAGATCGTTCGTCGTCATGGCACTTTGTATGTAATTAACAAGAAAAATCCCAAGTTTAAGTTGCGTCAGGGATAATATTATTACTTTTGCATAAATTAATTTTAGTATATGGCAATAAGAATAGTTGGTGTAGATTTGCCTCAAGAGAAAAGAGGTGAGATTGCGTTAACCTATATCTATGGTATAGGTCGCAGTAGCTCAGGTAAGATACTTGACAAGGCAGGTGTCGACAGAGACCTGAAGGTGAAAGACTGGACAGACGCCCAGGCTGCTAAGATCCGTGAGATCATCGGCGCTGAGTACAAGGTAGAGGGTGACCTCCGCTCTGAAGTTCAGATGAATATTAAGCGTTTGATGGACATCGGTTGCTACCGTGGCGTCCGTCACCGTATCGGGCTCCCAGTACGTGGTCAGAGTACTAAGAACAATGCACGTACACGTAAGGGTAGAAAGAAGACAGTTGCTAATAAGAAGAAAGCTACTAAATAATAATTGTTAATATGGCAAAAAAGACAGTTGCAGCAAAAAAAAGAGTTGTGAAGGTTGATGCAGTTGGACAGTTGCATGTTCACTCATCTTTCAACAACATTATTGTTTCCCTGGCCAACAGCGAAGGCCAGATCATTTCCTGGTCATCAGCCGGAAAGATGGGATTTAGAGGCTCAAAGAAAAACACTCCTTACGCAGCCCAGATGGCAGCAGAGGATTGTGCAAAGGTCGCTTACGACTTGGGTCTGAGAAAAGTCAAAGCTTATGTTAAGGGTCCAGGCAACGGACGTGAGTCTGCTATTCGCAGCGTGCATGGTGCAGGTATTGAGGTGACAGAGATCATCGACGTTACTCCACTGCCACACAATGGCTGCCGTCCTCCTAAGAGACGTAGAGTATAATTGAGCAACAAGATGAATTAACAATTAAAAACTAGAAGAAAATGGCTAGATATACTGGACCAAAATCAAGAATTGCCCGCAAATTTGGAGAGGCTATCTTCGGACCTGATAAAGTTCTTTCAAACAAGAACTATCCTCCAGGTTCTCAGGGCAACAACAGAAAAAGAAAATCTTCAGAGTATGGCGTACAGCTGCGTGAGAAGCAGAAAGCTAAATATACTTACGGCGTTTTAGAGAAGCAGTTCTCAAACCTGTTCAAGAAGGCCGCTTCACAGAAGGGTATTACTGGTGAGGTACTTCTCCAGCTCCTTGAGCAGCGTCTCGACAACATCGTATATCGTCTGGGTATTGCTAAGACACGTGCTGCTGCACGTCAGATGGTAAGCCACAAGCACATCACTGTGGATGGTGAGGTGGTGAACATCCCTTCATATTCTGTAAAGCCAGGCCAGGTGATTGGCGTTCGTGAGCGTTCTAAGTCTCTCGAAGTGATTGCCGATTCTTTGGCAGGTTTCAATCACAGCAAGTATCCTTGGTTAGAGTGGGATGACAACTCTAAGACAGGCAAGTTGCTGCACGTTCCTGAAAGAGCCGATATTCCAGAGAATATCAAAGAGCATTTGATCGTTGAGTTGTATTCTAAATAATAAATAACAGATGTCGATATTAGCATTTCAAAAACCCGATAAAGTCGTAATGGTAGAGGCAGATCCTAAGTTCGGAAAGTTCGAATTCCGTCCTTTGGAGCCAGGCTTCGGTATTACCATTGGTAATGCACTGCGCCGCATCCTGCTCTCTTCATTGGAAGGCTATGCTATCACCACTATTCATATAGATGGTGTAGAACATGAATTTGCCAGTGTTCCAGGTGTAAAGGAAGATGTGACCAACATTATCCTGAATCTGAAACAGGTAAGATTCAAGCAGTTAGTTGAGGATTTCGAGACTGAGAAAGTAAGTATCTTCGTCGAGAATTCTACAGAGTTTAGAGCTGGAGACATAGGTAAATATCTGAATGGATTTGAAGTGTTAAATCCTGAACTGGTTATTTGTCATTTAGATGAAAAAGCAACCATGCAGATAGATCTTACCATTAACAAGGGCCGTGGCTACACGCCAGCTGACGAAAACCGTCAGTACTGCACCGATGTTAATGTGCTGCCTATCGACTCTATCTACACTCCGATACGTAATGTCAAGTACACCATCGAGCCTTATCGTGTGGAGCAGAAGACCGACTATGATAAGCTGGTGCTTGAGATTACTACCGATGGTTCCATACATCCGAAGGATGCTTTGAAAGAAGCCGCCAAGATCCTGATTCACCACTTCATGCTGTTCTCAGACGAGAAGATCACGCTCGAGACCAGCGAGGCAGATGGTAATGAGGAGTTTGATGAGGAAGTACTGCACATGCGTCAGTTGCTCAAGACGAAGCTCATCGATATGGATCTCTCTGTACGTGCCCTCAATTGCTTGAAGGCAGCAGATGTAGATACACTGGGTGACCTCGTTCAATACAACAAGAACGACCTGCTCAAGTTCCGTAACTTCGGCAAGAAATCGCTCACCGAGCTTGATGATTTGCTCGCGAGTCTGAATCTACAGTTTGGAATGGATATAACAAGATATAAATTAGATAAAGAATAAAAATGAGACATAATAAGAAATTCAACCACCTCGGTCGTACTGCTTCTCACAGAAACGCTATGCTGTCAAACATGGCTGTTTCCCTGATCAAGCACAAAAGAATCACTACGACCGTAGAGAAGGCTAAGGCTCTGAAGAAGTTTATAGAGCCACTTCTCACCAAGTCAAAGAATGACACCACTAACTCTCGTCGCGTAGTGTTCAGCTACCTCAAGGACAAGTATGCCATTACAGAGCTCTTCAAGGAGATTTCTGTGAAGATTGCTGATCGTCCAGGTGGCTACACCCGCATCATCAAGACAGGTCATCGTCTGGGTGACAATGCTTCAATGTGCTTCATTGAGCTTGTTGACTATGATGACAACATGGCTAAGGAGAAGTTGGCTAAGAAGTCAACTCGTACACGTCGCTCTAAGAAAGCTGCAGCTGCACCTGCTGCTGAGGAAGCACCAGTCGCAGAAGAGGTTAAGGCTGAAGAAGCTAAGGCCGAGTAATTGCCAACTATTCATTTCTATAGATAGTCGCCCCAGTGATGGGGCGACTTTTTTTGTATCTTCCTTTATCCTAATGGGAAAATATATTTCTCTAGTTAGGAATTTTTTTTCCCCTAACTGGGGAAAACTTTTTTGCTGTGCACAGGAAAAATTGTTGCTGTGCGCAACCGCAATTTTTTCTGTGCGTAGCAGTAAATGGCCTGCCCGTAACCAATGGCATGTCGAGCCGTAACACAAAGTGTAGTGCCTGCTTCGCATTTTACCCTTCATACTTCACAAAGTAGCAATAAACCATTGTGAATTATAGAGTAATAAGCGTGAAGTGTTGGATCAGACACTTCACAACACTTCACAACACTTCACAGCTCTAATAGAACAGTTAACTATATTGTAAGCCGGAAGGCTAAACTTAAAAAACTAATTTTTTATGTCGAAAGAAAAACTAGTCATAAAAGGGGCTGTTTTCCAGACAGAATGCTTAGCAATATGAAAGTCTAAACATGAACCAGAAGCGTGAAGTGTTGTGAAGTGTTTTCTTCAACACTTCACGCACTTAATATGTTGTATATCAGTGTTATAAATGCTAATTGTGAAGTGCCGAGGCTTTTTGCGAAGCATTTTCTTGCTTCCAATCCATTTTTTATCTAATTTTACACCCGAGTTTCAAGAAAGGAGGAGAAATGAAGAAATTTTGTTTAATAGGATTGCTTGTCATTATGCTTAGCCCATGCTATGCACAGCAGGTTATATTCTCTTCCTTGAGCGACTTGCTGGCAGCGAAAGGTGATACGGTGACTACGCTCGCTGTGGAGAAACGCAGCATCAAAGACCTCTATATGAGCAATGGAGCAGATTACCGTATAGTATCCCAAGAGAATTCTGGGCTTAGTAAGTTTATCAAAAATAGAGCTTACGCGGTTCAGATGGGGCCAGACCTGTATGTGAATTGTAAGTTCGTGCGTTATAATCATTACCGTTTTGGCAACTGGTATGCCAAAGCCCATAAGGTGCAAGGACGCATATTCTTTGCAGCACAGCCTTATGGACAGCGTGCTTCCAGCAGTTTGAAGAGTGAAGGAACCACAAAGCTCGGTGGGGCAGTGGGCGATGCTATAGCAGCCAGTGGGTTGGTGAATGCCAGAGTATGCTATTTCATCAGTCCGGAGACGGGGCGTGCAGAGCTGGTGACCTCAGACTTCCTGTGCAGCCTTTTGGCAGGCACACCTGAGCTCCTGGCATCTTATCAGGCAGAGGTCAGTGAGAGTGCTGAGGTGGTGGAAAAATATCTGTTGCAGCTGCAGCATGAAAAATAAGTGGGGGTATGGCATTGTATTCTACAAGATATTCCAACAGAGAAGAACTGAAATCGCGCATCGTGGCACTTTCTATGAAACAATTTACAGAGAAAGGTATCAAGAATGTGACGATGGATCATGTGTCGTCTATGTTGGGCATCTCCAAGCGTACGCTTTATGAGATTTTCCCAGACAAGGAGACATTGCTCGTGAGCTGCATAGAAGGTTCAGAACTGGAGTCGCAGAAGTATCTGAAAGAGGTGCTGGAGACATCAAAGAATGTGATGGAGATGGTGCTCCATATCTATCAGATGGCCATCAGTCGTCTGCAGACAGTGAATCCGTCTTTTCTGGAAGAGATACCCAAATACCCTAAAGCCTACAACCTATACCTGGCCAATCGTGAGGCTTCGGCAGAACGCGCATTTCATTATTTCGAAGATGGCGTGAATCAAGGACTTTTCCGCGCTGATGTCAACTATAAGATAGTCAATGAACTGATACGAGGCCAGTTCAGGTTGCTCTTGCGCACAGATATCTATCGCACCTATTCCTTCTTCGATGTGCTGGAAGCCATCATCTTCACATTCTTGCGAGGCATATGCACAGAAAGTGGCGCTCGCATACTCGATGAGTTTATAGAAGAGCGGCGAATTTCCAGAAAAGAATGACCCAGATATCATGGAGAGAGAGAAGAATAAGTTGAATAATGTGGGATGGCTGATGCTGCTGATTTTAGCAGCACTATTGCTATTGCACTTTCTTCCTAAGATATATATAGGTGAGCGCGCTTTGCGACAGGTAGATATCCTGTCGGATGTCTTTCCTAAGCCTGCCATAGAAGAACCAGATTCCTTGGCATTGGACAGCCTGCTGCCTCCACCTCCCAAGCCAGCCTTTGTAGATACTTGCAAGACGGGCGTCACTTGCATAGAAGACTATGGGGACTCTACGCTGAGGGGTATGGTGCCTTTCTATAAGGCTCTGGCAGAGATGAAAGAGCAGCCTCGACCAGTGCGCATAGCTTACTTTGGCGATTCGTTCATCGAGGGGGATATCATGACGGTAGATCTGAGGCAAATGTTCCAAGAGGCGTATGGCGGTCATGGTGTGGGCTACGTATCTATCTCATCTGCCATCAGCGGTTATCGCAACTCTGTGAGGCATCGTGCTTCAGGATGGAGCAGTCATGCACTTACAGATTCAGTCTATTTCAATCGTCGGTTCCAGGATATCTCCAATCATTATTTTTTCGCACGCGAAGGGGCACAAGTAGAACTTACAGGCGTAAAGCAGTATGCACGTCTGGATACCTGTCAGCAGTCCACCATTTTCTTCCTCTCCAAAGATTCGATGCAGGTTTCTGCCTATGTGAATGGCGGAAAGGTGAAGTCGCAAGCATTGGATTCCATAGGAAGGCTGTCGGCGCTGACTGTAGAAGGCAAGATAGGCAGGGTGCGCTGGAATGTGGAGCAAGCCGATTCCTCGCTGTTCTATGGGGTTACGATGGACGATACGATTGGCGTGGCGCTTGACAACTTCTCGCTGCGTGGCTCTTCAGGCTTGAACATTCGTTCGGTGCCGATGTCCATTCTGCGCCAGTATGCACAGATTCGTCCCTACGACCTCATCGTGTTGCAGTATGGTGTCAATGTAGCCACGAAGCGTGGTACAGATTATTCTGCATACATCGATGGCATGAAGACGGTGGTGCAGCATCTGAAGGAAGCTTTCCCAGAGGCTGGCATACTCATTATAGGTGTGGCCGATCGTGACTATGTGACTGATGAAGGCGAAATACTTACCATGCCTGGCATCCGCAACTTGGTGCGCTTTCAGCACCAGTTGGCTGCTGATGAAGGGGTGGCATTCTGGAATATGTTTGAGGCGATGGGGGGTAATGAGAGCATGAAAGCCTTGGTGGAGCAACACCCTTCGTTGGCAGCTCTGGATTATACTCACCTCAACTTTAGGGGTGGAAAATACTTGGCATCATTGCTCTTTGAGGCCATCCAGTATGGTAAAGAACGCTATGAAAGGAGGGTGGCTTATGAGGCGGAGTAAGTGGTGGCTATGTTTAGTCTTCTTGCCTTGCTGCGTCTGGGCACAAGACCAGATACCGCAGACTGCGCAGGCAGATCGATTGCAGGCATCTGTTGACTCTGTGCGGAGATATGGGCATCTGGCAGATCCTGTGGCGTTGACCGACTTCCCTGTACCTGCCAATTTCAGACATGTGCAGGAGAATGTAATTTCCGATCCAGATGGGGCATTGTCTCCATTTTGGCAGAAATTAGCCGAGAGCCAGACGGATGCTAAGACAGATTCTGTGCGCATAGTTCATGTAGGCGACAGCCATGTGCGTGGGCATGTGTTCCCCCTCACGGCAGGCGATGTGCTTCATCAGTCGTTCCAGCATTTGAGTTATGTGGACGATGGCATCAATGGAGCTACCAGCCTCACCTTCACTACGCCACAGCGCGTGGAGGAAATTGCAAAAATGCATCCAGATATGCTGATCCTTTCATTTGGTACCAATGAGAGTCATGGCAGAGGGTATAATGAAGCTAGGCACTATGTGCAGATGACGGATTTTTATCAGTTGCTCCGTGAGGCTTTGCCAGAGGTTCCCATCTTGCTCACCACTCCTCCTGGTTCCTATGAGCGTGGAGGCAGCAGGCGTAGGCGTACTTATACCATCAATCCACGCACTAAGTTGGCTGTGGCAAATATCTTGAAGTTCGCTTCAGAACATCAGTTGGCAGTGTGGAATCTCTATGAGATATTTGGAGGGGCCGATCGTGCCTGTCTGAATTGGACAGGAGCAGGCCTCATGCGTCCTGATCACGTGCACTATTTGCCTGAGGGTTATGCCCTGCAGGGACAGTGGCTGTCTCAAGCCATCATTAAAGCGTTCAATGCCTATGTGGAGTCAGATTAAAGACATATTGACTTACGATCCACAGGCACCTATGATATTCAGCAGTGGTGTGTTTCTGTGGCTGTTTGCTGCTTTTGTGGTAGTCTATCTGCTTTTGCAACGCAAGACCACGGCCCGCCTTCTCTTTGTCACGGCGTTCTCCTATTATTTCTATTACAAGAGCAGTGGCACCTATTTCTTCTTGTTGGCAGTGGTCACAGTGAGTGATTTCCTTATTGCCCATTTCATAGAGAAAGCCACTGTACCTTGGAAGCGTAAGTTACTGGTGACACTCAGTCTTTGCGTCAACTTGGGGTTGCTTTGCTATTTCAAGTACACCAACTTCTTGGGGACTGTCATCGCTTCTCTGACAGGGGGAACGTTTACTGCACTTGACATTTTCCTGCCTGTGGGCATATCGTTTTTCACGTTCCAGTCTCTGAGCTACACCATCGATGTCTATCGAAAGCAGATCGTGCCCCTCACCAATCTGCTCGACTATGCCTTCTATGTGTCGTTCTTCCCACAGTTGGTGGCAGGCCCCATAGTCCGTGCACGTGATTTCATTCCACAGATTCGCAAGCCGTTGTACGTCGATCGTGAGATGTTCGGACGCGCCATCTTCCTCATAGCAGGAGGTCTATTCAAGAAGGCTGTGATATCCGACTATATCAGCGTGAATTTCGTGGATCGCGTGTTTGATGCGCCTACACTCTATTCTGGCGTAGAAAATCTGATGGCTGTCTATGGTTATGCATTGCAGATCTATTGCGACTTCTCTGGCTATAGCGATATGGCTATCGGCATTGCGTTGCTTTTAGGTTTCCATTTCAACATCAATTTTAATTCGCCTTATAAGTCGGCTTCTGTTACGGAGTTTTGGAGGCGTTGGCACATTTCTCTTTCCAGCTGGCTGCGCGACTACCTCTATATTTCTCTGGGGGGGAATAGAAAAGGGAAGATACGCCAATATATCAACCTTATCATCACGATGTTCTTAGGTGGACTTTGGCATGGCGCTGCGTGGAACTTCGTGCTTTGGGGTTTGCTTCATGGGGTGGCATTGGCTTGTCATAAGTTTTTCCGTTCTATCATGGGGCGTGAAAAGTCTTATCAAAGCTCAGGCGTGCGTCGCTTCTTCGCTGTCTTGCTGACGTTCCACTTCGTTTGCTTATGCTGGGTGTTTTTCCGCGCCTCTTCATTTACCACAGCTTTGGAAGTGATTACGCAGATAGGAACCAACTTCCATGCTACTGTTTTCACTCAATTACTGGCAGGGTATAAAGGCGTGTTCTTCCTTATGCTCCTAGGCTATCTGCTCCATTTCTTGCCAGATAAACTGGAAACAGGGGCCACTCGCATGGTTGTCCGCATGCCTTTGGTATTGCAAGCGTTGCTCATTGTAGCTGTTATCTACATTGTGATACAGGTAAAAACTGCTGGTATCCAGCCTTTCATCTATTTCCAATTCTAAATCTTTGATTATTTCAAATAAAAGCCTTACTTTTGCCGAAGATTACTATCGAAATGATGACAGACACTGCCCATAAAGAAAGCCAATGGTACGCCTTGCGTGTCACCTATTCTCGCGAGCTTAAGGTACAGGAGTATCTCGAAGCAGAAGGTGTGCAGACATTCATTCCTATGCATGATGCGGTGGTGCTGCGTAGGGGGAGGAGAGTGAAGGCTCGACTGCCCATCGTTCATAATCTTATTTTCGTCTATACTACACGCGAGATTCTCAATGCTTACAAGCAGGCATCGCCTATTGGCAGTCAGGTGCGCTACATGATGAATAAGGAGACGCATCAACCTATTGTGATTCCTCAGAAGCAAATGGAAGACTTTATGGCTGTGGCAGGTGGGGAGGAATCTCTTTTCTTGGATCCTGAGGAGTTACGCTTGAAGAAAGGCGACCGTGTGCGCATTAATAGTGGTGCATGGCAAGGCATCGAAGGCCGTTTCGTGCGCTTGAAGGGTGGCATGCGTGTGGTGGTGGAGATCCAGGGCATCATGGCAGTAGCTACAATTACCCTCAGCCCTGCTATGGTAGACAAACTCCCGACGGCCTCTACTTGACATGGCTTTGGTAGAAACCTAATCCCCTATTTGTTGCCTGAGGTCATACCTCACTATCTGCTCATCTGCGTTCACATCCAGGCCGTAGAGTATACCTGCTTCTTCGTCTACGTAGAGCCCAGCTATCCGCCTGTCCAGTAGCAGCGTGTTCAGTAAATTCCCTTGGTGGTCATATACACGAACTCGTTTTCCACCTTGTCGATAGTCACTCCCTTTCTCCATGCCTTCTTCACGTGTCCGTCCGTCTATCACAGCATAAATGTGATCTTTAGTCACTTGGGTGTCGAAGTAGTACAGTCCTCCGCTAGGTGCGCTCCAGCCTTCCTCGAAGGGATGGAAAGCAGGCTGTTCACCGCTCTGTTCTGCCACAATGTGCTTCCCTGTGCGGAGGTTATAGATATCCATGCGGTCGCCCATCTGTGTGCCCATGGCTATCACGTCTTTGTCTGGACTGATGCCCATGAAGCTGTTCCACCCTCCTGCCACTGCTGGACCGTTATTCCTTAGTAGTTCCATTTTGTCTGTAGGGATTCGTTCCCACTTCTTGATGAGTTTTCCGCTTTTTAGGCTCATCCATCCAAGGCGTGCTTGACCTGTGTAGTCGGGCATCACTGCCGTATTGTCGTCCACTAGCACGAAGTCCATTGGTCTTAGTAGAGTGTCACTAAGGTGTACCAGCTGTTCTAAGCGTGGTAAGCCTTGGTCATCAATGCTATACCGTCGCATCTCCAGCCTTCCTATGTCCCAAGTCCATAGCATTCCTTCACTGTCGAAGCGCATCCCTTCTGCACTCATCATTTCATCTGGCCCTTGGCCTCTTCTGCCAAAAGATGCCTTATATTCCATTTCTGGGTAACTGAAGGTGTGGTAGTAGTACTCTGCGTTGTGCAAGTCAAAGATCACAGCTATATTTCCATACACGCGCATACGGTAGGCATAGCGGAATAGGGCTGTGTCCAGCACCACTTCTGTGCCTTTCAGCCCATCCATTTTCACATCATCGTTGACGTATGCTTCACTACTCTCTCCAGGCCCTAAGATGGGGCCGTTTGGACTTTGGCTGCAAGCTCCCCACATCAGGACAGCAGTCATTACTAATGTACATTTTTTTGCTGCATTCATAATTCGCTTGCGCTTTTCAATTCACACGCAAAACTACACCCTCTTTCGTCTCCTGTCAAGAAAAACGTCTTAAAAGAATCTTAGAATGTCTTAAATGGCTCTTAAAGCCTTTAATCTGTCCCCTATGGCACTCCATAGCCGTTGGTATCCTCGCTTGTTATAGTTGGGAACCTTAAGTTGGTAGAGGTTCCCCTTGCGTTTTATGGCATAATTGGTAAAGCCTTTGAAGATGCCTTTCAAGGTACTGATGTGGTTGTATATTTTGTTTTCGGGGGCATCTTCTTTAGGCCAGAACTCATGTGCTATGTCTTCTTTGCTTAGTTCATGCTTGGGATGCATCACGAATAGATGAAGCAGTTTCAGCTCTGCTGGTCTGATGGCTATCTCTTCTCCCTCAATAAATAGTTTATTCTGAGCAAGCTGATACTTCAGTCCCGAATATATAGTCCAGCCTTCTTCTTCAAGTGGCACTCCTTTGGCTTTCTTTAAAATAAGGTACAGGGTGAAAGCTATAGCAAACAGAAGCAGGCAGGCGGTAGTAATAAGCATTGGGGTAGAAGAGGCCAACACAATGCCCACAAGTCCGACTTTGGCCCAGCCTTGCACGCGAACCACTTTTTGCACATCCAGCACCCTCTCTTCAGACATGAACGCATTTCTCAGAAAGCTGGTAGAATCATTCTTGCTGTATTGCACCTTATCTTTGAAGCGATAGATGATGCCAGTCTGCTGCACATGGATATGAGAGCTAAGCTTTTCATGAAACAGGGAGTCGAACTCATCGGGTTGGAGTGGATTATAACTAGTTAATTCGTATTGGGCTACTAACCTGATAACTAATTCTTCAGAAATACTATCTTCAAAATATTGAGAATGTGTTCCTTCCTCATCAGTCCATGTGAATTGAATAACTTTTTTATCTTCATGATGAGGACTGAATATACCGCCTTCTGTAAATCTTTCATAGAAGTCAATATCTTCTGCAAGTTTCATCGAAGAATCTATATTAGAAATAATTTCTTTTTCTCCATTATGAATAACGCAAATGTAGAATATCAGAAAACTACCCCATAAGAGTAAAAAAGGAAGATTAATTCCAGACTTATGTTTCATATGCAATCATTATTTGTGATTCTTTGCAAAATTAAGAAACATATCTGAATAGATAAATAAATTCGTTTCCCTTTTTTATCTTATCGCACATTTAAGATTCATTTAAGATGATTTTTTTGTATTCTTTTAAGATCAATATTAATTTTGAGCGTGTTTTTAAAAAGCAAAAGTTATGAATATGTTTAAAAGAGTTTTAGTTGGGTTGTCTGTAATGACGGCATTAGTGCTTCATTCTGATGTAGCCCAAGAACAATCATTCTTAGATGTGACTATCTATGAAAATGTTGAGGCACTGGCAAGTCAGTCTCATCCTGTAAAATCTTATTGCTATGGTTCTGGGAATGTGTTTTGCGAAAGATATAATGTCATGGTCTCATGGGTTTCGTCTTCCGAAGAATAGTTTTATATGAATTATGCAAATGGAAAAGTGCAACATTGTTCTGTTATGTGCCATCCTATTAGTGTCTTGTTCAAGTTCTGAAATAGGGAGTATTGAGACGGAAGTGAATAGATGGATGGGGGCTGATATCCAGTTCCCTAAAAACTCAGTCTTCACCATTCAAGGGCGAGATACTGTGGACTTCCAGTTTCAGGATGCTCCCTACAAGATACTGACGTATGTAGATTCGGTGGGATGTATGAGTTGTAAACTTCAGCTGGAAAACTGGAGCAAGTATATTCAGGAGCTGGATTCTGTAACGGGCAGTATGGTGCCTGTGACATTCTTTATCAATGCTCCAACCCTGAAAGAACTCACTTATATTACTCGTCGTGATGGTTTCAAGCATCCTGTATGCTTCAATAAAGCAGATGAACTGAATCGCCTGAATCACTTCTCAGACGAAATGATGTATCAGACCTTCCTACTCGATAGAGACAATAGGGTTGTAGGGATAGGCAATCCTGTGAATAATCCTAATGTCAAGGCTCTGTACTATCACATTATTCAAGGTGAAAGTGCCAAAGCTCCTACACGCAAAAGCACCACGATGGCACTGGATGTAGATGAGATAAACTTTGGTAAGTTCAGCATAGGTAAGGAGCAAATTACCAATGTGACTATTACTAACACGGGAAGCGAATTGTTGGTTATAAGTGATGTGACCACCTCATGTGGATGCACAGAAGTGGAGTTTAGCCGTGAACCAGTGCGTTCAGGTCAGAGCACTGCCCTCACCGTGCGCTATAACCCCGATGAAAAGGGCTATTTCAGCAAAACCATCTCCATTTACAGCAATGCTGGTGTAGCTCCTGCAACTATTGCCATAAAGGGGTATGTGGAATAAGAAGTGAATAAATAATACACAACAATTAAAGAAAGGAGGTATAGCAAAAGAAAAAAGACTTGTTTCTTGAAGATATGAGCGATAGTTTATATCTTTGACGGGTGATACCTTTCCGAGATAAGGTGAAGTAACTGAAAAAATACAACTTAAATAATACAGAGTTATGAAGAAAATATTTATTGCAGCAGTGCTTACTGTGGCTACAGCTATGGGTGGATTCCTATGTTATAATGAAAATGATGCCGATGGCTTGTCAGATATCGCTAAGGCTAATATCGAGGCATTAGCAAATGAAATGCCTGATTGTTTAGGGGGGTGTAGAGATATAGGATGGGGTTTTAATAAGATTCTTGAATGTGACTGCGAATATGATTATTTTTCCGTATGTAATGTATGGGGTTGCTTTTAAAGATTGATAGGAAATGAAAAAGAATCTATGGTTGATAATATGCTTAAGTTTATCCATTATGTCATGCTCTAATTTGGATAGGCATCATAGCAAAGAAATCCTGTTTGAGACCCAAGAAGTCATGGAGCTTCAGAAGGTCTCTATAGATGAGGTGCTGAGGCCAGTGGACATGATTCTGACGGATGACTATTATGTAATACAGAATGACATCATGGATAATATGGATATGTTTTTTGTCTATGATCGCGAATCTCTCCGTTTCCTCTATAGTTTCATGCAGCGTGGGCTGGGACCGGATGAGACCCTGGCTCCCGCTCTGGTGCAAAATAGCATTAACAATCAGATCATGATAATAGACCAAGCCAATGGTCGATTATTGACCTTTATGCTGTCGGGAGCGGGCGTCTCTAAGGTGTCAGAAGATTTGATAGAGAGGCAGGATAAGAGTCCGCTACAAGAAGTCTACCTATGTGGTGACTCTGTATTAATCTACAATACCATTGAAAATGAGATACAAACCTATAGCCTAAAGACACATCAAATCATAGATTCTTTTTCATTTCGGAACAATTTGAAAAGTGATCTTGGACAAGATTATAACAAAAACTACGATAGCTTTCATTTCTCAGTTTTAGGCAATCGCATAGGTGTGGCTTTCCGCTACATAGATAAACTCTCTGTAGGTCAACTTACAGAGGACTTTCGGATTGTCATGGAGGAACCTTCATTTATGGTAGGTAAGAAGATAGATACGAGGAGATTCAAGCAGATAATATATTACCCCTATATAGAGCTGACGGAGAATGGCTTTATGGCCCAGTTTGCAGGTTATGAACTTCTGAAAATGCAACCTTTCCCCCTCAATATGGGGAAGCGTGAGTTTAAATTTGATATAGAAGTTTATGATAAAACGGGAGAGACTCGGAAAATATTGAAGATGGAAGAAGATATCTTACGATGCAAATATGACGCAAAGAATCATAGACTCTTCACGTGGAACCCGTTAGAAGACTTTGATTCCATCCTGTTCTATAATATAGTAATATAAAAGTATAGTTTTTTAGCAATATCCTTGACGGTAAACCTTTCCGAAATAAGGTAAAGTAACTAAAAAATGCAACTTAAATAATACAGAGTTATGAAGAAATTATTTTTAGCAGCAGTGCTTACCGTAGCTACTGCTATTGGTGGATACCACTATCATAATGCTAATAAGAGTCAGAATTTGTCTGAGATTGCAAAGACAAACATCGAAGCGTTAGCAGATTTGACACCTGGTTCTTCTGAAACAGGGCCAGGGAAAATCGTAGATTGTGCAGGTTGGGGTACCGGTAGTAGAAAAGAATGTCTTTGTGAGAATGAGCATCCTTGTATTGCAACTCAGTGCCAATAATTTTTTTAGAAAAGAACACACAGTTTGTGCGTTCTTAAATTTTGGAATAATATGAAACCGCTTTTTCTTTTTGCAGTTACCTTACTGTTTATCTCGTGCTCAAATTACACGGGTGAAGATATGTTCTCTATTAATTCGAGGCACAAAGAAGTAAATAGATTTGATTATGTTGGGATCAAACTTGATGACTCAAATCCATCTGCCATGTTCTCTTCTATCAGTAAACTTGTAGTAGATGAAGGGCGTTTTTATATCCTAGATGATAGGACGTCCATCGTTTATCTCTTTGATGAGAATGGGAACTATTTAAACCAGCTTAATAGGATCGGTCAAGGACCGGGTGAATATATCCGCCTTAGAGATATAGATGTTGAGGGCGATATGCTGGTGGTATATGACAGCAGAAGTAATAAGTTGTTGAGATATGATAAACGGAGCTTAGAGTTCATAGATGATTTGCAAGCCTCCATTCGCTTTAATGCTTTCTGCAGGTTGGAAAACGGCAATTATCTGATGGCTCTAAGGAAGGATCAGGGACATAGGCAAATAGGTATTTTTGATGAAAGCTTAAATCTTCTTACTGACAATCTGGATTACTTGGCAGACGACCCAGATGAACGTGTCAGGTATTCTACACTTCAAGTTTGTGGAGATACGATAGTTTACGCCAAGCCGGGCTATAACAATGTCTACTTGTTTTCCAGAAAAGACGGTGAGCTACTGGATGAGTTTGAGATAATCATAGATGGCGATAAGGAAAAGCTCTTACATACAACACCTCTGGTGGTGGGGCAATGGATCGTAGGGAATTATGCAGATGCTGAAGACAGATATTATTATCAGATTTCACAGTCTGAGAGGAAATCGGCAGTAGCAAAAGTAGCCAATCGAAGAAACGACATTCGTATCCCACTCTTACCAATAGCTGTTCAAGGGGGCACACTTTATGCCTATATGTATAATGATTTGTTAGAGAGAATAGGCCGTAGCTATCTCTCAGAGGCTGAAATAAAGTTTGTTGAGAATGGTGGCTTTATGCTGTGTGCGTATGATATGAGGGCCTCGGAATAAGGGAAAAACATCTCATCACCACCAAGAGCGGCAGGGTCCTGAAGGAGCAATGAATTCGAGTTGCACAATATGGCAGATAATAAAGATACCTATGACGCTCAGAGGGCAATTATGTACCTGATTCAAATTGAAGCTTTTTATGCCAGGACATAGTTGTACGGAACTGTTCAAACGCGCGGCTAACTGGATGGCAAATCTCGTCATCGCTGGCTTCTGCTTAGTGGTACTCTGGCTTCTGCTCCAAATCACAACCTATGCTAGCTTCAAAGTGCCATCAGGCTCTATGGAGCCTACGTTGAGGCCTGGAGACTTCGTGCTGGTGAACAAGTGGCTTATGGGAGCAAGGATTTTCGATGTGCAACAGGCACTTGCTGGGGAACAGGTACGTATCCACCGATTGCCTGGACTGAAACATAGTCAGGAGGTAAGGGGGCGCGTGATGGTGTTCAACTTTCCATATCCCGATAGACAGTGTGATAGTCTCTACATGGACGTGATGCTCTACTATGTGAAGCGTTGCATCGCTTTGCCGGGCGATACGGTAGAGGTGAGAGGAGCACACTATTATGTCAACAGCTTGGCCGAACCTGTGGGAAATCTAAAAGAGCAGGATAGGCTGGAAGAAATGCTGCGTTTTGAAAGTACTGACGCGCTACAGGCTCTGGGGATAAACAATAAGGTACTAGGTGATAGCTTGTTGCACTGGAGCCTGTGGCAGATGGGGCCAATGATAGTTCCAGAGAAAGGAAACACTGTGCAACTGACCCGCAGCAACACTGTTATTCTTGGTAAGTTGATAGAATGGGAGACAGGAGAGAAACTCACCGTAAAAGGCGATAGTGTATACCTTGGTGGTGAACATTTATCAAGCTATACTTTTTGTAAAAACTATTATTTCATGGCTGGCGATAATGTGATGCATAGTAATGATTCGCGCTACTGGGGGCTGGTACCAGAAGAGTATATCGTAGGAGTGGCTACGCATATCTGGAAGTCGGAAAATCCTCGCACGGGAAAAATGCGTTGGAGTAGGGTAATGAAAAGAATATAACGCAGACTACTCAGAAACACAAGGCTTTTTCGCGGAAAAGCCTTGTGTTATCGGAAAAATACTTCAATATTACCTATCGTAATGCTGGGCATTTCTGTGAAAAGAGCTTGCGTTACTGCAAATCGGTCTGAGTTTTGGTAATTAATAGGTGATTGGCTGCTTTTCATTGTAGTCCATAGTTTTGGGGTTCTATGTATTATATAGATAAGGTATAACTCTGTATTCCCTCTTTTCCAGCCTCTTTTTCTCCTCTTGTTTCCTTGTTTTGCAATATTTTTGCAATATTTCGCAAAAAAAGTGGTGAAATATTTTGTTGGTGTCAAAAAAGTGGCTACCTTTGCACCCGCTTTCCGAAAGGAAGCACATTCGTACAATGAAAGGATTACAATGAACAAAACTGAGTAGTACAAGAAGCAGCTGCACGGTCTTC
>CADALZ010000001.1 GCA_902788865.1 uncultured Bacteroidales bacterium | reverse complement strand
CTTTCGTAACTTTGGCACCGCACAGCTGAAGTACCGCGGACAGGAGATTGAGTTCGTGGGGGCACGAAAGGAGTCGTACAGCCACGACAGCCGTAAGCCCATTGTGGAAGATGGTACGCTGGAAGACGATCAGAACCGACGCGACTTCACCATCAATGCCATGGCGGTTTGCCTGAATAAAGACCGTTACGGAGAGCTGGTGGACCCGTTTGACGGACTCTGGGACTTGCGTGAGCGCACCATCCGCACCCCCAAAGATCCAGACATCACGTTCAGTGACGACCCGCTGCGCATGATGCGCTGCATCCGCTTCGCCACTCAGTTGAATTTCTATATCGATGATGAGACGTTCGAGTCGCTCTGCCGCAACAGGGAGCGCATCAGCATCATCTCTAAGGAACGCATAGCCGATGAACTGAACAAAATCATGCTTTCGCCTGTGCCTTCGCGCGGATTCATCGACCTGGATCGCAGCGGACTGCTGGAGCTAATCTTCCCAGAGCTGGTGAAGCTGCAAGGGGTGGATAAGAGTCACGGCCGTGCCCATAAGGATAATTTCTATCACACGTTGCAGGTGCTCGACAATCTGGCTAAGGCTACGCAAGATGAAACGAAGGGCGAGGGGCGTGAACGCGTGCTCTGGCTGCGCTGGGCAGCGCTGCTGCACGACATAGGCAAGCCGAGCACCAAGCGGTGGGACCCCCTGGCAGGCTGGACGTTCCATAATCACAACTATGTGGGGGAGAAGATGATACCAGAAATCTTCCGCAAGATGAAGCTCCCCATGAACGAGAAGATGAAGTATGTGCAGAAGTTGGTGGGCCTACACATGCGGCCGCAGGTCATTGCCGATGAGGAGGTGACCGACAGCGCCGTGCGCCGACTGGCTTTCGAGGCGGGCGATGATATTGAAGACTTGATGATGCTCTGTGAGGCAGACATCACATCGAAGAATGAGGAAAAGAAACAACGCTTCCTGCAGAATTTCCAGTTGGTGCGCCAGAAGATAGAGACCATCAAGCGCAACGATGAAATCCGTCTGATGCAGCCTATCATCGATGGCAATGAGGTGATGCGCATCTTCGGACTCACACAGGGACCCAAGGTGGGGCAGCTGAAGCAGGCCATGAAGGATGCCATACTGAATGGCACCATCTATCCCAACACCCGTGAGACGGAGATGGAGTTCTTGATAAAGAAGGCGGCCTCCTTAGGGCTCACGCCTGTGGCACCGTTGGAGGAGGAGCAGGCATGAAGCGCATCGGACTGTTGAGTGATACGCATGCTTGCTGGGATGAGCGCTACCTGCAGTATTTCGAGCACTGCGATGAGATATGGCATGCGGGCGATATAGGCTCTGTAGAAGTGGCTGAGAAGTTGGCTGCTTTCAAGCCGCTCCGTGCCGTCTATGGCAATGTGGATGGCATGGAACTGCGTCAGATGTTTCCAGAGGTGCTGCGCTTCGAGGTAGAAGGGACTGAGGTCTTGATGAAGCACATCGGGGGCTATCCGGGTAAGTACGACCCCAGCATCCATGCGGAACTGATGGCTCGTCCGCCTAAGTTGTTCATCAGCGGCCACAGCCATATCCTGAAGGTGAAATACGACCAGAAGTTGGGCTTGCTTCACATCAATCCAGGGGCCGCAGGCAACTATGGCTTCCAGAAGGTTCGCACGCTGGTGCGGTTTGAGATAGACGGTGGCAAGTTCCAAAACCTTGAAGTGATAGAGCTTGGGGCTAAGAGTTTAGAGTTTAGGGTTTAGAGTTTAGGGTTTAGGGTTTAGGGCGTGTGCCATAGGGCAATTTGCAAAAATGCAAAAATGCGAATATTCATAAATGCAAAGAAGCAAATGATGCGCGGCGCGTATTAGGCTCCGAAGCAGATGGCTGCGCTGAGGAGGATGCCGTAGAGCAGCATATTTCTGGAATTTTCTCCTAAGATTTGATTCAGTGCCTTGCCGCGGCGGATGCGAACCATCTTCTGCCACGTGCGTATGTGTAGGCTAAGGTAAACCAAAGAGGAGAAGAAGAAGCCTGCCACGGAGATGGTGTCGTTGTAGAGCAGATACACCGATAGCAGGGTGGCGATGATGCCCAACCAGAGGAACAGATAGCGGCCGAATGGCTCTCCCCAACGCACGATGATGGTGCGCTTGCCGCTCAGGCGGTCTTGGTCACGGTCGCGGTAGTTGTTGATCACCAGCAGCACGTCTATCACCAGTCCGCTGATGGTACCCAGTACCCAAGCCGTGGGAGTGAGCGTGTGGGCTTGCACATAGTAGGTGCCCAGCACAGGCACCCATCCGAAGAACACCAGCACCAGCAAGTCGCCCAGTCCTAAGTACGACAGCCAAGTGGTATAGAGGATACAGAACACTACGCACAGCGCTCCTATGCCGATAAGCTCCCAGCCATGATAAGGCAAACTCTGATACTCCAAGAAGAAAGCACCCATTCCAGCTACGCAAGAGAGGACAATGGTCACCCATACCCCTCGCTTCATAGCTTCGGGGGTGATCCACCCTTGCGCACAGGCACGTTCAGGCCCCAGTCGGTCTGCACGGTCGGTTCCTTTCTTGAAGTCGTAATAATCGTTGATGAAGTTAGCCGCTATCTGCATGCCACAGGCAAAGAGTCCGCAGAGCACAGCCGTGAGCGGATGCAGACAGCCGTCATGAAATGCCAGTGCCATACCCAGAAACACAGGAATCAGTGCCCCTGCCAATGTCTTCGGCCTTGAAGCCAGAAACCACGCACGTATTGAATTTGTTTTCATATTCAAAAATGCAAAAATGCAAAAATGCAAACTGGAGACAATATTGCATCTTTGCATTTTTAATCTTTTAATTTTATAATTTTTTTAATTTATTTTGCCTCTAGAGGCAAAATAGCCACTCCCAGTTTCTTCTTGCCGTCCATCTTCACCACCACAGGCTGCTCGAAGTGTACGTGCCGCAGGTATTTCGTCTCCTGTACGGCAGGCTGTGCATTCAGGAAGTCCTGTCGGTAGATGCCGTCGTTCATGTAGGCATTGATGGTGAAGTAGCCCACACCAAACGAGGTGAGGTTCTGGAAGAAGTGAGTGCCCTGGCTGGGATCTACGCGGTAGTTGGTCAGACCAGCTTCCACGATGATGCGGGCAGCACTGATGTGTGGCCATTTCACGGGGATGCCCAGCCAAGTGTCGCTGCTTCCCCAGCGTCCAGGACCTATCAAGATGTAGTTCTTCCCAGCGTTCAGGAAGTCGCGGTTCAGCTTCTCTATCTCCCAGGCTATCTCTTGATTGTTCTGTGGAGAGTAACCATCCGTCTTCACATAGACCACATCCAGCAGGTCGGTCATGATGCCGTGCCCCAGCGAGTTGTTCGACTTCAGCAGCAGGCTCTCCTCATCGATGGTGGTCAGATCCTCGTCCAGATTCTCCTTGCTGTCCACGATAGGACGTATCTGTAGCAGGTAGAAGGTGCCTTGGTTCTCCTTCTCGTGGCTCAGGTTGGCCGCGAACTCTATCTCCACAGGGCGGCGCATCTCCTCCTCACCATATTTCAGTGAGAGTTGCAGTATCTTAGCCAGTGGGAATACTTCATGCTGCAGGATGTTGGCAAAGGTGATCACCTTGCGCCCACCAGGGTAGATGCCATCGTAGATGCACTGGTCGTATGGGTCGTAGGTCGAAGCGATGTAGTTAAGCGACCCATCTTTATCGGCCTCGCTCACATGCAGTTTCAGCAGGTTGAACCCATCATTGATGGAGAAGTCCTGTCCGTTGTTGGTCACATCCAGCGCATAGAACTGTGTCTGCGTCTCGCGTAGTGCCATCTCCATCTCGCTGGTCTGCAGCACATGGTTGGGGTGGTAGGGCGAGAAGCGTAGTGTCAGTCCGCCATCCACGATGTATTTTCCCAGACCCAGCGCCAGACTCACCGTGCCCTCTTCGGGCTTCTCATCGCCCAGAGGATAGTAGTTCAGCGAACGTCCCACACCGCTCATTGAAGGGTAGTAGTGGTTGCCATACTGCTTACCCACCACCTCCTGGAGGATCACCGCCATCTTCTCCGTGTCTATCACGTTGCTGGTGGCCTGCATGTAGGCTTTTGAGTCGCGGAAATAGACTGAGGCATACACGCCCTTGATGGCGTCACTCAGCATGCGCAGCATCTCATACTTATCGTCGCGGTAGGGAATCATGTAGGTGCTGTAGATGCCCGCAAACGGTTGGTAGTGTGAATCTTCCAGCAGTGACGACGAGCGTATGGCGATCGGGCTCTTCACCACGTCGAAGAAGGTGAAGAAGTCCTCTACCAGTCGGTCGGGCAACTTCGCTTTCAGGAAGTAGCGCAGTATCACATCGTCCTCGGCATCACTCAGAGCCACCTCGTAGAGGCCGTTGCTCTCCATGAACTCGTCGAAGATATCGGTACAGAGCACCAGCGTCTTAGGTATCATCACGCGGGCATTGTCAAACTCCTCAAACTCCTGATGGCGTTTCAGGAAGTTGTCTATGAATGCCAAGCCGCGTCCCTTGCCGCCCAGCGAACCTTCACCGATGCGGGCGAAGTTGGAATAGCTGTCGAAGCGGTCGCGCTTGAAGATGGCCACCACGCCTTGATTCTTCATCTTGCGGTACTTCACGATGGCATCGAAGATGATCTGGCGGTGGGCATCTACATCCTGCAGACTGTCCCACGTGATGGGGCGTAGCGCCTCTGCGATGGGGAAGATGGCACGGCTGTAGAGCCAGCGGCTCATGTGGTTTCGGCTGATATGATACAGGAAACTCTCCGTAGGCAGGGCGAAGAGGATGTCTTGCAGCTCACGCAGATTGCGCACACGGGCTATCTGCTCATGGGTCACAGGGTTGCGGAAGATGAAGTCGCCGAAGCCGCACTTCTCACGCATGATATGGCGCAAGTCCACATCCATCTTCTTGGAGTTTTTGTCCACGAAGGCTGCGCGGAATTTCTTGGCATACAGGTTGTTCACACTCTCTGCACTCTGTATGATGAGTGGCACGAAGGGATCTTGTTTGCGTATGTAGCCACACAGCTTGATGCCTGCCAGCGGATCTTTGGGTTGTCCCTCCACCAAGGGGTAGCGCACATCGGTGATCACACCCAGGATGTTGTCCTTATACTTATTGTATATCTCCGTAGCCTCCTCATAGGTGCGGGCCAGCGCTATCTTGGGGCGTCCGCGCATACGCAGGTTGCTCTGGTGGGCGTTCAGCGCCTCGGTAGCGAAAGCCTGACTCTGCTTCAGCACGAACTTATAGAGATTGGGCAGTATGCTGCTGTAGAAGCGTATGCCGTCTTCCACCAGCAACAAGAGCTGCACACCCACCTCCTTCACATCGTGCTCCAGATTCATCTTGTCCTCTATCAGCTTGATGATAGAGAGCAGCACGTCTGTATTGCCCAGCCAGCAGAAGATGTACTCGAAAGCCGAGAGGTCCTCGTTGGCCATACGCTTGGTGATGCCGTGGCTGAAGGGCGTCAGTATCACCATGGGGATGTGCTCGTACTGCGCCTTGATGCTTCGTGCCACGTTGAAGCTCTCATTGTCGCCCGTACCAGGCATACAGATGATGAGGTCCATGGGGCGAGCCTCCAGCTCCTGCAGTGCATCCTCGTAGGTCGATACCAGGGTGAAGCTGGGCGGATAGCGCATGGAAAGTGCAGCATACTCCATGAAAATCTTCTCCTCTATACGCCCATCGTCTTCCAGCATGAAGGCATCGTAGGGGTTGGCTATGAGCAGAATGTTGTAGATACGCTTGGTCATCAACGTGGCAAACTGCGTATCACGGAGGTAAAGTTGGCTGATTTTATTCTTGTCAAGCATTTTTCAATCTCTCAATCTCTCCATTTCTCAATCCTTCTCTTCCTCTCCACCGAGTGCCGATCCCAGTCCTTTCAGGAAGCCATTCACTTTGTCCATGGCATCGTTCACTGAGTTCACACCCTGTTTCATGGCCAGTTTTGTCAGGCGACCAGCCAGCTTGCCATACTCCTCGGCTTGTTCCTCGGTGAGATTCTCTAAATCCTTTTCGCTGATTTGCAGCTCGTTGAGCATAGCTTCCGCTTTCTTCCAGTCGTCCTTGCTCACGCTCTCCTGCTGCTCCAGTTCGGTGATCAGGGCATCCAGTTTCTTCACGTTGTTCTCATACTTATCTTCGGCGGTGGCACAGGCCATCAGGAAGCAGGCCATACAGGCTGCAACCAGTAATTTGACAGTCTTCATAATCTTCTATGTAATAAATTAAAATTTTTCTGCGAAAATAGTGAAAATACTTTCCATGTGCAAGAAATGGGGTGAAAAACCAATTAAAACGCTGCTCACGGCTCCTTGGAATGTCTGTGAGGTGGTAAAACTTAACTGCTCTACGTAAATCGGTACAAAAATATATTTTTGTGACATCCAATTTTTTTTGCATTTTTTTTTCGTCAAGCGATGCGTTTTTTTTGCTGCCTTGACGGATAATTACCGGTTGCCTTAATGCATTCCGGTGCCATAGGCAGGCCAAAAAACGCGTGCAGTTCAGAAAAAAATATGTGTGAGAAAAAAGAGGGTAGGTGAAGGGCTGCGCAGAGCTTTGTGTGAAATAACGTGAAAGCGGCGTGAAAAGATGCCGTAGTACTTGCGACTTTACATATATTTAGCTATCTTTGTGTCGGTAAAATTTAACTGTCTGATATTATGAAAAAACTGATTGTTTCAATGGCTTTTCTTTGCTTAGCATGGTTTGGGGTAAAGGCTCAGCAACCTACGGCCAGCTATGACATCATTCCGCAGCCACAGCAGGTGCAATTGAAGGGCGGCTCGGCGTTTGAACTGAATGCTACTACGGTGATAGCCTATCCAGATGGCAACGACCTGATGCGTCGCAATGCGGAGTTCTTGCGTGATTATATTCAAAAGCATATAGGCTTGAAACTGGGATTGACCACCAATCCGCCGCGGATGAACTGCATCAACCTGTCGCTCGATCCACGCATGAAGACGGGCGAGGAAGGCTATACGCTGGTGGTGGACGACCGTGGGGTGGCACTGATGGCGGCAGCAGAAAACGGCATCTTCTACGGCATACAGACGCTGCGAAAGAGTCTGCCTATAGCTCAGCAGGCCCAGACGGTGAACCTGCCCGCTGTACAGATTACCGATGCACCGCGCTTCGGCTATCGCGGCATTCATCTGGATGTGGCACGCCACTTCTTCGATGTGGATGTGGTGAAGCAAACCATCGATATGCTGGCACTGCATAATCAGAATACATTCCACTGGCACTTGACCGACGATCAGGGTTGGCGTGTGGAGATAAAGCGCTATCCCGAACTGACACGCTTCGGCTCCATCAGACAGCGCACGGTGATAGGGCATAATACACCGATATACGACAATACGCCTGTGGGTGGCTTCTACACACAGGAGCAGATGCGCGAGGTGGTGGAATATGCCAAGGAACGCTATATCACCGTGATACCAGAAATCGACATGCCCGGACACATGCTGGCGGTTCTGGCCTGCTTCCCCGAGCTGGGATGCACGGGCGGTCCATATCATGTGGCAGAAGAGTGGGGCATCGCAGATGATATCCTCTGTGCTGGCAAAGAGGAGACATTCACCTTCGTGGAGAATGTGCTGAGCGAGCTTATAGAGATATTCCCTTCTACCTATATACATATAGGTGGCGATGAGGCTCCGCGTGTGCGCTGGCAGGCCTGTGAGAAGTGTCAGGCACGCATCCGCCAATTGGGACTTACGAAGGACGATGAGCATAGTGCCGAGGATAAGTTGCAGACCTACTTCATGGCCCGCGTGGAGAAATTCCTCAACGCTAAGGGACGCCAGATCATAGGCTGGGAAGAGATCATGGAGGGCGACCTGTCACCCACGGCCACAGTGATGTCTTGGCGTGGTGCGGCCGCTGGTATCAAAGCAGCGAAGATGGGGAATGACGTCATCATGTCGCCCGCCTCACATGCTTATCTGGACTATTACCAGAGTGAGAACGTCAGCCGTGAGCCGCAGGCCATCGGCGGTTTCCTGCCTGTGGAGAAGGTTTATTCGTTTGACCCGATGGATCAGCTCAATGCCGACCAGCAGAAGCACATCATCGGCGTGCAGGCCAACCTCTGGACGGAGTATATCCCTTATCAGGAACAACTGCAATATATGTATATGCCCCGTGTGGCAGCCATCAGCGAAGTGCAGTGGTGCCAGCCAGCCAACAGGAGCTATGACAAGTTCTTGAAGAAGCTGCCGAAGCTGGTAGATCTGTACCAGCAGCTCCACTGGAAGTATGCCCGCCATGTGCTGCCGGCCGACTATGTGCATCAGGGCAGCTCGCAGATGCAGTAAACAGGGTGGCTGACATATTTTGTATTTTTCTTGAAATTTTTTGCAAAAAATGTGCAGGATTAAGAAAAAAGCACTATCTTTGCACCGATATGAGTTGACAAAATGTTTTAAGGAGTATAGTTTTAACTAATTGTAGAATCTTAACTAATTAACTTTGAATCGCTATGAATATAGAAAAAATCATGGCTAATCTTCAGGCAAAACACCCTGGAGAATTAGAGTATCTGCAAGCTGTTAGAGAAGTCCTTATCTCTATTGAGGATGTATATAACCAGCATCCTGAGTTCGAGAAAGCCAAGATTATAGAGCGCTTGGTAGAACCCGACCGTATCTTTACTTTCCGTGTGACATGGGTAGATGACAAGGGTGAAATCCAGACCAATCTGGGTTACCGTGTTCAGTTCAACAACGCTATTGGCCCCTACAAAGGCGGTCTGCGCTTCCATGCCTCTGTGACTCCGTCTATCTTGAAGTTCCTCGGTTTCGAGCAGACTTTCAAGAACGCCCTGACGACTCTGCCTATGGGTGGCGGTAAGGGTGGCTCTGACTTCTCACCACGCGGAAAGAGCGAAGCTGAAATCATGCGCTTCTGCCAGGCATTCATGCTGGAACTCTGGCGCAATGTGGGTCCTAACGTAGATGTACCAGCTGGTGACATCGGTGTCGGTGGACGCGAAATAGGCTTCATCAATGGTATGTATAAGAAACTCACCCGCCAGTGCGACGGAACGTTCACCGGTAAGGGTCTGGAATATGGTGGCTCACTGGTTCGTCCAGAGGCTACAGGCTTCGGAGCCCTCTACTTCACCAAGCAGATGCTTGAGACGAAGGGCGAAACTCTGGAAGGCAAGACGGTAGCTATCTCAGGCTTCGGCAATGTGGCTTGGGGTGCAGCTACGAAGGCTACCCAACTGGGTGCTAAGGTGGTGACTATCTCTGGTCCTGACGGTTACGTCTATGATCCAGACGGCATCAGCGGTGAGAAGATAGACTATATGTTGGAGCTTCGTGCTTCTGGCAATGATGTGGTGGCTCCATACGCCGAGCGCTTCCCTAATGCGAAGTTCTTCGCAGGCAAGAAGCCTTGGGAGCAGAAAGTAGATATCGCCCTGCCTTGCGCTACTCAGAACGAACTGAACGGCGACGATGCACAGCACTTGATTGATAATCACGTAATCTGTGTGGCTGAGGTGTCTAACATGGGCTGCACTCCAGAGGCTATCGACAAGTTCTTGGAGCACAAGATGCTCTTTGCTCCTGGCAAGGCTGTGAATGCTGGTGGTGTGGCTACATCAGGCTTGGAAATGTCACAGAATGCACTGCACCTGAGCTGGACTGCCGAGGAGGTAGATCAGCGTCTGCACCAGATCATGCACGCCATTCATGCTCAGTGCCTGAAGTATGGTACACAGGCCGACGGCTACATCAATTATGTGAAGGGTGCTAATGTGGCAGGCTTCATGAAGGTGGCTAAGGCTATGTTGGCACAGGGCGTGATTTAAAAAGAGAAACGTAGTTGATAAGATGAGATACTTTGTTTAGTTGTATTTGTATTTGTGGTTTGTACTGCCTGGGCTTGTGAAAGTCTGGGCAGTTTTTTTTATAACTGTTTCAGAGCCAGCTTTATGACCTGCTCCACAGTGGCAGTGGGCTGTGCCTTGAGGATGGCGTACACCACCTTCTGTGAGGGGGCTACGGCAAATCCCAGCATGGTGAGAGCCGAAACGGCCTCGTCGTGTACCTGCTTGTTGCTGGCCATTGGCGCAGGACTGATACCGACTGGGCCTATGGCGATGCTGTCATTCTTGATCTTGTCCTTCAGATCCACGATGATGCGCTGGGCCGTCTTCAATCCGAGTCCTTTCACACCCTTCAGTAGTGTGGTGTTCTCCGTGCTGATGCAATTCACAAGTTCGGCGGGTGAGATGGCTGAGAGGATGGTGCGGGCTGTGTTTCCGCCGATGCCCGAGACACTGATAAGCAGCAGGAAGAGCTCTCGTTCCTGCTTGGTGCTGAAGCCATAAAGCACTTGGGCTGCATCCTGCCTTACGGCCTCATATACATAGAGCTTACACTCCTTTTTGCCTTGAATGGCCGAATAAGTATTTAGTGAAATGCTGAGGGCATAGCCTATGCCGTGGCATTCTAAAACTGCGGTGGCTGGTTGCAGCTCCGCTATTTCTCCTTTAATATAGTCTATCATACGCTCTTTTACTTTTTGTTGCGAATTTAGCTATAATTATTGAATTATTCCCCAAAAATCACTATTTTTGCGCCCGATAGAAAACAAATCATTAAAAATACATCTCATTATGAAGACAATTAGAGCAGCCATAGTAGGCTATGGCAATATAGGCCGCTTTGCACTGGAGGCATTGCTGGAAGCACCCGACTTTCAGTTGGCTGGTATCGTACGTCGCAGTGGAGCAGATAACCTGCCAGAAGAACTGAAGGGTTATACTGTAGTGAAGGATATCCGTGACCTCAGCGATGTGGATGTGGCCATCCTCTGTACGCCGAGCCGCAGCGTAGAGAGCTATGCTAAGGAAATTCTCCCGCTGGGAATCAACACTGTGGATAGCTTCGACATTCATACGGGCATTCCTGCCCTGCGCCAGACACTGGATAAGATAGCCAAGGCACATGGCGTGAAGTCGGTGATTTCTGCTGGCTGGGATCCGGGCTCAGACTCTATCGTTCGTGCATTGCTGCAGGCCATCGTTCCGAAGGGTATCACTTATACCAACTTCGGTCCGGGCATGAGTATGGGTCATACGGTGGCTGTGAAAGCCATTGAGGGTGTGAAAGCTGCGCTGTCTATGACGATTCCTGTAGGCACGGGTATTCATCGCCGTATGGTATATGTAGAGGTGAAAGAGGGCTATGATTTCAAGCAGATAGAGCAGGCCATCAAGACGGATCCTTACTTTGTACATGATGAAACGCATGTGACTCAGGTGGATAGTGTAGATGCGCTGAAGGATATGGGACATGGCGTGAATCTGACGCGCAAGGGCGTGTCTGGTCGCACACAGAACCAACTCCTGGAGTTCGACATGAAGATCAACAACCCAGCCTTGACGGGACAGATCCTTGTCTGCGCAGCCCGTGCAGCGATCCGCCGCACGCCTGGCTGCTATACGATGATCGAGCTTCCGGTAATCGACCTGCTGCCTGGCGAGCCAGACGAGTGGATAGGCAAACTGGTGTAAAAAACATTTTTGCATTTTTGCAAATTGCCCTATGGCACATATATAAAAGAAGGAGGGATGCTCCCAGGCATCCCTCCCTTTTTATCTAAGTTCTAAGCTCTAAACCAATTAATCCAGCAACTTGATGCGGATATTGCGATACCACACGTTGTCGCCATGATCCTGGAAACCGATCACACCTTCGTGAGCGTCGCCACCCAGGTTGTTCAGCAACTCGAATGCCAGAGGCCATGCGTCCTGGCTGAACTTGCTGGCCTGCAGCATCTCAGTCCATCTTGGAGTCCAGAGATGATACTCTACGCAGTTCTCAGCATCGTTGAGGGTATGAGTCACTGTACCACGGTAAACCATAATCTTGGTCTTCTGCCACTCACCAGCCTTAGTGAAAGTCTGAGGCTTAGCAGGAATCATGTCGTAGAGTGAACCAGACTGGCGGTTGCCGTCCTTGCCCAGCTTTGCGTCTGGGTGGTTGGCATTGTCGAGCACCTGATACTCAGGAGCAGAGATGTAGATTGGCTGAATCACCTGATTACCCTTAGCATCCTTGGTCTCAACTTCCTGTGCCAGATAGAAGATACCAGAGTTACCACCCTCAGAAATCTTCCACTCCAGCTCCAGCTGGAAATCTTTGAACTTATGAGCGAAGATCAGGTCGCCGCCTTCTGCGGTCTGGCCCTCACCTGTTCCTGTACCAGCGAAGGTGATGCATCCATCCTGGATAGTCCATCTTGGAGGCACCTCTGTCTTACCATAGCCACGCCAGCCATTGAAGGTCTTGCCGTCGAAGAGGGTGATGTAGCCATCCTTGTCAACAGGGAAATTAGAGATGTCAACCATTGGCAGGTCCATGATGCTATACTCTGTAGGATCTACTTGTGCTGCAGCATTGTTAGCAACAGCTGCAGGTGCTTCTGCCTTAGGGGCAGTGTAGCGACCGCAAAGGAATGCAACGATAGCCAGTCCTATAACGCCGCACCAATTCAATACTTTCTTGTTCATTTTTCTCTTTTGCTTTAATATAATGTTATGTTATTAGCAATTTACCTGATGCAGCAGACCATAACCGTTGGTCATGTGTGCACGACGGTAGAGGATTTCATCCAGTGTCTTCTGATCACCGATGGCTGGCAGGTCATGCTTCCACGTATCATTCAGCATGTTCCATGCAGCGGTAGATGCGATGGCAGAGTCGCGCAGCCTTGGCAGCTGTGGGTGCAACTTACCACATTCGATGCTGTCGGCAAACAAATCTATCAGGATGTCGATGTTCTTTGATCCGAATGGCTTCTCAATACGCTCGGTCTTAGTCACGCCACGCAAGTCGATGACCGCAGTGTGGAAGTCGTGTGACATACGCACGATACCCTTAGTGCCGATGATATCTGTATAAGAGTTGTGCGTCTGATCCTTTGAAAGCTGACCATAGACGAATCCCTGGGTGATATCGAATACTATACCATTCTCAAAGGTGCCGTGAGCCTGTACCCACCATGGGTCTTTGTAGTTCCACATACGCATGCCCTGAGCGTGCCAGGTCTTGTATTCACTCTCTGCATACCAGCGAGTGATATCTACGTAGTGCATACCACAGTCGTGGAAGCAAGGACCTTCGGCCTCGTGGCCTTCGCTTGGAGCCAGACCTGGGGTCATGTGGCATATGCGGATGATGGCCAGCTCGCCCAGTTCGCCTTCCTGGATGAACTGCTTCATCTGGTGGTGATACCAAGAGTTGCGCAGATAGAGGTTTACGGTGGCCAGACGGTCTGATTTCTCCACCATCTCTACTACCTTCCATTCGTTCTCGGTGGTATCAGCCACAGGCTTTTCAGATATAATGTGCTTTCCGTGAGCGATAGCTTTCGTCACATGTTGCAGGCGAGAGTCTGCCAGAGCGGTGAGGGTGACTACTTGAATCTCAGGATCGTTGAAGATGATATCTTCGTCGGAGATTACTTTTGCATTAGGAGCAAGTTTTCTTGCCAGTTCACGAGAGCCTTCATAGACATCGCAGATGTAAACTACTTCCCATTTAGGGCTCTTAAGCATTTCTTTCAGATAGAATCTGCCCATGCGGCCAAATCCTATGATGCCAACTTTGATCATGGTAGTTTTCAATTATTATTTTGAAATTAATATTTGCATTTCTCTGCTGAACACAACTTTCAGCATTGCAAATATACTCAAGATTAACGAAATAACCTATTATAAATATCTTTATGTAGGGCTAATATTCTTGTAATAGATTTATTTTCAGTGAGGTACATAAAACTAGTGTGGTAAAAAATGTAGATAATTTGGAGTGATTTTTAGCCGTTTTCTCTGGGGCTTGTCAAGCCTATCTTCATTACTTGCTCGTCGAAGTCCTCTTTGTTGCCTTTAGCTTTGTTGCGCATCTTGGTCTTGTAGTTATAGATGGTGCTTACTGAGCAGTGGAGGAAGTTGGCTATCTGCTCGCCGTCGGAGAATCCCAGACGCAGCAGCGCATAAATACGGAGCTCTTTGTTGAGCAGCACGCCAGGTTTTAGCGCTATGTGTTCTTCTTCACGCAGCAGGGCATTCATATCTTCTACAAAGGTGGGGTAGAGGCGCAGGAAGATGATGTCGAAGTGGTGGTAGAGTTCTTCTAGTTCATCATCGATGACTGATGTAGATTTCAGACTCTTGACCAAGTCTTCGTATTTCTTGTTGATGGCCAACTTGTACAGGGACTTCTGATAGTCGCCTATCTTGTCGATGTATCCCGAACAGATGTTGAAGAACTGGGCGATGTATTGTTCTTTCAAAGTGTTGTATCTGGAAAGTTCCTCGTTGTTGCCATTGAGCTGCGTATTAGCTTTACTCAAAGCCAGATTCAGGTTTTGCAACTTCTCATTGCTCTCCGAGAGGTCTTTGCGAATGCGCATAATCTTGCGAAGTTGTCTGACGATGTAAAATACGGAGATAACCAAGCAAAGCGATATGACTCCAAGTAGTATCAATAGGCGTTGCAGTCGGTCGCGCACTTCTTGCTCATATATTTGATAAGCCTCATTGACTGTAGAGTAGAACTCTGACACTTGGGCAATGCGGAACTGGATACCAGCCATTGTGGCATCTTCAAAAGACGACTGCGCATAGCGGAAGGCACTAGTGACGTCGCCCTCACGGTAGCATATTAGCGAGAGTGAGTAGAGCGACTGGGTTTCGCGTATGGCATTGCGTATGTCGGCTATGGCCGAGCGTATGAAGAGCTCTTTCTGCTCATCGGGTTTCTGACTCATACTCTCTTGAGAAGCCACCCAGTTGGCTGCAATAGCATATTCTGGCGAACCGATAGGAAGGCTCTCCATCAGTTTCCGCATCTCAATATCGCGTTTGGCAGGATTCGGCTCGCGCTGTGCCTTCGTAGATCGATAGTCGTATGACAGAGTGTCTGTATAACTTTGATATAGCGAGTCCATATAGGCTTGATAGAGCAGCTCTTGCGACCTGTTTGAGGTGTACATATAGTAGTTCAACAATCGGCTGCGGGCGTAGTAGTACAGCTCGCGCATCTCTGGTGGGATGTCCGACGACTGGTACTGTTTCAGAAGATCTTCTGCCTGCCAGAACATCCCATGCATGGCGTAGAGGATAGACAGCTCAAACTCAGAGCGATAGCGCAGCAGCGGCTTGTCCATGGCAATGGCCATATCCACACTCTTGCTGGCGTAGGTGATGGCAGAATCTACCACAAACTTGCGGTACTCGTTGTATAGTTTCGTATAGACATCGTATCGGTGCTGCAAGCTGGTATCTGGTGACAGCAGTTCTTGCTTGATTTGGTCGATGCGCTGCTTTTTCTGCTCCACAAAGATGCGCTTGTGAGAAATCTCCGTGTTTAGAGAGTCGAACAACTGGCGCAGGTTGTTGGTAGCGTAGGAGGATGACACCAGTAGCCATCCTAAGAGTAGGGTAGCTATCAGTCGGTATGTCATGAGTCTTCTCATACAGTCATCCTCCGCTCACATTAAAACAAGAACCTCAGTATATCGTTGAAATTGGCCCAGATGAGTAAGGCAAAGAGGATGGCCATACCCGTGATCTGTGCCCGCTCCATGAACTTATCGCTCGGTTTGCGGCGAGTGATGATTTCGTAGAGCAAGAACAACACATGTCCGCCGTCCAGAGCCGGAATGGGCAGTATGTTCATGAAGGCCAGAATGATGCTCAAGAAAGCCGTCATAGTCCAGAACTGATGCCAATCCCAAGTGGCTGGGAAAATGCTGCCGATAGTACCGAAGCCACCCAGTTGCTTCACACCCTCTTTAGAGAAGATATATTTCATCTGGTTGACGTAGCCTGTCAAGGTGCTCACACCTAAAGAGATACCTGCAGGGAACGACTCAAAGAAGCCGTAGGTCTTGGTGCGAACAGGCATCCTACTGACATAATCCACCAAAACACCCATCTGATAGTTTTCATCGGTGGTTATGGTCGTGGTTTGCTCTACACCATTGCGGATAAAGGTCAGGCTCACCTCATGATTAGCGTCGTTGCGCTCCATACGTTTGGCCATCTCCTCACGGAAGTCAAAATAAGCAATCGACTTTCCATTCATCCGAGTGATGCTATCACCCTTCTGCAGTCCGGCAGCAGCGGCAGGTTTACCAGCCAGCACACTGTCGAGCACAAACGGATAGCGGAAGTCGGCAAAGCGTACGCTGTCTGCCAAGATACGGTTCATCAGGTCGTCTGGCATGATCAGTGTCTTCTCCACTCCTTCTCTCAGCACCGTCACCTCTTCGGCATCGATAATGGCGGTAAGCATGTCCGTGCCCATGCGGGTGAGAGGCTCTCCGTCGGCAGAAATCAGTACGTCACCGTCTTGGAAACCTGCATAGTGACCCGTCTCATTGAAATCCATTCCGAGGGGAGCTTTCTGAAGATCAATGTAGCTATCGCCCCAAGTGAAGAGAATCATGGAGTAGATGAACAGAGCCAGCAGGAAGTTGAACAGCACGCCGCCGATCATGATAAAGAGCCTCTGCCAAGCAGGCTTGGCGCGAAACTCCCACGGCTGCACCTCTTCACTCAGGTCTTTGGCATCCTGCGTTTCGTCTATCATACCTGCTATCTGCGTGTAGCCACCCAATGGAAGCCAGCCCACAGCATATTCCGTCTCACTGTTCTTGGGCTTATATTTAAATAAGGTAAACCAAGGGTCGAAGAAGATGCAGAACTTAGTCACACGGGTTTTGAAGAGACGGGCAAAGAGAAAATGTCCGTATTCGTGGATGAGCACCAAGATAGAGAGGCTCATCATCAGTTGTATTGCTTTAATCAAAAATGTTTCCATTAAATCTTATCTGTTATTATTTCTTTATAAATGATTGGGCTATGCGCCTTGCCTCACGGTCGGTTTCCATATAGTCGTCGAACGTAGGCTTCTGTATGAAAGAAGCCTGCTGCATCGTCTGCTCTATGACATCACTCATGCCCAGGAAAGACACCTCGTCATGCAGGAAAGCTGCATTGGCTATCTCATTGGCTGCATTGATGATGCAAGGCATGTTTCCACCCCTGCGAATGGCCTCAAAAGCCAGTGCCAAGTTGCGGAACTTCTCCGTATCTGGGTGCTCAAAGGTGAGCTGTCGGCAGAGGCCGAAGTCGATGCGTGGGAAGTCTGAGCGCAGACGGTCTGGATAGCTAAACGCATACTGGATGGGAATGCGCATGTCGGGCATGCCAAGCTGGGCTTTGATGGCACCGTCCTCAAACTGCACGGCAGAATGGATGATGCTCTGCGGATGCACCAGCACTTCTATCTGCTCAGGCTTCACACCGAAGAGCCAGCGGGCTTCCATCACCTCAAATCCCTTGTTCATCATAGAAGCCGAGTCGATGGTGATTTTGGCCCCCATGCTCCAGTTGGGATGCTTCAGCGCCTGTTCTTTGGTGACTTGTGTCAGTTGCTCCTTCGTGAAAGTGCGGAACGGACCGCCCGAAGCAGTGAGCAATATTTTCTCAATCGGGTTTCCTATCTCACCCACTAAGCACTGGAAGATAGCCGAGTGCTCAGAGTCCACAGGCAGGATAGGGACATTGTACTCTGCGGCTAAAGCGTCAATAAGTTCGCCTGCCACTACTAAAGTTTCCTTATTAGCCAGAGCGATAGGCTTGTGTGCACGGATGGCGCTGATGGTAGGCCTGAGTCCGGCAAACCCCACCAAAGCGGTGAGTACAATGTCCACTGGATCTTCTGTCACCACCTGACAGAGCGCCTCTGCCCCACAATACACCTTGATGGGTAAGTCGGCCAGAGCCTCTTGCAACTTCGGATACAGACTCTCGTCCGCTATAACCACAGCCTCTGGACAGAACTTTCGTGCCTGAGCGATGAGCTTGTCCACCTGATGGTTGGCCGTCAGCACATAGGCCTCATACAGGTCGCTGTGCTCTTCGATTACTTGCAGGGCCTGCGTACCTATAGAGCCTGTAGAGCCTAATATAGCAATTTTCTTTTTCATGTTCTCTCTCATTAATAGACCTCCTCCTTCGCCTTGTCAGGATCGTTGAGTGTCAGCAATCCTGTCGGGAGGTTCATGACGATATGTCTCTTCGCGCGGTCTATGCTAACTATAAAATCTTCTTGGGCAGGAACCATCAGCTCCTTATCCCCTTGCTTAATAATAAATAAGGTGTTCAGGGTACTATTGTCCACGAGGGTGATTTTCCCTAAATCGCCAGCCTGTACATCTTCCACGGTACATCCGCGGAAGAAACTCCAAGTGAGGGGCTCATCTTCGGCAGGCGTGCGCTCATCTTGTTTTGCATACACTTCCACACCCGTCAGCCTTCTGGCATCTGCTTCTGTATCTATGCCTTCCAGCTTCAGCAGCATGGTGGTGTCAGAGCGGAAGCGGTATTCCTCTACATAGAAAGGCACCAAGATGCCGTCAAGTCTGCAGAAGATGAAGTCCAGTTCTTCCTCGTCATCCGCCATAAACGCATTATCGGCGATGGTGAACTGCAGTTCCCCCTTCGTGCCATGCGGCTTGTTCAGCACCCCAGCCAGATATACCTCGTCTTCCCGGATCATCTTAGATTCTCGTTATACGTGCGCCGATAGCGTTCAGGCGACCTTCAATGTCCTGATAGCCTCGGTCTATCTGTTCGATGTTATGGATACGGCTAATGCCGTCGGCACTCATGGCAGCAATCAACAGCGCAATACCCGCGCGGATATCTGGAGAAGTCATGTTTCCTCCGCGGAGACGGAAATTGCGGTCGTGGCCAATGACCACAGCGCGGTGTGGGTCGCAGAGAATGATCTGTGCCCCCATGTCGATGAGTTTATCCACAAAGAACAGGCGACTCTCGAACATCTTCTGGTGGATGAGCACACTGCCCTTGGCTTGAGTGGCCACCACCAAGATGACACTCAGCAAGTCGGGTGTCAGTCCTGGCCAAGGCGCATCAGCTATGGTCATGATAGAGCCATCCATGAACGATTCTATCTGATAATGCTCCTGTGCAGGCACGATGATATCGTCACCTTGCTGCTCTAATAAGATACCCAAGCGGCGGAAGCTCTCGGGGATGATGCCCAGATTCTCCTGTGAGACATTCTTGATGGTGATCTCGCTCTGCGTCATGGCAGCCATGCCGATGAAGCTACCCACTTCAATCATATCTGGCAATACAGTGTGTACGGTTCCGTGAAGCTCCTTCACCCCCTCGATGCGCAGCAGGTTGGAGGCGATGCCAGAGATCTTGGCGCCCATGGCATTCAGCATGCGACAGAGCTGCTGTACGTAGGGCTCACAGGCAGCATTATAGATGGTGGTAACTCCCTCGGCCAGTACGGCAGCCATCACAATGTTGGCCGTACCAGTCACAGAAGCCTCGTCGAGCAACATATAAGTACCCTTCAGTTTAGGAGCCGTGATTTCATAGATCTTGCGCTCCTCGATATAGTTGAAGCTGGCGCCCAGTTTCTGGATGCCCAAGAAGTGCGTATCCAGTCTTCTACGGCCTATCTTGTCACCACCGGGTTTGGCTATCAGCGCCTTACCAAAGCGAGCTATCAGAGGACCCACCAACATGATGGAGCCACGCAGAGAGGTGCATCGCTTGATGAACGTGTCGCTGTTCAGATAACTCAGATCCACATCGTCGGCTTGGAAACTATAGGAGTTCAGTCCTTTCTTTGTTACCTTCACTCCCATATCCCTCATCAGTTGGATGAGGTTGTTCACATCCAAGATGTCGGGCACGTTGTTCACGGTTACCTCTTCTGCAGTCAGCAATGTGCCGCAGATGATTTCCAGTACTTCGTTCTTTGCACCTTGTGGATGAATCTCCCCGTGCAGGCGATGGCCGCCTTCAATGACAAATGAAGCCATAGTAATTAGAATTTACGTTTGTTATTTCGACTGTTCTGCTGCTTGCCATTCTGATTGTTGTTGGGGGCAGGTGCAGGGGTCTTAGGTTTGCAATAAGCATCAATGCGGTCGGCCATCAACTGGCGCAGATCCTCGGTGAAAGTCAGCTTTCCATGAGAAAGTTCGTGCAGGTCGTCGGCCACTTTCTGGTCGTCCATGCTGTCCTTGTTCCAGGCCATATAGTCCTTACGCATATGGTTGCAGATCAGAGCTACCAGATTGTCCTTTTCGTCACCCTCTTCCATTTCGCAGGCTTTGCCTATCAGTTTTTCAAGCATCTGTCCATAGTGGCGATAGCGCATCTTATGGTTAGAGTAGGGGATGTTGTTGGGCTTGACATGAAGTTTATCTTTAGGCACGATTTCGTATGGGTAGTCAATGTCCAGCTTATAGTCGGACATGATAGCCAGATGATCCCACAGCTTATGCTTGAAGTCGGGCACATCGCGGTAGTGTGGATACATATTGCCCATGATGTCGATGATGGTATTAGCACACCACTGGCGCTCCGCTCTGTCTTCGATGGTCACGGCATAGTCCACCATGTTCTGGATACTGCGTCCATACTCAGGCAGAGCCATCTTCTTCTGTTGGGTATTATATTTCAGACTCATATATTATAAGATTTTTTTCGGAGTTGTTGCGATAAATTCTTTCAGGTAGAACGGCTCGAAGTAAGCCACATCCTTGAAGTCCTGCTTAGCTATGGCTTGTTCAGCCAGCGGAGCCATCATGGTGGCCAGCGGCTGTATGCCGTCTATGAAGCGGGCGTTGGGGTGCTGAATCTCGGTCTTGCACTTTTCTGCCCCATTGCCGAAGAAATACACTGGTCCTTTGTCCAAGAAAGCCTCATAAGTGTGTCCGTCCACGATGTCTGCCTGTGTGGCACGCACTTCCTTCAAGGCCCTGTTATATACAGCGGCATAGACTTCCATGCGGCGCGCGTCTATCATAGGGCAGAGTAGAGCGTCATCTGGCAGCTCATCGTGATAGAGCAACACCGGCACACTGAGCACCTTCAGCGTCTCCAGTCCCAGCAGGGGAACATTCTTAGCATAGCAGATACCTTTTGCCATCGACACCCCGATGCGCAAGCCGGTATAGGAGCCCGGTCCGCAGCTTACGGCTACGGCATCCAGTGGAATGGCGTGGCTGTCGATGAAGGAGAGCGCTTCGTCCACAAACACCCCTAAATCTACTGATGCATTGGAAGGACCCTCTTTCTTGACTTTCTCGAATATGTTGCTACCGTCTTGGCTCACAGCTACGCTGGTGGCCTGGGTAGATGTTTCTATATGAAGTATGCACGACATAATAATCTCTGATAACCTTCTTTTTTATTGCGCAAATTTACGGCAATATTTTCACTTATTAAAATATTAGCGTATTTTTGCAGCAGAAAATAAACTATCATTTGCGAAAAAAACTTAAAAGATGATTCTTTCAATGACAGGATTCGGCCGTGCCGTAGCCGAGTTGGCAGATAAGAAGGTGAACATCGAGATTCGTTCACTCAATAGTAAGGCCTTGGACCTAGCTACCCGTGTGGCACCACTATATCGGGAAAAAGAAATGGAGATCAGAACAGAAATAGCTCAGGCTCTGGAGCGTGGAAAGGTGGACTTCAGCCTCTGGATAGAGCAGAAGGAGGGCGCCTCACAAGCTACCCCTATCAATCAGGAACTGGTGGCCAGCTACTATCAGCGCATTAAGGCCATCTCAGAGGCTACGGGTATCCCTGAGCCTGCCGACTGGTTTGCTACATTGCTCCGCATGCCCGATGTGATGACAAAAACAGAAGTACCTGAACTGACCGAAGAGGAATGGGAGACCGTTCATGCCGCTGTCAAGGAGGCCATTCAGCAACTGATTGACTTCCGTCGTCAGGAGGGCGCAGCACTGGAAGTGAAGTTCCGTGAGAAAATAGCCAATATCCGCAAGCTGCTCCAGTCGGTGGAGCCCTATGAGAAAGAACGTGTGAATACCATCAAGGAACGCATACAGAACTCGCTGGAACAAAACCTGAAGGTGGACTACGATAAGAACCGCTTCGAGCAAGAACTGATTTTCTACATCGAGAAGCTGGATATCAGCGAGGAGAAGCAGCGTCTGTCCAATCACCTGAATTATTTCATCGATACGCTGGAGGGCAAGGCCGGCCAGGGTAAGAAGCTGGGCTTCATAGCACAGGAGATGGGCAGAGAAATCAATACGCTTGGCAGCAAGAGCAACCAAGCAGAGATGCAGAATATCGTAGTGCAGATGAAAGATGAGCTGGAGCAAATCAAGGAACAAGTCTTAAACGCTATGTAATATGGGTAAACTGATTATATTCTCAGCACCTTCGGGGTCGGGGAAGAGCACCATCATCAACTACCTGCTCAAGCAGGGGCTGAATCTGGCTTTCTCCATATCGGCCACCAGCCGTCCGCCACGCGGTACGGAGCAAAACGGCGTGGAGTATTTTTTCCTCACGCCTGAGGAATTTCGTGCCAAGATAGAAGCCGATGAGTTCTTGGAATACGAGGAGGTCTATCCAGGTAGGTTTTATGGGACGCTGAAGAGCCAGGTGGAGGTGCAGTCGGCCCAAGGGCAGACGGTGATTTTCGATGTCGATGTGAAGGGTGGAGTCAATATCAAGAAGTTCTATGGCGATCGCGCTCTGGCGGTCTTCATCCAGCCCCCATCCATCGAGGAGCTCCGCCGTCGTCTGGAGAAACGCGGCACCGATGCCCCAGAAGTGATAGATTCTCGTGTGCAGCGTGCTGAGTTTGAGTTGGGCTTTGCCCCGCTTTATGATGTGGTGATAGTCAACGATGACCTACAGAAAGCGCAGGCAGAGGCGCTGGCAGTGGTACAAAACTTCCTGAGCGATGAGAAGACCGAAGCATGACCTTTCGCCTAAGACCTATCAGGTGCTGCTGGTGCTGAATGTCATCGTGGCAGTTTGCTGCTTGGTTATCGGAGGCTTCGACCTCTATTTCCATGAGTGGACGCCTGCAGCCTGCATGTTCATCATTATGGTCTTTGCCATTTATAATTGCTATACGTTTAAGGATCGTATCAAGTAATCGCCATGAAGAAAGTTGCCCTCTACTTTGGATCGTTCAATCCCATCCACATAGGCCATCTGGCTTTGGCCAACTATGTGTGCGAGTATGGTGGGATAGACGAGTTGTGGTTTGTGGTGAGTCCGCATAACCCCTTCAAGAAAGAGGTTGATTTAATGGACGATGACCTACGCCTAGAGCTGGTGCGCATAGCCACTGGAGACTATCCCCGTTTTCAGGTGTGCGATGCCGAGTTTCACCTCACACGCCCTTCCTATACCATTCATACGCTGGACTATCTACGAGGGCAACATCCAGACATAGAATTTGCATTGCTCATCGGGTCAGACAATTGGGAGAAGTTTCCTTATTGGTATGAGGCAGAGCGTATCATGCGTGAGTACAGTGTCCTTATCTATCCGCGTCCCGATTATCCTATCGATGCTTCTATTCTTCCAGCGAATATATCGCTGATAGAAGCTCCGTTGTTTGAAATCAGTTCGACTTTTATCCGTCAGGCGATGCGCGAAGGTAGGGACGTGCGCTATTTTCTGCATCCAGCTGTCTATGAACGCCTAAAGGCTTGAGCGCATGGAGACTGCCGCCACTACATATCCACACCTGATGGAGGGAAAGAAAATCCTCTATGTACACGGATTCGCTTCGAGCGGCGCTTCTGGCACAGCTAAAGGACTGCGTCTATTGTTACCACAAACAGAGGTGATAGCACCCGACCTGCCCGTTCATCCCGCCGAAGCCATGGAACTGCTGCATAAGATTTGCGAGACAGAACAGCCCGACTTGATCATCGGTTCGTCTATGGGTGGCATGTACACGGAGATGCTTCGCGGATACGACCGTATTCTCTTCAATCCAGCCTTTCAGTTGGCCGACACCTTATTAACCAATAATAAGCTGGGCAGGCAGGAGTTCTATAATCCCCGAAAAGATGGGATGAAAGACTTTCTGGTCAACAAGAGCCTGATAACAGAGTTTCGGGAAGTGAGTGCCCAGTGCTTTGCTGATGTTACCCCTGATGAGAAACAGCACGTCTGGGGGCTATTTGGCATAAATGACCCCATCGTTCATACCTACGACCTGTTTGCCAGCCATTATCCACAGGCGGTTTGGTTTGACGGAGAGCACTATATGAACGACCATATCCTGCATCGCTCCGTTCTGCCCGTGATACGCTGGATAGACGATAAGCAGCAAGGACGAGAACGTCCTATTCTATTTATCGCCCTTGATGATACCCTTTCTGATAATAAGAACGGGTGGCGCAAATGTTCGGAGGAGCAGTTGCAAACCTACGAGGGCAGATTGTCAGACGCTCCAGGCTTCTTTGAGGCTTTGGAACCTCTCTCATCTTCTGTAAAAGCATTCTATAAACTCACAGAGACCTACGATGTCTATGTGGTAAGCAGTGTGCCTCCCACCAATCCTTTGGCGCTCACTGAGAAGCGCAAGTGGGTGCAACGCTGGTTGGGCGTGCCTGTTTTCAATCGCTTCATCGTTACCAATCAGAAGCACCTGCTCTATGGCGACTATCTCATAGATGCCCATCCCTCGGAAGGGGCTTCCGATTTCATGGGCACATTCCTACGCTTCGGTGAAGATCCCTATAAGACTTGGGACGATGTGCTGGAGTTCTTCTCCCGTCTCGGCGGTCAATAATTTTTACAAAAAAAGTTGGTAAAATATTTGGAAGCATAAAAATATTTTATCTATCTTTGTGATATCAAAATGATATTAAAACAAAATGTGTAACTTAAATAGTAGGAATTATGGAAAACAAAGAATTTACTTATTCTGGATTTAGGATCAACGGCTTCGCTATGCTGTTCTTGAACCTTCTGTTGACTTTCGGTGCTATCGGACTGATTGTGTTTGGCATTATGACTGGTCCATGGCCTTTCGTAGCGGGTGTGGTGCTGCTCATCATCTCCCTGATTTTCTGGGGTGGATTCATGATGCTGGAACCCAATGAGGCCCGTGTGGTGATGTTCTTCGGAAAATACCGCGGTACCTTCGCAACTCCTGGCTATCACTGGATTAATCCGTTTACTAACACGAAGAAGCTCTCTCTCCGTGCCCGAAATCTGGATGCAGAACCTATTAAGGTTAATGATAAAATAGGTAATCCTGTGATGATAGGCTTGGTACTGGTATGGAAACTGAAGAATACCTACAAAGCTATGTTTGAAATAGACGCACAGACCATGGCACAGGCCAGTCGTGCTGGCAATGCTAATGAGGTAGGAAGCACCTCTATGGTGAAGATCATGGATGCATTGGAGAACTTCGTCAAGGTGCAGAGCGACGCCGCTCTCCGTCAGGTAGCGGGGCAGTATGCCTACGATGATACCGATGGTGGAGATAAGGAAATCACCCTGCGCGATGGCAGCGATGAAATCAACAAAGAGCTGGAACACAAGCTCGATGAGCGACTGGATATGGCAGGCATCGAGGTGGTAGAAGCTCGTATCAACTATTTGGCATACGCTCCAGAGATTGCCGCTGTGATGCTGCGTCGTCAGCAAGCCAGTGCCATCATCACTGCCCGTGAGAAGATCGTGGAAGGTGCTGTCTCTATGGTGAAAATGGCCCTTGATAAGTTGGCCAATGAAGGCGTAGTAGAACTCGACGACGATAAGAAGGCTGCCATGGTGAGCAACCTCATGGTGGTGCTCTGCGGCGACGACTCTGCACAGCCCGTAGTGAACACTGGTACGCTGAACAACTAATTATGGCTGCGAAAGAGAACAAAAGCAAAAGCTTTATCCTGCGGGTGGATGCCGAAACCATGAACGCCATAGAAAAATGGGCGGCTGATGAGTTTCGCTCCACCAACGGGCAACTGCAATGGATCATCACTGAGGCATTGCGGAAGGCGAAGCGTCTGCCTAAAAAGAAAACTATCAAGACCGAAGAGGAGGAAAGCGTATGATCAATCTGAGAGGCTTTAAAAAGAAGAGGTATGACTATTCTCAGGTTCACTTGCCACGGACACTGGAAAGTACCCTGTTCGACGTGTTTATCGCCCTTGAAGTGCTGGTGGTATGGCTCCTTGCTGCTTGGCTCTTCGTGAGGTTCGACACTGTTCCTACCCACTTCAACGCTGCAGGTGAGGCCGACGCTTGGGGCAGTCATAGCATACTGATATTCATTGTGCTGGTTTTCACAGCCTGTCAGGGATTACTAGCCTATAGTGCCTACCATCCCAAGTATGTGAATACACCTTTCAAGCTACGCAGCGTCGAGGAGCACCAGCTTAATGCCCGCTTGATACGCATCATGGCACTCATCATCGGACTACTCTTCATAGCTGTTGTGGTGAAGATGGGGGGAGCGATGTTCGGCCTTAGCGATTCGGCCTTTGCTCTGATGATGCTCTGCTGCATTGTGGCTGTCCTTGGCGTATCGATAGGTTTCTATGCCTATATCCATTTCAAGTATCATAGGTAGTTACAAGGCTATTTGTTATTATTTAGCGGTTTCTTCTTGCAGGATTAAGGAGAAACCGCTATTTTTACGCCCATTATTATTTATAACAATCAAATATAAACCAAATGAAGAAAGCTATCATTGCGTTTTGCCTGGCTCTTGGAATGCTCACTCCTGCCATGGCACAGAAGAAGTCGAAGAAGGCTGCAGAGCCTGCTCCGCAAGAAAAGAAAGAAGTGAAAGCTCCGGTACGTCAGGGTATGTTCAATGTGCAGCATCAGAAAGACGACTGGATTTTCCAAGTGCCCGATTCCCTTTTAGGACGTTTGTTCCTTACCACGACGCGCTATATATCTACCCCAGTGGGCATAGAGACCTACGGCGGTGAGATGCTTACCAGTCAAGTGGTTTATTTTGAGAAAGTAGGCGACAAGCTATTGCTTCGTGCGCTAATGTACGATGCTACTGCCAATGAGGGCGATGACATTGCAAAGGCTGTGGAGATTAGTACAGAAGACCCTATCATTGCAGCGTTAAAAATCGACTCCGTGAGTACAGACAAGCACTATTCTGTGAATGTGACACGTCTGTTCAACGGCGACAATGCTTCTTTCGGCATGAGCGATGCTGCTAAGCGTCAGAACAACCTCAGTGGCCTACAGTCCGATCGCTCCTTGATAGATACCGTCCTCACATTCCCTATCAATACGGAAATAAAAACCTATAAGACCTACGGCGTGACCCAGCAGAATCGTTGGGCAGCTGGTCGTGCCACAGGATCGGTAACTTTCCACCTCAATACCTCGTTTGTGTTGTTGCCAGAGAAGCCGATGCAAGGCCGCTTGTTCGATCAGCGTGTGGGCTATTTCACCAACTCGCATCAGTACTACAGCGACAGCCAGCAGCGTACCAAGCGTCGTGCATGGATCACTCGTTGGCGCTTGGAGCCTAAGAATGCCGAGGATGCTGCCCGCCAGAAGCGTGGCGAACTCATTGAGCCAGCTAAGCAGATAGTCTATTACATCGACCCTGCCACCCCAAAGCAGTGGCGCAAGTGGCTCATCTTGGGCGTAGAAGACTGGAATAAGGCCTTTGAGGAGGCAGGCTTCAAGAATGCCATCACTGCCAAGGAATGGCCAGAAGATGACCCAACCATGAGCATGGAAGATGCCCGTTACTCTGTGATTCGTTATCTGGCATCACCTATCGCCAATGCTTATGGTCCTAATGTACACGATCCTCGTAGCGGCGAAATTATCGAAAGCCACATAGGCTGGTATCATAATGTGATGCAGTTGGTACACGACTGGTACATGATTCAGGCAGGTGCTGTAGATCCTCGGGCACGTAAGCAGGTGTTCGATGAAGAACTGATGGGACAGCTTATCCGCTTCGTCAGTTCCCATGAGGTAGGCCATACCCTGGGCTTGCGCCACAACAAGGGTGCCAGCAGTGCTACTCCTGTAGAGAAGATGCGCAACAAAGCTTGGGTGGAAGCCAACGGACATACCTCTTCTATCATGGACTATGCTCGCTTCAACTATGTGGCACAGCCAGAGGATAATATCGGTTGGGACGGTCTTTTCCCTCGCATCAATGACTATGATAAGTGGGCCATCAAGTGGGGTTATATGCCGGCAGATACCACCGATCCAGAGCAGGATCGTCTGAACATGAACAAACTCATCATACAGACGGTCACCAACAACCCACGCCTATGGTTTGGTGGTGAGGGCTACGACAATGATCCACGCGCCCAGAGCGAAGACCTTGGCGACGATGCCGTGCTCGCCAGTGAATATGGTATCAAGAATCTGAAACGCATCTTGCCTCAGCTTCCACAGTGGACCTACGAGGAAGCAAATCAGGGAGATAATCTGGAGGGAGCTTATGATGCCGTAGTGTCTCAGCTTCGTCGTTATGCCGGCCATGTGGCAGCTTATGTGGGAGGCGTGTATATCACTTACAAGAGCGTAGAGCAAGTTGGCGCCGTTTATGAGCCAGAAACCAAAACCACCCAGAAAGCTGCACTGGCATTCATCGATCGTGAGATATTCAACGAACCTACTTGGCTCAATGCCGACTACTTGAACCGCTTCTCACAAGACCCTCTGGGCAAACTCAAGACACTCCCCAATGGGGTGGTAGATCGATTGGTTACAGCCTCGATGATGGCAAATATGGCTAAATTTGCTACCTATGCCGCTGAACCTTATCAGCCAAGCGACTATGTGAAAGATCTGGTTGGCATGATATTCAAGGAAACAGCTACAGAAGCTAAGGTAAGTCCTTACCGCCGTTATCTGCAGAGCCGTACAGTGACCAAGGCCATTACCGAGTGGCTGGGTAATGTCAACAGCGATGGTCGTCCCTACCTTTACAATATGCTTACCACCATTCAGAGTCGTGTGAAGAATGCTCGTGGTGGAGATGAGGTAACCCGCGCTCACTATGCTAGTCTGGCACAGCAGATCAGTGAGGCCTTCGAGCATCCTGAGCATCCGCAGCAGTCCCAGGGCTCAGGAAGATGATAAAAAAGACAGCCTTGCTAAACGAGCAGGGCTGTTTTTTTGTTTTTTAAAGAAAAAAAACTCAAAATGATGCAGTGCTAGGCCGATTGTTTGCATTATTAAGATAAAAGAAGTATCTTTATATCGGCTTTTGAAAATAAAGCCAACTTTTTTCAAACTTAACGAATGGAGGGCTTGAATATGAAGAAGTTATTATTGACATTGGCAATGGGGGCGATGATGACCAGTTGCATGACCACCACCTACGACCCCTACGGATATGATTCCTACGGCAACGTGGTTTACTACGATGTCTATGATGACTATGGCTACAACTATATATATGATGAGGCTGTCATCGTAGAAATTACCAACAGAATGGTTGTCCAGATGCGTCTGAGCAGCTGGGAAGCACAGCGCCTGTTGGACTTGAACCGTCGTTACTATTATTTGTTCAACCGTTATCCTTCCTATAGCTGGGGATACTACGCACATCCACTTCCAGGATATGCTCGTCCGGGCTATGGTGGCAGAGGTCCTGGCTATGGTGCCCCTCCACGTGGCTACAGAGATCCCTACATGCGCATAGAGAATGGGCGTGCTACGATGTATAATGTGAATACCCGTCGTGGCAGTGACAATCGTGTGATGATGACTTCGAAGCAGATGGACAAGATGGCTGATAAGTACGACAAGGAAATACGCAAGTTGGTGGGTTCCGACTCTTACAACACCTTCCGCACGCAGACTTCCAACCGCAGTGTGACTTACACGGCCAATCCTGGCACATCAGGTTATACAGGTGGCAATGGCAATGCCGTGGCTCCTAATAACAATACCCGTCAGGGTGTGGGCACCAGCACACGCACTACTACCACTATACCTGCTACGTCTAACGATGGCGGTCGTGTGAGAAGTAGTGGCACTAATACCACGCCTTCTACTGGTACTGCTACGCAGCCCAGCACCTCATCCAGCCGTATGAACCAGCGTACGGGTAATACCAATACGCAGGGTACGGTGAACTCTCGTACCAACAGTACTGGTACACGCCAGCAGACTACGACTACTCAGCGTCAGCAGGGTACTAGCACTCGTCAGCAGACCACTACGGGAAGCAGCAGCCGTACGCGTACTCGTACGAATACGACTAGCACTACTCCGCAGGTGAATACTCGTACCAATACTACGGGTAGCAGCACTTCGACTACTACCACCACTTCACGTTCTAATAATACAAATAATAATCAGAACACCAACAGTGGCGGTGGTGCAAGAAGAAGATAAATTGTTTAATGTATAACGTTTAATGTTTAATGTTTAATGTTTAATGTCTAACGTTTAATGTTTAATGTCTAACGTTTAATGTTTAATGTTTAATGTTTAATGTTTAATGTTTAACATACTTGTAACCGGTGCCAACGGACAACTTGGCAATGAAATGAGATTGGTGAGCGCGAAGAGCGCTCACCATTATGTGTTTACAGATGTAGTAGGGGATGTGCAGCGTTTGGATATCACCGATCTGCAGGCAGTGAGGGAAATGGTCCAGAGGGAGCGCATCAACGTCATCGTCAATTGTGCGGCCTATACCAATGTAGATAAGGCAGAAGATGACTATGATACAGCCAATCTGCTGAATAATACCGCTGTGGAAGTGCTTGCCACAGCTGCCAAAGAGGCTGATGCAACCCTGATCCACATCTCTACCGACTATGTTTTCAAAGGAGACAAATGTACGCCTTGTCAAGAAACATGGGAGACCGATCCTCTGGGAGTATATGGTGTCACGAAATTAGCTGGCGAGCAGAGTATCCAGCGGGTAGGGTGTAAGTACATCATCATCCGCACGGCCTGGCTCTATTCCCCTTTTGGCAAGAACTTCGTCAAGACTATGCGTACGTTGACTGCCACCAAAGATCAGCTCAAGGTGGTGTTTGATCAAGTTGGCACACCTACATATGCTGGTGATTTGGCAGATGCTATTGTGCATATTATAGATACCAATCAGCTCGACAAGCAGGGTATTTACCACTTCAGCAACGAAGGCGTATGCTCTTGGTATGACTTTACGCAAGAAATCAAGGCGCTTTGTGGTAACACCTGTGACGTGCAACCCTGCCATAGCGATGAGTTTCCCAGCAAGGTGAAGCGTCCGCATTTCTCCGTGCTTGATAAGACCAAGATCAAAGAAACCTTTGGTATCCAGATACCTTACTGGAAGGACTCTCTGGTGCGATGCTTGCAGGAATTGTCTAATTATGAATTATAAATTATGAATTTTGCGGTTAAGTGAGAGCAGAGTGATGCTTGCATCAGCTATGCCGAGCGTGAGCAAAATCAACGAAGATAATTATGAAGTACAAAAGAGTAGTGCTATTTGCGGCTCTGCTAAGTGGAGCTTTGGCTGTTCAGGCCCAGACTGAAGAGAAAATACAAGATGTACGAACCTATCCCGACTACTATTTCTTGAAGATAGACGATGTGGCCAGTAGTCTGAATCTGTTGCCGGCTCCTCCGCAGCCAGATGATATCTTGTTCCAATATGATGTGGCGCGTTATCAATGGGGCAAGCTTCAGCGCAACACGCCCCGTGGCGAATTAGCTATCCGTGATGCGGATGCCAGTGCTGCGGGTGTATGTGCAGCTTTCTCCGAAGCCTTTGGCTATGAACTCACAGAGCAAGGCACTCCCGAACTGTTTAAACTGGTCAAGAAAATAGTTGCAGATGCTGGCGACCTTTCTACCCGTGAAGCTAAGAACCACTACATGCGTCCTCGCCCTTACATGTTATTTGGTGAAAGTACCAGTGTTCCACAAGATGAAGAGGCACTAAGTCACAATGGTTCTTATCCTTCTGGTCATACGGCAGAGGGCTGGGCAGTCGCTTTAGTACTGGCAGAGATTAATGTAGCCAATCAAGATGCCATCCTTCAGCGAGGCTACGACTATGGCACCAGTCGTGTGATAGTTGGCTACCATTGGCAAAGCGATGTAGATAATGCTCGCATCGTGGCCTCAGCCGTCGTAGCCCGCCTCCATGCCGACGAAGGCTTTGTTGAGCAGTTAGCAAAAGCGAAAGCGGAGTTTTTGACGTTAGTCAATTAGAATTTAGAACTTAGAGCTTAGAACTTAGATATTTAAGTCGAAGTGCAGATAGTAATTTAGCAATTTCTTGAACTTGAAGCTCTATACTTAATAATTCTTCGTTACTTATATAGTGTAATTCCTTGGCTATTTCCAACTGGCACAAAGATTCCATTAAAGATCCATAGGCTATATCAAAGAAGCGAGCTTTTTCTTTTTCAGAAGCCCTTGCGTTTCCTTCAACGATGTTAGACGGAACAGATATAACTGCTCTTCTAATTTGATCACAAAGAGCATACTGTTCTTCTTTAGGGAATTTCTTAAGTAAGGAGTAGGTGGATTTAACAAGGTCTTTTGACTTAGAATACACTATAAGTTTCCTATAGTTGAAATCCAATTCCATTATTCTAGATTCTAATTTCTAAGCTCTAAGCTCTAATTTCTAATTTCTAAGCTCTTCTCTCAGCAAGTTCCAATACTTCCAGAAATACTCCTTACCAATAGCTTCCCATGCCACAGCGAAAGCACCGAAGAGGAAAGTGACGATGATCAGTACTTTCAGTTTGCTGGGCGAACCTTGCAGAGGCACTACAGCAGGCTGAACTACAGTCAGCACAGGAGTCTCCTCCTGTACTTTAGCTTGTGCCAGCTGTAACTGCTGTGCACTTTGTGTATAAACTTGCATCGCTAAGTTGCGGTCGTTTTGTAGACGTTCCAATTCTGTACGAGAGCGTTGTGTAATCAAATTCTGGTTAGCATCTGCAAAAGCTGCGTATGCAGCCTGCTTAGCTTCATAGTCCTTCTTCGCACCATCATAGATTTCTTGGGAGAAAAGCAAGTCCTTTTTGGCTTTATTGGTGCGATAGTCTGTGATATACTTCTGCAGGAACTTAGTCACTGTATCCGCCACTGTAGCGGCTATCAGCGGATCTTGCATCTTTACAGTAATGGTGGTATAGCTGGTTTTAGCATCTACATAAACATCTATTCTTGATTCTAATGTTTTTGCAATATCACGTTGGCCATCTGTTAGTGAGATAAAATTCCCATTCCCTCTATTCAAACTTCCCATTTGTTCAGATTTATCTTCAGCCCACAAGGAACGAATCAGCCCTACAGCTATTTTCGGCGCGGTAATAATGTAGTTCCACCATGCTCCTTTCTGATGCTCGTCCAAATAATCATATAACGTGGTGTTTATATCACCATCCAAACTTTTTACTTGTATATCAAAAAGTTCTAATTTAAAAGGTGTGGAGCTTACAATATTAGGGTAAAGCTCAGGTGTTAAAGCTTCGCTGTTTCTGCCAGAGCCTATATTGATTCCTGCCATAGCTGCTAATGAACTTAGACCACCGGCACCGCTGGTTCCAGATTCAGAAGCTAAATCTACACTTGATGAATATTCTCTTGGAATACTGAATGCAGCGATTAAACCTACGAAGATGCCCACAATGCAGCACTTTAAGATAAACTTACGTCCTTCCCAAGCATTTTTCATCATGCCCAGCCAGTCTATCTGCATTTCATCCTCTTCTTCTATATGTTGTTTGTCTTTTTTTTCTACCATATGTTATAAAAATAAATCAAGTCTAAATTCTAAGTTCTAAATTCTAAGCTCTAAGATCTAAATCATTTAAACGCTCTGAACAATGTGGCTATCATCGCAGCCATAGATGTCACCGTAGAAGCTATTGTAATACTTTGAGTAAAGTTCTGTCCATTCTTCTCAGGCTTACTTGGCACGATGATTTCACATCCAGGTTCTATCTTGACTCCAGTCAGCCTCTTGGCTTTAGCCACATTTCCATTGGCGTAAACTACATACACTTTGCTCTTCTTTGCTCTATTTCCATATCCACCAGCCTGATTGATATAGTATGAGAGTCCTTCTCCATTCTTATAAGTCACCGTATTAGGATACATCACTGTACCACTTATCTTCACCGTATTGTTCATTTCTGGAATGTAGATGACATCTCCTTCACGTAGCACGATATCTGCATATCCACCTTTATTATTCAGCGCCTCTTCCAAGTCTATACCTACTGAGTAGGTCGTTTTCAGATCCTCCGTAGAAAGGTTGAGAGAATCACTAGCAGAAAATTGACTTAATGCTAACACATCTTGGCGACGTTTTAATTCATCCTCTGTCATTGTACGTGTCAGTCTGGCACCCTTTACATAAGCATCTTTTGTTACGCCACCTGCTCTTTCGATAAGAGACGAAAGACGCTCGTTCTTATTCTGAAGTGCGTACACACCTCCGAAGAGCACTTCACCTTGAAGGGTTACATTCTGTTGCTCTCGGTAAGATGGGCTGCGGCGCACATACACTTGGTCAAAAGGTTTCAGTGCGAAATTGCGATTATCAGCTTTCAGCAATCCATCAGCCAAGTCGATTGTAAAGCTCTCTCCGAGATTATTGCTTTCCACAGTGCTGTTTGGATTCTTTATTCTGCGGGCAACCTCCACCTTGGTAGTGGCAGCCGATTCTGTCAGTCCACCAGCCATTACGATCAGGTCTTCCACGGTCATCCCTTCACTATAGAGGAAGGTGCCAGGATTTATCACTTCGCCGTTGATCGTCACACGCTGCTCTTCCTTCAGTTCAGCAGCACTTGGAACAAAGAGCATATCGTTCTTCTGCAAGGCAATGTCCGGAGCCGATCCGTTCATCAGGGCTGCCAAGTCTATGGAAATCATCTCATGCGTGAGATCATCCTTTTCACGATCCAGCAGGACACGACTAGTGAAAGCATCGTCGCGTAAGCCATCTGCTTTGGTTATAAGTGCCTTCACGGTATTTACCGTTCCGTCCAGCTGGTAGATACCTGGACGATAGACTGCACCGCGCACCTCAATGCGATTCTCAAAGCGGTCCAGCACAGCCTCTACAGAAACCACATCGCCATCATCCATCTTGAATGTGCCATAGTCCATCTCACTTACGCTCTGGATGGCATGCTGTGCACCACTTTTACGTATGATTCGGATAGATTTCTTATATGCATCCCCCGTGAAACCACCTGCATAGTTCAGTAGCGTTTGCAGGGTCTCATTGTCCTTCATCTCATAGAACATTGGACGGCGCACTTTACCTTCTAACTGAACCATATTCTTATATGGCTCTACACGTATCACATCCCCTTCTTGAAGGCGGATGTCATCGTTCATCTTTCCCTGCATTAGAATGTCATATACGTCGATGGTTGCCACTGTGCGCCCATTGCGGATTACCTTAATATTACGTAGGCTGCCTATTTCATTCACACCACCAGCTCTATACAGTGCATGGAATACAGATGAGAAAGCAGAAAGTGTATAAGTACCAGCCACGGCTACTTCACCCACCACATTGATTTGGATAGAGCGAATGTTGCCGAGTGTTAACTGGATTTGTGAACTTGGTTCTTGGCCCCCGATGCCAGAGTAAATCTTGGCAAATTCTCTCTGTAAATAAGCATTTGCCTCACGCACCGTCATACCATTTAGGTGTACAGGCCCTAATCCACTTACCTGTATACTACCCTCAGGGGTAATGGTCTGACGAATAGTATTCTCTGAAGCCCCCCAGATATTGATGATGACCTCATCCCCAGGACCAAGTTTATAATTGGTAGGCGTTGCTATGTTTGCACTCGGTTCGAAGGTCAGGTTGCGGTTAGTAAATAGACTATGCCCATAAATCTGCGTTTGTCCTACGTCATTATTAGATTCGCTCTCTCGGATGACCTCTTGCACGGTAGCTTGGTCTCTGAGCTCTGCTTCTTGATATCCTTCTGGAGTTTCTACATTGGTTTGCCTCCTCACGGGTTCTTGGTTGCTTAACTGTGTTGGGGGAGTATTTGTGCCATTTGCGCCATTATCTTGCTGCATCCGCTGCTGAATGCGCTGCAACTGTTGCATAGTTACACCGCGACGAAGCAATTGTGTGGCTATCTCTCGTTGTGAAACGCCAGCTGCCGCTTGTTGCCTGGCATAGTTGATAACTTGTTGGTCTGTCATAGACTGAGCCATGACCGTACTAGTTAAGCCTATCGTTAGGCAAAGAAGGACAAAAAACTTCCGTATCATAAAATGATTCTCAGATATTGAAATTTGTTTTTAAGACTAATTTGGGGACAAAGATACATACTTATTTTTATATTTCCATCGCTTTCTCGTTTTATTTTATAAAAAGTACGAGCCGTTGAAAATTCCTTTGTTTTTCGCATAGTATTACATTTTTTTTGCATACCTTTGCATGGAATTTTACGTAATTGACGTAAATGATTTTAGTTAGGGCAGTGCCCCAAATATTATTTAGGAGTTGTAACTCTCTGATTCTTACTTCGATACGTTTGTATCGATGACCCCAAGAAATGTACTTTAACCAAAATAGCTTATGAAAGGAATCGTTTTGGCAGGTGGTAGCGGCACACGTTTATACCCCATCACGAAGGGTGTGTCTAAGCAGATGCTACCTATCTACGATAAGCCGATGATCTATTACCCCATTTCTGTGCTAATGTTGGCAGGTATTCGTGAGATTCTGATTATATCTACTCCTCACGACCTTCCTGGCTTCCGTCGTCTATTAGGAGACGGCAGTGACTTTGGCGTACATTTCGAGTATGCTGAACAACCCTCGCCCGATGGTTTAGCCCAAGCCTTTATCATCGGCGAACAATTCATCGGTGATGATTGTGTCTGCATGGTCTTAGGCGATAACATTTTTCATGGAGCTGGATTCACGGGCATGCTGAAGGAAGCAGTGCGCACTGCCGAAGAAGAGCATAAAGCCACTGTCTTCGGCTATTGGGTAAGTGATCCTGAACGTTATGGCGTGGCAGAGTTTGATAAGCAGGGTAATTGCTTAAGCATTGAGGAGAAACCCGCTAAGCCGAAATCCAACTATGCTGTGGTGGGCCTGTATTTCTATCCGAATAAAGTGGTAGAACTAGCGAAGCACATCAAACCTTCTGCTCGTGGCGAACTGGAAATCACTACCGTCAATCAGCAGTTTTTAGACGATAAAGAGCTAAAGGTACAAACCCTTGGTCGTGGCTTTGCTTGGCTTGATACAGGTACTCACGACTCTCTGGCAGAAGCCTCCAACTACATCGAGACCATCGAGAAGCGTCAAGGTCTTAAGGTAGCCTGCCTCGAAGGCATCGCCTACCGCCGTGGCTGGATCACTGCAGATAAGATGCGTGAGATAGCCCAACCCATGCTGAAAAACCAGTATGGCCAATACTTAATAAAAGTCATTGAAGAGCTAGACCGCACAGGACAAGAGAATCTCTGATTTTCAGATCTTAGAACTTAGAAATTAGAAATTAGAACTGAGAATTTAGAAATAACTTTTTAATTTACAGTGCTTAAATCTCTAATCTCTAAACACTAAACTCTAAACACAATATAATTTTTTAATTTTAATTATGGAGCGAAGCGTAATAATTACTGGTGGTGCCGGCTTCATAGGTAGTCACGTGGTACGTCTCTTTGTCAATAAGTATCCCGACTATAAGATTATCAATTTAGATAAGCTTACCTACGCTGGCAACCTTGCCAACCTCAAAGATATAGAAGACAAACCAAATTATAAGTTTGTCAAGATGGACATCTGCGACTTTGAGGGTGTTTACAAGCTCCTCCAGGACGAGCAGGTAGATGGCATCATCCACCTCGCTGCCGAGAGTCATGTAGATCGTAGCATCAAAGATCCCTTCACTTTTGCCCGAACCAACGTGATGGGAACCCTCACGCTCCTCCAAGCCGCCAAGCTCTACTGGGAGTCTCAACCCACTCCTTATGTGATAACCCATAAGGAAGCCGCCGCGCAGCAAACTCTAAACTCTAAACTCTCAACTCTAAACCAGGAATGTCGTTTCTACCACATCTCCACCGATGAAGTTTACGGAGCCTTGAAGTTTGATGGAACCCTTTTCACAGAGGAGACGAAGTACCAGCCCCATAGCCCATACTCTGCCAGTAAGGCTAGCAGCGACCACTTCGTGCGTGCCTTCCACGACACCTATGGCATGCCCACTATTGTGACCAACTGCTCCAACAACTATGGGCCCTATCAGTTCCCAGAGAAGTTGATACCATTGTTCATCAATAATATCCGCCATCGTAAACCATTGCCTGTATATGGCAAAGGTGAGAATGTGCGCGACTGGCTCTATGTAGAAGACCATGCCCGTGCCATTGATCTTATCTTCCATCAGGGTAAGATTGCAGAAACCTACAATATCGGTGGCTTCAATGAGTGGAAAAACATAGATATCATTAAAGTGCTGATCAATACGGTAGATCGTCTACTCGGTCGTCCCGAAGGAGCCGATATGGACCTTATCACTTACGTCACCGACCGTCAAGGCCACGATCTTCGCTATGCCATTGACAGCACTAAGCTTAAGACCGAACTCGGCTGGCAACCCAGCCTCCAGTTCGAAGAAGGCATTGAGAAAACCGTCCGCTGGTACCTCGACCACCAAGACTGGATGGATAACGTCACATCTGGCGATTACCAGAAATACTATGAAAATATGTATTCCAATCGCTAATAACTCTAAACACTAAACTCTCAACTCTAAACAAAATGCGAATAGCAGTAGCTGGTACCGGATACGTTGGCCTTAGCATCGCCACGTTGTTGTCACAGCATCACGAAGTGACCGCTGTGGATATCATCCCCGAAAAGGTAGAACTGATCAATAATAAGAAATCTCCTATTGTTGACAAAGAAATAGAAGAATTCTTGGCCACAAAGCCTTTGCACCTTCGTGCTACCCTCAATGCCGAGGAAGCTTACCGCGATGCAGATTTTGTGGTCATTGCAGCCCCGACCAACTATGACTCGCAGAAGAACTTCTTCGATACCAGTGCGGTGGAAACCGTCATCCAGTTGGTAATGCAGTATAACCCAAATGCCATCATGGTGATTAAGAGCACCATCCCTGTGGGCTATACCGTACATATCCGTGAGAAGTTCCACACCGAGAACATCCTTTTCTCTCCAGAATTCCTGCGAGAGAGTAGGGCACTTTACGACAATCTTTACCCCAGCCGTATCATTGTCGGCACAGATTTAAGCAATCCTCGACTGGTAGAGGCAGCCCATACGTTTGCTTCTCTGCTTGTCGAAGGGGCTATAGCGCCTTCAAAAGATAACCCTCAACCCTCAACCCTCAACTCTCTGCAAAACAAGGGAATCCCTTGTTTGTTTATGGGTTTTACAGAGGCTGAAGCCGTAAAACTCTTTGCCAATACCTACTTAGCTCTCCGTGTCAGCTACTTCAATGAGCTGGATACTTATGCAGAGATGAAAGGACTCGATACTCAGGCCGTCATCAATGGTGTCTGCCTCGATCCACGTATTGGTCAGCAGTACAACAACCCTAGTTTCGGCTATGGAGGCTATTGCCTGCCTAAAGACACCAAGCAGCTCTTGGCCAACTATGCCGATGTGCCGGAGAACTTGATACAGGCCATCGTAGAGAGCAATCGTACCCGCAAGGATTTCATTGCCGATCGTGTTCTTCGTATGGCAGGATATTATGACTATTATAACCGTGGTGATTTTAGCCCGTCAGAAGAACGTCAATGTGTAATAGGAGTCTATCGCCTCACGATGAAAAGTAACAGCGACAACTTCCGTCAGAGCAGTATTCAAGGCGTGATGAAGCGCATCAAGGCCAAAGGTGCCACTGTCATCATCTATGAACCCACGCTGAAAGATGGCACCACCTTCTTTGGCAGTCGTGTGGTTAATAACTTAGAGACATTCAAGCGCCAAAGTCAAGCCATCATCGCCAACCGTTACGACATAGCCCTTGACGATGTACAACAAAAAGTATATACACGCGACATTTTTAGACGTGATTGATGCAGCTTTTTGAATTTTTGTAGTCAAAATGGTGTCGCTTTTGACACAGAAACGTCATTTTCTGTGTCAAAAATGACAAGATAATTACACTCCAACGCGCGTGCGCGTAATAAGAAGAAGATAAGAATAAGAAGACTACTACGTCATGCAGCATCTTTACTTCCAAAGACGCACCGTCTTTCAACGAAAGATGTAGCATCTTTGGTACCTAAGACGCAGCGTCTCTTCAAATGAAGATCCTAAATACTAAACTCTAAGCTCTTTTTGCATATTTGCATATTTGCATTTTTTAATCTTTTAATGTTTTAATATTACGGCACAGCCGTATTGGCTCTAAACACTGAACTCTAAACTAAAATTTATATGGAAAAGAAAAAGATTACAGTTGCAGGAGTAGGTTATGTAGGCCTCTCCCTTGCAGTGCTATTGGCACAGCATCATGAAGTAACAGCGATCACTACAACCCCTGCTAAAGCAGACAAATTGAATAAGTTCATTAGTCCTATCCAGGATGATGAAATAGAACGCTTCTTCCAAGAAGCTCGTGAAGGAAAGCGAATACTTAACCTCACGACTACCATAGATAAAGATGCTGCCTACGCATCAGCAGAATTAGTTATCATCGCCACTCCTACCAACTATGACGATGAACACCATTTTTTCGATACAAGTGCTGTAGAAGATGCCATCGAACACGTCTTGAAGGTAAATCCTAATGTCTTGATGGTTATTAAAAGCACTGTACCTGTAGGTTATACAGATACTGTTCGTAAGAAATACAATATTGACAATATCATTTTCTCTCCTGAGTTTCTTCGTGAAAGTAAGGCTTTGTACGATAATCTTCACCCTAGTCGCATTGTTGTAGGAGCTTACGAACACCAGCAAGCAGAGGCACAAATGTTTGCTGATTTGTTAGCAGAAGGAGCAGCAGATGATAATATCAAGACGCTGATAGCCCATCCTACTGAGGCAGAGGCCATTAAACTCTTTGCTAATACTTATTTGGCTGTACGTGTCAGCTATTTTAATGAATTGGACACGTACGCTCAAACTAAAGGCTTGAATACCCAGCAGATTATTGATGGAGTATGTATGGATCCAAGAATCGGAGATCATTACAACAACCCAAGTTTTGGTTATGGTGGATACTGCTTACCAAAGGACACTAAGCAACTTTTGGCTAATTATAGGGACGTTCCTCAAACTATGATCGAGGCTGTGGTTAAGAGCAATGTAGTACGTAAAGATTATATAGCAGATAGCATCTTGAAACGCCATCCAAAGATTGTAGGTGTATATCGCTTGACGATGAAGAGTAATAGTGATAACTTCCGTGCCAGTGCCATTCAGGACGTGATGAAACGCATCAAAGCTAATGGAGTACCTGTTATTATTTATGAACCTACTTTGGAAAATGGTAGTCAGTTCTTCGGTAGTCTAGTTATGAATGATATGGCTAAGTTCAAACAACAAAGTGATGTCATTGTGGCCAACCGTTTCGATGCTTGTTTGGCAGATGTTGAAAATAAGGTATATACAAGAGATTTATTTAGAAGAGACTAGATTTTATGAAGATTTTGGTTACAGGTGCTGCAGGATTCATTGGTTCCAAACTTATGTTTATGCTGTCCAAAAGAGGTGACGAGGTAATTGGTATAGATAATATTAATGACTATTATGATGTTCGAATTAAATATGGCAGACTTAAAGAGTGTGGAATAGAACAACCTAATAATCAGTTTGAGTTTGGTAAAGTTGTAGTAAGTTCTATTTTCTCTAATTGCCGTTTTATTCGTATGGCGATAGATGAAAAAGAATCTATAGATCAGCTTTTTGAATCAGAGAGATTTGAAAAAGTTGTTAATCTTGCAGCTCAAGCTGGTGTCCGTTATTCTATTACTAATCCTTATGCCTATCTTCAAAGTAACATTGTGGGGTTCCTTAATATTTTGGAAGGTTGTAGACATAATTGCGTACCCCATCTCATATACGCGTCGTCTAGTTCTGTTTATGGACTTAATACGAAAGTTCCTTATAATGAACAAGATAATGTTGATACTCCAGTTAGTCTATATGCAGCTACTAAGAAGAGTAATGAACTTATGGCCCATTCTTATAGCAAACTTTATGGAATCGCAACGGCAGGGTTAAGATTTTTTACTGTTTATGGTCCATGGGGGCGACCGGACATGTCTCCAATGCTTTTTGCCAAAGCTATATCCGATGGAGAACCTATCAAGGTATTCAATCATGGTGATATGATTAGAGATTTTACATATATTGATGATATAGTAGAAGGAACTATCCGCGTGATTGATCAGATAATTAAACCAGAAGAATGTCCAAATGGCGTTCCTGCTAAGGTGTATAATATTGGCTGCTCACAACCTGTAAAATTGATGGACTTTATTCATGAGATTGAGTCTGCTTATGGTAAGGATGCTGAAAAAGTTTATTTGCCTATGCAGCCTGGTGATGTCTACCAAACTAATGCTGATACAACTAAACTGGAAATAGAATTAGGTTATAAACCCCATTGGTCACTTCATAATGGGATAATTGAGTTTATGGAGTGGTATAAAAGTGATAAGAATCCTTTGAAATAAAGTACCAGAGATTATGAAAAAAACAGCATTTATTACTGGAGTAACAGGGCAAGATGGATCCTATCTTTCAGAGTTTCTGTTAGAGAAAGGGTATGAGGTTCATGGAATGATTCGTCGGTCTTCTGTGGATTATCGAGAGCGTATTGCTCATCTAGAAGGGCATCCTCGCTTTCATCTGCATTTTGGGCATATGGGTGACTCAATGAGTATCATGCAGATTGTAAATAAAGTACGTCCTGATGAGATATATAATTTAGCAGCTCAAAGTCATGTTCAAGTGAGTTTTGACTCTCCAGAATTTACTGCAGATGTCGATGCTACTGGTGTGCTGCGTATATTGGAGGCTGTTCGGATGTGTGGTTTGGCTGACACTTGTCGAATCTATCAAGCATCCACAAGTGAACTTTTTGGGAAGGTTGAAGAAGTTCCACAGAATGAGAATACTCCTTTCCATCCCTATAGTCCATATGCAGTAGCAAAACTTTATGGATATTGGATAATAAAAGAGTATCGTGATGCATATAATATGTATTGTTGCTCAGGTATTCTTTTTAACCATGAGTCAGAACGTCGAGGTGAAACATTTGTAACACGAAAGATTACTCTAGCTGCTGCTCGTATTAAGCAAGGAAAACAAGATAAACTCTATTTAGGTAATCTGGATAGTCTTCGTGATTGGGGGTATGCTAAGGATTATGTAGAATGCATGTGGTTAATCCTTCAACAAGAGAAGGCTGAAGACTTTGTAATAGCGACAGGAGTTCAGCATAGCGTCCGTGAATTCTGTTATTTAGCTTTTAAGCATGTGGGTATTGAATTAGAATTTCAGGGTAGAGGCTTGGACGAGAAAGGAATAGACAAGGCAACAGGGAAAGTGTTGGTAGAGGTAAGTCCAGACTTTTATCGCCCTACGGATGTGGTGAACCTTTGGGGAGATCCAACTAAAGCAAAAGCGAAACTTGGTTGGAATCCTTCTAAGACTAGTTTTGAAGAATTAGTGAGATTAATGATTGAATCAGATATGGCTAAGGTAGCTGTTGATGATGCTGCGGCAAAGGTTCGAACTAACTTGGCGGAATATTTGGAGAAAGGGATTGTGAAATGATTACAAAAGATAGCAAGATTTTTATTGCAGGCCATCGGGGATTGGTGGGGTCTGCTATATGGAACAACCTGAAGCAGAAAGGTTATACCAATTTAGTGGGGCGGACACACAAAGAACTGGATTTGACTAACCAGTTGGCGGTACGTAGGTTCTTTGATGAAGAGTGCCCAGATGCTGTAGTTCTTGCTGCTGCCCATGTGGGAGGGATTATGGCAAACTCACTTTACCGAGCAGATTTCCTGATGGAGAACATGAAGATTCAGTGTAACGTAATCAGTGAAGCGTACGCGCATGGGGTAGAGAAATTGCTTTTCTTGGGTAGTACATGTATTTATCCAAAAGATGCACCGCAGCCGATGAAAGAGGATGCGCTTTTGACTTCTCCACTTGAATATACGAACGAGGAGTATGCCATCGCTAAGATTGCTGGACTGAAGATGTGTGAGAGTTACAACCTGCAGTATGGCACCAATTATATTGCCGTGATGCCAACTAATTTATATGGCCCGAATGACAATTTCCACTTAGAGAATAGCCATGTGATGCCAGCTATGATGCGTAAAATTTATTTAGCAAAACTATTACATGATCAAGACTGGGAAAAGATTGCCATTGACTTAAACAAACGCCCAGTTGAAGGAGTTACTGGAGAAGGATTGGTTTCACAAAACAGTATCTCTCAATCCTCAATCCTCAATTCTCAATCGAAAGTGCTAGACCTTCTTGCAAAATACGGAATTTATAATAATCGTGTAGTGCTTTGGGGTACTGGAACACCGCTTCGTGAGTTCTTATGGAGTGAGGAGATGGCAGATGCCAGTGTTTATGTTTTGCTTCATGTTGATTTTAAGGACATTATTGGTATTGAGAAATATTCCAGTGTGCATTATGGTGCAAGTGCCAAAGGTTCTACCGACCGCAACACCAACGTTGGGCGTGGTGGTGCTATCCCGAGTTTAGGTGAGATACGAAACTGTCATATTAACGTAGGTACGGGTAAAGAACTTACAATCCGTGAACTATCAGAACTGATAGTGAAGACTGTTGGTTTCACTGGAACTGTGGAATTTGACGCCTCAAAACCAGATGGTACACCTCGTAAGCTTATCGATGTGAGTAAGCTTCATCGATTAGGTTGGCATCACAAAATAGAGATTGAGGAAGGAGTACAGAAACTTTTTGATTGGTACAAGAATAGTTTAATAGGGTGACATGTTTAATTTAGATAAATTCATATCAGATTTTGTGACAGGACGTTCATCTAGTATGTTCATTAATGACATAGAAGCGAATAAAGAAACGTTGAGTCGTGAGATTAAAGAAAAAAAGGTCTGTGTCATAGGTGGCGCCGGTTCTATTGGTTCTAGCTTCATCAAGGCAGTCCTACGTTTTGAACCAAGGAGTATAGTAGTTGTTGACCTTAACGAGAATGGACTTGCAGAATTGGTTCGTGATGTACGTAGTACAGAAGGGCTATATGTTCCAGAAGAGTTCCGTTGCTACACCTTAAATTTTGCAGACCCAATCTTTGAGCGTATTTTCCGTGAGGAGAAAGGCTTTGATATTGTTGCCAACTTTTCCGCCCATAAACATGTACGTTCAGAAAAGGACCGTTATAGTGTTCAGGCTCTCATTGAGAACAATGATATCAAAGCTAAGAAATTGATGGATTTATTGACAGTATATCCTCCTAAGCATTTCTTCTGTGTGAGTACAGATAAGGCAGCTAACCCTGTGAATATCATGGGAGCTTCAAAGCGTATAATGGAGGATCTTGTGATGGCTTACAATAAGTTTTTTAAGGTCACTACAGCTCGATTTGCTAATGTCGCATTCAGCAATGGTTCGTTGCCAGATGGTTGGATTCATCGCTTGCAGAAAAAACAACCTCTTGCTGCACCATCAGATGTGAAACGTTACTTTGTAAGTCCTGAGGAAAGCGGTCAAATATGTATGTTGGCTTGCATTTTAGGCAAAGGTGGTGAAGTGTTTTTCCCGAAGTTGGGCGAAGACCAAATGCTTACCTTTAGTAGGATTTGTGATGACTTTGTAAAAGCAGAGGGCTTCAATAAAAAGGAATGTAAAGACGATGCAGAAGCTAAACGTTATGCTTCAGAAATGTGCTTTGAGAGCACAACCTATCCTGTTGTTTATTTTAATAGTGACACAACAGGTGAAAAAGCCTTTGAAGAATTCTATGTGCCTGGTGAGAAGATCGATATGAAACGTTTCCAAGCTTTGGGCGTTGTAGAACAAACTTCTCGTCACGAAATGACGGAGGTTAGTGACTTCTTTGAAAAACTTGAAAGTATTTTTGCCAAGGAAGATTTCACGAAGGCTCAAGTAGTAGATGCTATTAAAGAGTTTATTCCTAATTTTGAGCATGAAGAAAAAGGTAAGAATTTAGATCAAAAGATGTAATTATGGAATTCAAGAAAGTAACCGATTTTATCCATGAACTATACGGGGGGCAAGATTTCGTTCCGTTGGCCGTACCTGTATTTATTGGTAATGAAAAAAAATACCTCAACGAGTGTATAGATACCACTTTCGTTAGTTCAGTAGGTAAGTTCGTTGACCGCTTTGAGAATGATATGGCAAATTATACAGGTGCCAAGCGTGCAGTGGTCTGCGTGAGCGGAACTAATGCTCTCCACATGAGTCTATTGCTTGTTGGTGTAAAGCGTGATGATGAAGTGTTGACACAGGCTTTGACATTCATAGCCACTGAAAATGCTTTGAGTTATATTGGGGCATATCCTGTATTTCTGGATGTTGACCGTTCTACGATGGGACTGTCACCCGATGCTCTGAAGGAGTGGCTTTATAAGAATGCTGAGGTTCGTAAGAACACTCGCATTGGTGAATTGGATAAGAGCTACGATTTCGCTTATCTTGAGGATGAATTTGCATGCTACAATAAGAATACTGGCCGCAGAATCAAGGCTTGTGTCCCTATGCATACCTTTGGGCATCCTGTACGTATTGAGGAGATTGCTGCGATTTGCAAAGAATGGCATATTGAATTAGTTGAGGATGCTGCTGAGAGCATTGGCTCTAAGTGTAAAGGTCAACATACTGGCACTTTCGGTAAGATTGGTGCATTATCATTCAATGGCAACAAAACCATTACAACCGGAGGTGGCGGTATGCTGCTATTCAATGATGAGGAACTGGGTGCATATGCCAAGCATATCACTACTCAGGCCAAGATTCCTCACCGTTGGGAGTTCCGTCATGATCATATTGGTTTCAACTATCGTATGCCTAACATTAATGCAGCTTTGGGCTGTGCTCAGTTGGAGCATATAGATGAGTATGTGGCAAGCAAGCGTAAGGTTGCTGCTGAATACGAAGTTTTCTTCAAGAACATCCCCGATATAGAGTTCTTTGTAGATTCCCCAGATACCTACAGTAACTATTGGCTGAATGTAGTCATTTTGAAGGATAAAGAGGCTCAGCAGAACTTCCTTCAATATACTAATGATAATGGTGTCATGACCCGTCCTATCTGGGAATTGATGAATCGTCTTCCTATGTTCGAGAAGTGTGAGAATGATGGATTGCAGAATACCATTTGGTTTGCTGATAGAGTTGTTAATATTCCTAGCTCCGTTAGAATTAAGGTATGAAGAAAGTCTGTGTTGTAACTGCTTCTCGTTCAGAATATGGGTTGATGCGATGGATTATTGATGAGATTCATCATGATGGTGAAATCAAGCTCCAACTTGTGGTGACTGGAGCACATTTATCTCCAGATCAAGGGCTAACCTATAAGTTTATTGAAAAGGATGGTTATCCTATTTCAGAAAAGGTGCCAATGCTTTTGTCTAGTAATGATGAAGTTAGTATAGCTAAATCAATGGGTGTATGCTCAATTTCTTTGGCAGATACTTTTAATAGATTACAACCAGATCTAATTGTTGTTTTAGGAGATCGTTATGAATTATTGCCAATTGTAAGTACAGCAGTGGTTCTGCGCATTCCTATCGCTCATATAGGAGGAGGGGATATAACAGAGGGAGCAATTGATAATGAAGTAAGAAATGCTGTGACAATGATGTCTACACTCCATTTCCCGGGAGTAGAAGAAGCTGCTAATAATATTATGCGAATGAGAGGTTCAGACAATCTTATTTATAAAGTAGGAGAGTTAGGCTTAGACAGCTTTAATCGCGAGAAGTTATGGAGTAAAGAAGAAACTGCACAGAGCCTTCATTTAAAGATTAATAAAAAATGGTGTTTAGTGACTCTACATCCAGAAACCAAACTGACTTTGGCAGAAAATGTCCTAATGGCAAAATCATTGGGTGAAGTCATGCGTTATTCAAAGAATGTTCAATTTGTAATAACAAAAGCAAATGCTGATACCGGAGGGATGATGATTAATAACTTTTGGTCTGACATTGTTTCTGATTACCCAGAATACATGCAGCTATATTCTTCATTAGGTCATATAAGATATTTGAGTTTTATGAAGCATGCTGATATGATACTAGGAAACTCATCTAGTGGTATGATTGAAGCACCTTTTTTGGGAACACCGGTAGTAAATATTGGTGATAGGCAAAAAGGAAGGCATATATGTTCTAATGTAATATGTTGTGAACGTTCCACAGATAAGATACTAGAAGCATTTAATAAAGCTCAAATATTAAAAAGAAGCGTTGATAAATACTGGGGAGATGGAAACTCTTCAGAACGTGTAGTTAGTCATATAAAGGATTACCTATATGAATATAAATAAAATTCAGACACCCTGTTATGTTTTAGAAGAGGATAAGCTTCTTCATAATATTAAGACATTTAAAGAGGCTCTCAATAACCGGTTTAATAACAATATACTAGGCTATTCAGTAAAGACAAATTCGACCCCAGTGTTGTTGGATTACATTAATAAAGAGGGGTGTTATGCAGAGGTAGTTTCATATCATGAATATAGTTTGGCACTTTCGTGTGGTTTTAAAGCGAATAGAATCGTTTATAATGGCCCTCTTAAAAATAAAGAAACTTTTTTACATGCAATCCAAAATGGAGCATATGTTAATATTGATTCAAAAAGAGAACTTGACTGGCTTTGTGATTTGCCTTCAGAAGGTCGCTATAGCGTAGGATTAAGAGTTAATCTAGATTTACAGAAAATATCGCCAGATGATTGTAAAGATAAAGAAGATTTTAGTCGGTTTGGTTTTTCATCTGAAAATGAAGAATTTCTAGAAGCCCTGAATTATATTAGAAATCTTGGGAATGTTAATGTAAGGGGCCTTCATCTGCATAGAACATCAAAGACAAGAAGTCTTGATTTATATAGAAATATTTGTAAATATGGCATTAAGATTGTAGAAAAGTATCATTTAAACCTCGATTATTTAGATATAGGAGGTGGTTATTATGGAGACCTTCCAGGGAAACCAACTTATCAAGATTATGTTGATACAATTGCTGACTCTCTTTCGGTATATTTTGATACATCGAAACTGACTGTAATAGTGGAGCCGGGTAATGCGATCATTGCGTCACCATTTACTTTTTATTCTTCAGTTATTGATATTAAAAACATAGGCTCAAATAGAGTGGTGGTCATAGATGGATCGAGAAATGATATTGACCCATTCTTTCATAAAACAGATTATTTTAAATCATTTATTCCAGTTCAGAAAGATAGATTATTAATTCCAAGACAAGTGTTCGTTGGCTGTACTTGCTTGGAAAATGATCGTCTTTTTGTCTTAAATAATCATTACGAGGTAAGAGTTGGCGATATAATCAAATTTTCGTTTGTTGGAGCATATACTATTTGCTTGTCTCCTTTATTTATCCGCTATTTCCCTCGAATATATGTTCAAAATGGTAATGAGTTGTTATTGTCGCGAGAAGAGTGGACTGAGAAAGATTATTTGCAACAAAATGTGTTAAATAGTTAATTAGAGCAATATGGAGTATAATATTTTATGTTGTAATGTCGGGCGCAGAGGGCGACTGATGATTGATTTTAAAGAATATTTGTCAGGCAAAGGACGATTGGTTGCAACAGATAACTGGTCTGTGGCTCCTGCTCTATTTTTGGCCGACAAACAATATATGGTTCCCAAAATCACATCACCTGATTATTTTGATGAAGTTGTTCATATTTGTGAAAAGGAGAATATAAAGGCAATAACAACCTTTATTGATCCAGAAATAGAGTTGTTGTCAAAGCATAGAGAGTTGTTTCAAAACATGGGAATATTACCGTTGTGTCCATCAGAACAATCTGCTCATCTTTGTTTTGATAAATATGAAATGTTCAAACACCTTGTGGCTAAGGGAGTGAGAACAGTGCCTACATATCACTTCCTTGATTCTTTTTATGAAGGCTTGAAGAAAGGTGATATTTCATTCCCTGTCTTTATTAAACCTATTTCTGGGAGTGGCAGTGTAGGAGCCCAAAAAGTCAACACTCAGGAAGAACTCGAGATTTTGGTTAGTGAGGGAAAATATGACTATATTATTCAAGAGTTTATGCCAGATGGAGATTGTGATGCAGATGTTTATGTAGACTGTGTTTCTCATAAACCAGTTTCTGCCTTTTCGAAAAGAAAAATAGAGACGAGAATTGGCGGAGCAAGCAAGACAATTTCATTTAAAGATCCCAAATTGTTTTCTTTTATTGAAGAAGTATGTGGAGCTTTAGAACTTAATGGTCCATGCGATATGGACTTCTTTTATAAGAATGGAGAGTATTATTTGTCTGAGATTAATCCGAGATTTGGAGGAGCTTATCTTCATGCATATGGAGCTGGTGTTAATTTCTTGAAAATGATTATAAATAACATCGATGGTAAGGAGAATAATTCGGAAATGGGTAATTACGATGAAGGTGTCCTAATGTTGATGTATGATGATGTTGTTATTACGCGAGAAAAGGACTTGCTGAGAGACTATCATGATTAGACATAAAGTTTTTATAATCGCTGAAGCAGGTGTTAATCATAATGGCAACAAGAATCTTGCCTTTAAACTATGTGATGCTGCTAAAGAAGCTGGGGCAGATGCAGTGAAGTTCCAGACGTGGAAGACTGAGAAAATAGTAACAAAGAGTGCAGCCTTAGCAGAGTATCAGGAAAATAATATTTCCGAGAAAGGAGTTTCACAGTATGAGATGCTGAAGCAACTTGAACTCAGTTATGATGAGTTTGTAGAGGTCAGTAATTATTGCAATCAGATAGGGATTAAGTTTCTGTCAACTCCTGATACTGAGGAAGATATGGATTTTTTGTTGGGACTAGGCGTCCCTGTTTTAAAAATAGGATCAGGGGAAGTTACGAATATCCCATTTCTTCGTGCAATTGGAAAAAGACGTCAGAATGTCATTCTTTCTACAGGCATGTCGACATTAGCAGATGTCGAAAACGCATACAATACATTGATGATAAGTGGAGCGAAGGAGGTCGCACTCCTACATTGTACAACCAATTACCCCTGTCCATATAATGAGGTGAATTTACAGGCCATGCAGACATTGAAATCTGCATTTAAGTGTAAAGTCGGCTATTCAGACCATACTATTGGAATAGAAGTGCCCATCGCTGCTGTGGCAATGGGGGCAGAAATAATTGAGAAGCATTTTACTCTCGATAAGAATATGGAAGGTCCTGATCATAAGGCCTCTCTTGATCCTAAAGAGTTAAAACAGATGGTAGCATCCATCCGTAATATTGAGAAGGCTATGGGGGATGGCATTAAGCGCCCCAACGCATCAGAACAGAAGAACGCTGAAGTAGTCCTGAAAAGGATTATAACTAAGGAACCAATTAAGAAGGGAGATATACTTGGCGATGATAACCTAGCACTTCTTCGTAGTTCAGAAGGTCTTCCAGCTAAATACTGGGATTTGATAGCAGGTAAACCTGCGAAAAGAGATTATAAAGAAGATGAACCAATAGATTTGTAATGAAAAGTTTATTTTTAATTACAGCAAGAGGTGGTAGTAAAGGTATCCCTCATAAAAATATTAAACCGCTAGCAGGAAAACCGCTTATATGCTATGCTATTGATGTTGCTAGGCAATTTGTGGATGATGTGGATATATGTCTATCAACAGATGATGATAGCATTATTAAAGTTGCAGAAGATTATGGCTTAAAAGTGCCATTTAAACGTCCATCCGAATTGGCTTCAGATACAGCAGGTAGTTATGAAGTTATTCTTCATGCCCTCGATTTCTATGAAAATAAAGGTTTTAGATATGATAATATTGTCCTTCTCCAACCTACTTCTCCTTTCAGAACAAAAGAAGATGTAGAAGGTTGTTTGGCTAAGTATGACGAACAATGTGACATGGTTGTATCAGTAAAACCTGCTGCAGCTAATCCATATTATGATATTTTTGAAGAGGATAATGAAGGGTTCTTAGTGATTTCTAAGGGTAATGGAAAAATAATACGTCGTCAAGAAGCTCCTAAATGTTATGAGTTTAATGGAGCAGTTTATGTTTTTAATATTTCTTCTTTAAAAGAAATGCATATGAATGACTTTAAAAAAGTTCGTTTCTTTGAAATGAGTGTAAATCACTCAGTTGACTTAGATACAATACTTGATTGGAAATATGCGGAGTTACTAATACAAGAAAAGATGATATAGGTGATGAAGAATCATTTTATAAATAAGGATAAATCTTTGTTAGAGGCACTATCTCAGATCAATGGACTAGCACCAGAACCTTTGGTCCTCTTTGTCATAGACGATGATGGACGTATGGTTGGTACCTTGACGGATGGGGATTCTCGTAGGGCCTTGATAGCTGGTGCTTCAGTTGCCGATAAGGCAGAGAAAGTAATGCATCGGAATTTCAATTACTTGCGTGAAGGAGAAAACTATGATGTGAAGCATCTTCAAGAGCAGAAAAAACTGAAAATGCGTTTGGTTCCTATTTTGGATAAAGATAATCGCATAATTGACATCATAAATCTAGAGAAATATGTTACAAAGTTGCCAATAGATGCTGTTCTTATGGCTGGTGGAAAAGGTGAAAGACTAAGACCACTTACAGAGAAAACCCCAAAACCTCTACTTCCTGTAGGCGATAAAGCGATTATAGACCATAACATAGATCGTCTTATCTCATATGGTATTAAACACATTTCTGTAACTGTCAACTACCTTAAAGAACAGATAGAGGCTCATTATCAAGAACCTCGGAATGGTATTAGCATTCAAATAGTAAGAGAACCTAATTTTTTAGGTACAATAGGCAGTGTGAAGTTCGTTGAACACTTTTATAATGATACTGTATTGGTGATGAACAGTGATCTTTTTACGAACATTGATTACGAAGATTTCTTTTTGCATTTTCAACAACATAATGCAGAAATGTCTGTTGCAGCAGTCCCTTATAATGTATCCATACCCTATGGAATTCTAGATCTTGATGGCCGTAACATAAAAGGATTGTTAGAGAAACCTCAATTTAATTATTATGCTAATGCGGGTATCTATCTGATAAAGCGGCGTGCTTTAGACGAAATTCCTAATGGATGCTTTTACAATTCTACAGATTTAGTCGAGAAATTAGTATCGGAGGGTAAAAGTGTCATCCGTTATCCGCTTAATGGTACTTGGATTGATATTGGTAATCCCCAGGAGTATCAGAAAGCATGTGATTTAGTTAAGCATTTGTAGCACTTTTTATTATTTGTCTTCCTTTAGTTTTTTTATTGGAGATGTCATTATACAGGAATAGTGCACTTTATTTAGTTTCTACTATAGCTATCAGAGCTACATCTTTTTTCCTTCTCCCTCTTTATACACATTTAGTTTCTCCTGAGGAATATGGTGTGGTATACGTAGTATCTTCATTAACTAATTTTTTGTCTATTTTTTTGCTTTTTTCATTACATAGCGTTATTTCAAGGTATTATTTTGAATGTAAGGATAAGAAGGATATAAAGTTGCTTTATAGTAATATATTAGCAATGATAACAATAGGTTCCGCATTTCTACTCATAGTTTTGATACTTTATGCTAATTCTTTTTCAGATTTACTCAATTTACCTGTTAAATACTTCTATTATTCGCTTGCAATTTCTTTTATGAGCATTTACTACCATGTTATACTTGCTCAGTTATATGTTGAAGAAAAGGCTCAGAAAATATCAATTACCTCTATTATCTTAGGAGTAATGGGCATAATTATTCAGCTAGTAATGGTGATTGGGATGAATGACAAGGCTATGGCTTTAATAGGAAGTATGTTAGTTAATGCAATTATATCATTTGTTATTTTTATTTGGTATTCATTCCCCTATTTTTGTCGACCTAAATTAAATTATAAGCAAATAAGTGAATACCTTAAATATGGTTTCTCCCAATGGCCAAGTGATGTTTGCGTTTGGCTTATTCATGCTTCCGATAGAATACTCCTTAATAAATATCAAGGAACTCATGATACAGGAATATATGGTATGGGATCAAACTTTGCTCAGATACCAACTGTATTACTTCAAAGCGTTAACAAAGCTTATTCTCCGTATACATTCACTGTTTTTAAGAAAAAGGAACGTGGTGAAATAGCGGATTATAGTGATATCGCTAAGTCTACTGGATTAATTATCAGTGCGATAGCATGTCTCGTGGCTTTGTTAAGTATGTTCTCAAATAATATAGTTTTGCTTTTATCTGAAAGATTTAGTGAGACATCTTATATTATCCCATTGGTTTTGATAGCATCTTTTGTGGACTGTGCAAGGTTGTTGTTTATGTATCCCATGGCATATAAAGTAGAATATGTGAAGATTAAATCCTTGATTTGGATTTTAAGTGCATCATTAAGCTTGTGTCTAAACATCTGGCTAATTCCACATTTCTCTATGTATGGCGCCTGTATAGCATCTATATCTAGTTATTTCTTGAGTCTCTTAGCTATTTTGTATTTTAGCAATAAAGCGATTCATATACCATATTATTTCGGGCGTATTATTAAAGTAGTAATAATCAGTATAGTCGTGGGGTTGGCGTTTTTATTAGGTACAAGCATGTATGCTTTGATTATAAAAATTATTATTGCATTCTTGTATTTCTATATAATATTAATTATAAATTCTATTAAAGTCCAGGACTTATATGGCAAAGTTTTTTGTTTCAAATAATAAAGCTCTTTATGATAAAGCTTTGGAGGTAATTAGGCAATCTGAGTTTAAAGTAGGCTTCTCATATAAGAGTTCTGATGTTTATGCATTAACTGTAAAAAAACTGTTTATTAATAATGTTAATGCTTGGTGCATTAACGATAAATTTGTGATAGCGACAGGAACTCCAATTTATAATGAGTCTATGGATCTGTCGTCTCTAGTTGATGATTTCCATGGGGATGTTAATCAAATCAGAAAACATTTTATGGGTCAATACGGGGTAGTCCATCATAAGAATAGTGAGACAATAATATTTGGAGATCCTGTTGGAGCATACAATATTTATTATTATAATTATAATAATGAATGGTTCGTTTCCAATTCACTCTCGGATATGGCCTCGATTTTAAGAAAAAAAATATGTGTAAGTGAATCCAATTATATAGAAGAATGTTGTCAGAATTCCATTTTATGTGGAGAAAGTCTGTATGATGGAATTAAGAGGCTCCATGGATTTGAAGCTATTTCAATTAATAAACAGGGCTCTTTATCTATTGTGCAGATGTCTCCTCAATATTTAAGTTCTGAAAAAACTAATTACGTAGAAAAGGTAGACAAATTGGTCAATACATTGAAATATAAGGCAGGAGTTATTTATAAAGTATTGGGGAATCCTGATATTTTTATGACAGGTGGATTGGATGCAAGGATTTCTCTGGCCACATATCTTAGTGTACATGCAAAACCAGTCCTTCATTATGGGGTTGGGAACTCTTTTATTACTAATACTAAAGCACGTGATGGAGAGATTGCAGAGATGTTTTCTCTAAAATATGATCTTAATCTAGTAAATGAAGATTGGACAACGCCTAAACCATTATATAAGTATTGGAAAAAATATATTGAGAAATACGGTGTACTTGCAAAGAACTATGCTGCAAGCGATAGAGTGATTAAAAGTTTTGAGAACTTGTCTAATAATATATCAACTTTTGGATATGGTGGTGAATTATATAGGAATCTTCCTTGGATTGAAAATATGAATAAAGATTCTTTTACTGTGGAAGAGTTCGTCGATGAGTATTACATTGGGTCAACTCCAGCAAAATATTTGGCAAAGAATCGTGATACTTATAGAGAAGGCATTCTAAAAAAAGTAAAGAGTATATGTGCCACTTATAATTTGGATCCTAATCATATAAAGAAAGAAGATAATATCTTTTTTCTGATAGAGTACCGTAAGTATGCAGATACATATCTTATGAATATGTTGAATATGATGAGATATTCAAATTTGTTGCTGATGGAATATGATTGCCTATCATCTGCATCCGTATCTGTAGAGCAGATGAAATCTTCTAAATTTATGCTTGATGTTATTATTAAGTTAGATGATACTATAATGGATATTCCTGTCTTCTCCCATTGTATAGATCGTAAATATAATAAAATTAAAGGAACATTAGAACCACCGCCATTAACTCTAAGAGCTAAACTCTCTTCCTACATCCCTTCAATAGTTAAAAGGCATATCAAGGCGTTACGTAAAGAGCAAGCAAAGCAAGATATTTTTGATTATAAAGCGTTGTTGATGAATAATGCATTTCGCCATAAACTTTCTTTTGATTCTGCTATAGATAAAAGATATATTGTACATTCAGCTCTTTTGTTTGAGGCTTTATATAAAAAGAGCAATGACAGATTTAGCTAGTATTATTACTTTATTGTATTTATGGAACATCCTTTTGCAAAGCATATATCTTCAGTGTTTGTAGTCTGCTCTCCCTTTCAGGCGCTATGTGCAATATCTGCGATTCGCAATTTAGAGATAAGCGATTATAAATTTATAGTGGTCCTTTCTGGCTATAAAAGGGATGACCAATTATTGAGTTTTGTAAAACGTAATAAAATTGATTTTGAGGTCTTTAAAAATAAAAGATTTTCATATTGGATACAATTTGTAAAAGCTTTAAAGAAGTGTAATAAAGGGTATAGAAGACTATTCATAGGAGACTTCCGTACCTATCTACTATATTGGGTGGGATTACAGAAAGTTAGAGATAATGCAGATATCATAATACTAGATGATGGTAACATCACTATTTCTCTTCTAAAAGACTCAGCACGAAATAGGGACAAATGGATGCAGCAGATATGTATGGATGTCATATCAAATATTCGTAAAGTTCGTCTCTTGAAAAACCTATTTACCATTTATGATAAAATAGATAATCCTAAGTATAATATTGCTGTTAATAAACTGAGTGTACTACATGAAACATTTGATAGTAATACCTCAGATAAGGTTTATTTTATAGGGACAAAGAAAGTGCAGTATTGTCGTAATTGTGGTTGGGAAACCGACGAGTACTTCATTTCTGCATTAGATAGTATCCTTTGTTCATTAAAAGAGAAATACTCTTATGCAGATATAGTATATGTACCACATGGGGATGATGTCGGAGAATATGCAGAAAGATTATGTGAAAAGTATAATATTATGTTTACAAGACCTAACGAGATGGTAGAATTGTTTATTTTGATTAACGGTTCTCCAATCGCTGTATACGGTTTTACTTCATCTGCTCTTTATAATATAAAGAAAATGTTCCCTAATTCTAATGTATATAATATAGTATTCTCTAATGTTGGGAATGAACAAGCTAAGATAGAAAATATTCAAATTTCAGAGTACTACAAGGAAAATGACATTCAAAAGATTGTTATATGAATAGTAATTCTTTTTTAAGTAGAGTCTATCATAGATGTAATAGGACATGGTATGGCCGTTTTTTTTCCAATTTTTTGAGAAAAATCTATGCATCAGATATACTCAAAAGGAGACTAAAGGTTTATAATTATGGTTCAATTAGAATTAATAAAACAATAATAGGAAGTGATAATACTTTGTTTGTTGGCAAGAATTCTCTTCTTTTAAATGTTGATATTATTGTTATTGGGAGTAATAATGTTATACGAATAGGAGATAGTTGTGTAATTAGGGATAAAACTAAAATCTGGATAGAAGGTAGTGGATGTGAAATAGTAATTGGAGATGGCTGTTCTATATCTCATGATAATGAGTTCCTTTGTCAGGAAAGTAATAGGAAGATAATGATTGGTATGGATTGTATGTTTAGTCACCATATTAATGTTAGAACAAGCGATTCTCATCCTATTTTTAACGAGTTAGGCGAACGCGTGAATCTTCCACAGGATACAATTATTGGAAACCATGTATGGATTGCTCCACACTCTATAGTAATGAAAGGAGTTGAAATTGGTGATGGGGCTATTATTGGTAGTTGTGCTGTTGTGACAAAATCGATCAATAAGAAATGCCTTGCTGTAGGAGTGCCAGCAAAATGTGTCCGAGAGAATGTAAGATGGGAACGCCAACTTGAATAATTGTTTGGTTAAAGCATTGCACTGGGAAGTCATTTTAGATTTCAATGAATCTAATTATTACTTTTTCTATTATTGCAATAGGTTTCTTCTTACATCTTAAGAAACCGAAGTGGGTGATTTTGTTTTGGTTGTCTTTAGAACCAATTATTTTGCCCATAGTTGCATTAGGAACAATGACGATCCAAAGACCAGAGTTTCGTGAATTAACAAATGTCGTAACACATAATGGTGGGAGGAATCTTTTTCTTTTTCTTTTATTTTACGAATTCCTTAAGAAAGGAAGTATTCCTAAAATGGGGAGAATCTTTCCTGTTTTTTTTGCACTAGTTCTTTTTTTAGCAGTCCACAATATACTGACTCATTTTAATGTTTCTAGTTTGTGGAGTGGAATATCAGAATCATTATCTTTACTATTACCTTTAATTTATCTGGCATGGGTACCTCAAGCTAGGACAGAACCAAGAACTCTTTTTAAGTATATTTGCTTTATTCTGGTTATTCAGGTTATAGGAGTAATAATGAATATGTCTGAAAACTATGTTTATTTAACGTATTATATACCTTATGAATATGAATTAGGGACTGGTGAGTTTTTTGTAAGAGAAGAGAACTTGGTTATGGGGTCTTTTACTAGTTTCAATAAGCTAGGTAATTTCTTAACTACTATATACCTTTTTGTAGCTCTAGAGTATTTTAGCAAGGATAGAATGCCAACATTTCTTTTTTATTCTTTTTCATTAGTCGTGTTTATAATTATCATTTTGACAGGTGCTAGAATGTCACTTGTCTTATTTGGTTTATCTTTTATAATTTCAAATGTGTTATATTGGAAGCGGCATAAATTGATGCTTGTATCGACATTAGGATTAATTATAGTCAGTTACACTTTTTTGTTGGCATTTGATATTCAATATGCTAATACCTTTACAGATAATGATGGCATAAATCGACAATTAGGAGGTCTAGCAAAATTTGTACAAGGGATGGAAGAGGATGAAGAAGATACATCTACATTGTCTTTATCTACATATCTTATCGATAATTTTTTCCTAAATGCTCCTTTGATGGGGAATGGCTTATCATACAGAGGAGAATTCGCTTATGGAAATCATGGAACTGTCACCTTGACTAATTTTATTAATGATTCTAGACTTGCTTATGTTTTGGTAGAATTTGGATTGATAGGTTTTATGGTTTATGCATTCTATTTTGGTTCTATAGCGTCTTTCCTTACTCATCGAGTTGAACGTAAAGAGCGAGTTAAAATCAAGGTCGCTTTTTTATATTTTATTCTTCTAACGATAATGGAACCAGGCTTTTTTGATAGATCTAATTTCCCATTAGTGTACGTATATGCTCTATGTGTATTATCTGCTACAGCCAACGTGGGGCGTTTCCAAGAATCAAATGTAATTAGCAATCATGGGTAGTGTTATTAATTATAGTTTTATTATTCCTCATAAGAACTCTCCACAGTATCTTAACAGGTGTCTGAATTCTATTCCGAGGCGTGATGATATTCAGATCATTGTGGTGGATGATAATAGTGATTCTACTATTATTGATTGGAATGCATTCAGTTTTGAAGACTGCAGGAATATTGAATTAGTCTTGACAAAAGAGGGGCGAGGGGCAGGATATGCTAGAAATGTAGGATTGGCTAGAGCTCGCGGAAAGTGGTTGTTATTCCCAGATGCTGATGATTATTATGAAGACGGTTTCTTAAAGGTCCTAGACAAGTATATTGAGTCTGATTTAGATGTATTGTATTTTAATTTTACACATAGAGATGAGGAAGGCAATAAACTATGTACAAAGCTTAATAAATATGTCAGTGATTGCACAAGAGGAGAGAAAGATGTAGACTATGTTAAATATAAGATAAATGTTCCATGGAATAAGATGGTTAGACGTGCGTTTGTAGAACAATATATGTGTACGTACGAAGAGATACCTAAGGCTAATGATATGTTTTTTACTTTTCAAGTTGGGTATTTCGCAAAGAAAGTTGATGTTATCGATATCTATTTATATAATTATATTGTATATAGATCTAGTCAGACTAATATTAATTGGAATGAATCGAAGATTCAATGTTTTCTTGAGAACTTTTATAAAAATAGAGGTTTCTTTGAATTCATTAAGCACCCTGAGTGGGTTCATGGTAATTTATATATTATTTGGCAGATACTAAAATTCAAATCTTTTTGTAGGGGTGTTAGAGTGATAAAATATTGGTTCCTAAATTATAAGTCTATATCTAAAAGTAAATCAAAATATGCTGATATTTTTAAGGTTCGAACTCAAATCATGGGAACACGCTAGAAAATAATATCTCATCTTAGGGTTATATTAATTATTAGAAGTGAATATGAAAGATAATTTGTTAGTTAGATTTTCTCGGATATTGCCAGATAAACTTTATTTGTCGCTAAAGTTCTATAAAGAATTCGGCCGATTCCCTAATTGGAAAAATCCCCAAACATATAATGAGAAGCTACAGTGGTTGAAATTGTATGATCGTAAACCAGAATATACAATGATGGTGGATAAATATGCTGTTAAGGACTATGTAGCAGGTATTATTGGACGAGAATACGTTATTCCTACGATTGGTGTATGGGATACTCCAGAAGATATTGAATGGGATAAATTGCCTAATCAGTTTGTTCTCAAGACCACTCATGGGGGAGGTAATGAAGGCGTTATTATTTGTCGGAACAAAAGTGCCTTTGACAAAAAAAATGCTGTTGATAGATTGAATGAGAGTTTGCGCACCGATCTTTATAAAGTATGGCGCGAGTGGCCATACAAGAATGTCCCCAAACGTGTTATCGCTGAAAAATATATTGAGGTGCAGGAAGGAATTAAGGATTTGGCGGATTACAAGTTTTTCTGTTTTGATGGTAAAGTGAAAGCTCTATTTGTGGCAACTGAGAGGCAGAACCCAAATGAAGAAGTGAAGTTTGATTTTTTTGATGAAGATTACAATCACCTTCCTTTTCGGCAAGGCCATGATCATGCGAAGGTAATGCCACCAATGCCCAAGAATTACAAGTTAATGAAACGTTTGGCAGAGCAATTAGCTAAAGGAATGCCACACATTCGTGTGGATATGTATGATTTAGGGAATCAAGTTCTTTTCGGAGAAATAACATTTTTCCATTTTAGCGGAATGGTTCCTTTTGAACCTGAACAATGGGATAGAACTTTTGGAGAATGGTTAAAGCTTCCAACTAGTATATGATTTTGTTACCAATAATAGTTGAATTGGAGTAGTGAATAAGATTGTTAAAATAATTCTATCTTTCCCTAAGACATTATTCTTTAATTTTAGATATCTACCCATTAAGCAAGCAATTAAATTGCCTTTATGGGTCAGTTATAATACAACTACAAGGATTAATGGTAAGATTTCTTTGATGCAAGATGCACGTTTTGCAATGATAAGAATAGGATTCTTGAAAGTTCCTGCATGTAATAGAAATGATCAGACTTCTTTAGAAATAGAGAATAATGGAGTTTTGACTTTTTTTAGGTTCTGCTCATATTGGAAATGGGTCAAAATTATTTGTTGGTAAGAATGCTAGTTTAGTTTTAGGTAATAATTTTGCCATTTCTTCATCTTCTACAATTCTATGTTATAAAAATATAGTATTTGGAAATGATGTACAGATTTCATGGGATTGTTTGATGATGGATAGCGACACACATACTATCTTTGATGACAAAGGTGAGATTATGAATGAACCGCAAGGTATTATTATCGGTGATAAAGTATGGATTGGAGCAAGGTGTATGTTTCTTAAAGGGACAGTAATTCCCAATAATTGCGTAATTGGTACATGTAGTTTGGTTCATGGTGATCAATTCACCTCAAATACGATTATAGTTGGTTCCCCGGCAAAATCCGTTAAAACAATAGGCGGTTTTAAAATATAATAATTTATAATATGCAGTTTAGATTATTGCTCTTTTGGGCGTTTATCTCTTTTTTTAACATAACTAAAGCAGATAATGCACCTTCATTTTTAAGACCCGAAGAGTTCGGCGCAGTGGCCGATGGAGTACACGATGACACAAAAGCCATTCAAATGGCTTTGGATTCAATAAGTAATCTTGGCGGTGGAGTTGTTCAGCTAAGTCGTGGAGTATATCATGTTTCAAGTCTAAAGCTTGGCATAAAAACAAGTCTTGTTGGAGTTGGTGCAGGTGTGACTATTGTTAAGCAAAATAAAAATGCTAGGCAAGATTGTGTTATTGTCAGTTCTTATTCTGCAGCTTTGCAGATAAAAGACATGACCATTGTTGGAGAAAACCATAACCGTGGTATTTATATTGAAAATTCAAGAGGTAATGGGGAAAACCATCATTATGTAAGGCAACTCTTTAATAAGCAAGATGTAGGTCAGCCATATAAATGGATTTTGATAGATAATATTTGCGTTTATAATTTCGATAGTGGATTATATGTTGAATATGCTGGTTTTGATATTAATATAACAAACTCTACCTTTGTTTGGAATGGGGATGGTGTCGTAATGGCATGTACGGATAGTGCAATATCTAATTGCTATACGGCAAATAACAGAAGGAATGGTCTTACCCTGATAGGATCTAATAATAAAGTCAGTGATGTTAAAAGTATTTTTAATGGGCGCGACAATGCATCTGAATATGCTGCAGTAGTAGTTCAAGGTTCAAGAAATCAACTTACTAATGTCGAAACACAAGACAATTATTGTAAAGGTTTTTTGGTTTCTGGTTATAATAATATTCTCTTAAGTTGCATATCCAATACAGATGGTTATACTTCTGAGCCAAAGCATTATGACCCGAAGACAGAGGCTTGTGGATTTAAGATAACAGGTGAACGAAATATTTTTTCCGCATGTATGGTAACAACCTATAATGTGAATTATGGAGCTTTATATGTAAAGCCTGTTATTTTGGCTGATGGACTTGAGGTTGATTATCCTAATATTAAAAATGATATTCAGATACTACCCCCTTCGAATAGAGTCTTTTCAAATGTAAATGGGATGGAATCCTCTTCTAATTCTTTATTAATTAATGATAGAAATAAGGCAGGCATTATTATTCCTGTGGATAATTCTATTAATATGGATAATCTTCACTTTTGTTTGGATTTCATGCTTGGTGATGCGATGCCTTCAGAATTACTGTCGTTTGAGAATGGTAACACTAATCTAAATGTAAATTTGAGACAAAATAGAGATGGAGTATCATTCTTGCTTTATAATGAGAAGAGTTCTGGAGTGGAGCTAAACATAAAGGAGTTATATGCTACTATAAAGGCAAAGGCATTGAGACTCATTGGTGATATTTATAAGTCAGGTAGTGGTAAGACTTATGCCCAATTGAGGATGTATGTCCCCAATCAGAAAGGTGAGTGGTATCGTATTTCATCAAGAAAAGAAATAATGTGGCAAATTGGTGGTATCCAATTTGAAAAAATAAAAGTTGGGAATGGGGCTATCGGAGCATCTTTTATGAGAATTGCTGTAACTAATAGCCCTATTCAAGAGTCTTATGTGTATCCAGATTCTTTTATTCAAGGTATCAGTTCTGATGCTTTATTGTATAAAGAATGGTAAAAACATTTGATATATGAGGATTCTATTCATACATAATGATTATATAAAGCCCAGTGGTGAAGAAAATGCATCAAATGAATTAGCGCATCTTCTTGAAGAACATGGCCATGAAATTAGATGGTTTAAGAAAACGTCTGCAGATATACATGGCTTTATGGGGAAACTTAAGGCTTTTTCTCATGGTATATATAGTCCAAGTGCTGCGAAAGAACTCTCTGTGGCACTAGACGAATTTAATCCTGATGTAGTTCAGGTGCAGAACCTTTATCCTTTCATATCTACATCTATTTTTAAACCGCTTAGACGGAGGGGTGTTCCTGTGGTAATGAGATGTCCAAACTATCGATTGTTCTGTCCAAATGGATTATGCCTTGATAAGAAGGGACAAGTATGTGAACGATGTTTTGGTAGTGGTAAAGAAATGTGGTGCATGTTGAAGGATTGTGAGAGTAATATAAGTAAAAGTATAGGTTATGCTTTAAGGAATTCATATGCGAGATTGTCTCGGAACATCCTGGATGGAGTGGATATGTTTATTGTTCAGTCAGAATTTCAGAAGGCAAAGTTTAGTGCACAAGGTATAGATAAAGATCACATTGGTATAGTACCAGGAATATCACCTACCATTGATGGCAATTATAATTATCAGATAGGTGAGTGGGTAAGTTTCGTCGGGAGGGTGAGTCCAGAAAAAGGCATTAATGAGTTTATTGAGGCAGCTAGAATTTGTCGTAATATTCAGTTTAAAGTCGCAGGCAATCTGGATAAATCGTTTAAAATGCCTAAATATCTTCCAGAAAATGTTGAGTTCGTTGGTTTCCTTAAAGGCCATGATCTAAATGAATTCTATATGAAGTCACGTATTATAGTCGTACCAAGCAAGTGGTATGAAGGTTTCCCTAATGTTATAGTTCGTGGAATGTTATTAGGGAAACCAGTTATTACGACAAATATTGGCGCAATGCAGTCTATAATTAAGACAAATTGGAATGGGGTACTCGTCCCTCCTTCTAATGTTGATCAACTCGCATCTGAGATTGATAGCTTATTTCAGAATGAAAGAAAGTGTAGATCTTTAGGTGAAAAAGGAAAGAAAGATGCTTTAAGTAAATATTCGAGAGAGACAATATATTCTATATTAATGGATATTTATAATAAAGCTATTTTTTATCGCTCGAAATGCTAACTTTATAATATAAGAGTATGTTCTGTATTAGTTGTATAAAAATAGTTGAAACAAAAGAAGAACTAGAATCGATTCCTAATGGAAAGGTTTTGATTAATACGATAAATGCTCATTCTTATAATACAGCTCAAAAGGATTCGTTGTTTGCAGAAGCTTTATCAAAAGGTGACTATTTGATCCCCGATGGTACTTCAATAGTAAAGGCTTGCCGGTGGCTGAAGGGTAAATCACAGCCTAAAGAAAGAATTGCAGGTTGGGATTTGTTCCAGTTTGAAATGGAGAAGTTGAATGAAAAAGGGGGGAAATGTTTCTTTATGGGTAGTAGTGATAAGGTGCTAAGTTTAATAAAAGAGAAAGCGGCTATAGTTTATCCCAATATTGTAGTAGAATCTTATTCTCCACCTTATAAACAAGTATTCTCAAAAGAAGACGACGATGCCATCATAAGTGCAATCAATCTTTCTAATCCCGACCTGCTTTGGATAGGAATGACAGCTCCCAAACAAGAAAAATGGGCATATAGCCACTGGAATGAATTAAATATTCATTGTCATGTTGGTACCATAGGCGCAGTATTTGATTTTTTTGCGGGTACAATAGAGCGCGCTCCTCAGTGTTGGCAGGAGCATTCACTAGAATGGTTATATCGCTTATTGAGGGAGCCGAAACGCATGTGGAGAAGGTATCTATTAGGCAATTGCATTTTTGTTTATAACATATGGAAAGAAAAATTCTAGCATTTGTTTTGGCTAGTCTGACATCTTTGTCGGTATTAGCTCAGTTCACATATGGAACTACAGGATTGCTTCATATGCCTACTGCTGAAATGCAAAAAGATAAAACCTTCTTATTTGGGGGGTCTTTCCTAAATATCAATGCTACGCCAATGCATTTTAATTATGATACTTTTAACTATTATGCTGATATAACATTATTTCCATGGTTAGAAGTAAGTTATGTATTAACATTGCATTATGCTCACCATGGAAGCAAGTATTTCCCACCAAAAGTCTGGGGGAAATATTGCAATCAGGACCGAATGTTTGCTTTCAGAGTGAGGTTGATTGAGGAGGGTTATAAATATGACTGGATGCCACAGATAGTTTTGGGAGTAAATGATCCTGGCAGCCACAAACGTTCTGGTGGTGGCGAAATTATCTTCGATGACGAACGTGCCTCGAATGCATATTTTACGAGGTATTATTTAGCAGCTACAAAGCATCTTGAATTAAATTCCTTGGGGAAGTTTGGACTTCATGCAGCCTTGATGTATTGTTCAGAAAAAGGGAATGTGTCAAAGTTAAAACTGCCGGCTATAGGTGCTGATTTTAGGTTTAATCTAGAAGAAATTAATCTCACTACTAAGGCAATTAATAAGTTGGCTCTGATGACTGAGTTTGATGGGAGTGGACTGAATGTAGGTGCGAAATATAGAATATGGAGAGATAATATAAATTTTATAACGGAATTATATAGGTATAAGTATTTTAGTTGTGGCATCTACTTTAAACTGCATTTGAGATGACAATATATCCACTTAAATTTGAACCGATATATATTCCCAGGCTTTGGGGAAGGGAGCTTTGGCTTATCTCTGATATGCCAGGGACGGTATCTGTAGTGGCCAATGGCGCATTCAAAGGAATGGCTCTGGACCACTTGATAGAGGAATACGGTGAAGAGCTTCTGGGTAAAGGGAATTCTGCAGTGGTTTGCTCAGGATTCCCTTTACTGGTTAAAATACTGGAGGCGGAACAGACGCTATCGGTGCAGGTACATCCTGATGATGTGATCGCTAAGGCGAGAGGGGAAGCCCGTGGAAAAGATGAAATGTGGTATGTGATGGAGGCGGCTGATGAGGCGGCTCTTGTGGCTGGTCTGAAGAGCCCTCTCACACATCAGGACTATCAAGAACGGGTGAAGGATGGGAATTTCAATGAGGTGCTCCAATATTACAGCGTAAAGGCTGGGGATGTGTTTAACATCCCTGCTGGAAGGGTACATGCCTTAGGGGCTGGTATCAAAGTGGCGGAGATTCAGCAGGCATCGGATACTACTTTCCGTATTTATGACTACAATCGGAAGGATAAGGATGGGAATCTACGTGAACTTCATGTAACTGAAGCTGGGGAGGCTATGGACTATGAGGATGCTCGTGGGGATGCTCGTATAGATTATCTGCATCAAGCTAATGTTTGTGAGCCGCTAATCAACTCTTCTTCTTTCACAGCTTCGCTCTATGAGCTGACGACCTCTAAAGTGTTTGACTATAGCCAACGGGACTCCTTCGTGATATGGATGTGTGTGGAAGGGAAATGCACTATTGTGGATGATAATGGTTTCTCTGAGACTTTGGCCTGTGGGGAGGCGGTGCTGATTCCTGCAGCCTTGAAAAGAATACATATAGATCCTGAACCGATAACTAAAATATTAGAGATTTATATCTCATGAGTGATGAGAACAACAGCGGCTATACACTTCATCTGAAGGTATAGCTGCTGTTGTTTTATGCATATTTATACGTACTCTCTGAAATACCCCTCACACTTCACAATAGATAGTTAAGTGACTGACTATCATTGAGTAATAAGTGTGAAGTGTTGCGAATAACACTTCACAACACTTCACACTCTTGCTGTCATTAGGCTCTTTTGCAGATCAACTGGTACATCTGACCATGGCGACTGTGCTGAGAGGCGCATCCCATATAGCGTAGGACTTGGCCAATCTTCACCTTTGTGGAATGGTCGCTTATCAGTGTAGGGAATTGGATTTGCAATTCATCGAACACTTCTTTACAGAGCATCCAACGGCCTTCTTCTTCCTCTATAGGTACACGGAAACAGCAGGCAATCATGGACTCCAAATCATCACACTTGAAGAATGGAAGATTGGCTTGCTGGATGCGTTCCACTTCCTCGTTATTGAACCAATATGGCATTTGTTTCTCCTTGAGTTCATATACCAGTTGGGCATAGAGTTGGGAGTAGTCGATAGGGGTTTCATTGTCAATGAATTGCCCGTTTGGGATTTGTAAGCATAGATAGCGACGGCTTCCTGTGACATCACAGAGTGGATGCTCGTCGTTGGTAGTGGCCAAGAAGGAAGCGAAACGGGGACGGTCTTCTTGACTTTTCCCGAAGATAGGGCGTCCGTTCACTTTGACTCTTGAGAGAGTCTGCTTGAGTTTCCCTTGTTGTGTGGGGCCCATATTGGCGAACTCGTCGATGTTTACTAGGAGATTACTCGTAAGGGCCATATCGCTGTCGAACTTATTGGCAAAGTTGATGTGATCCAGGAAGTATTCTCTTAATTCTGGGGGAAGTAAGCGGAGGGCGAAAGTGGATTTGCCACATCCTTGCTTGCCTATCAGAACTGGTACGCTCTCATTGCCATGAAGTACATCAATGCTCATCCAATGGGCCACAGCGGAGCGAAGCCAAGTGCTGCACCAAGTGATCTGCTCACTAGTAAGTCCTGGAATGCGTCTGAACAAGCTGGCTACATGGTCTTGCTGACTCCATGCTGGCAAATTCTCAAGAAAGTGCATCACTGGACTCCATCTATGAATGGTGTCGGAGTTCACTATCTGATGGATGATGCCTTGGACCAATGTGTCTCCTATTTCTTCTTTCTTGGCACGAAGAATGATGGAATTGAGGATTTCTGTAGTAAGGATAATCCATTTTTCATCAGAAGACTCGTTGGACTTTACTTCAGTCTTTCCGCTTAAAATGTTGCGGCGAAACTCGTAGTTTTCTTGGAGGAAGCTTTCTGTAGCAAAAACTGCCTCGCTGGTTTTTTGTTTTTCTCTACTCATGTTAGTTGTATATGGGTTAATATTTCTTGATTAAGGCGTGAAGTGTTGTGAAGTGTTTCTGTGTACACTTCACAGCTGTTAGTCCCTGATTCACAAATGTTTGGTCGCTGATTGTGAAGTGTGAGGACTAAAACAGAGCGTAGCCTTTCCGAAATCGGCTGCAAATATATGACATGGAAATGGGTGTCGCCAAATTTTTAACATTTTTCTTCCGATACCAAATTTAAAAAGTATGGAATAAGATGCGTTTTCGGGAACGTTAAAGAATGTCAAAGGTGCGGAAGTTGGTCAAAGTAATCGTTTGGGAGCAACTAGATCTCTAGTTTTTATTTCTCTAACTAGGAAGATTTTTCTTCCTAACTAAGGAGATAAATTTTAAAGGTTTCTGTTAATTTGAGGCCAAAGAACTAAGAAGTTAGAAACTTAGTTTGAAAATATTTAGGGTAAAGTGATTGGGGAATGAAATTTTGATGTATCTTTGCACCCGCAATCAAGGGGATTGATGAACGCAGACACACACGATAAGAAATCGCTTTTAGTAAAGCACGGCTGAACTATAAACGATTTAGCGCGCAGGGGTTGCTCTGCGCGCCTTTTTTATCATAAAAAGAACGAAATTGTGGGTATTGAGGGGCGTTTTGAGAAAAAATGAAGTTTTTTTTAAAATAAATGGACGAAAATGTTTGTGGGTCCAGATTTTGATGTATCTTTGCGCAGTTTTAAAAATAAAAGACGACAAAACGGTCTTTTGTTGAAATAAAACACGACTGTTGTACAGCACAAATGCTGAGTATGACACGACGCGCTAGTAGGGAGTATATTTACCTACTAGCAAATCGTCGTTCTAAACGAAAGGTATTAATAAAGATTATAATATAAAGCGTACGAATTTGGTTCGTACGCTTTTTCTTTTTACCTTTGTATAAAAAAACTCGATGGAAAAATATGATTATCTGATAGTGGGTGCGGGGCTCTTTGGCGCTACGTTTGCATATAGGGCTAAGCAGGCAGGGAAGAAGTGTATGGTGATAGATAGACGCGCGCATCTGGGTGGTAATGTGTATTGCGAAGAGGTGGAGGGCATCCATGTGCATAAGTATGGAGCGCACATCTTCCATACATCTGACAAGAAGGTGTGGGACTTCGTGAATTCTGTCGTGGAGTTCAACCGCTACACGAACAGTCCAGTGGCTAACTATAAGGGAAAACTGTATAATCTGCCGTTCAACATGAATACGTTCTACCAGATGTGGGGCGTGCTCACTCCTGACGAGGCAAAGGCAAAGATAGAGGAACAAAAGTCGGAAGCAGTGGCTAAACTGAATGGCCGTGAACCTGCTAATCTGGAAGAGCAAGCCTTGACGTTGGTGGGCAAGGATATCTATGAGCGGCTGATCAAGGGTTATACGGAGAAGCAATGGGGACGTAGCTGCACGGAACTGCCAGCATTTATCATCCGCCGATTGCCTGTGCGCTTGGTGTTTGACAACAACTACTTCAATGATAAGTACCAGGGCATACCCGTGGGTGGCTATAACAAACTCATCGAAGGTTTATTGGAAGGCGTTGAAACGAGAGTAAATGTTGATTTTATAGAAGAGCGGAAGAAAAGCAATTCTCAATTTTCAATTCTCAATTGTCAATTTGATAAAATCGTTTACTCTGGCCCTATCGATGAGTATTTCGACTACCGACTGGGCAAGCTGAACTGGCGTACGGTGAGCTTTGAGACCGAGGTGATGGATAAGCCAAACTTCCAAGGCAATGCTGTGGTGAACTATACGGAACGTGAGGTGCCTTATACACGCATCATTGAGCATAAGCATTTTGAGATGTTCGGCCAAGCGGTGTATGATACGCCGAAGACGGTGATAAGCAAGGAGTATTCTACCGAATATAAGGAAGGTATGGAGCCTTACTATCCTGTTAATGATGATCGGAACAATGCTTTGGCTGATGCTTATAGGGGGTTGGCGGAGAAGGAAGAACGTGTCATCTTTGGTGGTCGATTGGCTGAGTATAAGTATTATGACATGGCACCGATTATTGCGAGGGCACTGGAGCTTAGGGTTTAGAGCCAATACGGCTTGCCGTAAATTAAAAGATTAAAATATTAAAATATGCAAGAATAAGCTTAGAGTTTAGAGCTTAGAACTTAGAGTTTATAATTCATAATTCATAATTATAACATGAATGTTATTGAGACAGCGATTCCGGGGGTGGTGATTATTGAACCTCGGGTGTTTGAGGATGCACGTGGCTACTTTTTTGAGTCCTTCAACCAGCGTGAGTTCGAGGAGAAGGTGGGTCCAATCTGTTTCGTGCAGGATAATGAGTCGAAATCGAGCTACGGCGTGGTGCGTGGTCTGCACTTCCAGAAAGGGGAGCATGCGCAGAGCAAGTTGGTACGCGTGGTGAAAGGTGCGGTGCTTGATGTGGCCGTGGATATCCGCAAGGGGTCGCCTACTTTCGGAAAGTGGGTGAGTGTGGAACTGACAGAGGATAATCATCGGCAGTTCTTCATTCCTCGTGGCTTCGCGCATGGATTCAGTGTGCTGAGTGAGATTGCGGTGTTCCAGTATAAGTGTGATAATTTCTATGCACCGCAGAGTGAGGGGGCGATTGCTTGGGATGATCCGGATTTGAATATCGATTGGCGCATCCCTGCTGATAAGATCATTCTTTCAGCGAAGGATAGCAAGCACCCGTTACTTCGAGAGCTTTGACTCTCGAAGTAAAATTATAAAATTAAAAGATTATAGGATTAAAAAATTTGAAAGGCGGTCTGGGAAATCCAGACCGCCTTTCTGTTTTTATTCTACTAATCCTGACGGCATTTATTCTACTACTGATTCTAATAGCATTTGATGGGCGATAGGACGATTGTCTATGCGCAGGCCGAAGTTCTTCGGACGAATCTGGTGGCTGAATTTGTCTCCAAGTTCTGGAGCACTCTCCAAAGCCAGCGCACGGGTACCAGCCTTTCCAGCGGCTTGCAGGGCTGCAGCCAACATGGTTTCTCCTTCATCTCCCAGTTGATAGCCATCGCCAGGATTGTCTTTAGCTTCAATGGTAGGAGTCAAACCATTAGGCATGCAGGGGCAGTTGCCATCCTTATCGGCATAGCGGCTGATCATGACATAGAAGCCCCAGTTGCTGATGCCTGCAGGAGTTTTTTCCTGGTTGGTTAGTTCGGTGTACCACATAGGTGCGCTGAGTACCCATCCTGTGCAATACTTGCCATGGGTGTTCTCGCTACCAATAATCTCAATTGGAACGTAAGGCATCAAGCCCACCAAGAGACTCTCGGAAGCAGAGGCGGAACCTTTGCTGACAATGGCATAGATCTTCTTCAGACCAATGTTGTATGACTGGTCGATGTAAGTCGTTTCCTTGCCATTACTGTCTGTGGTCACATTGAGGTAGTGGAAGCGATCGTTTTTCCATGCCTCATTGTATTTGGCATTATAGACATCCTGCTGGTAGAGGGTCTTAGTGGTAGTATCTGCCCAAGGACCATACATAGCAGCCATAGTCTCTTCGGTAGCTACCAAGCCACCGCCATTGTAGCGGAGGTCGAGTATCAGCTCCGTGACACCAGCGGTCTTGAACTCACTGCTGATGGCTTTCAGCGGTTCGATAGATGCCTTGTCGAAACCTGTATAGTGGATGTAGCCCACCTTCTTACCGTCTATGTCGAAAATCTTATGGACGAGGATAGGGTTCTCATACATCTCCACAGCGCTAAGGGTAGCAGTCTCTGTTGGAGTGACACTACCATGTGAGTAGCCAAATACGCCACTGGTGCTATAATATGCCTCTTGATAATTGGCAGGGGTGATGTCCTTGCCATTGTAGGTCAGGATGACATCTCCGCGCTTGATGCCTGCATTGGCAGCAGGACTGCCCTCGCTGACATAATTGACCTCAAAGCAAATCGTCGTGTGGCTCTGATCGACGTAGAAGATGGTGACATCCCAGCCATAGGTGACTTCAATGTTCTGAGTGCTGTTATAGAAGGAAGCATAGTCATTGGTTACCATGCTCCACTTATCCTGGATATCACCATTCTTATAGGCCACTTCTTCCCAAGCACTGATAGGGTCGGTGCAAGTCTCAGGATTGAGTTTGCTCTTAATGGCGCTGGATACCTCAGTACTCCAGAGGTATATTTCGCCTGCCACCTGGTTTACAAAGCCCGTAGCATTCTTTATCTCTGTGCTGATGGTAGGGGTGGACGGATCTGTCTTCCCTGATTGATCAGTTGGCGTAGGGGTCGGATCAGTCTTCTTATAGTTAGGCTCGTCGTCACCGCAAGAGGTAAAGAGCAACCCACCGCAGAGCACGGCCATAAGTGCGTAAAGTTTAGTGTTGAATCGCATAGTCATTTTGTTTTAGTTTAATCAAAATGCAAAGTTATACATTATTATTAATATAGCAACCTAAAATCGGCAAAAATGGGCAGATGGTCGCTGTATCCCTTCTTAGAATATTTCACTCCGCTGTAGTTGCGATGCGGGAAGTCGCCGCCATAGCGTGTGTCTGGTTCCAGCAAGAACTTGGCACGAAAGACATCGGCTTGGCCTGGCACGGTATAGAGGTTTGAGGAAGGCTGAAGCAGATTGCCAGTGACAATCATGTGATCCAGAAATCCCCATTCACCGCGGTAGCGATAGCTGCCATAGTCGTGCCGCCCACGGGCATTGCCTGCCAGCAGGTGATAGAGCTTGTCGGCCCTATAGGTGGACAGGGTGGGGTAGGCATCTTCTGCTGCCAATGCCTCGCGGATAGAGCGGTTCTCGGGATAGTCGTTGAAGTCGCCCATCATGATGATCTTGGCATCTTGACGCAAAGCTACCAGACTATCTACTGCCTGCTTGAGGATGCTTGCTGCCGCTAAGCGTTTAGGCTCGCTTTCTTTCTCACCGCCAGAGCGTGAAGGGAAGTGGCAGACGAAGACATCGAGCGTGTCTAAGTTTTGCAGCTGGCCCACCACATGCAGAATGTCACGCGTGGCGTCGCCCCCTGGCAGTTCTACATGGATGCTTTGCGTCTCTACCAAGCGGAACGAGCCTGGCTGATAGAGTAGCGCCACATCGATGCCTCGCTCATCAGGAGAGTTGGTCATCACATAGCGATAGCCCTGACGGCGCAGCTTGCTACGCTTGGTCAGGTCGGTCAGGGCGCGTTCGTTCTCCACCTCACATAGTCCCACCAAAGCAGGCGCTTCCCAACCTCCCACAGCAGTGATGACGCTGGCGATGGCATTCAGCTTGCGCTTGTACTTCCTGCGGTTCCACCGACGCTCAGCATCGGGCAGAAACTCATGGTCGTTCTTCAAGCTGTCGTGCTCATAGTCGAAGAGGTTCTCCACGTTGTAGCTCATCACGCGCAGCGTGAGTGAATCCTTCTGCTGCGCAAAGGCGATGCACGAGCAGCACAAAAACACCGAAATTATGATAACTCTTCTCATCCTAATCTGTTTTAACCACGAATTACACGAATTTATCGAATAGGCTCCGTTTAGTTTAAACTAAAAACCAAAGCTCTTTTAATTATTTAATCTTTATAGTTCAAGTTTCGCAAGTGATGCCGTAGGGACATATACGGCTACGCCGTAAAATTAAAACATTAAAAAATGCAAATATGCCAAAAAGATGATGCCGTAGGCATCTTATATGGTAGCCAGCCATGCCAATGGCTGGCTATGGGATGCTATAGAGAGACAGCGTGCCGTAGGTACGCAACAAATCTGGGGTTTCGTACCTAAAGGCACGCATTCAATGGCCGCTATTTATCCAGCCATTGACATGACTGGCTACCATATTAAGCCCCTCTGGGGCATTATATCACTTGACGTTAGCATCACTTACGAAACTTTAATTATTAATATTACGACGTAGTCGTATTATTTTTTCTCTGGAATATTAGACAGAATGTCGAGCAAATGCTTCCAGAACAGTTCTACGGTTGGGATCTCCATGCGTTCATTTGGCGTATGCACGTCACGCAGCGTAGGGCCGAACGAAATCATGTCGAGACCAGGGTACTTATCCGAGAACAGGCCGCACTCCAAGCCAGCATGGATAGCCAGCACCAGAGGCTCCTTGCCAAAGAGACGAACATAAGACTCACGCGCTGTCTTCAGGATAGCAGAGTGTGGGTTGGGCTTCCAGCCAGGATACCCATCAGAGTGTGCCACCTTAGCGCCACCCATCAGCATCACGGTCTCTACCATCGTGGCTATGTCTTCCTTGCTGGAGTTGGTAGAGCTGCGCTGGCTGGTACAAATCACTATCTTATGGTCGGGCTGCATCTTCACAGAAGCCAAGTTGGTCGATGTCTCCACCAGTCCTTCCACATCTTGGCTCATAGCCATCACGCCATGAGGCAGTGCATAGATGGTTTGCAGCAGGTGGCAGGTAGTCTCACGGTCGATGGCCGTCTGGCGATACTCCTCTGTGTGAAGTTGCATCTCCAGTCCAGGATCAGAAACGTCAAACTCAGCCTTTGCCTCTGCGCAGAAGATGTTGAGCGTAGTGCTCAGAAGGTGCTTGTCTTCAGCAGGAACGGCAATCACCGCATGTGCAGTAGCAGCGATGGCATTGCGCAGGTTTCCGCCGTCTATCTCGCAGAGCATCAAGTCTGTCTGCTTCGCAATCTTAGTCAGGTAGCGACAGAGAATCTTGTTGGCGCAGGCACGTTGCAGGTGGATGTCACCTCCAGAGTGTCCGCCCAGCAGTCCCTTCACCTCCACGCGAGCCGTGTAGTAATCGGCAGGCACAGGAATTTCCGTGTAGGTCCATTCGCCCACCGTATCTACGCCACCAGCACATCCGATGAAAATCTGTCCCTCATCCTCAGAGTCGAGGTTCAGCAGGATGTCGGCATTCAGGAAACCAGGCTTGAGGGCAAACGCTCCCGTGAGACCCGTCTCCTCATCGCGGGTGAAGAGGCACTCCAAAGGGCCGTGCTCTATAGTGTCGTCTGTCAGGATGGCCAACTCTGAAGCCACGCCGATGCCATTGTCGGCTCCCAGTGTGGTACCCTTAGCCCACAGCCAGTCGCCCTTTATCTCGGTTTCGATAGGATCTTTCATGAAGTCGTGCTCCACCTCTTTGCGCTTATCACACACCATGTCCATGTGGCTTTGCAGCGCCACGGTCATCTTGTTCTCCATGCCAGGGGTGGCAGGCTTACGCATCAGCACATTGCCACACTCGTCAGTATGTGTCTCTATGCCATGCTTCTTTCCGAACTCTTGTAAATAAGCAATTATCTGCTCTTCGTGCTTCGAAGGGCGGGGAACTTGGCAGATTTCGTCAAAATATCTGAAAACGCCAGCAGGTTTTAAATCTTTCTTTTCCATATTAAAAAATATTATCTATATTTGCACCGAATTTTGATGAAGGCAGGCGCAAGCATTGCCTTCTTGACTGCAAATTTAAAAGAAAATGCTGAAATTACTCGTTATAACACTGTTAATTGTTGCTATAAGTGTGGCACTTTTAGGCGTGAGGATATTTTTTTTCAAAAATAAGCGCTTCCCGCACATCCATGTCAGTGGAAATAAGGAGATGTATAAGCGGGGCATAGGCTGTGTGGAGAGCCAGGATAAGGCAGCGCAGCGCAAGTCGCCCTTTGCGGTGGACGAGATTCTGAAGTCCGTCGATTGAGCATGCGGTTACGTGATGAATAAAATAAATTAAAAGTAAAACTATAAAACAAAAAATGATGAAGAGTTTAAACAAACTATTTATGAGTTTGGCTGCTGTGGCAGTAGTGCTGTTTTTCGCACAGTGTGCAGGCAATGCCCCTGCTCCTGCTGCCAGTGAAGCAGCTGCAAGTGCTGGTACCCTCAGCGGCCTGAAGGTGGCTTATGTAGATGTAGATACCTTGCTGGCAAAGTATAACTTCTGCGTAGATCTCAATGAGGCAATGATCAAGAAGAGCGAGAATGTGAGAGCAACGCTCAACCAGAAGTCGCGTGAGCTGGAAACACAGCAGAGCGAGTTCGAGAACAAGTACCAGAACAATGCCTTCGCTTCTCAGGAGCGTGCTCAGCAGGAGTACAACCGCATAGTGAAGCTGCAGCAGGATCTGCAGACACTGAGCGACAAGCTGCAGACCGAGCTGGCCACTGAGCAGGAACAGAACAGCATCCAGCTGAACGATTCTATCAAGTCGTTCATGAAGGACTACATCAAGACCAAGGGCTACAACTTCGTGTTCACCAACACAGGTCTTGACAATCTGCTCTATGCCGATCAGGCTTTCGACATCACCTTGGAGGTAGTAGAGGGTCTGAACGCTCGCTACTCTGCCCCAGCGAAATAATCTTTGCTATAGCTAATAATAAATAAGGTATGGGCCTCGGACCATACCTTATTTTGTTTTTTTATCCCTCCCCCTTGGGGGTGGTTAGGTGAGGGTAGGCACATAGTCACGCATATTCCTATGCAGAGGACGTTCCCTCTCCCTGCCTCCCTGTTTCTCTGCATCTTGCAAATATAAACGAAGATAGTTCCCTAATATTTGTTGGAACGTCTTTTTTTTGTTATTTTTGTACGCTTTTTAATTAGAATGAGTATGAAGAAGAAATTACTATGCGTGTTTGCCGCGCTGACGATGCTGACAGCTTGCGGCACGAAACAAGAGAATACAAGTGATACGGTTAACTATAATTTTTACAACGTGGAACATTTTGCTGATTTACAGATACTTCGTTACAAGGTGACAGACTTCGAGAAGCTGTCGCTCCAACAGAAGAAATTGGTCTATTACCTCACAGAAGCTGCCCTCTATGGGCGTGACATCTTCTACGACCAGAACGGAAAGTACAACCTTGTCATCAGTCGCACGCTCGAAGCGATCTATACCGACTGGCAGGGCAATAGAGAGAGTGCCGATTTCAAGGCCCTGGAACTCTACCTCAAGCGCGTGTGGTTCTCCAGTGGCATTCACCACCACTATGGCAGTGAGAAATTCGTGCCAGGCTTTGCCGAAACATTCTTCCGCGAGGCCGTGAAGAGCTTGGATGCCAGCAAGTTGCCCCTGAAAGACGGTCAGACGGTTGATTCCCTGCTGGATGAGATTTGCCCCGTGATGTTCGACCCCTCTATCATGAAGATGCGCACCAACCAAGCCGATGGTGAGGACCTGATACTGACCTCTGCTGCCAACTTCTACGAAGGTGTAACGCAGCAAGAAGCCGAGGACTTCTACAACCAGATGAAAGACCCGAAGGATGAGGCTCCCATCTCCTACGGCCTGAACAGCAAGCTGGTGAAGCGTGATGGCAAGATAGTGGAAGATATATATAAGGTGGGCGGACTCTACAGCCCTGCCATAGAGAAAATCATCTACTGGCTGGAGAAGGCACAGACCGTGGCCGAGACGCCAGAGCAGGAAGAGGTGATCAAGAAACTCATCGAGTTCTACCAGACGGGCAGTCTGAAGACCTTTGACGACTATGCCATAGCTTGGGTAAAGGATCTGGACTCACAGGTGGACTTCGTGAACGGATTCACAGAGACCTATACCGACCCGCTGGGAATGAAGGGCAGTTGGGAAGCGCTGGTGAACTTCAAGGATATGCAGGCCACCCGTCGCACAGAGACCATCAGTAGCAATGCCCAGTGGTTTGAAGACAATTCGCCTGTGGATGCGCGTTTCAAGAAAGAGAACGTCAAGGGCGTGTCTGCAAAAGTCATCACCGCTGCTATCTTGGCAGGCGACCTCTATCCAGCTACAGCCATCGGCATCAACCTCCCGAATAGCAACTGGGTGCGCGCTCAGCATGGTTCTAAGAGCGTGACCATAGGCAATGTGACAGATGCCTACAACAAAGCTGCCCACGGCAATGGCTTCAATGAGGAGTTCGTCATAGGGCAGACGGAGCTGGACCTTATCAATAAGTACGCTGATACCACCGATGAACTGCATACCGACCTGCACGAATGTCTGGGACACGCCTCTGGCAAGTTGCTCCCAGGCGTTGATCCCGATGCACTGAAGGCCTACGGCTCTACCATCGAGGAGGGTAGGGCAGACCTCTTCGGCCTCTACTACGTAGCCAATCAGAAACTTGTAGATCTGGGACTTACGCCAAACCTGGATGCCTATAAGGCGCAGTACTATACCTATATGATGAATGGCCTGATGACGCAGTTGGTGCGCATAGAGCCAGGCAAGAATATCGAGGAGGCACACATGCGCAATCGCTCTTTCATCGCCCACTGGGCCTACGAGCATGGCAAGAAAGACAATGTGGTGGAACTGGTGAAGCGCGATGGTAAGACCTACGTGCAGATCAACGACTACGAGAAGCTGCACGACCTCTTCGGCGAACTGCTGGCAGAGGTGCAGCGCATCAAGAGCGAGGGCGACTTTGAGGCTGCCCGCCGACTGGTAGAGGACTATGGCGTGAAGGTGGATCCAGTGCTCCATCAGGAGATCTTGGAGCGCTACGCCAAGCTGAATCTGGCTCCCTACAAGGGCTTCTTGAATCCTAAGTATGAGGTTGTGACAGACGCAGAGGGAAATATCACCGATGTGACTGTGAGCTATGACGAAACTTATCCAGAGCAGATGCTGCGCTATAGCCGTGACTACTCAACGTTAAACATTAAACATTAAACATTAAACGTTAAACATTAAACATTAAACGTTAAACATTAAACATTGAGGATTGAGGATTGAGAATTATATGGAGATAAGGGAACAGATACGGGAGATAAAGCAGGAACTGCGGAGGCTGATGAACGGAGCCACCAGTGCCAGCATGCGCGATAAAGGACTGGACTATAAGGTGAACTTCGGCGTGGAGCTGCCCAGACTCAAGCAACTCGCTGCCAGCTATGAGAAAAACCACCAGTTGGCTGGGGAGTTGTGGAAAGAAGACATTCGTGAGTCTAAGATCTTGGCAGCGCTGATCCAACCCCTAGACACCTTCTATCCAGAGATAGCAGACATCTGGGTGGACGATATCCGCACGATGGAGATAGCAGAGCTCACGGTGATGAACCTCTTCCAGCACTTGGACTATGCCCCACAGCTTTCCTTCCAGTGGATATCCTCGGAGGCAGAGTTCAGACAGGTATGTGGTTTTCTGCTCATAGCCCGTCTGCTCACGCGCAAGGGCAATATGGACGAACGCTCGGAGAACGAGTTTCTGGATCAGGCCCTGACGGCTTTCCTCTCTGGGTCCTACAATGTGCGCACCTCCGTGCTCCGTGCGCTGATGAAATATGCTGCTTATTCGGAAGAACACGCCTTCAGGCTCTGCCGAAAGACCGACTCCCTGAAAGACAGCACTTCAGAGCAAGGAAAAGCCCTCTATGCATGGGTGAGAAACCTCGTATCTGAATAAAATATCGAAAGTCGTAAGGACTTTAGTAAAAAAGAATTATCTTTGTAAGGTGGTAACAATTAAATAAGGTAAGGAGATGGATAATAAAAGTGTGAGAGAAACGGTGAAGCAGATATTCACAGAGTATCTGAAAGCACATGGGCACCGCAAGACGCCAGAGCGCTTTGCGATCTTAGATACCATCTATAGCTTGGATGGGCATTTTGATATCGACACCCTCTACACACTGATGGAGGAGAAAGAAAACTTCCGCGTGAGCAGGGCTACGCTCTACAACACCATCGTCTTGCTGATGGATGCCAATCTGGTCATCAAGCACCAGTTTGGCGCAGCCTCTCAGTATGAGAAGTGCTACAACCGCGAGACGCATCACCACCTCATCTGCACGCAGTGTGGCAAGGTGACCGAGTTTCAGAATGAAGAATTGCAGCACGACATAGAGCACACCCGCTTGGGACGCTTCAATATGTCGCACTATTCTCTCTATATGTATGGACTCTGCAGCAAGTGCGAAAGAGTCAATAAACGTAAGTTGAACAATAAACTTTTAACTAATAAGAAATGAAAGCCGATATTCTTTTAGGTTTACAGTGGGGCGACGAAGGCAAGGGAAAAGTTGTCGATGTGTTGACTCCGAATTATGATGTAGTGGCACGTTTTCAGGGCGGCCCTAATGCAGGACATACACTGGAGTTCGAAGGACAGAAGTATGTGCTCCGTTCCATTCCTTCAGGTATCTTCCAGGGTGATAAGGTCAACATAATAGGCAATGGCGTGGTGCTGGATCCTGCCTTGTTCAAGGAGGAAGCTGAGGCGCTGGCTGCCTCAGGACACGATCTGAGAAAACGCTTGGTCATTTCTAAGAAAGCGCATCTCATACTGCCTACACACCGCTTGCTGGATGCTGCCTATGAGGCAGCCAAAGGCAAGAGCAAGGTGGGCACCACGGGTAAGGGCATCGGTCCTACCTATACAGACAAGATCAGTCGTAACGGACTGCGCGTGGGCGATCTGCTGAAGGACTTCGATCAGAAGTACGCAGCAGCCAAGGCTCGCCATGAGCGGATGCTGAAGAGCTTGGACTTCGCTTACGACTTGGCAGAAGCCGAAAAGAAATGGATGGAGGGCATAGAGTATCTGAAGCAGTTCCAACTGGTGGATAGTGAGCATCTGGTGAACAACCTGCTGAAGGACGGGAAGTCTATCCTCTGCGAGGGCGCCCAGGGCACTATGCTCGATGTGGACTTTGGCTCTTATCCTTTCGTCACTTCTTCAAGCACCGTCTGCGCAGGAGCCTGCACAGGTTTGGGCATTGCTCCTAATAAGATAGGAGATGTCTATGGCATCTTCAAGGCCTACTGCACACGTGTGGGCGCAGGCCCATTCCCTACCGAGCTTTTCGATGAGGTAGGAGCCAAGATCCGTGCGCTGGGACATGAGTATGGCGCTGTGACAGGCCGTGAGCGTCGTTGTGGCTGGATAGACTTGGTGGCACTGAAGTATGCCATCATGGTGGATGGTGTCACGAAGCTCATCATGATGAAGAGCGATGTGCTGGACGACTTCGAGACCATCAAGGCTTGTGTGGCCTATAAGGTAAATGGTGAGGAGATAGACTACTTCCCATTTGATATCAATGAGGGCATCGAGCCTGTCTATGTGGAACTGCCTGGTTGGAAGACCGACCTCACGAAGATGAAGAGCGAGGACGAATTCCCAGAGGAGTTCAATGCCTATCTGTCATTCTTGGAGAATGAGCTGGAAGTGCCTATCAAGATTGTGTCTGTAGGTCCAGACCGTGAGCAGACCATCGTGAGGTATGAGGGAGAGTAAGAGATTGAAGGCTATGGTTAGAAAGACACTTTGTACTCTGGGTTTGCTGATGCTGACTCTGCAGGCATTTGCGCAGTATCAGCCGTCTGAGGCCAACCTCAAGGCGCGTGCGGAGTTTCAAGACCGCAAGTTCGGTGTGTTCCTGCATTGGGGTGTTTACTCCATGATGGGGCAGGGCGAATGGGTGATGAACAATCGCAATATCAACTATGAGGAGTATGCCAAGTTGCCTGGTGGCTTCTATCCGCAGTATTTCGATGCTGAAGAATGGGTGAAGGCATTCCAGGAGGCAGGTGTGAAGTACATCACCATCACCTCACGCCACCATGATGGCTTCTCCATGTTCCACTCTAAGGTGAGCGATGGCTATAATATCGTAGATGCCACACCTTTCAAGCGCGATGTGTTGAAAGAGCTGGCAGCTGCCTGCGAGAAATACGGCATCACGCTGAACTTCTATTACTCACATCTGGATTGGCACCGACTGGATTATCCCATTGGCAGCTCTGGACGTGCGCTGGGCAGACCTACTGATCAGCAGAATTGGCAGAGCTACTATAAGTTTATGAACGACCAGCTGACGGAGCTGCTGACCAACTATGGTTCTATAGGTGCCATCTGGTTTGATGGCGTTTGGGACCATGCGGGAGATGCTACACCGTTCAACTGGCAGCTGGAGGAGCAATATGCTTTGATTCATCGCTTGCAGCCTTCATGCTTGGTGGGCAACAACCATCATAAGGATTTGAATCCAGGCGAAGACATCCAGATCTTCGAGCGCGACCTTCCAGGGCAGAATACAGCAGGATACTCTGGCGGTATGACGGTGAGCAACACGGTGCCTTTGGAGTCGTGCCAGACGATGAGCGACAGTTGGGGCTTCAACATCACCGATACCCACTATAAGAGTAAGGAACAGCTTATCCAGATGCTGGTACGTGCCGCTGGCATGAATGCCAATCTGCTGCTGAATATCGGCCCCCAGTCAGATGGTCGCTTGCCAGCTATGGCCCTCTCACGCCTTAAGGATATGGGCGACTGGCTGAAGGTGTATGGCGAAACCATCTATGGCACACGTGGCGGACAGGTTGCTCCGCATGATTGGGGCGTGACCACCCAGAAAGACAATAAGCTCTATGTGCATATCATGAAGTTGGCAGACAGTGCCCTCTTCCTGCCTCTGACAGGTGTGAAGGTGAAGAAAGCACAGGTCTTCAAGGACGGAACACCCGTACACGTGGTGAAGTCGAAGGAAGGACTGTTGCTGGAGTTGGGCTGTGTACCAGAGGAGATAGACTACGTGGTGGAACTGACGCTTTGATTTTTGGCACAAGATTTGCTATCATTATAATGAAGATGCTCTAATAGCGTTTTTATAATTTTATAATGTTTTAATTTTATAATCTTACGATCTATGGGAATACAGTGGATTATCTTTATAGGAGTGATGATTGCAAGTTGGCTGGTGCAGCAGAACTTGCAGCGGAAATTTAAGAAGTACTCTGCAGTAAGAAACGAGAGTGGCCTCACAGGACAACAGATCGCTGAAAAGATGCTGCGTGACAATGGCATCTATGATGTGAGAGTGACCCATGTAAGCGGTCAGCTGACCGACCATTATAATCCTGTGACTAAGACGGTGAACTTGAGCCAGGGTGTTTATGAGAGCAACAGCGTGATGGCTGCTGCGGTGGCTGCCCATGAGTGCGGTCATGCCGTGCAGCATGCTACCGCCTATGGTCCTCTGACCATGCGTAGCAAGTTGGTACCAGTGGTGTCTTTTGCCAGCCAGTGGATGCAGTGGGTTATCTTGGCAGGCATCCTGCTGCTGAACACCTACCCACAGATTCTCCTGATAGGCATCATCCTGTTTGCCATCACCACAGCCTTCAGCTTGGTCACCCTCCCTGTGGAAATCAACGCCAGCAAGCGTGCCTTAGCATGGCTCAGTGCGGCAGGTATGACCACCTCACGCAATCATGCCATGGCCGAAGATGCACTGAAGGCAGCTGCCTATACCTATGTGGTAGCAGCAGTAGGCTCTATGGCCACCTTATTATATTATATAATGATTTATACTAATAGAAGAGACTAATAACTAATGGCTGCAAAACCAAGTATTCCAAAAGGAACAAGAGACTTTTCGCCGATAGAGATGGCGAAGCGCAATTACATTTTTGACACTATTCGTGAAGTATATCATCTTTATGGCTTCCATCAGATAGAGACACCCGCGATGGAGATGCTCTCTACGCTGATGGGAAAGTATGGCGACGAAGGCGATAAGCTGCTTTTCAAGATACAGAATTCTGGCGACTACTTCAAAGGCCTGACAGACGAGGAACTGCTCAGTCGTGATGCGGCCCATCTGGCCAGCAAGTTCTGTGAGAAAGGTTTGCGCTACGACCTCACTGTGCCCTTTGCCCGCTATGTGGTGATGCACAGAGAAGAAATCACCTTCCCTTTCAAGCGCTATCAGATTCAGCCCGTGTGGCGTGCCGACCGTCCGCAGCGTGGGCGCTATCGTGAGTTTTATCAGTGTGACGCCGATGTGGTGGGCAGTGATTCACTGCTTAATGAGGTGGAACTCATGCAGATAGTTGACACTGTTTTCCATCGCTTTGGGGTGCGTGTCTGCATCAAGATCAACAATCGCAAGATTCTTTCTGGTATCGCTGAGGTGATTGGGGAGGCCGATAAGATTGTGGATATCACAGTGGCTATCGATAAACTCGATAAGATAGGCCTCGACAATGTGAATGCAGAACTGCGTGACAAGGGTGTGAGCGAGGCAGCCATAGAGAAGTTGCAGCCAATAATCCTACTGAGTGGTACCAATGCAGAAAAGTTGGCCACTCTGAAGGAGGTCTTAGCCAGCAGCGAGACAGGTCTGAAAGGTATCGAGGAGACCACATTCATTCTGGAAACACTCGACCAGATGGGACTGCATAATGAGATAGAGCTTGACCTCACGTTGGCACGTGGCCTGAACTACTATACAGGAGCCATCTTCGAGGTGAAGGCACTCGATGTGCAGATAGGCAGCATCACAGGTGGTGGCCGCTATGACAACCTGACGGGCGTCTTTGGCATGCCAGGTGTGTCTGGCGTAGGTATCTCTTTCGGTGCCGATCGCATCTTCGACGTCCTCAACCAGTTGGACCTCTATCCCAAAGAGGCAGTCAATGGCACAAAGTTGCTCTTCATCAACTTCGGAGAGCGTGAAGCGGCCTATTGTCTGCCTATCCTCCAGAAAGTCAGAGCCTGTGGTGTGAGTGCCGAAATTTTCCCCGATGCCGTGAAGATGAAGAAGCAGATGGCCTATGCCAATGCCCATGAAATCCCTTTCGTAGCCTTGGTGGGTGAGAACGAGATGCAGGAAGGCAAGGTGACGCTGAAGAACATGGCTACTGGTGAGCAGGCAATGATTTCTGTTGAAGAACTGACAGAACAACTGGCCTGACTTGTCAGTTTGTCAGTTTTTTACTGACAATGCTTCCCCTTTACACTTTGGCACGTTTTTAGTAACTCTATAGGCGTGTCTGCGCAAGCAGAAGGAATAAAAAGAAAATATGTATAACAAATAAAAACTTAAAATTATGAACATTAAACCATTAGCTGATCGCGTTCTGGTACTCCCAGATCCAGCAGAAGAGAAGACCGTAGGTGGACTGATTATTCCTGATACCGCCAAGGAGAAACCACTGAGTGGCCAGGTTGTTGCCGTAGGTAACGGTACAAAAGACGAAGAGATGATCCTGAAGACAGGTGACTCTGTGTTGTATGGCAAGTATGCTGGTACCGAAATCGAGGTTCAGGGTGAGAAATACCTCATCATGCGCCAGAGCGATGTAGTAGCAGTTGTAGAAAAATAATTAGGTAATTATAAATAATAAATACTATTATGGCTAAAGAACTTAAATTCAATATTGAAGCTCGTGAGCAGCTTAAGAAGGGTATCGACATTCTGGCCGATGCAGTGAAGGTAACCCTTGGCCCTAAAGGTCGTAACGTCATCCTTCAGAAGTCATTTGGTGCACCTCATATCACTAAGGATGGTGTGACTGTGGCAAAGGAAATCACTTTGGAGAACGAATTTCAGAATACAGGTGCCCGCTTGGTACGCGAGGTAGCTTCTAAGACTGGCGACGACGCTGGTGATGGTACTACAACTGCTACCGTATTGGCACAGGCTATCGTAGCTGAAGGTTTGAAGAATGTAACTGCTGGTGCAAGTCCTATCGACATCAAGCGCGGTATCGACAAGGCTGTGGCTAAGGTAGTAGAGTCTATCCAAGAGCAGGCTGAGACCGTAGGCGACAACTACGATAAGGTAGAGCAGGTAGCTACCGTTTCTGGTAACAACGATCCTGAGATTGGTAAGCTCATCGCAGATGCTATGCGTAAGGTTTCTAAGGATGGTGTTATCACTATCGAGGAAGCTAAGGGTACTGATACTACCATCGGTTTGGTAGAAGGTATGCAGCTCGATCGCGGTTATCTGTCTCCTTACTTCGTGACAGATGCTGAGAAGATGGAGTGCGTGATGGAGAAGCCTCTCATCCTGATCTATGAGAAGAAGATCTCTAACCTGAAGGATTTCCTGCCTATCCTGGAACCAGCTATCCAGACTGGTCGTCCATTGCTCGTTATCGCAGAGGATGTTGACAGCGAGGCTTTGGCTACATTGGTAGTGAACCGTCTGCGTGCACAGCTGAAGATCTGCGCTATCAAGGCTCCTGGTTTCGGCGAGCGTCGTAAGGACATGCTGGAGGATATCGCTATCCTGACAGGTGGTGTTGTGATCAGCGAGGACAAGGGTCTGAAGCTGGAGCAGGCTACTGTAGAGATGTTGGGTTCTGCTGAGAAGGTTACTGTAACGAAGGACAATACAACTATCGTTAACGGTAACGGTGACAAGGAGAACATCCGTATGCGTATCGAGCAGCTGAAGAACCAGATGGAGAACACTACTTCTCAGTATGACACAGAGAAGCTGCAGGAGCGTCTGGCTAAGTTGGCTGGTGGCGTTGCAGTGCTCTATGTAGGTGCTGTTTCTGAGGTTGAGATGAAGGAGAAGAAAGACCGCGTAGATGATGCATTGCGTGCTACTCGTGCTGCTCTGGAAGAGGGTATCGTTCCTGGTGGTGGCGTAGCTTACATTCGTGCTCAGAAGGCTCTGGAAGGTCTGAAGGGCGACAATGCAGACGAGACTACAGGTATTGAGATTATCCGTCGTGCCATCGAGGAGCCTCTGCGCCAGATCGTTCAGAACGCTGGTAAGGAAGGTGCCGTGATCGTTCAGAAGGTACGTGAGGGCGAGGGTGACTTTGGTTACAATGCTCGTGCCGATCGCTTCGAGAACCTGCATGCTGCTGGTGTGGTAGATCCTGCAAAGGTAACCCGTGTAGCTCTGGAGAACGCTGCTTCTATCGCAGGTATGTTCCTGACTACTGAGTGCGTTATCGTTGACATTAAGGAGCCACTGCCACCTGCACCAATGGGTGGTGGCATGAACCCAGGTATGATGTAATATCGACTTGATAAATAGGCAATAAAAGCCGTGACTTCGATAAGAAGTTGCGGCTTTTTTTATACTTTCTTCCTTTATTCTCAGAAATTATGTTATCTTTACGCTCTAATTCTAAAGCGGATAAGATGGAACTTGCAGAGATATTAAGCAACTTGAAGATTGAGCAGCTGAATGCCATGCAGCAGACGATGATGGAGGCTTATGCAGAGCCGCGTGATATCGTCTTGCTATCTCCCACTGGCTCTGGTAAGACGCTGGCCTATATGCTTCCATTGGTTCAGGCATTGAAACCTAAGGAGTCGGGAGTACAAGCAGTGGTCTTGGTGCCCAGTCGTGAATTGGCTTTGCAGTCGGAGAATGTGTTTCGGCAGATGGGCACAGCTTTTAAGGCTATGAGCTGCTATGGCGGACGTCCCGCCATGGAGGAACATCGCACCATGAATGGTCTGCGACCTTCTGTGATTATCGGCACACCAGGGCGTATGCTTGATCATCTGCAAAAGAAGAATTTCGATACGCAGGCGGTGCAGACCTTGGTGATAGACGAATTCGACAAGTCGTTGGAGTTTGGTTTCCAAGAAGAGATGCAGGCCGTCATCCAGTTGCTGCCTAAAGTGAAGAAACGCATCCTTCTTTCAGCCACAGATGCTGAGCAGATTCCACTTTTCACAGGGGTAGGAGAGGGCAAGAAGCCTATCCGATTGGACTATCGTGAAGATGGTGATTCTACCCGTCTTAATCTGCAGATAATCAAGTCGCCAGAGAAAGACAAGCTGCACACGTTGCTGCGATTGCTCTGTGCGCTTGGCAGCCAGCGCACGCTTGTTTTCGTCAACTATCGTGAAAGCGTAGAGCGCGTCACAGGCTTCCTGGAAGCCAACAAGTTCCCCTGCGATATGTTTCATGGAGGCATGGAGCAGCCCGATCGTGAGCGTTCCATCTATCGACTTAGGAATGGCAGTTGTCCCGTCCTGATTTCCACCGACTTAGCCTCTCGAGGATTGGACATCCCAGGGATAGACAATGTGATACACTACCACCTTCCCATCAACGAGGAAGCCTTCACCCATCGCAATGGCAGAACTGCCCGATGGGATGCCACTGGCTCCGCCTATATGATATTAGGCCCAGAGGAGACCATACCGGCATATATCACGGAGGACGTGGAAGAATACCAACTGCCCACAGAGATGGCCAAGCCGCCTAAACCACTGTGGTCCACCATCTACATCAGTAAAGGTAAGAAAGACAAACTGAATAAGGTAGATGTGGTGGGCTTCTTATATAAGGTAGGCGGACTGCAGCGTGATGAGATGGGGCCTGTCGATGTGAAAGACCGCTATTGCTTCGCTGCCATCAAGCAGAGCAAAGTGAAGCAGCTACTTCAGTTGGTGAGCGGTGAAAAGATAAAGGGTATGCGTGTGCTGATAGAAGAAGCAAAATAACTGCATAAAATTTGCATATTTCAATAAAAATCAGTACTATTGTAAGCCGTGTGTGGTTTTTCTGCGCAAAAGATTTGTAATGCGAAATAATTTCTGTAATTTCGCAGGCGTTTAGGAAAATTGCCTAACAAAAAGAAAGGAAAAAAGAGAAAATAAAATAAACTTGATTGTTTAATCAAATACATTATCGCAATGAAGAAATATAATTTCAATGCAGGCCCATCCATCCTTCCACGCGAAGTGATTGAGGCTACAGCAAAGCAGATTCTGGACTTCAATGGTTCAGGCTTGTCACTCATGGAAATCAGCCATCGTGCTAAGGACTTCCAACCCGTAGTAGATGAAGCCGTAGCGCTTACTAAAGAGATCCTGGATATTCCAGAAGGGTATTCCGTGATTTTCCTCGGAGGTGGTGCCAGCTTGGAATTTTGCATGATTCCTTACAACTTCCTCGAGAAGAAGGCTGCTTACCTGAACACGGGTGTATGGGCCAAGAAGGCTCTGAAGGAGGCTAAGCTCTTCGGTGAGACAGTGGAGGTGGCTTCTTCTGCTGATGCCAACTATACCTACATCCCTAAGGGCTGGACATGTCCTACGGATGTGGATTACCTGCATATCACTACCAACAATACGATCTATGGTACAGAAATCCGTAAGGACCTCGACGTGCCAGTGCCTATGATTGCTGATATGTCATCAGATATCTTCAGCCGTCCTGTGGATGTGAAGAAGTATAAGTGCATCTATGCTGGTGCTCAGAAGAATCTGGCTATGGCAGGTGTGACCATCGTCATCGTGAAAGACGATGAGCTGGGTAAGGTGAGCCGCACCATCCCTACGATGCTCGACTATCGCACCCATGTAGAGAAGGGCTCTATGTTCAACACCCCTCCTGTGGTGCCTATCTATTCTGCTCTGGAGACACTGCGCTGGATCAAGAAGAGCGGTGGCGTAGAGGAGATGGATCGTCGTGCTAAGGAGCGTGCAGAGATGCTCTATGCAGAAATAGATCGCAACAAGATGTTCCGTGGCACAGTAGCCGCCGAAGACCGTTCGCTGATGAACCTCTGCTTCGTGATGGCCGATGAGTATAAGGAGTTGGAGAAAGACTTCATGGACTTTGCTACTTCTCAGGGCATGGTTGGCGTGAAGGGTCACCGTTCAGTGGGTGGCTTCCGTGCTTCTTGTTACAATGCTCAGCCTCTGGAGGGTGTGAAGGCATTGGTAGCTTGCATGCAGGAGTTTGAGAAGAAATATTGACCATTCATAATTCATAATTTATAATTCATAATTAAGAATGAAGATTCTTGTTGCAACCGAAAAGCCTTTTGCGAAGGTAGCCATAGACGGCATTCGCAGTGAGGTAGAGGCAGGTGGCCATGAGTTGGCCCTGCTTGAGAAATATACAGAGAAAGCACAGTTGCTCGACGCAGTGAAAGATGCCGATGCCCTGATTATTCGCAGTGATAAGGTAGATGCAGAGGTACTCGATGCTGCCAAGCAGCTTCAGATAGTAGTGCGTGCAGGCGCTGGATACGACAATGTCGATTTGGCAGCTGCTACAGCTCATAACGTAGTGGTGGAGAACACTCCAGGACAGAATGCCAATGCCGTTGCAGAGCTGGTTTTCGGCCTGCTGGTGTTTGCCGTGCGTAATTTCTATAACGGAAAGTCGGGCACAGAGTTGCTTGGTAAGAAGCTGGGCATCCTGGCCTTCGGAAATGTAGGTCGCAACGTGGCACGCATTGCCAAAGGCTTTGGCATGGATGTCTATGCCTTCGATGCCTATTGTCCAAAGGAAGCCATTGAGGCTGCTGGCGTACATGCTGTAGATTCACAGGATGCTCTCTTCGAGACTGCCGACATCGTTTCCCTGCACATCCCTGCTACCCCAGAGACCAAGCAGAGCATTAACTATGCCCTGGTAAACAAGCTGCCTAAGGGCGGTATCTTGGTGAATACAGCCCGCAAGGAGGTCATCAATGAGCCTGAGCTTCTCAAGCTGATGACAGAGCGCACCGATCTGAAGTACGTGGCCGACATCAAGCCCGATGCTGATGCCGACTTCGCCCAGTTCGAAGGCCGCTATTTCGCTACGCCTAAGAAGATGGGTGCTCAGACCACCGAGGCCAATACCAATGCAGGCATTGCTGCCGCCAAGCAAATCAATGCCTTCTTCAAGGAAGGTTGCACCAAGTTCCAGGTTAATAAATAAGGTATGAGAGTAAAACCATTTAAAGGCATACGTCCTCCCCGTGAATTGGTGGAGCAGGTGGAGAGCCGTCCATACGATGTGCTGGATAGTGATGAGGCCCGTGCAGAAGCAGGCGATAACGAGAAATCGCTCTACCACATCATCAAGCCAGAGATAGACTTCGAGCCTGGTTGCAGTGAGTATGACCCTCGTGTTTATGAGCAGGCAGCAAAGAACTTCCAGAAGTTTCAGGACAAAGGCTGGCTGGTGCAGGATGCCAAGGAACAATACTACATCTATGCCCAGACCATGAACGGCAAGACCCAGTATGGACTGGTAGTAGGAGCGTGGGTAGAAGACTATATGACCGGACGCATCAAGAAGCATGAGCTTACCCGTCGTGACAAGGAAGAAGACCGCATGAAGCATGTGCGTGTGAACAATGCCAACATCGAGCCTGTGTTCTTCGCCTATCCCGACAATGCCGTGCTCGATGCCCTCTTGAAGCGCTATGCAGCTACTGAGCCTGAGTACGATTTCATCGCACCTATCGATGGCTTCCGCCATCAGTTCTGGGTGGTGAGTGATGAGGCAGATATCCAGCTCATTACTGCAGAGTTTGCCAAGATGCCTACCATGTATATCGCCGATGGACATCACCGTTCTGCTGCTGCCGCATTGGTTGGTGCCGAGAAAGCCAAACTGAATCCGCATCACACAGGCAAGGAGGAGTACAACTATTTCATGGCTGTGTGCTTCCAAGCTTCCCAGCTCACTGTGCTCGACTATAACCGTGTGCTGAAAGACCTCAATGGTATGACGCCTGCCCAGTTCTTGGAGGCACTGAAGAAGAACTTCGACGTGGAATTAAAGGGCACAGAGATATACAAGCCCTGTGAATTGCACAACTTCTCCCTCTATCTGGAAGGACAGTGGTACAGCGTCACAGCTAAGCCTGGCACCTACGATGATACCGATCCTATCGGTGTGCTCGATGTAGATATCTCCAGCCGCCTGATACTCGACGAACTGCTGGGCATCAAGGATCTGCGTAGCAGTCAGCGCATCGACTTCGTGGGCGGCTTGCGTGGACTTGGAGAGCTCAAGCGCCGTGTAGATAGCGGAGAGATGAAGATGGCTCTGGCCCTCTATCCAGTCTCCATGCAGCAAATCATGGACATTGCCGATAGTGGCAAAATTATGCCGCCTAAGGCCACTTGGTTTGAACCTAAGCTCCGCTCTGGATTGGTGATTCATAAGTTGGTATAACAGAGTTTTTACTCTTTTTTTACCAAAAGTTGAGACTATATTAAGTAATGCTTGGTGTTTCTGCCGAAATACCAAGCATTTCTGCTTATAATACTGAAGTGTTTTCCTGACAACACAAGGCTTTTCCGCGATAATTGCCTGTGTTTCTTTTATGCATCGCATGTTTCGCACTATAGATGCCAATAAAGTATGGGGAATGAAGATAGGCGGCATCTCGGCATAAAAAATAAGTAACTTATTTTGTTCTGCACTCGATTTGCACTATCTTTGCAGCCGTTTAAGCGAAAAGATATGGATAGTGCAATAGTCAAGGGATATACGTTTGGTATTATTGGGTCGGCTTGTTATGGGCTGAACCCATTGTTTGCCTTGCCACTTTATAAGGCTGGCATGGGTCCAGACTCTGTGCTGTTCTTCCGCTATGCTTTTGCCATAGGGATGCTGGCCGTGCTGATGAAGGTGCGCGGATGCTCGTTTGCCTTGAAGAGGCAGGAGGTGCTGCCACTGATGGCCTTGGGCATCTTGTTCTCCCTCTCGTCGCTCACGCTGTTTGAAAGTTACAACTATCTGGATGCAGGCATCGCCTCTACCATCTTGTTTCTCTATCCGCTGATGGTGGCGGTGATCATGGCCCTTTTTTTCCACGAACGGGCTGGAATGCTCACGTTCTTTGCTATCGTGCTCTCTTTTGTGGGCATATCTATGCTCTCGAAAGGGGTAGGGGGGCAGACTATCAATCTCTTTGGAGTGGGATTGGTGGTCATTTCTTCGCTCACCTATGCCATCTATATCGTGTGGGTGAATCGATCTAACGTGAAGCACATGCCTACGGAGAAACTGACGTTCTACAGCATCCTCTTCGGCATCTCCATCTACGTGGTGCGCACAGGATTCCTCACGGAGCTACAGGTGCCACCCACGCCACTGCTCTGGATGGATGCCCTCTCGCTGGCTTTCTTCCCCACGATGATAGCACTGGTCTTCATCACCTTTTCCATCCACTACATCGGTTCTACGCCTGCCTCCATCCTCGGAGCGTTGGAGCCTGTCACTGCTTTGTGCTGTGGCGTGATGGTCTTTGGTGAGCAACTCACTTCGCGCAATGTGCTGGGCATCTTCTTGGTGCTGGCATCTGTGATGCTGATAGTGGCGGCCCGTCCGCTGACGCAGTTGGTGAAACGTCATATTCCACATCATCATGGACGATAGCTACAAAACCATAGCCGCCCGCAGTGAAGGGCTCTACACGGAGAAGCGCAGCAAGTTCATTGCGATGGCCATCCCTGTGCGTACGCTCGATGAGGTGAAGGAGCATCTGACTGCCATCAACAAGCAGTACTATGATGCACGCCATGCCTGCTATGCCTACGTGCTGGGACCAGAGCGCAAGGACTTTCGTGCCAATGATAATGGCGAACCATCTGGGACGGCTGGACGTCCCATCCTCGGGCAAATCAACTCGCTGGAACTCACAGATATCCTGCTGGTGGTGGTGCGCTACTTTGGTGGCATCAAGCTGGGTACCAGCGGACTCTATGCCGCCTATAAGGAGGCTGCGGCAGAGGCACTGAGGGCTGCTGCCATCATAGAGAAGACGGTGGATGAAGACATCGCTATTCGCTTTGAGTATCCTTTTATGAATGAGGTGATGCGCATAGTGAAAGAGGAGGGACCAGAGCTGGTAAGTCAGGGTTTCGACAACGACTGCCTGATGACACTCCGCATCCGTCGCTCACTGATGCCCCGACTGAAAGCCCGTCTGGAGAAAGTAGAGTCACTCAGCATATCGTAGATTTTCACTGTAGCACCTGTAGCGCGTAGCGCTTATTCTTTCTTGCTCTTTTTATCCCAAGCCATGAGCAGTGCCACCACCTGTGAGTAGCTCTTGCGGCCACCCTCTACTCGATGACCACGCAGATAGAGGTCGTAGATCCAGTCTTGCACCCTGCCTATCAGCGGACTATAGCGGTCTTGCCAATAAGCCTGACGCTGTCGCACCAATTGGCGTATCTCTGGCCTTACCTGTTTGATGAGGTGGGCATACGAGCTTTCACCCATCAGTGTGCGGACGTTGTTCATCAGATGACTGAAGACGGAGAGCAGTCCGCTGAAGCGTATCTCTAGCACCTCGGAGTGCAGGCATGCCAGATAGGCATAGAAGTTGGCCTCGCCTTCGCTGGTGATGCCATAGAGATGAGAAAGCTCGTGGGCATAGATGTGCGGATAATCCACAGGGAGCACCTCCCCATTGATGGTGAACTCGCCGAAGAACGGTCCCATGCTGCCAGTGACACCCACCATCGAGGCCAGAGGCGTGATACGCATGGTCTTCACTTGTGGATCAGTGTTGAGCGGTGGGTTCATGCCCGTCTGCGCGTAGATGTCCTGGTAGCTCTTCACGATTTCCTGCTTTACCAGCATGCTGTCGATGTCTTCTACGGGTAGGTAAGCATCGTTGAGGTCGTAGATGTATGCGCTGACGTATGCTCCTAATGAGTTGGGCGAATACTCCACATAGCTCACCCCTGTGCGCAGGTAGAAGTTGTCCTGCCAGTAGTTCAGCCCCCATGCTGAATAGAACCACGCATACAGCCACAGAGCCACCTCAGTGAAATCACCCAGAAGCCTCAGCTTCTTTCGTTTCAGTATCCAGATAGAGGTGGGTATCCAGAGCAGAGCCAGTGCGATGAGGATATAGTAGAAGGTGTCACTGAGACAGACGCTCACCCTACCTGAGAGTGATGACAGCGTTTGTCCGATGGTGGGGTAGAGGTGGCGGGCATAGTACTCGCCCCAGCCATCGATATGCTGGCAGAGCACGATAGCCACCAACCACAGAGCCAGCAGCAAGTGTCTGGGCCTCAGAAAGGCCATTATGCTATTTCTCTTATTCTTTTTCCCCATATAGAGTGCGAAGGTAACACTTTTTTTCCTATTTTTGTCGGAAATAAGCATTCTTATGAATTATGAATACAAGAAATACAACTGACGTGCCTACAGTGAAGATGAATATCTTCGACTTGCTGAAGAACATCTGGCCCTACGTCACGCCCTATAAGTGGCTCATCGCTACCACTGTCACCCTCACGTTCATAGGCTCCTTGATGGCGCAGGTGAATGCCGTGGTGCTCGACAAGACCGTAGATGCCATCAATGCCCTTATCCAGACACCCAGTTTCTCGTGGGACAGGGCCGTGCAGATACTTATCACCATCAGTGCCATCTTGCTGGGCAAGGAGCTGGTGGCGCTCTTCATTACCTTCTTTCAGCGCTACTTCGGTGAGAAAATGCGCATCTTGGTGAGCCGCGATCTCTCCGTGAGCATCGTGGAGCGCATGCTCTCCTTCCGCATGGCGTTCTTCACCTCCGAAGACAATGAGACGGGTAAGCTGCAGTCGCGCATCGATCGTGGCATCATGAGCCTGAGCAACACAGTGAACAATTTCTTCATCGAAATACTGCCGCTCTTCACCAGTGCCATCTTGGCCCTGGCGCTGATGTTCATGGCCAATGTCTATGTGGGCTTGGTGGCTCTCTGCATTGTGCCCATCTACTTCTATGTGACCAACATACAGGCCAAGCGCATGAAAGGAGGCCGTCGTAGCATCTTCGGCAGTCATCAGGCTGTGAGTCAGGGTATTTTGAACATCATAGAGAGCATCACGGTGATAAAGTCGTTCAATAGGGAGGAGATAGAGGCCAAGCGCCAAGAACTGATTCAGGAGCAGATGACCAACCAGCAGTTGGGCGTGCGTAAGCAGAGCTACTTCTTCAATGGCCTCAAGACTTTCCTGGAGCAGATAGGCACGGTGCTCATCATCATTCTCACGGCCTACTTGGTGCTGATAGACTATCCTGGCATGACCATAGGTAAGATCATGTACCACGTGATGCTGTTCAGCAATGTCAGTGCGCCTATTCGCCAGCTGCATCGCATCTACGACGATATGAACGATGCCCTCATCTATGCCGAGAGCTTCTTTGGCATCCTGCATGCCGACCATGAGGTAGAAGATAGCGGTAAGCATCATCCTGCCTCGGTAAAGGGCGATTTCGTGGTGAAGGGTGTGGATTTCACCTATAGCAATGGCACTCAGGCGCTCTTTGGCGTGGATATGCACATAGAGCCAGGCAAGATTACGGCGCTGGTGGGACTGAGTGGTGCTGGCAAGAGTACCATCGTCAACCTGCTGGATAAGTTTTATCATCCCGATTGTGGCAGCATCCAGCTCGATGGGGTGGACCTCCGTGACTGGGATACCCAATGGCTTCGTGAGAACATCGGCTTGGTGCTGCAGAAGAATCATATCTTCAGTGGCAGCATAGAGGAGAACATCAAGTATGGAAACCCTGCAGCTACCCACGATAATGTGGTAAGAGCAGCCAAGCAAGCCTACCTCTACGACCAGGTGGTGCAGTTGCCTGATGGGTTCGAGACCAGTGCCCTGCAGCTCAGTGGCGGTCAGCAGCAGCGTGTGGCCATCGCCCGCATGTTCCTCAAGAATCCGCCTATCATCTTCCTCGATGAGCCTACGGCCAGCCTCGATGCAGTGGCCACAGAGCAGATCAAGGCCAGCATAGATGCCATCAAGGCAGGGCGCACGGTGATCATCATCTCGCACAACATAGGCCAGATCATCGATGCAGATACCATCTATGTGCTGCAGCAAGGGCGTGTGGTGCAGAGTGGACAGCCCGATGAGGTCTATAAGCAGGGTGGGGTATATAAGGAAATCTTGGATGCCAGTGCCCGCAGCATGAATGTGGACAAGATAGCCAGTGTATTAGAAGGATAAAAAGTAAGTCAGAATTATATGGATCTAAAAAGGAAAGTTGGTATAGCTATTTTGGTAGTAGCAGCTGTGCTGTTGGAAGCAACATCGTTGATACAATATTGGTTCGCTCGTGAAAGTATCCGCGAGGAAGTGGTGCATAGGGCACAGAGTGAGCTGAAGGTGAAGAGCCTCACCATACAGAATGCCTTGGTAGCAGTGGAGGCAGCTGTGAAGAACATGACATGGGTGGTAGAGAAAGACCTCCAGCATCCAGACTCTATGTATTCCATCGCTCGCAGACTCTTGATCAACAATCCAAATATCGTCGGAGTAGGCATCGTTTTTAAGCCAAATTATTATAAGTCTCAAGGCAAGTTGTTCGAGCCTTACGCTGCCCGTCGTACAAGCGGACAGATAGAAACTTCGCAGTTGGCCTCAGAAAGCCACGACTACACCAAGCTGGAATTCTACATCAAGGGGTTGGAAAGCCAGAATGGCCATTGGTGCGACCCTTATCTCGACAGTGATGGTGCTCGTATGATGCTCACCACCTTCTCTTATCCGATATACGATAAGAATGGTGAGGCAGTAGCCGTCATAGGGGCAGACGTTTCACTCGATTGGTTGGACGACTATATCAATGCGCAGCACATCTATCCGTCTTCCTACAACATTGTGGTTTCTCGTTCTGGACAGCTTATCGTTTGCCCAGTGGAGAGCTTGGTGATGCAACAGACCATACAGGAAGCTACGGCTGGTATGGGCGATACCACAGTGGCAGGACTCAATCAGCGCATGATGGCAGGAGAGAGCGGACAAGCCACTGTAATCAGTAACGAAGGTGACAAAAACTATGTGTTCTATGCGCCTATAGAAGGCAGTCATGGTTGGTCTATGGCTGTGGTGGCTGCTGACAAAGAGATCTATTACGGCCTGCGTCAAGTGGGTTTCAATCTGTTCCTGCTGATGCTCTTCGGCTTGGGATTACTTGCTTTTATTTTGAAGCGTTCGGCAGGTGCCTTAAAGCGCTTGCAGAAGGTGAATGCTGAGAAAGAGCGCATCGGAAGTGAGTTGCACATTGCCAGTGGCATCCAGCGTGGCATGCTGCCCAAGATTTATCCTCCATATCCCGATAGGCACGACATCGAAATCTATGCCATGCTGGATTCTGCCAAGGAAGTGGGAGGCGACTTGTTCGACTTCTATATCCGTGACGAGAAGCTGTTCTTCTGTATTGGTGACGTGAGTGGGAAGGGTGTGCCAGCCTCTTTGGTGATGGCTGTGACGCGCTCTTTGTTCCGTACCATTTCTGCACACCAGGACAATACTAGTCGCATTGTTGGTGATATGAACAATGCCATGTCAGAGATGAATGAAGACAATATGTTTGTCACCATGTTCGTTGGTAAGTTGGATCTTGCAACAGGAAAGTTCCATTATTGCAATGCAGGCCATTGCGCTCCGCTTTTGGTAGGCGATGGAGTAAGTCTGCTTCCTATGAATGCCAATGTACCTATGGGCCTGATGTCAGGGTGGCAGTTTGAAGATCAGAAGATGGTAATTCAGCCAGGAACCACTATCTTCCTCTATACTGATGGACTGATCGAGGCAGAAGATGGTTCCAAGAAACAGTTTGGTGAGGAGCGCATGATAAAGGTTGCTCATCGAATCTTGGAGAAGAAGCAAAATGCTCCAGAGTCGATGATAAAGCGTATGGCCGAGGCTGTAAAGACATTCGTGGGAGGTGCAGAACAAAGCGACGACCTCACCATGCTGGCAGTGCAGTATACGAAAAATGATCTCAGTGAAGAAGGATAATCTCCATACTGCTGTTGTATCATTAGGATGCCAACCAATATAAAACCTATCGCTATCTTAACTAAAACTTAGCGCCAGGCGAAGCAAACTTCAATTAGCACTGCTGTCTGTACAATCAGCACTGTTGTCTGTACAAACACCACTGTTGTCTGTACAAACACCACTGTTGTCTGTACAGACACCACTGCTGATTAAACTTTGCATCGTATCACGGCGCCTTTTATCTCGTGTCCTCACATCTTTTATCTGTAGCAATGTAGCATAGTAGCAAATTTTTTATTATCTTCGCACCCAAATTATAAAACTTGCAAGAAATTATGGAATTAGCAACCAAGTACAACCCTGCCGACGTGGAGGGAAAGTGGTATCAGTATTGGACTGACCACAAGCTTTTCAGTTCAAAACCAGATGGACGTGAACCTTATACCATCGTCATCCCACCACCAAACGTCACGGGTGTGCTGCACATGGGCCACATGCTCAATAATACCATACAGGATATCTTGGTGCGCCGCGCCCGTATGGAGGGCAAGAATGCCTGCTGGGTGCCTGGCACAGACCATGCCTCTATAGCCACTGAGGCTAAGGTGGTGAAGAAACTGGCCGGACAGGGCATCAAGAAGCGCGACCTCACTCGCGAGCAGTTCTTGGAGCATGCCTGGGACTGGACGCATGAGCACGGAGGCATCATCCTGCAGCAGCTGCGTAAGCTGGGTGCCTCTTGCGACTGGGACCGCACGGCGTTCACCATGGACGAGGAACGCTCTAAGAGCGTCATCAAGGTGTTTGTAGATCTCTATAACAAGGGCTACATCTACCGCGGCCTCCGCATGGTGAACTGGGACCCTAAGGCTCTCACGGCTCTGAGCACCGAGGAGGTGATCTATAAGGAAGAGCATAGCCACCTGTTCTACTTGAAGTATTACGTGGCTCCTGAATATCAAGACACTATCGATGAGAGTGGCGAGGGCAACGTGATACATAAGGATGCCAAAGGCTACTATGCCGTGGTGGCTACCACCCGCCCAGAGACTATCATGGGCGATACGGCCATGTGCGTGAATCCTAAGGATCCTAAGACGCAGTGGCTCAAGGGCAAGAAAGTTATCGTGCCGCTGGTGGGCCGCGTGATCCCTGTGATAGAAGACCGCTACGTAGATATCGAGTTCGGTACGGGCTGCTTGAAGGTGACACCTGCCCACGATACCAATGACTATATGCTGGGTAAGACCCACAATCTGGAGACCATCGACATCTTCAATGCCGACGGAACTATCTCCGATCAGAGTCCGCTCTACGTGGGCTTGGACCGCTTCGACTGCCGTAAGCAGATAGCCAAAGACCTGCAGGAGGCCGGCCTCATGGAGAAGGTGGAAGACTATACGAATAAGGTGGGCTATAGCGAGCGAAATCCAGACACCGCCATCGAGCCACGTCTGTCGCTGCAGTGGTTCCTCAAGATGAAGCATTTTGCAGATATAGCCCTGAAGCCAGTGGTGGAGGGTGAGATGCACTTCTATCCACAGAAGTATGTGAACACCTATAAGAACTGGCTGGAGAACATTCAAGACTGGTGCATCAGTCGCCAGCTCTGGTGGGGACACCGCATCCCTGCTTATTACTACGATGCAGAAGATGACTTCGTGGTGGCAGAGACGGCAGAGGAGGCTCTGACATTGGCGCGTAAGGCCAGTGGCAACGAAAACTTGCAGCTCTCAGACCTCCGACAGGATGAGGATGCGCTGGATACTTGGTTCTCTTCATGGCTGTGGCCTATCAGCCTCTTTGGCGGTATCAATAATCCGGGCAATGAGGAGATAAAGTATTACTATCCTACCAGCGACCTGGTGACGGCTCCAGACATCATCTTCTTCTGGGTAGCCCGCATGATCATGGCTGGTGAGGAGTATATGGGCAAGTACCCATTCAAGAACGTCTATTTCACTGGTATCGTGCGCGATAAGTTGGGCCGCAAGATGTCCAAGAGTCTGGGCAACAGCCCCGATCCGCTGGAGCTGATAGAGAAATATGGTGCCGACGGCGTGCGCATGGGCATGATGCTCAGTGCCCCAGCTGGTAATGATATCCTCTTCGACGATGCCCTCTGCGAGCAGGGACGCAATTTCTGCAACAAGATATGGAATGCCTTCCGTCTGCTCAAGGGTTGGGAAGTAAGCGAGGAAGTAGAGGTGCCAGAAGCCTCTCAGTTGGCCATGCAGTGGTTTGAGAGCAAGCAGAATGCCGTGGCTCTGGAGATGGCCGATCTCTTCAGCAAATATCGCATCAGCGAGGCCTTGATGGCCGTTTATAAGCTGTTCTGGGATGAATTCTCCGCTTGGTATCTGGAGATGATCAAGCCAGCCTACCTGAAGCCTATCAGCAAGGTGGTGATGGATAAGACCATCGACTTCTTCGATAATCTGCTGCACCTGCTGCATCCGTTCATGCCATTTATCACAGAGGAGCTCTGGCAGCACATCGTTGATCGTAAGGATGGCGAGAGCCTCATGGTGAGCCCTATGGAGAAGGTGGGAACCGTAGATGAGGCGCTGCTCGACCGCTTCGAGGAGATGAAGGAGATAGTGAGCGGCGTGCGTGCCGTGCGTGTGCAGAAAAACATCGCACAGAAAGAAGCTCTGGAGCTGCAGGTGGTAGGAGAGAACCCCGTGGCTGAGCTGAACTCTGTATTATATAAGATGTGTAATCTGAGCGACATCACCGTGGTAGAGGCCAAGGCCGAGGGTGCAGCCACCTTCATGGTGCGCACTGCCGAGTATGCCGTGCCTATGAAGAACCTCATCGATGTGGAGGCAGAGATAGCCCGCATGGAGAAGGAACTCAAGGCTAAGGAAGGCTTCCTGAAGGGCGTGCTGGCTAAGCTGAATAACGAGTGCTTCGTGGCCAATGCCCCAGAGGCTGTGGTAGCCTTGGAGCGCAAGAAGCAAGCTGATGCCGAGAGCATCATCAAGTCGCTCCGTGAGAATATCGAGGCGCTGAAGAAGTGATAGCATTCCCTACTAAATAGAGGGTGATACCCCTAAAGGCAGAGGCATTGAGCCCCTGCCTTTTTTATGCCCTGCCCATGGCATAGACGAGATTTTCACTGTAGCAGGTGTAGCGCGTAGCGCACAAAAAGCGTGAATTATTTGCAGATTCATTCTGAATGGTATATATTTGTTGCAAACTAATACACTACTATCATGAAAAATGCATTTTTACTCGCTGCATTGATGTTCGTGGCGTCATGCTCTGCACCACAAAACAAAGCTGCCGATGAGCAGCAAAGTGTTGAACCTACTACGGCTCAGGTATCTGCACCTGTCAACTATCAGCCACTGCCCATCCCGCTGAAGAAGGATAAGTTCATACAGATAAACATCGTGGTGGCCGACATCTACCAAGCCGCCAAGGCATGGGCAGCCCTGCTGGATATCCCTGTGCCAGAGATTACTACCAACAAGCTGCGCCACAGTGAAGAGTTCCCTTACACCTACCGCGGCAATCCTAGTAGCTGCGACCTGCTGGTGTGCACCATCGACATGGGCACCGGATGGGTGCTGGAGCTGCATCAGGCCGATGCCAACGAGAGTTCCTTCCGCGAGTTCTACGACAAGCATGGCAACGGCGTACATCACATCGGCTTCGAGGTGGGCGATGACCGCGACCGTGTGATTCAAGAACTTTCTGACATGGGCTTCGATACAGAGCGCACCTTCGGAGGCTATCCTGGCAGCAGCTGGACCATCGTTGACAGTGAAGATGTATTGGGTGTGAACTTAAATATCAAGCCTAAGCGTTGAGATTTTCAGAAGTTTTTTACTATATTCGCAGAATAAAAGTAAAAGCGTATGAAGAAACTCCATATAGGCTTGCTGCCGCGCATCCTCATCGCCATCGTGCTGGGCATTGCCATCGGGCAGGTGCTCCCGCTGTGGCTGGTGCGCATCTTTGAGACGTTCAACGGCATCTTCAGCCAGTTTTTGGGTTTTTGCATTCCGTTTATCATCGTCGGACTGGTGACCGTGGCCATAGCCGATATCGGTCGTGGGGCAGGGCGCATGCTCCTCATCACCGTGCTCATGGCCTACGGCTGCACGCTGGTGGCAGGCCTGCTCTCGTTTGCCACAGGGCAGACGTTCTTCCCTTCACTCATCACTACGGGAGTGCCGCTTGAAGAGATCAGTGAGGCCAAGGGCATAGAACCCTATTTCACGGTGAGCATCCCACCGCTTATGGATGTGATGACGGCACTGGTCATGGCGTTTGTGATCGGTCTGGGAGCAGCCACGCTGCAGACCGACTATCTGAAGAATGTGGCACGCGACTTCCAGCAAATCATCGTCAAGACTATCAGCAGCGTGATACTGCCACTGCTGCCGCTCTATATCTTCGGCATCTTCCTCAATATGACCAAGTCGGGGCAGGTGTTCGGCATCCTCATGGTGTTCATCAGCATCATAGGCATCATCTTTGCGCTGCATATCCTGTGGCTCATAGGCCTTTATGCCGTGGCAGGAGGCATCGTGAAGCGAAATCCGCTGAAGCTGCTGTGGACCATGCTGCCAGCCTACTTCACGGCCCTGGGCACACAGTCGAGTGCCGCCACCATCCCAGTGACGCTGGAGCAGACGCGAAAGAATGGCGTGAGCAATGAGGTTTCGGGCTTCGTCATACCCCTATGTGCCACCATACACCTCTCTGGCAGTATGCTGAAGATAGTGGCCTGTGCCTTGGCACTCATGATGATGCAGGGCATGCCCTACACCTTCGGGCAGTTCTTCGGCTTCATCTGCATGCTTGGCATCACCATGGTGGCTGCTCCAGGAGTGCCAGGCGGTGCCATCATGGCCGCTCTGGGCATCTTGCAGTCTATGCTGGGCTTCGATGAGGCGGCACAGGCGTTGATGATAGGACTCTACATCGCTATGGATAGCTTCGGCACCGCCTGCAATGTGACGGGCGACGGCGCCATTGCGCTGGTGATAGAAAGAATAACAAAATTGAAAATTGACAATTGAAAATTGATAATTATAGCTGCGCTTTGTTTCTCGTTTGGGAGATTAATCCTCAATTCTCAATCTTCAATTCTCAATATATTTTAGAATTATGGCAACAAAAAAGACTACAACCAAGAAGACCACTAAGAACGGGGTGACCGTGACCACCACGACCACCACCACGGGAACCACCCGCCGCAAGCGGAAGACGGGCACCGAAATCATTCCAGGTGTGAATGTGTCTGTGAGCTGGAAGAAGATGCTCGGCATCACGAAGCTGAAACGCTGGTTCACCAAGCAGACGGGCATACCCACCACAGAGGCGGGCATGCAGCGCAAGATAGGCAAGTGGATCACCGACCTGCTGACAGGGAAAAACAAGAAAGTGAAGAGTGAAAAATGAAGATTATGAAAGACAAGAAATACATACCACAGCCAGCCGACCTCTCGGACGTGACGTTGCCCGACGGACTGCTGGAACTACGTGAGCAGATAGCGAAGAACGCCCATGAAATGTGGGCGCAAAACCGCATGAACGAGGGGTGGACCTACGGGTCTGTGCGCAACGATGCCCTGAAGCAGCATCCAGACCTCGTGCCCTATGAAGACCTGACAGAGGGCGAGCGTGAGTACGACCGTGCCACGGCCATGAACTCCATTAAGTTGCTGCTGAAGTTGGGCTATATAATAACCAAAGAATGATACTTATGCAACGAACATGGGAAGTCACTAATTTTGCCACTCAGGTGCTGCCCTTCACGCTGATGGGTGCTTTATGGGGGTTGGTGTGGATGCTGGCTTGCTATCTCATCCTCTCGCTGCCGTTCCGCCTCATTATCTATTACACCAGCAACTACGAGTTGGCCATCCGTAGTCGCAAGGTGTCGCATTGGATTCTGATTCTCTGTACGCTGTTCTGCGCGTTCCAGATGGTCAACATCTTCTCGTTCATGATGAACTACAAGAGCTTCTTCAGTGGCGAGTTCGACTCCTACCGCCAGATGTTCCTGCCCATGAGCTTCATGATGATGTACATCATTCCGCTCTACTACATCCTCAGCTCCTTGCTTGGTAAGCTCGATTTCTATTCCACCAATCAGGTGCCATACCTTCGTTACTTTATCCTCTATCTGCGCAGTTTCAAGGAAGACAGCCGCAACGCCTGTGAGCGCAGGCTGATGCGCGCCCTGGGCAAGATTTATCAGCCCTACGCCATAGGTCAGCCCAATGAGTTCATGCCGCCGCGTGGAGCCAAGCGCATCTATGCAGGAGACGACTGGCAGGAAGCGGTGCTACGCATGCAGCATGAGGCTCCCATCATCTTGCAGCGCATCAACATCAGTGAGGGCTATCTGTGGGAGTTCGACCAGTGTGTGGAGCATGGCTATCTGGGAAAGGTGATTTTCTGGGTGACCGATTTCAAGCAGTATGAGTCTTTCCGTCGGTATGCCAAGGAGGAATACCAACTGGACTTCCCCGAGCTGCATCAGCAGAAGGCAGAAGAACAGGTGTTCTATTTACGAGAAGATGGCACGTTCTGCATCCATCTGCTGGATAGTAAGCTGGCCTACGATGAGCTGATAGCCCTTCATCGTGCCGACCATCCACACCACTTGGAAGAGAATCTGCCCTATTTCTGGAAGCGCGACAGCCACCTCTTGAAAGAAGCGTTCGATCCTCGCTACGACGCGAAGCTCATGCCAGGCATCAACCGCATGTCGTGGGTAGGCCTGCTGTTCCCCAAGTACTACCTTATCTGCCATCGCATCCGCTACCGCATACCGCTGTATCTCCTCTTTGCCGGCATCCAAGGGTTAGAGATTCTTTTTCCCACCTCGCTCTATCAGTTGGCATTGCTTCGTTTTGGCACCAATGCACTGTTGGCATACGTGTTCTGTCGCAATGGTCGCCGCTTGGTGTGGCTTTCTGAGCGGTGGGAGAGCAAGGAGTATTACGAGAAAGTCTATCGTCAGAACACCTTCTGGGCTGTGCTCTTCGGCATCCTCTTCAATATCCTGTGGATATGGGGTGCCAGCAGTGGCTTCACTTTTGAATGAAGAATGAAAAATGAAGAATGAAGAATTTTTGCATATTTGCATATTATAATTTTTTAATTTTTGAATATTCAAATGTATTCCCCTTGGACCCTCTTCGTCGATGTAGGCTTGATAGCATGCCTGCTGCTGCTCGGAAAGCTCATCCGCGTGAAGTTCAGCTTTGCGCAGCGTTATTTCATTCCGCCCAGCCTCATCGCAGGTTTCTTGGGCTTGGCCTTCGGGCCCGGCGGATTGGGATGGATACCGCTGAGCGACCAGATGGGCACCTATGCCGGCATACTCATCGCCTTGATATTCGGTTGCCTGCCCTTCTCATCGGCCAAGGGCGGAGAGAAGCAAGGGGAGAACATCGGGCGCATGTGGGCCTTCTCACAGACGGGCATGCTCTGGCAGTGGGCCTTTGGCGGACTGTTAGGGTTCTTTATCCTCAGCCGCATCTGGCCGCTGGATAGCTACTTCGGACTGGCCATGCCTGCAGGATTCTGCGGTGGTCATGGCACTGCCGCCGCCATAGGGCAGTCGTTCCTCCGACTGGGGGGCGACGATATGCTCACCCTCGCCATGACAGCGGCCACCGTGGGCATACTGGCTTCGGTTTTCATAGGCTTGGCACTGGTGAAGTGGGGCACCCGCAAGGGCTATACCAGCTTCATCACCGACTTTGCGGAGCTGCCCGATGAGCTGCGCACAGGCCTGATGCCCCAAGACAAGCGTCAGAGCATGGGCGAGGCCACCAGTTCCTCTATTTCCATAGACAGCCTGGCCTTCCATGTCTGCATCATTTGCGTGGTGGCCCTCGGCGGCTACGGCATCAGTCAGTTGGTGGCCTATTTCCTGCCCCAGCTAGAGATGCCCGTGTTCAGTTGTGCGTTCGTAGTAGGTATCCTGCTCAAGCTATGCTTCGACCATGCGCAGGTTTCGTTCTATGTCTCTCCACGGGCCATGGGACACCTCAGCGGCACGTTCACCGACTTTCTGGTGGCTTTCGGCATCAGCAGCATCAAGCTCAGCGTGGTGCTGCAATACATAGTGCCCCTGCTCATCTTGCTGGCATGCGGCCTGCTGGTCACCCTGCTCTATGTGCTCTTCATCGGTCGTAGGCTCATGAAAGACTATTGGTTCGAGAAAGCCCTCTTCACCTGGGGATGGTTCACGGGCACTATGGCCATGGGCATAGCCCTGCTCCGCATAGCCGACCCTGAGATGCGCAGCCGCTGTCTGGAAAACTATGCCTTGGCCTACCTCTTCATAGCACCCGTAGAGATAAGCCTGGTCACTTTCGCCCCCGTGGCCTTCGCCTATGGCTACGGACTCTTGTTCCTCTGCGCTGCTGCCGTGGCCGGATGCTGCATCATGGCCTATGCGTGGTGGAGATACATCAAAGTGAAAAACTAACTGTAGCGCCTGTAGCACTGTAGCGCTACCTTAATAATATATAGAAATGAAAACTACACTCCATCTCCAAGAAGAGGCCGCACGCTGCCTGCTGTGTGCCGATGCTCCCTGCAGTAAAGTCTGCTCCAATGGTGACCCCGCACGTGCCATACGTGCCATCAGGTTTGATAACGAACAGCTGGCAGGCCAGTGGGTAGCGCAATGCACCGATGCCGAGCTTGAGGCAGCCGAGCAAGCCTGCATACACTACGACCGCCCCATACGCATACGTGAACTCATGCATGCCTTGCCAGAGCCTGTCGGCGTGCCGCAGCCGCCCAGCTTGGCTATAGACTTCTGTGGCATACACTGCGAGAACCCTTTCTTCTTGGCCTCATCGGCCGTGAGTACCAACTATGAGATGGTGGCCCGCGCCTTGGAAGCAGGGTGGGGCGGTGTGTACTATAAGACCATCTGTGCGCAAGCCATCCATGAGGTGTCGCCGCGCTTTGATGCCGTGCAGGCCGATGGCAGGAGCGACTTCTATGCCTTTCGCAACATGGAGCAGCTCAGTGAGAACCCCATGCGCGTGGATTTCGATATTCTGAAACGCCTCAAACAAACCTATCCGCACAAGGTGATAGTGGCCTCTATCATGGGGCAGACGGAGAAGCAATGGATAGCCTTGGCACGCATGGCCGAGCGTGCCGGCGTAGATGCCATAGAGCTCAACTTCTCTTGTCCGCAGATGCGTCTGGCAGGCATGGGTTCAGACGTGGGGCAGAATCCGGAGTTGGTGACCTTCTTCACCGCCTATGTGAAGGGCACCGTCAGCATCCCCGTCATCCCTAAGATGACACCCAACATCACGCACATCTCAGAGCCTGCCATGGGAGCCTACTTTGCCCGTGCCGATGCTGTGTCGGCCATCAATACCATCAAGAGTGTGACCATGAACAGCCGTGCGGCCGTGTCGGAGAAGAAGACCGTTTCGGGCCTGAGCGGGCGTGCGGTGAAGCCCATAGCGCAGCGCTTCATTCTGGAGCTGGCGCAGAACCCTGTGCTGAAGTCGTTGCAGCTCAGTGGTATAGGAGGCATAGAGACGTGGCGTGACGCACTGGAGTATCTGCAGCTGGGATGCCGCAATGTGCAGGTGTGTACGGCCGTGATGCAGTATGGCTACCGCATCATAGACGACTTGGTGCTGGGACTTCAGGCCTACATGCAGCAGCGGGGCATAGAGCAGCTGGAGCAGGTGGTGGGTGAGGAGTTGCCCAACTTTGTGCCTGCCAGTGCGCTCGACCGTAGCACGATGGTCTATCCGCGCATAGACCGTGAGCGCTGCATAGGGTGCGGCCGCTGCTACACCTCTTGTCAGGATGGAGGCCATCAAGCCATCACGTTCGATGCGGCTACCCGTAGGCCGCAGATAGTGGGCACGCGCTGCGTGGGTTGCCACCTCTGCCGCTTAGTATGCCCCACTGGAGCTATCGGCGCAGCACGGAGGATCATGAAATTAAAAGATTATAAAACTCAAGTTTCACAAGTATGCTAACATCCTGTGAGACAAAGCCCCAGAGGGGCTTAATAGGGTAGCCAGCCATGTCAATGGCTGGTAATATGGATGCTATAGAGAGAGACAGCGTGCCGTAGGTACGCAACAAATTGTGGGTGGCATACCTAAAGCACGCATTCAATGCCCGCTATTTATCCAGCCATTGACATGGCTGGCTACCCTATAAGATGCTTATGGCATCACTTGCGAAACTTGAGTTATAAAATTATAAAATGCAAAAATGGGTTTAAGGGGATAGAATTTTCAATTTTCAATTCTCAATTCTCAATTTATTTCGTACTTTTGCGTCGGTAAAAAGAGAGATATGGAAATAAAGATGAAAATGGAGACGCCTGTACTTTTGCTCACAGGCTATCTGGGCAGTGGAAAAACCACATTGCTCAACAGAATTCTGACCAATGAACGCGGCATCAAGTTCGCCGTGATAGTCAATGATATAGGTGAAGTAAACATAGACGCCAATCTCATAGAGAAAGGTGGTGTAGTGGGGCAGAAAGACGACAGCCTCGTGGCTCTGCAGAACGGCTGCATCTGCTGCACTCTGAAGATGGATCTCGTGGAGCAGTTGCATGACATCATGCGCATGCAGCGCTTCGACTACATCGTGATAGAGGCCAGCGGCATCTGCGAACCAGCCCCCATCGCACAGACCATCAGCTCCATCCCTCAGCTCATGCCACAGTATGCGGCCGACGGCCTTCCACGGCTCGACTGCATCGTCACCGTGGTAGATGCCTTGCGCATGAAAGATGAGTTTGCAGGCGGATTGGATCTCCTGAAGCAGAACATCGAAGAGGAAGACATTGAGAATCTGGTGATTCAGCAGATAGAGTTCTGCAACATCGTGCTGCTCAATAAGGCACGTGAGGTGAGCCCAGAGGAACTGGAACGCCTGAGCCAGATAGTGCGTGCCCTGCAGCCGAAGGCCGAGATCATCCCTTGCAACTTCGGCGATGTAGAGCTGGACAAGATCCTGAATACCCACCTCTTCGATTTCGACAAGGTGGCCACTTCGGCCACATGGATCAGCGAGGTGGAGTCTGAATACAAGGAAGAGGACCATCACCACCACGATGACGATGACGATGATGACGACGAGCACGATCATGATCACGAGCATGATCACGAGCATGAGCATGACCATGAACATGAGCACGATCATCACCATCATCACCACCATCACCACGACGAGGGCGAAGCCGAAGAATACGGCATAGGCACCTACGTCTATTTCCGCCGCGAGGCTTTCGACCTGACCCGCTTTGATGAGTTCGTGGCCCGCAAGTGGCCTAAGAGCGTGATACGTGCCAAGGGCCTGTGCTACTTCAGCGACGAGCGCGAAACGTGCTACGTCTTCGAGCAGGCTGGCAAGCAGGTGTCACTGCGCAATGCCGGTCAGTGGTATGCCACCATGCCCGAGGAGGAGCTCTACCGCCTCATGGAGCGTGAGCCTGCCCTGCGTCGCGACTGGGACGAGCGCTATGGAGACCGCATGCAGAAGCTCGTCTTTATAGGTCAGCACCTCGATCGAGAAGAGATAGCCAGTGCGCTGGACAAGTGCCTGGTGAAATAACCCACTCAATTCTGTTTTTTCTGTCGTAGCAACTGTAGCGCGTAGCGTGGCAGTTGCTACATTTTTTTATCGTTTCATTTCGTCAACGACATCACCTTCGGCCTCTACTATAGTTTCTGATCATCAGATTAGCATGTTGAAGTTTTTTGTCCATAACGCTGAGCATTTTTGCTCAAGACTGTGAACATGGATGAATATAATTGTGAACTTAAACAAAAGCTCTTCTCCGATTTTTTCGGAGAGGAGCTTTATAATAAAGATTGAGCAAATTCAATCTATTCTCTTCTTATCACTCTGGTTTGTAGTACTCTAAATCTTCAGCGCGATAGTTCTTGATGAAGGCTGCGCAGCCGTTTACCTCGGCCTCGGCCATGCGTACATACACATTCACGCTCTTGGTGAAGAGCTCCGGACAGCGGGTGGCATCGTCCATCAGCAGCAGGCTGAGCACGATGTTGCCGGTCATGTCGTAGAGGCGGCGTGCCAAGATGTCTTGCACCTCTTGGTTGCCTTGCTCCTTCACCAGATTGATGGCTTCCTCGTAGCAGTCGGCCATCTGGCGCAGACGCTCCTGCAGGCCCTTGAACTCTGGAGCCACCTCGGCCTCCAGCATCTCACGGATGATGGCGAGGTAGGTGCCATTGGTGATGTAGCGTATGGCGGCCACTACCTGCAGCTGAGTGGTACCCTCGTAGATAGAGAGAATGCGGGCATCGCGGTAGAGGCGCTGGCACTTATACTCCATGATGAAGCCAGAACCACCGTGTATCTGGATACAGTCGTAGGCATTCTGGTTGGCATACTCAGAAGTCATACCCTTGCAGAGTGGGGTGAAGGCATCGGCCAGGCGGCTGTACTTCTTCTGCTCTGCACGCTCTTCTGGCGTGAGCTTGCGCTCGCGGCTGATGTCGTTCAGTGCCTTGTAGATATCCACATAGCGTGAGGTCATGTAGAGGATGCTGCGACCTGCATCGAGCTTAGCCTTCATGCGTGCCAGCATGTCGTACACGGCTGGGAACTCGATGATGGCCTTGTCGAACTGGCGGCGCTCCTTGGCGTAGGCCAGTGCCTCGTTGTAGGCGGCTTGGCTCACGCCTGTGCTCTGCGCACCGATGCCCAGACGGGCACCGTTCATCAGTGCCATGACATATTTGATGAGGCCCAGCTTGCGGTCGCCGCAAAGCTCTGCCTTGGCATTCTTATATACCAGCTCGCAGGTAGGTGAGCCGTGGATGCCGAGCTTATGCTCTATGTGGCGCACGGTGACACCGCCCTGACGCTTGTCGTAGATGAACATGGAGAGCCCACGGCCGTCGCGTGTGCCTTCCTCTGAACGTGCCAGCACGAGGTGGATGTCAGAGTCACCATTGGTGATGAAGCGCTTCACGCCGTTCAGTCGCCAGCAGTCTTCCTTCTCATCGTAGGTGGCCTTGAGCATCACACGCTGCAGGTCGGAACCTGCATCTGGCTCGGTGAGGTCCATAGACATGGTTTCGCCCTGGCATACGCGGGGGATGTAGCGCTGACGCTGCTCCTCGGTGCCGAACTCATAGAGTGTCTCGATGCAGTCTTGCAGTGACCAGATGTTCTGGAAACCAGCATCGGCGGCAGAGATGATTTCTGAAGCCATGGAGTAGGGCACGGTAGGGAAGTTAAGACCACCGTAGCGGCGTGGCATAGGCACACCGTTGAGGCCTGCCTTGATGGTGGCAGCGAGGTTCTCCTTGGTCTTTTCTGCATACACCATGCGTCCATCTACGAGGTGTGGCCCTTCGATGTCCACGCTCTCACTGTTTGGCTCTATGATATTGGCAGCGATGTCGCCTGCAATCTCCAGCACACGGTCGTAGTTCTCAATGGCGTCGTTGTAGTCAACGGGCGCGTCTTCATATTGCTCTTTGTCGGCATAGCCGCGTTCCTTCAGTTCCACGATGCGCTCCATGAGCGGGTGGGTGAGGTGGAACTTGAGCTCAGGATAGTCACTATAATAATTTGCCATAGTTACTTCGAATTTTGTTTGTAATACTTAATCAGCTTTGGAACCACTTCTTCCACGGTGCCACAGATCACGTAGTCGGCAATCTTGTTGATAGGCGCCTCTGGATCATTGTTCACAGAGATGATGATGTCTGAATCCTGCATACCGGCAATGTGCTGAATCTGTCCGCTGATGCCACAGGCGATATAGACTTTAGGATGCACGGTGACACCCGTCTGACCGATCTGACGGTCATGGTCGCAGAAGCCTGAATCTACGGCGGCACGACTGGCACCTACCTCGCCGTGCAGCACCTTGGCCAGTTCGAAGAGCATGTCGAAGCCTTCCTTGCTGCCCATGCCATAGCCACCGGCTACCACGATCTTGGCACCCTTGAGGTTGTGCTTGGCAGCCTCTACACGATGCTCGAGTACGTGTACCACGAAGGCCTCAGGACTAACATACTGGTTCACCTCTGGGTAAACCACTTCTCCGCGGCTGCTGCCGTCATAGAGGGCTTTCTGCATCACGCCGCTGCGCACGGTGGCCATCTGTGGACGATGGTCGGGATTCACGATAGTGGCTACGATGTTGCCACCGAAAGCCGGACGGATCTGATAGAGCAGGTTCTGATATTCAGTGCCTGTCTTCACATCCTTATGGTCGCCAATCTCCAGCTGGGTGCAGTCGGCAGTAAGGCCGCTGGTGAGTGATGAAGACACGCGAGGACCGAGGTCACGGCCTATCACGGTGGCGCCCATGAGGGCTATCTGTGGTTTCTCTTGCTTGAAGAGGTTCACCAGGATGTCTGTATGAGGAGCAGAGGTGTAGGGGAACAGCTCGGGAGCGTCGAAGACGAAGAGCTTATCTACACCGTAGGGCAGGATTTGGTCTTCTACCTTACCCTTGATATCGGTACCAGCCACTACGGCATGGAGTTCTACGTTCAGCTGGTTGGCGAGTTTGCGGCCTTTGGTCAGCAACTCCTGAGATACTTCGGCCACGGTGGTGCCTTCTATCTCACAATATACAAATACGTTGTTCATAATTCCTTAGCCGATGATCTTCTTGTCCAACAATTCTTTAACTAATCCTTCCACATCCTCATCCTTAGCGGTGAGCGTCTGGCTCTCCTTGGCTTGGAAGACGATGTTCTGCACGGTCTTCACCTTGGTAGGTGATCCGCTGAGTCCGCACTGCTGTATGTCGGCATCAATGTCGGCCACCGTCCATTCCGTCAGGTTGAGGTAAGGACGCTCGGCGTAGAGGTCGGCGTATGGCAATTCAGTGCCCTGCTTGGCAAGGTCGGCTTTCTCCAAGCCACCCATGGCGCGCTTGTATTTCATCACCAGCTTAGCGTTGCACGGACGGCAGGGAGCTGCACTTCCGTTCACGGTGATGACCAGTGGCAGTGGGGCATCCACCACTTCTACGCCACCGTCTATGTGGCGGCGGATGGTGATGCGACGGGCTTTCTCATCCAGTGAGAGAATCTCCTCGGCATAGGTCACCTGTGTGAGACCCAGCTTCTGAGCCACCTGTGGGCCCACCTGTGCGGTGTCACCATCGATGGCCTGGCGACCGCCGATGATGATGTCAACCTGACCCATCTTCTTGATGGCCGTAGCGATGGCGTAGGAGGTAGCCAGGGTGTCGGCACCTGCGAAGGCACGGTCGGTGAGCAGCACGCCGTCATCGGCACCGCGATATAGTCCTTGACGAATGATTTCCGCAGCACGTCCGGGACCCATGGTGAGCATGGTCACCGTAGAGCCAGGGAAGGCGTCTTTCAAGCGGAGGGCCTGCTCCAGTGCGTTGAGGTCCTCAGGATTGAAAATAGCGGGAAGGGCTGCACGGTTGATGGTTCCGTCAGCTTTCATGGCATCTTTCCCCACATTGCGAGTGTCGGGTACTTGTTTTGCCAAAACAACAATTTTCAAACTCATGTTCTTATTAGTTAATGATTATTTCCAATACTTTTTGTCGCCTTTGCGACAATTAGGCTGCAAAGTTACTCAAAGTCATTGGTATTCCCAAATAATAATGACAAAATTGCACAATATTTAGGGAATAGTGCAAAAAAGAGGAGAGCACGCCCTCCTCTTTTTAAAATTATAGAATTATAAAATTATAAAACTCTAAGCTCTAAGCTCTAAACTCTAATTTTTTAATTTTAATCTTTACGGCTAGTCGTAAAAATTATATCTTCACCCCCAGCTTATCGGCGATAGCCTTTGGCAGAGCCTTCTTGTTCACCACGATGTTCATGGTCTTATAGCGAGCGAAAGCCTTAGATACATACCAGATACCATCATACTTGCCAGTCTTGCCCCATGAGTTCTTCACCATGTAGTACTCGGTGCCTTTCTGATCCTTAGCGATGCCGAAGATCTGCATACCATGATCGTCGGTGGTCTCCCAGTTGTCGTAAGCCTTCTGGCGCTCTGCCTGAGTCACCCACTTCTGTGGAGTCGGCTTGTCGGTCACGTTGCGCTGTGTAGCAGGCAGGTTCAGCCAGTGAGCCATATCAGAGCCAGCCTCCTCGGCCACCTTTTCAATGTCTGGCAGCACGCCGATGCCCTGACGGTTGAAGCCTTCCTCGCTCACGTCGGAACCCCAAGCGATGGTATAGCCCTGATTGATGGCATAGTCGAATACCTCCATCAGCTCATCGATAGGCAGGTTGTAGCTCTGTGCCCAACGCCAGTTGTCTTGAATCTCCAGTACGAATGGCTCGTAGAATGGATGGTGCGTGTAAGACGTCAGTGAGATATAGTCGCTGGCCTTCAAGCCTGTGCTCTCGAAGAATGACTTCGGAGTGTATGTCTTGCCCTGATAAGTGAAAGTCTCTGGAGGAGTGCCCAGATATACTTCATGAGCTGCCTTCACGGCCTTGAGCCACATCCAGTTGCCATCAGGATCTGTCTGCAGGTTGCGGCTGCGACCCTTAGCGATAGCAGCTACCATTGCATCGGTCACAGCAGAAAGCTCTGAGTGACGGCTCAGTGTATCACCATACATCACACCTGGACGCATCTCAGCTTCAGGGATGAGGCCGAAGTGCTCCATGCCATAAAGCACGTCGTAGAACGAACCACCCTGTGAGAAAGACACGTCACCGTGGGTGCGAACGGCTGCTTGAGCGCGATCGTAATAAGTGTTCTCCACGATATACATCTCAGAGAAATCATAAGTACCCTTGCCGGCCTTGATGAGCTCTGACTCCAAGAAAGCCATGGTAGAATAGCACCAGCAAGTACCTGCGCTGGCTTGGTTCTTAATGCTGGTGATAGGGTTTTGCTTCACCACCGTAAACTTGAACCCTTCTTCTGAAGAAGCGGGGGCCTGTGCCAATGTGCTGAGACTGATGAGGCCTGCAGCAGCAAACAATAATGCTTTTTTCATTTCAAGAAATATTTTTGTTAGTTTTAATTTCAAATTGATGCAAAGGTAATTAAATATTTGTAATAATTGTTATCTTTGCTGCCGAAATATGAAAAACACTGTCAAAAAGATGACTTCAGAACCCAAAAACATACAGATAGATGATACCACAGCCTTAGTGCTGGAGGGCGGAGGCATGCGCGGCGTGTTCACCGTGGGAGTGCTTGACAACTTCATGGACAGGGGATTGCGCTTCCCCTATACCATCGGTGTGAGTGCGGGTGCCAGCAACGGACTCTCTTTCATGTCGCGCCAGCGTGGGCGTGCCAAGAAGGCGAATATCGATTTGCTGGAGCAGTATCACTACATCGGCTTGAAATATCTGGTGAAGCAGCGCAATATCATGGATTTCAACTTGATGTTTGGGGATTTTCCTGAGCATATCATCCCCTACGACTATGCCACCTATGCTGCAACGCCCGACCGCTTCGAGATGGTGACTACCAACTGTGTGACGGGGCAGCCGCAGTATTGGGAAGAGAAACACAACGAGGAACGCATCATCAGCATTGCGAAGGCTTCATGCAGCTTGCCATTCGTGTGTCCCATCGCCTATGTAGATGGGCAGCCGATGCTCGACGGAGGCATCACCGACAGCATCCCTGTGGAACGAGCTTTCAGGCAAGGATACCAGAAAGCGGTGGTGGTGCTGACGCGCAACCGTGGCTATCGGAAGAAGCAGCATAAGTTCAAGATTCCACCTTTTATATATAAGGAGTATCCGAACATCCGTGAGGCATTGGTGATGCGCAGCATCGTCTATAATAAGCAACTCGACCTTGTGGAGCGTCTGGAAGATGAGAGGCGCATCACCGTGATTCGCCCACAGAAACCCATTGAGGTGGATCGCATAGAGCGAGACACCCGCAAGCTCACTACCCTCTATAAGGAGGGGTATGCCGTGGCTCAGCAGCTATCGATAAATAGTTACTATCCTTCTCCCTTTGGGTAAGAAACCATCTATTCCTCCCCCAAAGGGGAGGTAATTTGGCTTACTGCTCACTCCTTTTGGGAGTGGGGCTCTGGTTCTCTTTCTTCACCAATAGCCGTTTGAAGTCAGTCGGGTAGGGGGTTTCAAAGGTCATAGGTTCGCGCGTCACAGGGTGATAGAAGCAAAGTTTGAAGGCGTGCAGCGCCAGGCGACCCAGTGGATTCTGATCCTCTATGCCATAGCGCCCGTCACCGATCACGGGATGCCCAAGGTCGGCCATGTGTACGCGAATCTGGTTCTTGCGTCCTGTTTCCAGCTTTAGTTCCATAAGAGAGTAGCCGTTGGCACGTTTGATGGTGCGGTAGTGCGTCACAGCAAACTGCCCACCGTCATCTACAGGGCTCGACTTTACGTAGAGCTTCTTATCTGTGAGCCAAGATTTCACAGAGCCTGCATCACGCTCCATCTCCCCGTTTACTACAGCCACATAGCGGCGGTCGAACACAATGTCGTGCCAGTTGTCACGCAGCGTGTTCTGCGTCTTTTCATCCTTGGCAAACATCATGATGCCAGAGGTGTCGCGATCCAGGCGATGCACCACATAAGCCTGAGCACGGCGGTCGCTCTTCTGCAGATACTCGGTGAGGAACGACCACGCCGTGCGTTCCTTCTCACGGTCGGTCTTCACGGAAAGCAACCCCTCTTTTTTCTCCACCACGATAATGTAGGCATCCTCGTAGAGCAGCTTCAGATATTTATTGTGAAACTCCTTGCCTGCTTTGGCACGACTGATCTGCACCTTCATGCCCGGCTTCAGCAGATAGTTATACTGCGTGGTGATAGTATTGTTCACCAGCACCAGTCGCTTGCTGAGCAGCGATTTCAACTTTGTGCGGCTGGCTTCGGGCATCAGCTTAGCCAGATAGTCCATCAGTTCCATCTCCTCACGCACGGTGTAGTCGGTATATCTTGTCTTGGCTCTCGCCAGTGGGGTCTTCTTTTCCATAAAGAAACTATGAGTTATGATTTAATTCTATCATTTTTTAATCTCTAACAGCACCACATTTTCCACATGATGCGTCTGCGGGAACATATCCACGGGTTGCACCGCTTTCACGCTGTACTTGGCATCCAGCAGCTGGAGGTCGCGTGCCTGTGTGGCAGGGTTACAGCTCACATACACTATGCGCTGAGGCGCAGCATTCAGTATCACGTTTATCACGTCTGGATGCATGCCTGCCCGTGGTGGATCGGTGATGATGACATCTGGCTGGCCATGCGCGGCGATGAAATCATCTGTCAGGATATCCTTCATGTCGCCAGCATAGAAGAGTGTGTTCTCTATGCCGTTCACGGCCGAGTTCACCTTCGCATCCTCGATGGCCTCTGGCACATACTCTATGCCGATGACTTTCCGTGCCTGTCGGCTCACAAAGTTGGCTATGGTACCAGTGCCTGTATACGGGTCGTACACCAGTTCATCACCTGTGAGCTGGGCAAAGTTGCGTGCCACCTTATATAATTGGTACGCCTGTTCAGAGTTGGTTTGATAAAACGACTTTGGCCCTATCTTGAAACGTAGCCCCTCCATCTCCTCGAAGATGTGGTCGCGCCCACTATAGAGCATTACCTCGAGATCGCTTATAGCATCGTTCACCTTATTATTGATGACATACTGCAGCGAAGTGATTTGTGGGAACGTCTGCTTCACAAACTCCATCAGCGTGAGGAACTGCTGCATCTCCGCATTGCCCTCCACGCGAGCCACCACGATGACCATCAGTTCACCCGTAGAAGCCGTGCGTATGATGAGGTTTCGCATCATGCCCGTATGTTGGCGCAGGTCTATAAAGGTATAGTCATGTTCCAGAGCATAGTCGCGTATGGCATTTCGTATCTGATTGCAGATATCGTCTTGCAGCCAGCACTTCTCAATGGGCAACACTTTGTCAAATGCTCCTGTGATGTGAAATCCCACGGCATTGCGCTCGAAGACCACCCCACTGGCCACCTCCTCACGTGTCAGCCAGCGCTTGTTGCTGAAGGTAAACTCCAGCTTGTTGCGGTAGCATTGCGTCTTCTCAGAACCAATGATAGGCGTGATCTCAGGCAGCTCCACCTTGCCGATGCGCGTCAGTGCGTCAAACACCTGCTTCTGCTTGTACTTCAGCTGCTCTTCATAGGGCAGTATCTGCCACACGCAGCCGCCACACACGCCGTAGTGCTCGCAGAAAGGCACGGCACGTTTCTCCGAATACTTATGATACTTCACCGCTTCGGCTTCTGCATAGCTATGCTTCTTGCGGCGCAGCTGCAGGTCCACCACGTCGCCAGGTACCACGTAGGGCACAAAGACCACCAAGTCGTTTACCCGTGCTATGGCCTTACCTTCTGCTGCCACATCTGTGATCAGCACTTTCTCCAGCAGGGGGAGTTCCTTTCTTTTTCTGCTCATCGTCATTCAAGATTTTGCTGCAAAGATAGTCAAATTAATTTAAACCTCATGCGCCAGATGTGGCTTTCAGCATCCCAGCTATGGCTGAGAATCTTGAATTGGCCTATTTCTGCGGTATTGGTCACATGGGTGCCGATGCATAGGCACTCGTCATAGTCGCCTACGTGCACCACGCGGACGGTTTCGGAGGCATCATCGGGCAGGCGCTGCAGGTCGAAGCGACCTTGGGCCTCGGCTTGGGAGATATATTCAGTAGTGACGTCCAGATGGCGGTCGATGACCTCATTCACGGCATCCTCCAGCTGCTTGACTTGCTCCTCGGTGGGAGCATCCTCCAGTCGGTAATCCAACTTGCTCTTCTTACGCTCGATATGCGCTTCTACAGAGCGGCCACAGCCGAAGAGGCGTATCATCGTCTGGTTGATGATATGCTCGGTGGTGTGCATCGGAGGATATTCCTGTTTGTTGTGTACATTCAGTTCCATAAACTATTGTGTTTCAAGTCCAAACATCGTCCAGCGATAGAGATTGCAGCCCACGAAGTTGCCCAGCACCTCGCACACATACACAGCCAGCACCATAGGTTGCAGCAGGGTGTCTGCGGGCACCACTAAGAAGTAGAAGGCATCGGCGATGCTATGTGCGAAGCCGCACATGATGAAGAGCGGTACACCGAAGAGCAATGGCAGCACCTTCCCCTTGCGGGCAAAGTTCACAGCAGTGGTCATGATGAATCCGCAACCTATGGCCAACAGGAAGCAGGCGAAAGGTCCCTTGGCCAAGCGACCTTGCAGAATGTTGGTGGCAGGTTCGATGCAGTCGGGTAGGGCGTAGCGCACTGCCATAGCCGTGAGCCAGCATCCCACAATGTTGCCCAGCAGCACTACGCAGAGCATGCCCCAGTCGCCCCGTGCGCGAATGAATCCAGCCGTGCCCGTATAGAGTTTCAAACCATAATACACCACGGTGATGAGGCCGAAAGCGAAGAGTACGGCACCAGCCAATCCGCCAATGCGGAGAAATACGGTACCTGCAATCGCGATGCAGATGCCGGCTAAAACAGCGGGAGGGAAGATTTTTCGGAACATTGTTTTCAATTATAAATTATGAATTATAAATTATCCCATTCTCGCTTCACGCAGTGGAAGCTCCCAGTTGACCTTTCCACCGATGGTAGCTGCCAACTCATCGACGGTGGTGCGGAGGTCTTTCAGGAAGGTGGCTTCACGCTTCTTCGACCTACGTCCAGCGGCTTCGAATATCACACGGCTCAGATAGGCATCGTATGAAATGCCAAAGTCGGTGGGGTCGTTATGCGGGAAGAAGGTCACACCTACTTCATACTTTATAGTGCCGTGATCGGAGTCACACACCAGCATCACGAGGGCAGCTCGGCGCTCCACCCCATTGAAGGTGCACTGGGCACCGAAATACTGTTCGTAAACATTTGTTGTCATACGTTTTCCTCCACTTTTTTAAGTACATATTCCATGGCAGCGATGGCAGAGCGGGCTTCGCCTGGAAAGGCATACGCCTGCCAATGCACTTTCACCTGTTCGAGTCGTTGTAGGGCGGCTTCTCGCTGACCGTCACGAAGCAGTTCAAGGGCGAAGAGCACTTGCTCCTTGCCAGGACTATATTTTGCCATAGTCTTCGTGTAGGTTTGCTGTTCTTTCGTCCACACATCCTCTATATTTGCTTCGGGATTGTCTGTCAGTCGCAGGAACACAGCTTCGCCAGCCAACTCCCGCAGGATGAGCATGGGCAGTTTGTGTTTCAGCAGTTCTTCGGCCTCTGCCAGTGCCTCTGCCATACGTCCGTTATCCTCCAGCCAACCTATGTAGTTCACCTTGGAACCCAGTGAGATGGTATCTTTATAGGAGGTGAGTGGGCGGTAGGGGAACCACTCTGCAGGCATTTCTGACATGCGTGTGCCTTTCACTATCTCGGCAACCATGCTCAGTTGGTAGATGAGGTCGGCTCGTTTTTCGTGATGTTGCCAAAGCTCCCAGATATTGCGTCCGTCATTGTTGGTGCCTCCCACCTTGATAGGCAACCCATTCATCAGGGCGATGAGTAGGGCTATGATGCTATTGATGAGGAAGAAGCACTCGAGGAACATGGGCAGGTGGAAGGCCTTGAGGCAGTAGATAGAGAGCAGCAACAGCAGCAGATTCACTATCACACCCCCTGCATTGTACCAGAAATATGGCACCCGATCGGCAGGCATGTCGGTTGGAGGTGCCATGAGACATTGGCCAGCCGTGCCAGGGATGCTGAACTTTCTTCGTGTCCACTGCCCGTGCTTGTCTTTTAAAAAGGTAACGTTGAAAACTCGGAATGAAACGAACCGATAACCCGTCAGCAACCCGAATACCAAGTGTCCTGCTTCGTGCAGGAAGATGTTCAGGAAGAACGCGATGAAGAGCGAAAGGAACGAGTAGAGGATAGACAGCGCTAACGTGCCGCCCTCCACGTCCTTGGCTTGGCTGAACGAGAATGACCCATCATCCACCAAGGCGATGATGCCTGCTGTGAGCAGTGCGCCTACTACGGCTCCTGCCAGCAGACCTCCGAGTATCTTCAGTACCTGTTTCATTTAGAGAAGAGCAGCTCGCGGTATTTAGGCAATGGCCAGATTTCGTCGTCGATTTCCATCTCCAGATTGTCTATATGCTCGCGGATGCGATCCAGATAGGGGTGCACGTTGTCTGCATAGGCAAAGGCCTTATCATGGTTGCTGTCCATGTGGTTGGCCTTGCGACGCTTCTCCGTCATCTCGCGCACCAGCACCTTGATGGCCGTTACACGGTGAGAGATGTCGCGGATAAGCTCCTTGCGGTCGGCACTCAGCTCATCGTACTCCTGCTGGCTGAACGTCTCACGAAGTCCGCGCAGATTCTCCAGCAGTCGGTTCTGGTAGCTCACCGCTGTAGGCACTATATGGTTGATGGCCAGGTCGCCCAGCACGCGGCTCTCTATCTGCTCCTTCTTCACAAACTTCTCCAGCTCCACCTCTATGCGGCTCTGCAGCTCACTTTCGTTGAAGATGTGCTGCCCCATGAGCACGGCGCGGCTCTGCGTATCGTCGAAGTGCATCAGGGCCTCAGGCACGCTGCTGATGTCCGAAAGACCTCGGCGGTGTGCCTCCTCCTTCCATTCGTGTGAGTAGCCGTCGCCCTCGAAGTGGATAGGTGCAGAAGTCTGTATGTATTCCTTCATCATGTAGAAGATAGCCTCGCTGGTTTCGAAGCCTTCCTCCATGAGTTTATCTACACTGGCCTTGAACTCAGTGAGCTGGGCAGCCATAGCCGCATTGATGGCTATCATGGCAGCGGCACAGTTGGCCGAAGCTCCAGCGGCACGAAACTCGAAGCGGTTTCCTGTGAAAGCGAAGGGAGATGTGCGGTTGCGGTCGGTCGTATCACGCAAGATGTCAGGGATACGCCCTATATCCAATTTGAGGGTAGTGTCTTGATCGTTAGTTGCTCCAGAGGGGTAATCCTTCTGTCCTATCTCGTCCAGAATCATGCTCAGATGTCTGCCCAGGAAGATGGAGAGAATGGCAGGTGGAGCCTCATTGGCCCCCAGACGGTGGCTGTTGCCAGAGCTCATGATGCTGGCACGCAGCAAGTTCTGATTTTTATACACCATCATCAGCACATTCACTAGGAAGGTTAGGAAGAGCGTATTTGCCTCTGGGTTCTTGCCAGGCGCAAAGAGGTTGATGCCCGTATCGGTGCAGAGCGACCAGTTGTTGTGCTTGCCCGATCCGTTCACTCCGTCGAAAGGCTTCTCGTGCAGCAGCACGGCGAAGTGATGCTTATGGGCGATGCGCTTCATCAGATCCATGATGAGCTGATTATGGTCGTTGGCCAAGTTGACATTCTCAAAGATAGGAGCCAACTCAAACTGATTGGGGGCCACCTCGTTGTGGCGTGTCTTCACAGGGATGCCCAGCTTTAGGCTCTCTATCTCGAGATCCTTCATAAAAGCCGTGACACGTGGCGGGATGCTGCCGAAGTAGTGGTCGTCCAGCTGCTGGTCTTTGGCAGAAGAGTGCCCCATCAGCGTACGCCCTGTGAGGAAGAGGTCGGGACGGGCATCATAGAGTGCCTCATCCACGAGGAAATACTCCTGCTCCCAACCTAAGTTGGCATACACGCGATTGATGTTCTCATCGAAGAGCTTGCACACGGCTGTAGCAGCCTTATCTACAGCCGAGAGCGCACGCAGCAGCGGTGTTTTATAGTCGAGTGCCTCACCTGTATAGGCGATGAAGATGGTAGGGATACACAGCGTATCATCTACCACGAAAGCAGGCGAAGACACATCCCAAGCCGTATAGCCACGCGCCTCGAAGGTGTTGCGCAATCCGCCGTTAGGGAAGCTGCTGGCATCTGGCTCCTGCTGTATGAGCAACTTGCCGCTGAAGCGCTCTATCACATCCCCTTCCTCGCCGAAGTCGATGAAGCTGTCGTGTTTCTCGGCAGTGCCGTCGGTAAGGGGTTGGAACCAGTGCGTATAGTGTGTCACACCCAGCGTCTTTGCCCAGCTCTTCATGCCGTTGGCTATCAAGTCGGCCATCTCACGGCCTATGGGCTTGCCTTTTTCCACTGCCTCTTTCACGGCCTTGTAAGCCTCACGTGGCAGGTACTCCTGCATCTTCTCATCATCGAAGACGTGGCTGGCATAGTAGTCACTAAGTTTCTCAGACGGAACCTGTACGTCCAGTGGCTTGCGGTTGGCGAGCTCACGGAGGGCAAAAAATCGCATTTTTGACATTGTTGATTATCTTTTTTAGTTGTTTGGCGCAAAATTACGAAAAATCCTTAAATTTGCACCATAAAGTGATAAAACATTGAATAAGTTTGCTACATATTGCCTCAAGGGTGGCATTTTGCTGCTAGTCTTACTCTGCTCCGTCTCGTTGCAGGCGGCTAAGAAGTGGAATGCAGCCGACTCGCTGGTGGAGAAGATCAGAGATCTGGCTCCATACTATGCTGATGCTGTGAGCGAGTATGAGGCTAGCCTTTATGTAAAGGGCGACCTGCACATAGATCGCAAGAATATGCTGCTGCGCTACCTGCCCCACATGTTCCATCTGGAGAAGGGGGTGCGCGACTATGTGGTAGAGCAATACAGCGACCTGCACTACACCGCTCCCAATATCTACGATGAGAAGATGCGCGGCTTTTCTGGCACAGCCGGCCGTGCATGGGAAGCCGATGGCCGCCTGCAAGACTTCTTCCACATCAATGTCTATGCTTCCTCCTTGCTGGGCGACAAGCTGCTCTCTCCGCTGGCCCCCAATGCCCGAAAATATTATAAATATGAGCATCAAGGCGTGCAAGAGACCCCGCAGGGACGGGTACACCGCATCTACTTTGTGCGCAAGGTGTATAGCTATCAGCTGCTCTATGGCTATATGTTCATCAACGAGAAGAGCATGACCGTGCGTGAGATCTGCTATATCGGCCACACGGAGATGAACCACTTCATCATCACTGTGAAGCTGGGTGAGGAGGGCACTGATGAAGAGTTTCTGCCCGTGAGGTATGAGGTGGAAGTGAACCTCAAGATGCTGGGCAACAAGATGTCGGGCAAGTACATCGGTGTGCCCACCTACCAGAATATCCTCTTCGAAAAGTCGAAGGAACTGGATTACGACCTCACGGAGGCCTATGCACTGTCTGTAGATCCAGAGGAGATGGTGCGCGACTATGCCTACATCAGTGAGCGTCGCACAGAGCCGCTCACTAAAGACGAATCTGCCCTGTACCAGCGCTATTTCCACAGCGAAGACTCGCTGCAGCGAGCCAAGCAGTTGGAGAGTGTGCGCCAGCCGAAGAATAAGTTCTGGGAGGGTATGGAAGACATCCTCTTCAGCCGTCGCACGGTGGTGGCACCAAATCTTGGCACCTTCCGCATCTACCAGTTGCTGGATCCCTCACTGATCAGCTATAGCGGTACGAATGGCATCTCCTACCGTTATAAGATAAGGTATAACCAGATGTTTCCTGGCGACCGCCTGCTCTCGTTGACGCCTCGCTTGGGTTTCAACTTCAAGCATCGTGAGCTCTATTGGAACGTGAACGGGGAGTACAACTACTGGCCACGCCGCAGGCAGAGCATCTCGCTGGAGATGGGTAGCGGAGGCCGCATCTACAGCCCTCGCATGACCGATGCCATCGACCGCCTCCCTGACGACCTCTTCGATAAGTCGCAGATACACATAGAGTATTTCAAAGACGTTTACATGAAGCTGATGCATAGCTGGGAAGTCACCAATGGCCTCACTGTCCAGTTCGGTCTTTCCGTACACAGACGCACAGCTCCTAAGAAATCGAGGCTGGTGCTGAAGGAAACAGGCGAGGAGGTGAGTCAGCGCCAGATTTCTTCGCTGCTCCCAGATATGCAGGAGTCGGACATAAGCATCCTCTCTTCCCTGCGTAAGACTTACAATAGCTTTGCACCACACTTCATTTTGCAGTGGGTGCCTGGGCAGTATTACTATATGAACGGACAGCGAAAGGAGAACCTCAGTTCCCGCTATCCGCGCATCACGTTCGACTGGGAACGAGGCATCACAGGGGTGCTGAACCAATCTATGAAGTACGAGCGCATGGAGCTTGACATACGTCAGGTGTTCTCTTTCGGAGCCATGCGTGAGCTTTATCTTAGGGCAGGTGGCGGTGCTTTCACCAAGCAAGATCACCTCTACTTTGCCGACTTTGAGTACCTGCGCCGCAATAACCTCCCCGATGAGTGGCGCGACGAAATCAGCGGACGTTTCCAACTGCTGCATCGGCACATGTACAACAATTCTGGACGCTATGCCCGCTTCCACATGACTTTCGACACACCTTTCTTAATAGTGCCTCATGTCACCAAGCTCACCAAGCATGTGATTTATGAGCGTGTTTACCTCAGCATGCTCTACACCTCGCAGCTGAAACCCTACTGGGAAGTGGGCTATGGCTTTGGCACGCATATCGTGGATTTAGGTGTCTTTGCCAGCTTCGAAAAGGCCAATTATCAGCGTTGGGGCGTGAAAATCAGCTACCAATTGTTTAAGAGATAGCTATTTGTTTGGTAATCTGAATAGTTTGCACTATCTTCGCCCCGTGTTTGTCTAAACTACAACTTAAAAACCAACCAGATAATGGGCGTAGTAATCGGAATCGACGTAGGCGGAAGCACTACGAAAATCGTTGGCATCAAGTGGGGCGACCAACTGCAGTCGCCTATGTGCATCACTGCCGCCGACCCTGTAACTTCACTGTTCGGAGCCTTCGGCAAGTATATTTATGACAATGGTATAGAGCTCAGCGACATAGAGCAGGTGGTGCTCACGGGCGTGGGCAGTGCCTACGTGAATAGTCCTCTCTATGGGCTTCCCACCAAGAAGGTAGATGAGTTTGTGGCCAACGGCCTCGGTGCTCGTCATGCGCTCGACATCTCGCCGCTTATCGTGGTGAGCATGGGCACAGGTACGTCGTTCGTAAAGATCTGCGGTGACAAGATAGAGCACATTGCAGGTATAGGTATGGGTGGTGGCACCCTGCAGGGCCTCTCACGCCTGCTGCTCAATACGCACGATATCCACTATGTGTCTGAACTTGCCGAGCAGGGTGACTACAACAAGATAGACCTCCTCATAGGCGATGTGTGCAACACCGACCTGCCTGGTCTCCCGCTGCACGCCACTGCCTCCCTCTTCGGCAAGGCCGATACCACCTCTACCCACGAGGATGTGGCTGCTGGCATTGTGCACATGGTGATGCAGACCATAGGCAGTGCTGCCGTGCTCTGCTCCCTCTCCACCAAGGTGAAGGACTTTGTGCTGATAGGCAACCTCACCCTCATGCCACAGTGCCGCGAGGTGTTCAAGGATCTGGAAGAACTCTATGGCGTCCACTTCCACATCCCTCCCTATTCGGAGTATTGCACTGCCATCGGTGCTGCCTTGTCGCACATACATCCCAAAGGGTGAAAGTTGCAGATAGCGTTTTTTTTCAGCTGTTTTTTTGCCATCCCCATAGTATGCGTGCCTTTAGGTATACCACGTCCCGTACCTAAAGGCACGGGTGCCTGTAAACGTCTGCCCACCAGCCATTTGTGCTGCCTATGACAGCCCTGCATGGCTGGCTACATTATTCCATGCCTACGGCATTTCCCTCCGCTGATGGGCCACCTTTGATTTTTCCTTTCACCACCTTAATCCGCTGAAACACATAGTCTTAAATGGTGTCGGTGAAAGGTGAAAGGAAATCGAAGTTGGGCTATTTCTTAATTCGGAATATTCGCCGATAAAAAATATCATCCTCCCAAACCAAAACCCATCGTCCCCACATCCAAAACCCATCGCTACGCAACCAAAACTTCAGACAGCACCACTGTCTGTACAATCAGCACTGCTGTCTGTACAAACGCCACTGCTGTCTGTACAATCACCACTGCTGTCTGAACTTTGCATCGCCAGCCAGCAGGTTTTATAAAGTGAGTTAGTAAAGTTTTGCAAGGAGGCGTTCCCTCTCCTAACCTCCCCCATGGGGGAGGGATT